>NC_007493.2:1276909-1914114 GCF_000012905.2 Cereibacter sphaeroides 2.4.1 | reverse complement strand
TGCCGCGGGCGTCAGCGCCGCGAGGCAGACCAGTGCCGCCCCCATGATCCGTCCGAACATCCCGCTCTCCCTTCTGTGGCTCGCCCCCGGCTTAGCGTGAGGCGCGGGGCCCCCGCAATCGCCCCCGTTGCACGAGCCCGCCGCTTCGGCCACAGAGGGCACACAGGAGGTGCCATGCTCGACGGTCTGATGCGACGCCTGATCGACCCGCCGCTCGACCGTGCGGGGCCCATGCTCGCCCGCCGCGGCTGGAGCGCGGATGCCGTGACGATGGTGGGCCTTGCGCTCGGGCTCCTCGCGGCGGGGCTGGTGGCGGCGGGTGCCTCCACCCTCTGGGCGATCCTGCCGCTTCTCGCGGGCCGGATCGCCGACGGGCTCGACGGCGCGATCGCGCGTGCGGGACGCAGGACCGACTTCGGCGGCTATCTCGACATCACATGCGACTTCCTGTTCTACGCGGCCTTACCGCTCGCCTTCGTGCTGCGCGCGCCTGAAAACGGGGCGGCCGGCGCCTTTCTGCTCGCCTCTTTCTATGTGAACGGCGCGAGCTTTCTGGGCTTTGCCGTGCTGGCCGCAAAGCGCGGGATGGAGACGACGGCCCGCGGCGAGAAGTCGCTCTACTTCACGGCAGGGCTTCTGGAAGGCAGCGAGACGATCCTGTTCTTCCTCTTCCTCTGCCTCTTTCCGGGGCTCTTCGCGCCGGCCGCCTGGATTTTCGGCGCCCTCTGCTTCGTGACCGCGGCGAGCCGCGTCCTGCTCGCCCGCAGGCTCTTTCGCGACTGACCTTCTGTGAGGGCGGCCCATGGCCCGGGCTTCCTCCGCTTCAAGGGAGAGGAACGGGAGCCGGGCCATTTTTTCCACCGCCCTTGCGGGGGCGGGGGCTCGCCACTAAGACTCGGGTAACAGCTGGACGATAATCCTTGCAAACGTCACGGGACAGCAGGCGCACATGAAAGACCCTATCGATCTCTACATGAACACGCTCGTGCCGATGGTGGTCGAACAGACCAGCCGGGGCGAACGGGCCTATGATATCTACAGCCGGATGCTGAAGGAGCGGATCATCTTCCTCTCCGGGCCGGTGCACGACGGCATGTCGTCGCTCATCTGCGCGCAGCTGCTGTTCCTCGAGGCCGAGAACCCCTCGAAGGAAATCGCGATGTACATCAACTCGCCCGGGGGCGTGGTGACCTCGGGCCTGTCGATCTACGACACGATGCAGTACATCCGGCCGAAGGTCTCGACGCTGGTGATCGGGCAGGCGGCCTCGATGGGCTCGCTGCTGCTCACCGCGGGCGAAAAGGGGATGCGCTTCTCGCTCCCGAACAGCCGCGTCATGGTTCACCAGCCCTCGGGCGGCTACCAGGGGCAGGCCACCGACATCATGATTCACGCGCGCGAGACGGAAAAGCTCAAGCGCCGGCTGAACGAGATCTACGTCCGGCACACCGGGCAGGACCTCGAAACCGTGGAAGCCGCTCTCGAGCGGGACAATTTCATGTCGGCCGAGGATGCCAAGGCCTGGGGCCTGATCGACGAAATCCTCGAGAGCCGCAACCGGCCCGACGACACGGCGAAGTGACGAACGGCCCTCCGCCGGGTGCATCGGCGGAGGGCGATTTGGCGTTGTGAAGGTCCGGGGCTTGTCCTAGACTTTCGCTTCAAGCCGGCAGGGCAGGCCCCAAGCCGCACGGCAGAGGACGACGATGGCGAACAATACTGGCAGCGACAGCAAGAACACTCTCTACTGCTCTTTCTGCGGCAAGAGCCAGCATGAGGTGCGCAAGCTGATCGCAGGGCCGACCGTGTTCATCTGCGATGAGTGCGTCGAGCTCTGCATGGACATCATCCGCGAAGAGACGAAATCGACCGGCCTCAAGTCGGCCGACGGCGTTCCGACCCCGCGCGAGATCTGCAAGGTGCTCGATGATTACGTCATCGGGCAGATGCACGCCAAGCGCGTGCTGTCGGTCGCGGTGCACAACCACTACAAGCGGCTCAATCACAGTTCCAAGACCGACATCGAGCTTTCGAAGTCGAACATCCTGCTGATCGGCCCCACGGGCTGCGGCAAGACGCTGCTCGCGCAGACGCTGGCCCGGATCCTCGACGTGCCCTTCACCATGGCGGATGCGACCACTCTGACCGAAGCGGGCTATGTCGGCGAGGATGTCGAGAACATCATCCTGAAGCTGCTTCAGGCCTCGGAATACAACGTCGAGCGGGTGCAGCGCGGCATCGTCTATATCGACGAGGTCGACAAGATCACCCGCAAGTCCGACAATCCCTCGATCACGCGCGACGTGTCGGGCGAGGGGGTGCAGCAGGCGCTGCTGAAGATCATGGAAGGCACCGTGGCGAGCGTTCCCCCGCAGGGCGGGCGCAAGCATCCGCAGCAGGAATTCCTGCAGGTGGACACGACGAATATCCTGTTCATCTGCGGCGGCGCCTTCGCGGGACTGGAAAAGATCATCGCGCAGCGCGGCAAGGGCTCGGGCATCGGCTTCGGCGCCGAGGTCAAGGACCCGGATGCCCGCGGCGTGGGCGAGCTCTTCAAGGAGCTCGAGCCCGAGGATCTGCCGAAGTTCGGCCTGATCCCCGAATTCGTCGGCCGTCTGCCCGTGATCGCCACCCTGACCGACCTCGACGAGGCGGCGCTGGTGACGATCCTGACCGAGCCGAAGAATGCACTGGTCAAGCAGTACCAGCGGCTGTTCGAGATCGAGGGCGTGAAGCTCACCTTCACCGCCGACGCGCTGACCGCCATCGCCAAGCGCGCGATCAAGCGCAAGACCGGCGCCCGCGGCCTCCGCTCGATCATGGAAGACATTCTGCTCGACACGATGTTCGAGCTTCCGGGCCTCGAGGGCGTGGAAGAGGTGGTCGTGAACGAGGAAGCGGTGAATTCCGGGGCCAAGCCGCTCCTGATCTACACCGAGGTCACGAAGAAGAAGGACGCGACCGCCAGCTGACGGCCGCCTCCGCGCGTGGATGTGAAGGCGGGCCGGGCGCCCGCCTTCTTCTTTTCTGCCGTTCCTGCTGGACCTCGGCGGCGGCATTTGCCATATCGGGGCAACAGCTTTCGGAGGCTCGCGGATGTCCATTCTCAAGCGTGCGATCACCTGGTGGACCGGCCAGACGCTCGGCACCCAGCTCTTCACCTGGCGCAACGGCGTGAAGGTCGGCGAGGACGAGCAGGGCAATCTCTTCTACACCTCGAAGGACGGCAAGCGTCGCTGGGTTATCTACAACGGCGAGATCGAGGCGAGCCGGATCGGGGCCGACTGGCACGGCTGGCTCCACAACACGTGGGACGATCCGCCGACGTCGAAGCCGCTCGCCCACAAGCCCTGGGAGAAGCCGCATGTGGAGAACCTCACGGGGACCGCGGCCGCCTATGCGCCTCCCGGATCGATCCGTCGCACCGAGCCCGTGGCCCGGCGTGACTACGAGGCGTGGCAGCCCGAATAATGGCTGAAAACCGGTCAGAACTTCTCGCCGGCGCCGCCGTGCTGGCAGCCGCCATCGGCTTCATCGTCTATGCAGGGCAGGTGGCCGGCATCACGCGCGACAGCGGCTCCTATCCGCTGAAGGCGAGCTTCCGGTCGGTCGACGGCATCTCCGTCGGCACGGATGTGCGGCTCGCGGGCGTGAAGGTGGGCTCGGTCACGGGGCTCGCGCTGAACCCGCAGACCTATTTCGCCGACGCCACCATCTCGGTGAAGCAGGGCATCGAGCTGCCGACCGATTCTGCGATCCTCATCTCGTCCGAGGGGCTGCTGGGCGGCAACTATGTCGAACTGGTGCCCGGCGGTGCGCTCGAGACGCTCGCTGCGGGCGAGGAGATCGAGGATACCCAGGGCTCCGTCAGCCTGATCTCGCTCCTGATGAAATTCGTGGGCTCGGGCGCCGAGGACACGGTGAAGGGGCCCGGCGAATGAGGCTTCTGGCGGTGCTGCTGCTTCTGGCGGCGCCCGCCTGGGCGCAGGACCAGCGCACCGGGGAAGGCACCGGCGCCCTGCTGCGCTGGCTCGACAAGATGTCGGGCGAGACCGCCGACGTCGAGCTGCAGCGCGGCCAGTCGGCCGTCAGCGGCCATCTGACCATCGAACTCGACGAATGCCGCTTCCCGGCCGGAGACCCGGCCTCGGATGCCTATGCCCATCTGACGATCCGCGATTCGCGCGCAGCCGAGCCCGTGTTCGACGGCTGGATGATCGCCTCGAGCCCGGCGCTCTCGGCGCTCGACCATCCGCGCTACGATGTCTGGCTGTTGCGCTGCACCACTGAGGCGGGATCGGCCCAGTAGCCCTCGGGGGTGAAGCTCGCGTTGCCCTCGAGCGCCTCGGTGAGCCTCTGGTGATAGTCCGAGCGCCGGATCTCGATGGCCCCCAGCGAGGCGAGGTGCGGCGTCAGGAACTGCGTGTCGAAGAGCGTGAAGCCGCCCGCCCGCAGCCGGTCGATCAGGAAGGCCAGCGCCACCTTCGAGGCATCGGTGCGGTGCGAGAACATGCTCTCGCCGAAGAAGGCCCGGCCCAGCGTCACCCCGTAGACGCCGCCCACCAGCGTCTCGCCCTCGCGCACCTCGAGCGAATGGGCGTGTCCGAGCGCATGGAGCTCGACATAGAGGCGGAAGATGGTGGGGTTGATCCAGGTCTCCTCGCGGTCCGCGCAGGCCTCGACGGTGGCGGCGAAATCCTCATCCACGCTCACGCGCCAGTCCATCCGGCGGATGCGGCGGGCGAGGCTGCGCGAGATGTGGAACCCATCGAGCGGGAAGATGCCGCGGTGCCGCGGGTCGATCCAGTGGATCTCGGGATCGTCGCGGGATTCGGCCATCGGGAAGATGCCGAGCGCATAGGCCCGCAGGAGCAGGCGGGGCGTCAGCGCGGGCGGCTTCATGCGCCGCCCGCGGGATGTGTCAGCCGAACTGGGCGGCGAGCCATTTTTCCAGCCAGTGGATATTGTAGTCGCCATTCTGGATGTCGGGCTCGGCCAGAAGCGCGTGGAACAGCGGCACCGTCGTGTCGATCCCGTCCACGATCAGCTCGCCCAGGGCGCGGTGCAGGCGCGCCAGCGCCTCGGGCCGGTCGCGGCCGTGCACGATCAGCTTGCCGATCAGGCTGTCGTAATAGGGCGGGATGGAATAGCCGCCATAGAGGGCCGAATCCATCCGCACCCCGAGGCCGCCCGGCGCGTGGAAGACCCGCACCTTGCCGGGGCAGGGCGAAAAGTTCGGCAGCTTCTCGGCGTTGATCCGCACCTCGATGGCGTGGCCGTTGATCTCCAGCGCATCCTGATTGAAGCTCATCGGCAGGCCCGCCGCGACCCGGATCTGCTCGCGCACGAGATCGACGCCGAAGATCGCCTCGGTCACCGGATGCTCCACCTGCAGGCGGGTGTTCATCTCGATGAAGTAGAACTGGCCGTCCTCGTAGAGGAATTCGATCGTGCCCGCGCCGATGTAGTTGATCCGCGCCACCGCGTCGGCGCAGATCCTGCCGATCTCCGCACGCATCTCGGGGGTGATGACCGGACCCGGGGCTTCCTCGAACACCTTCTGGTGCCGCCGCTGCAGCGAGCAGTCACGCTCGCCCAGATGGACCGCGCGGCCCTTGCCGTCGCCGAACACCTGGATCTCGATGTGCCGCGGCTTCTGGAGATATTTCTCCATATAGACTTCGTCGTTGCCGAAGGCGGCCTTGGCTTCCGAACGCGCGGTGCGGAAGGCGATCTCGAGTTCCTGCTCGTTCCGCGCGACCTTCATGCCGCGCCCGCCGCCGCCCGCCGTGGCCTTGATGATGACCGGGAAGCCGATGTCTCTGGCCGTGGCGATGGCCGTCTCGTAGTCGGGCACGCCGCCGTCGGAGCCGGGCACGCAGGGCACGCCCAGAGCCTTCATCGTGTCCTTGGCGGTGATCTTGTCGCCCATGATGCGGATATGGTCCGCGGTCGGGCCGATGAACTCGATCCCGTGGTCCTGCAGCGCCTGGGCGAAGGCCGCGTTCTCGGAGAGGAAGCCGTAACCCGGATGGACGGCCTCGGCCCCGGTGATCTCGCAGGCCGAGATGATCGAGGCCTTGTTGAGATAGCTGTCGGTCGAGGAGGCCGGGCCGATGCAGACGCTCTCATCGGCCATGCGGACATGCATGGCATCGGCGTCCGCGGTCGAATGGACGGCGACCGACTTGATCCCCATCTCCTGGCAGGCGCGGATCACGCGCAAGGCGATCTCGCCGCGGTTGGCGATCAGGATCTTTTCGAACATCGGCGCCTCACTCGATGATCATGAGGGGCGCGCCGTATTCGACCGCCGTGCCGTCCGAGACGAGGACCCGCTTCACCGTGCCCGCGCGCGGGGCGGGGATGTGGTTCATGGTCTTCATCGCCTCGATGATGAGGAGCGTCTGCCCCTCGGTCACGGTGGCGCCCACGGTGACGAAGGGCGAGGCGCCCGGCTCGGGGGCGATATAGACGGTGCCCACCATGGGCGAGGTGACGGCGCCCGGATGCTGGGCCGGATCCTCGACCGCGGCCGGAGCGGCGGCGGGGGCACCGCCGACCGCCGGCATCGCCGCGGGGGCGGCGGCCATCATCGGCGCCGCAACCTGGGTCGTCACGATGTTGGCCTGCTTGACCACGCGGACCTCGAGGCTGTCGTCCTCGCCATATTCCCGTTTGACCGAAAGTTCCGTGAGCTCGTTGCTGTTCAGCAGTTCGGCAAGGGCCTGGATGAAGGCGACATCGGCCTCGGTGTTGTTCTTGCTCATGACGTCCTCGGGTTGGCTTTTCTGCCGGTTGGGGAGGGGCCGCGGGGCCCGGCCCGGCGCTCGGATTGCAGGGCTTATACGCAAAGGGCGCGGTGGAGAAAAGCGCCAGTTCGTCGCGAGAACATCCGGCTCTGCCACTTTTTCAGGCGAAAGCGGCGCTTGTCCGCGCAGGTGGCGGCGCCCGCCTCCCTCCCGATTATTTATCGTTTGGTAAAAAAACGCACCCGTGTCAGCCTGACCCTATAAACAACAGCCCAGGGAGGGCCTGATCTTGTCCATGAGCCAGCTTGCGCCCGGCGTGGTGCCGGGGCGTCTGCCAGCGGATGCCTATGCGCGCAACTTCTCCGATGTGGAGCCGCCGCTCGACGGCCACGAGGCGAAGGTGGCGGCGGACCGCTGCTACTTCTGCCACGACGCGCCGTGCGTCACCGCCTGTCCGACGGCGATCGACATTCCGCTCTTCATCCGCCAGATCGCGACCGGCACGCCCGAGGCGGCCGCGCGCACCATCTTCAACCAGAACATCCTCGGCGGCATGTGCGCGCGGGTCTGCCCCACCGAGCAGCTCTGCGAGGAGGTCTGCGTGCGCGAGACGGCCGAGGGCAAGCCGGTCGAGATCGCGCGGCTGCAGCGCCACGCGACCGACACGCTCATGGCGCGCAACGTCCATCCGTTCGAGCGCGCCGAGCCAACGGGCAAGCGGGTGGCCGTGGTGGGGGCGGGGCCCGCGGGCCTGTCGGCCGCGCACCGTCTGGCCATGCTGGGCCACGAGGTCACGATCTTCGACGCCCGGCCGAAGCCCGGCGGGCTCAACGAGTACGGCATCGCAAGCTACAAGACGCCGGACAACTTCGCGCAGGCCGAGGTCGACTGGCTTCTGATGATCGGCGGGATCACGCTGAAGACCGGGCAGGCGCTCGGCCGCGATATCACCCTCGAGGGGCTGCGGGCCGAGTTCGACGCGGTCTTCCTCGGCATGGGGCTGTCAGGGGTGAACGCCCTGCGCGCCGAGGGCGAGGATCGCGAGCATGTCCACCCGGCGGTGGACTTCATCGCGGCGCTCCGTCAGGCCGAGGATCTGGCGTCGCTGCCCATCGGGCGGGACGTGGTGGTGATCGGCGGCGGCATGACGGCCATCGACGCGGGCGTGCAGGCCAAGCTCCTCGGGGCCGAGAACGTGACCATCGTCTACCGCCGCGGGCAGGAGAAGATGAGCGCCTCGCGCCACGAGCAGGACCATGCCACGGCGAGCGGCGTGCGGCTGATCTGGCATGCGGCTCCGGTAAAGGTGCATGGCAACGGCGCGGTGCGCGAGGTCGAATTCGCTTATACCGAGGATGGACCGGGCGGGCTCAGGCTGCTGTCCGAGACCTTCCGGCTGAAGGCCGACCAGCTCTTCAAGGCCATCGGCCAGACGCTGGGCGAGGTGCCCGAAGGGATCGCGCTCGAGGGCGGCAAGATCGCGGTCGATGCGACGGGCCGCACGAGCCTTCCCGGCGTCTGGGCGGGCGGCGACTGTGCGGCGGGCGGCGAGGACCTGACCGTGACTGCGGTCGCGCAGGGGCGGGATGCCGCCGTCGACATCCATGCCGAGCTCTGCCCGTCATGAGCGTGCCTTGCACAGCTTCCTCCTTCGGGCTAGGCAGGCGCCCGGTCACAGGCGGAGAGGCGGATGGAAGGCATCGTGGAAACGATCGTGGACTTCATCCGCGACAACAGCGCCTGGGCGCTCTGGATCGCGATGATCTTCGCGGCAGCGGAAACGACGGCGTTCCTGTCGATCCTCATCCCCTCCACCGCCATCCTCTTCGGCGTGGGCGCTCTGGTCTCGACCGGCGGGCTGAACTTCACGCCGATCTGGATCGGCGCGAGCATCGGCGCGATGATCGGCTCGTTCTTCTCCTACTGGCTCGGCTGGCGCTTCGGACCCCGGGCGCTGGAGATGCGGCCCATGCGCGACCATCGGGCGCTCGTGGCACGCGGCACCCATGCCTTTGCGCGCTGGGGATCGCTGGCGGTGCTGATCGGCCACTTCTTCGGCCCGCTGCGGGCTGTCGTCTTCGTGATGTCGGGCGTCTCGCGGCTCAACTTCTGGAAGTTTGCGGCGGTCAACATCGTGGGCTGCATCGCCTGGGCCTGGGCCACGCCGAAATCCGGCGAGATCGGCGGCGACGTCCTGGGCTACCTCTGGAACCTCGTCACGGGCGGCTGACCCTTTCCGCCCGTTCCATGGCACCCGTTCAGGCCGCACCGCGGCCCGTTCCCCATTTCTGAGGAGCATCCCATGGCAAACCTCCGTTCCGACTTCATCGGCATCAAGTCGCCGAATCCGTTCTGGCTCGCCTCGGCGCCGCCGACCGACAAGGAATACAACGTCCGCCGCGCCTTCGAGGCCGGCTGGGGCGGCGTCGTCTGGAAGACGCTGGGCTCCGAAGGCCCGCCGGTCGTCAACGTGAACGGCCCCCGCTACGGCGCGATCTATGGCGCCGACCGGCGGCTCCTCGGGCTGAACAACATCGAACTCATCACCGACCGGCCGCTCGAGGTGAACCTGCGCGAGATCAAGTCGGTCAAGCGCGACTATCCCGACCGCGCCCTCGTGGTCTCGCTGATGGTGCCCTGCGATGAGGAGAGCTGGAAGGCGATCCTCGCCCATGTCGAGGATACCGGAGCCGACGGCGTCGAGCTGAACTTCGGCTGCCCGCACGGCATGGCCGAGCGCGGCATGGGCTCGGCCGTGGGGCAGGTGCCCGAATATATCGAGATGGTCACGCGCTGGGTGAAGCAGCACAGCCAGATGCCCTGCATCGTGAAGCTCACGCCCAATGTGACCGACATCCGCAAGCCGGCCGAAGCGGCCAGGCGCGGCGGCGCGGACGCGGTGAGCCTCATCAACACGATCAATTCGATCACCGGCGTGGACATCGACAGTTTCGCGCCGATGCCCACCATCGACGGCAAGGGCACCCATGGCGGCTATTGCGGTCCGGCGGTCAAGCCCATCGCGCTGAACATGGTGGCCGAGATCGCGCGCAACCCCGAGACGCACGGGCTGCCGATCTCGGGCATCGGCGGCGTCACCACCTGGCGGGATGCGGTCGAGTTCATGCTGCTCGGGGCGGGCAATGTGCAGGTCTGCACCGCGGCCATGACCTACGGCTTCCGCGTCGTGCAGGAGATGATCTCGGGCCTCTCGGACTACATGGACGCCAAGGGCTTCGCCTCGACCGCCGATCTGGTGGGGCGCGCGGTTCCGAACGTGACGGACTGGCAGTATCTGAACCTCAACTATGTCACCAAGGCGGAGATCGATCAGGACCTCTGCATCAAGTGCGGCCGCTGCTACGCCGCCTGCGAGGACACCAGCCATCAGGCCATCGCCATGTCGACCGATCGCACCTTCACGGTGAAGGACGAGGAATGCGTGGCCTGCAACCTCTGCGTCGATGTCTGCCCGGTGGAGGACTGCATCACAATGCGCGAGCTGCCGAAGGGCGCGCTCGATCCGCGCACGGGCCGGACGGTGGGGGACTATGCCAACTGGCTGGGCCACCCGAACAACCCCTCGGTGCGCGAAGCCGCCGAGTGACCTAAGGGCTCCCCGCGAGGGGAGCCCGTTCCTTCCTGCCTCAGACGGCCAGCAGGCGGCGGAACAGAGTGTCGAGATAGAGCCCGGCCTCCGGATAGGGGTCGGGCTCGTCCGGTCCCAGTACCGTGCCCACCTGCATCTCGAAATCGGCATAATGCTGGGTCATGGCCCAGATCGAGAAGATCAGATGCACCGGATGGAGCCGCGCGATCCGGCCCTCCTCCATCCAGCGCGTGAGGATCCGGGCCTTCTCCGCCACCAGATCCTTGAGTTCCGTCTCGATCACCCTGCGCATCCGCGGCGCGCCCTGCAGGATCTCGTTGGCGAACAGGCGGCTTTCGCGCGGGAAGTCGCGCGACAGCTCCAGCTTGCGGCGCACATAGAGCAGGATCTCGGTCACGGGATCGCCGTCGGGGTTCATCGCCTTCAGCGGATCGAGCCAGGTCTCAAGGAGCCGCGACAGGAGCGCCAGATGAATGGCCTCCTTCGAGGGGAAGTAATAGAGCAGGTTCGGCTTCGACAGGCCCGCCACCTCGGCGATCTGGTCGAGCGTGGCGCCGCGGAAGCCCTGGGCCGAAAAGACCTCGAGGGCTGCGTCGAGGATCGTCTCGGAATTGCGCCTCTGGATGCGCGTCCGGCGCGGCGGGCTCATCGGCGGGGTCCGGGGCAGACTGGCGGCATGGGGCGCTCCTTCCGCCGGATGCTAGTCCGTTCCTGACCGGACGGTCAAACCCTTGCCGGCGGGAAGGCGCGCCGCACCGCCCGCTGTGGCCGGGCCGTGACGCGAGGCACGGTGTGGCGCGGGCATGTCGCCGGCCGTCGCCGGGCGAACGGGTCCGGCTCAGAGGGCGCCCACGCCGCGCAGGATGATCTCCTTGACGCTGCGGGTGGCGGCGGCCCAATCCTCGTCCGAGAGCGGCCGCCCGCCGTTCAGCGTCTCGATCTGGTGGCCGAAGTCGGCATAATGCTGGGTCGTGGCCCAGAGCATGTAGAGCAGGTGATGCGGATCGACGGGCTGCATCTGCCCGTTGGAGATCCAGCGCCGGATCGCGGCCGCCCGTCCCTCGGTCCAGTCGCGCAGCGTGGATTCCAGATAATCCTGGATCACCGGGGCGCCGTGCATCACCTCGGAGGCCCAGACCTTCGAGCCGAACGGATGGCGGCGCGAGATTTCCATCTTGGCGTCGATATAGGCACCGATGCCCTCCACCGGGCACTGCGCCTGATCCAGCGCTTCGGCTGCCTGCAGCCAGATCTCGAAGATCTCGCCCACGACGCGACGGTAGAGCGCCTCCTTGGTCGGGAAATAATAGTGCAGATTGGCCTTGGGCAGCCCCGCCATGTCGGCGATGAGCTGCATGGTTGCCCCGCCAAACCCCGCTTCCGCAAAGACTTTTTCAGCTGCCGCGAGGATGGTGCGCTCGGTCTCGCGGCGGGTTTCCTCGCGCTTGGAAGGGCGGACTGCATCCGGCATGGCGTCTCGAGAAATTTATTGACCGCTTGGTCAGGTTATGGTGCGCTTCGATCTGACCGGATGGTCGAACAAAGAGCAACAGAAGAGTCGGGGCGCAGGCGGAGCAACCTGCCGCGACCCCGGACAGGGAGATCGAAATGGCCGGAACGGCGGCGGCAGGCGAGAACCTGCGCATCGATGGCGAACGCCTGTGGGACAGCCTGATGCAGATGGCGAAGGTGGGCCCGGGCGTCGCAGGCGGCAACAACCGCCAGACCCTGACCGATGCCGATGCCGAGGGCCGCGCGCTGTTCGCCCGCTGGTGCGAGGAGGCGGGCTGCACCATGGGCGTGGATGCGATGGGCACCATGTTCGCCACCCGTGCGGGCGAGGACCCCGAGGCGCTTCCGGTCTATGTGGGCAGTCACCTCGACACCCAGCCCACCGGCGGGAAATATGACGGGGTGCTGGGGGTGCTGGGCGCGCTCGAGGTGGTGCGCAGTCTGAACGATCTCGGCATCCGCACGAAACATCCGATCGTCGTGACGAACTGGGCCAACGAGGAGGGCGCACGCTTTGCCCCCGCCATGCTGGCCTCGGGCGTGTTCGCGGGCGTCCATTCGCTCGATTACGCCTATGGGCGGCGCGATCTCGAGGGCAAGAGCTACGGCGAGGAACTGGCCCGCATCGGCTGGAAGGGCGAGGAGGAGGTGGGCGCGCGCCGGATGCACGCCTATTACGAGCTCCATATCGAGCAGGGGCCGATCCTCGAGGCCGAGGGCAGGACCATCGGCGTGGTGACCCATTGTCAGGGCCTCTGGTGGCTCGAATTCACCCTGACGGGCAGGGAGGCCCATACCGGCTCGACGCCGATGGCGATGCGCACCAACGCGGGCCTCGCCATGGCGCGGATCTTCGAGATGGTGCAGGAGGTGGCGATGGCCGCCCAGCCCGGCGCCGTGGGCGGCGTGGGGCAGGTGACCTTCAGCCCCAACTCGCGCAACGTGCTGCCGGGGACGGTGGTCTTCACCGTCGACATCCGCTCGCCCGATCAGGCCAAGCTCGACGGGATGCGCGCGGCCATCGAGAGCCGCGCCGCGGCGATCTGCGCCGAACTGGGCGTGGGCTGCGCGGTCGATCCGGTGGGCCATTTCGATCCGGTGACCTTCGCGCCCGAGCTCGTGGCCAATGTGCGGGCGGCGGCCGAGCGGCTGGGGTTCAGCCACATGGACCTGATTTCGGGCGCGGGCCACGATGCCTGCTGGGCGGCGCGCGTGGCGCCCGCGACCATGGTCATGTGCCCCTGCGTGGGCGGGCTGTCGCACAACGAGGCCGAGGAGATCTCGCCCGACTGGGCCGCGGCCGGGACGGATGTGCTGTTTCACGCGGTGCTCGAGACGGCGGGCGTCGTGGCCTGAGGACAGGCCGGGGGGCTGTCTGCCCCCCGGACCCCCCGAGGATATTTGCGCAGAGTGAGGGACGGGCGGCGGGGATGGCGCCGGTCCCGCAGGCCGGGCCCGGGAGGCCGCGGCGGAAGGAGAGGATCATGAGCACAGTCATCAGGAACGGAACGATCGTCACGGCCGATCTCACCTACAGGGCCGATGTGCGGATCGAGGGCGGGATCATCACCGAGATCGGACCCGATCTCGCGGGGGACGAGGTGCTGGACGCGACCGGCTGCTATGTCATGCCGGGCGGCATCGACCCGCATACCCATCTCGAGATGCCCTTCATGGGCACCTATTCCTCGGACGATTTCGAGAGCGGCACCCGCGCGGCGCTGGCGGGCGGGACGACGATGGTGGTCGATTTCGCGCTGCCCGCCCCCGGGCAGGGGCTGATGGATGCGCTCGCCATGTGGCACAACAAGTCGGGGCGCGCCAACTGCGACTATTCCTACCATATGGCGATCACCTGGTGGGGCGAGCAGGTCTTCGACGAGATGCAGGCGGTGGTGGATCAGGGGATCACCTCGTTCAAGCATTTCATGGCCTACAAGGGCGCGCTGATGGTGAACGACGACGAGCTCTATGCGAGCTTCCGTCGCTGCGCCGATCTGGGGGCGCTCGCCATGGTCCATGCCGAGAACGGCGATGTGGTGGCCGAGCTGTCGGCGCGCCTGCTGGCTGAGGGCAACCGCGGCCCCGAGGCCCATGCCTATTCGCGCCCCCCGCAGGTCGAGGGCGAGGCCACCAACCGCGCGATCATGATCGCGGACATGGCGGGCGTGCCGCTCTATGTCGTCCATACCTCCTGCGAGGAGGCGCACGAGGCGATCCGGCGCGCGCGGATGCAGGGCAAGAGGGTCTGGGGCGAGCCGCTGATCCAGCATCTGACGCTGGACGAGAGCGAATATTTCCACCCCGACTGGGACCATGCCGCCCGCCGGGTGATGAGCCCGCCTTTCCGGAACAGGCAGCATCAGGACAGTCTCTGGGCCGGGCTGCAGTCGGGATCCCTGTCGGTCGTGGCGACGGACCATTGCGCCTTCACCACCGAGCAGAAGCGCTTCGGGGTGGGCGATTTCACCAAGATCCCGAACGGCACCGGCGGGCTCGAGGACCGGATGCCGATGCTCTGGACCCAAGGGGTGAATACGGGGCGCCTGACGCCGAACGAATTCGTGGCGGTGACCTCGACCAATATCGCGAAGATCCTGAACTGCTACCCGAAGAAGGGCGCGGTTCTGGTGGGGGCGGATGCGGACCTCGTGGTCTGGGATCCGGAGAAGACCAAGGTGATCTCGGCGGGCGCGCAGCAGTCGGCCATCGATTACAACGTGTTCGAGGGCAAGGAGGTGAAGGGCCTGCCGCGCTTCACGCTCAGCCGCGGCAAGGTCGCGGTGGCGGATGGCGAGATCCGCACCGAGGAAGGCCACGGGCAGTTCGTGGCGCGCGAGCCGCGTCCGGCTGTCAACCGCGCCCTCTCGGCCTGGAAGGAGCTGACGGCGCCGCGCGCGGTCGAACGGTCCGGCATTCCGGCCACGGGGGTGTGATGGCGGACGGTCTTGCGACGGGCCGGCCGGTGATCGAAGCCCGCGGCGTGGGGTTGACCTTCGCCACCGCCGACGGGCCGGTCCATGCGCTGAAGGACGTGAACCTCCGGGTGATGAAGGGGGATTTCGTCTCCTTCATCGGCCCCTCCGGCTGCGGCAAGACCACCTTCCTGCGTGCGGTGGCCGCCCTCGAACATCCGACCGAGGGCGAGCTGCGCGTGAACGGCATGACGCCCGAGGAGGCGCGCCGCCGCCGCGCCTATGGCTATGTGTTTCAGGCGGCAGGGCTTTATCCCTGGCGCACCATCGCGGGCAACATCCGCCTGCCGCTCGAGATCATGGGCTTTGCCCGCGACGAGCAGGAGCGGCGGGTGCGGGAGGTGCTGCAGCTGGTCGAGCTCGACGGGTTCGGCAAGAAATACCCTTGGCAGCTGTCGGGGGGGGATGCAGCAGCGCGCGTCGATCGCGCGGGCGCTGGCTTTTGATGCGGACATCCTCTTGATGGACGAGCCCTTCGGCGCGCTCGACGAGATCGTGCGCGACCGGCTGAACGAGGCGCTGCTGAAGCTCTGGGCGCGGACCGGCAAGACCATCGGCTTCGTCACCCATTCCATCCCCGAGGCGGTCTATCTCTCGACGAGGATCGTGGTGATGTCGCCCCGCCCGGGCCGGATCACCGACGTGATCGAAAGCCCGCTGCCGCGGGAGCGTCCGCTCGACATCCGCGACAGCCGCGACTTCATCGAGATCGCCCATCGCGTCCGCGAGGGCCTCAGGGCGGGGCATTCCTATGACGAGTGAGGGGGCAGCCCGCGATCCGGGCGGTGCGGAGTTCTCACCTGTTTTCAGCTTCTCCATGCATGGTATTGGGAAGAAAGGTTTTTTCTGGTTCGCCGCGCGAGGCAGGACATGCCGCGGGGCTGCTGCCCCCATGGGTGCCGCGGGGCAGTCCCGGTTCCCGCTTGCGGGTGGAGGCGGTGCATGAGGTCGATCCTTCCGGTCCTCACGGTCGTCGCTGTGATCGTGGCGCTCTGGTATGGGGCGGCGGCAGCGATGAATGCGCAATGGGTGCGCGATCAGGCGGCGCGGGCGGGCACCGAGGTCAGCCTCGCCCAGATCCTGCCCCAGACCATGAGCCAGGAGCGGCCCGTGCTGCCGGCGCCGCATCAGGTGGCCAAGGGCCTCTGGGAGGGCGTGGCAGGCCAGAAGATCACCTCGAAGCGCAGCCTTGTCTATCACGGCTGGATCACGCTGTCGGCGACGCTTCTGGGCTTCGGCATCGGCACCGGGCTCGGGATCCTGCTCGCAGTCGGCATCATCCACAACCGCGCGATGGACCAGAGCGTGATGCCCTGGGCCATCGCGAGCCAGACCATCCCGATCCTCGCCATCGCGCCGATGATCATCGTGGTGCTGAACTCGATCGGCGTCTCGGGGCTTCTGCCCAAGGCGGTGATCTCGGCCTATCTCAGCTTCTTTCCGGTCGTGGTGGGCATGGTGAAGGGGCTGCGCAGCCCCGATGCGATGCAGCTCGACCTCCTGTCCACCTACAATGCGAGCCGGGCGCAGGCCTTCTGGAAGCTGCGGCTGCCCGCCTCGATGCCCTATCTCTTCGCTTCGCTGAAGGTGGGGATCGCGGCGAGCCTCGTCGGCGCCATCGTGGGCGAGCTTCCCACGGGTGCTGTGGCGGGGCTCGGCGCGCGGCTTCTGTCGGGGAGCTATTACGGGCAGACGATCCAGATCTGGTCCGCGCTGTTTGCGGCCGCCATCGTGGCGGCAGCGCTGGTCGGGATCGTGGGCGCGATCCAGGCGCGGGTGCTGCGGCGGATGGGGATGGCGCGATGACGCTCGTGTTCCTCGCCCTCGTCACCTGGGTCGTGACGCTCGTGCTCAATGTGCGGATCTCGCGGTCGGCCTTCTCCGAGACGCGGATCGGCCGCCTCGTGGTGCCCGCGATCTTCGGGCTCACCGTGCTTCTGGTCTGGGAGCTGCTGGTGCGCGGGCTTCAGGTGCCCTCGGTGATCCTGCCGCCGCCCTCGGCCATCGGCGCGCGGATCGCGAGCAGCCTGCCGGTCCTCTGGGGCGATTTCGTGCAGACCTTCGTGAAGGGCGCGCTCTCGGGCTGGCTCATCGGCTGTGCGGCCGCGGTGGCCACGGCCATCGCCATCGACCGCTCGCCCTTCCTGCAGCGGGGGCTGCTGCCGGTGGGCAATTTCGTGGCGGCCCTGCCCATCGTTGGGATCGCGCCGATCCTCGTCATGTGGTTCGGCTTCGACTGGCAGTCGAAGGCCGCGGTGGTGGTGGTCATGGTCTTCTTCCCCGTGCTCGTGAACACGGTCGAGGGGCTCGCGGCCACCGACCGGATGCAGCGCGACCTGATGAAGACCTATTCGGCCAGCTACGCCCAGACGCTCCTCAAGCTGCGGCTGCCCGCGGCCATGCCCTTCATCTTCAACGGCCTGAAGATCGCCACCACGCTCGCCCTGATCGGGGCCATCGTCGCCGAATTCTTCGGCAGCCCGATCCGCGGCATGGGCTTTCGCATCTCGGCCGAGGTCGGCCGCCTCGGGCTCGACATGGTCTGGGCCGAGATAGCGGTTGCAGCAATGGCGGGCTCGGCCTTCTATGGGGTGGTCGCTCTGGTCGAACGAGGGCTGACCTTCTGGCACCCGTCCCAACGACGTCAACGATAGCCCCGAAGGGGCACAACACGGAGGTTTCGATGAAAGGACTGCTGACCGGAGCCGCGCTTCTCGCGCTCGCCGCCGGCACGGCTTCGGCCGAGGAGGTGACGCTCCAGCTCAAATGGGTGACGCAGGCCCAGTTCGCGGGCTATTACGTCGCGCTCGATCAGGGCTTCTACGAGGAGGAGGGGCTCGAGGTCACGATCAAGCCGGGCGGCCCCGACGTGGCGCCGGTGCAGGTGCTGCTCGGCGGCGGCGCCGACGTGATGGTCGACTGGCTGCCCTCGGCGCTGGCCGCGCGCGAGCAGGGGGCCGACATCGTCAACATCGCCCAGCCCTTCAAGAGTTCGGGCATGATGCTGACCTGCCTGAAGGAATCGGGCGTTTCGGGCCCCGAGGACTTCAAGGGCAAGACGCTGGGCGTCTGGTTCGGCGGCAACGAATATCCCTTCCTCAACTGGATGTCGAAGCTGGGCCTGCCCACCGACGGCTCGCCTCAGGGGGTGACGGTGCTCAAGCAGGGCTTCAACGTCGATCCGCTGCTGCAGAAGCAGGCGGCCTGCATCTCGACCATGACCTACAACGAATATTGGCAGGTGATCGACGCGGGCCTCTCGCCGGACGACCTCGTGACCTTCAAGTACGAGGATCAGGGCGTGGCGACCCTCGAGGACGGTCTCTATGTGATGGCCGACAAGCTGAAGGATCCGGCCTTCGTCGAGACCATGGCCAAGTTCGTGCGGGCCTCGATGAAGGGCTGGAAATGGGCCGAGGAGAACCCCGACGACGCGGCCATGATCGTGCTCGACAATGACGACACGGGCGCGCAGACCGAGAGCCACCAGAAGCGGATGATGGGCGAGGTGGCGAAGCTGACCGCGGGCTCGGACGGCACGCTCGACGAGGCGGATTACAAGCGCACCGTGGCCACCCTGATGGGCGGCGGCTCGGACCCGGTGATCTCGAAGGAGCCCGAGGGCGCCTGGACCCACGAGGTCACCGACAAGGCGCTGAAGTAAGCTCTGGCAGGGGCGCGCTGCGGCGCGCCCCTCGCCTTGCCGCCCTACGGCAGGAGCTTGCCGGGATTGAGGATGCCCTTCGGATCGAGCGCCTCTTTCATCGCCCGCATGGTGGCCAGAGCCGGGCCGTGCTGGGCCTCCATCTTGCCGATCTTGCCCATGCCGATCCCGTGTTCGCCCGACACGACCCCGCCCAGCCGCAGGGCCAGATCCGACAGGAGGTCGGTGAACTCCTTCACCCGCTTCATCTCTCCTGCATCCTCGGGGTCGACGAGGATGCCGCAGTGGAAATTGCCGTCGCCCACATGGCCCACGATGGCCTGCATGAGGCCGCGGGCGCGGCCCTCTTCCTGCGCGACCGCGACCGCCTCGGCCAGCGCCGAGATCGGCACGCAGACATCGGTCGAGACCGTGCGCGCCCCCGGCCGCAGCCGCCGCGTGGCATGGTGCGCATTGTGGCGCATCGACCAGAGCGCGCGGCGCTCCTCGGGCTTCTGCGACCAGCGGAACGACTGCCCGCCGTGATCGGCGGCGATCTCGCCGAAGAGGGCGGCCGTCTCGGCCACGCCTCTTTCGCTGCCGTGGAATTCGACGAAGAGATGCGGCTCCTCGGGCAGCCCTGCATCGGCATGGAGGTTGAAGCCGCGTACCATCATCGCATCGACCAGCTCGATCCGGGCTATGGGCAGGCCCATCTGGATCGTGGCGATGACGGTGGCGACCGCTTCGGCCACCGAGGGAAAGCGGCAGATCGCGGCCGACTGCGCCTCGGGCTGGCCGAAGAGGCGCAGCGTGAGTTCGGTGATGATGCCGAGCGTGCCCTCCGAGCCCACGAAGAGGTGGGTGAGATCGTAGCCCGTGGCGGATTTGCGCGCCCGGCTGCCGGTGCGGATCACGGTGCCGTCGGCCTGCACCACCTCGAGCGCCAGCACCGCCTCGCGCATCGTGCCGTAGCGCACGGCGGTCGTGCCCGAGGCGCGGGTCGCGGCCATGCCGCCCAGCGTGGCATTGGCGCCCGGATCGATCGGGAAGAAAAGGCCCGTGTCGCGCAGATGGGCGTTCAGCGTCTCGCGCGTGACGCCGGGCTGCACCACCGCGTCGAGATCCTCGGCATGGACGGCCAGCACCCGGTCCATGCCGGTCAGGTCGAGCGCGATGCCGCCGCGGATCGCCAGATGGTGCCCCTCGAGCGAGGAACGCGCGCCCTGCGCCACCACCGGCATGCCCGCGGCATGGCAGAGCGCGAGGAGTCGCGAGACCTCCTCGGTCGAGGCGGGGCGCGCCACGGCATCGGGCAGGGCTGCCGGATACCAGGCCTCGTTCTCGGCGTGCTGCGCGCGCACGGCCTCGGAGGTCAGAAGCCGCTCGCCCAGAAGATCGCGGAGCGCAGGGATCGGATCGCGCGGGGCGGGGCCGGGCAGGGTCATGGGCTTCTCCAGGGAGCGGTTTCGTCCCCGCACCAGACCCGAGCCCGCAGGCAGGGTCAACGGGGGCCGTCGCCCCGTGGAGGGTGTCTCCCGCGCGGGCCCCTGCCGGACGGGCCTCATTTCACGCTGCGCGAAATGCAGGGCCTCGCGAGACAGATCTGGTGCGAAGGGACACCCACTCTCCCGATCCCGCTTCGTGATCCGCGACGAGCCCCGGCCGGGCCGGGCTGCCCCCGCGCCCTTGCCCTTGCCTGCGCGAGAGGGGATGTTGGAGGCCAGCGACAGGAGGCCGCAGAGATGAGCGACACCCCCACCGGCAGGCGCTTCCGCTCACAGGCGTGGTTCGACAATCCCGACAATCCCGGGATGACCGCGCTCTATGTCGAGCGCTACCAGAACCAGGGCTTCACGCGGCGCGAGCTGCAGGGCGACCGGCCCATCATCGGCATCGCGCAGTCGGGTTCGGATCTCGCGCCCTGCAACAAGATCCACCTCTTCCTCGCCGAGCGGGTCAAGGCGGGCATCCGCGACGCGGGCGGCGTGCCGATGGAATTTCCCGTCCATCCGATCCAGGAGACCGGGCGCAGGCCCACCGCCGCGCTCGACCGCAACCTCGCCTATCTCGGCCTCGTCGAGGTGCTGCACGGCTATCCGATCGACGGGGTGGTGCTGACCACCGGATGCGACAAGACCACGCCCGCGCAGCTGATGGCAGCGGCGACGGTGGATCTTCCTTCCATCGTGCTCTCGGGCGGGCCCATGCTCGACGGCTGGTGGGAAGGCAAGCTCGCAGGCTCGGGTACGATCATCTGGGAGAGCCGGCGGCTGCTCGCCGAGGGCGAGATCGACTATCCCGAATTCATGGAGCGTGCCTGCGCTTCGGCCCCCTCGCTCGGCCATTGCAACACGATGGGCACCGCCTCGACCCTGAACGCGCTGGCCGAGGCGCTGGGCATGTCGCTGCCCGGATGCTCGGCCATTCCCGCGCCGTTCCGCGAGCGGATGAACATGGCCTATGCCACGGGCCGGCGCATCGTCGAGATGGTGCTGGCCGACCTGAAGCCCTCGGACATCCTCACGCGGCAGGCCTTCGAGAATGCGATCCGCGTCAATTCGGCCATCGGCGGCTCGACCAACGCGCCGCCGCATCTGCAGGCCATCGCGCGGCATGCGGGTGTCGAGCTTGCGGTGGAGGACTGGCAGACGGTGGGCTTCGACCTGCCGCTGCTGGTGAACATGCAGCCCGCCGGAGAATATCTGGGTGAGAGCTTCTTCCGGGCGGGCGGCGTGCCTGCCGTCATGGGCGAGCTGCTCGCGGCGGGGCTTCTCCATGCGGAGGCGCTGACCGTCACGGGAGAGAGCATCGGCCACAATCTCGCGGGCGAGCGCAGCCGCGACCGGCGGGTGATCCGGTCGGTCGAGGATCCCCTGCGCGAGAAGGCGGGGTTCCTCGTGCTGCGGGGCAATCTCTTCGACTCGGCGCTGATGAAGACCTCGGTCATTTCGGCCGAGTTCCGGCACCGCTTCCTCGCCCAGCCGGGGCGGGAGGGCATCCACGAGGCCCGCGCCGTGGTCTTCGAGGGACCGGAAGATTATCACGCCCGCATCAACGACCCCGATCTCGGGATCGACGAGACGACGATCCTCTTCATCCGCGGCGTGGGCTGCGTGGGCTATCCGGGCTCAGCCGAGGTGGTGAACATGCAGCCGCCCGACGGGCTTCTGCGCGAGGGAGTGACGCATCTGCCGACGGTGGGCGACGGGCGGCAGTCGGGCACTTCCGAGAGCCCGTCGATCCTCAACGCCTCGCCCGAGGCGGCGGTGGGCGGCGGCCTTGCGCTCCTGCGGACAGGCGACCGGGTGCGGCTCGATCTGAACGCCTGCCGGCTCGACGCGCTGGTGGACGAGGCCGAGTGGGAGGCGCGCCGCGCCGCCTGGACGCCGCCCGTCCTGCACCACCAGACCCCCTGGCAGGAGATCTATCGCCGCCTCGTGGGGCAGCTCGCCGATGGCGGCTGCCTCGAGCTTGCCACCGCCTATCACCGGGTGGCGCGGGATCTGCCGCGGGACAATCATTAGGACGCTGTGGCGGCGTGACGCCGCCACACCATCGCCTCAGGCGACCGGAGTCAGCAGCGGCTCGCCCTGAAGGAAGGCCGTGATGTTGGCGCGCTGCAGCTCGCCCATCGCGCGGCGGGTCTCGACCGTGCCCGATCCCTGATGCGGCTGCAGGATCACGTTCGAGAGCGCGTGGAAGCGCGGATCGATCTCGGGCTCGTTGCGGAAGACGTCGAGCGCGGCCCCGATCCGCCCGGCTTCGAGGGCGCTTAGCAGCGCCGCTTCGTCCACGGTCGAGCCGCGCGAGATGTTCACCAGCACCGCATCCTGCGGCATGCAGGCAATGACCTCGGCCGAGACGTAGCTTTCGGTGGCGGGCCCTCCGACCAGCGCCACCACCAGCCAGTCGACCTCGGCGGCGAGCCCTTCGGGCGTGGCGTGGAAGGTCCAGCCCGCGGGCACGTCCTTGGCGCTGCGCGAATGATAGTGGATCTCCATGCCGAAGGCCACGAGCCGGTCGGCGATGGCGCGCCCGATCCGGCCGAGCCCCATGATGCCCGCGCGCCCGCCCGAGAATTTGCGGTTCAGCGGAAAGTCTCCCTTGGGCCAGCGGCCCTCGCGGACGAAGCGGTCGCCCTCGGGGATGCGGCGGCAGAGGGCCAGCATCATCGCCAGCGCCGTGTCGGCCACGTCGTCGTTCAGCACGTCGGGCGTGTTCGTCACCCGGATGCCGCGGGCGCGGGCGGCTTCGACGTCGATGGCATCGAAGCCCACACCGAAGTTCGCGATGATGCCGAGCGCGGGCAGGAGATCCATCGCCTCGCCGCCGAAGGGCGCGCCGCCCTTGTAGGCCACCGCCACCGCCTCGGCGCGGAGCGCAGGGTCGAGGCCCGCCAGATCGGCGAGCTGCGGAACGGTCGTGACCGTGAAGCTGGCCTCCATCGCCTGCCTGTCCCAGTCGGGGTAGGAGCCCACCGCGATCACCCGTTGCCGTTCCATCCTGTCTCCTTTCATCCGCGGCGGCCTGCCCGAGGCCGCGGCCCAAGGCTGGCATATCAGAGAGCCTGCGGCCAGCCTTTGCGGGTGCCGCCGGCCCTCGGCGGGCGGATTATTGATAATTTCCGCGGCCGGGGCTTGTTCTCTATCCGATATTGATCTTTGGTAGGCCGCGAGCTGGGGGAGGAGAGGGCCATGGCCGGTCGGCTGGAGGGCAAGCGCGCGCTGGTGACGGCGGCAGGGCAGGGGATCGGGCGCGCCTCTGCGCTGGCCATGGCGCGCGAGGGCGCGCGTGTGCTGGCGACCGACCTGAATGCGGCAGCGCTCGAAGGGCTTGCGGCCGAAGGGCTCGAGGTGCAGCCGCTCGATGTGCGCGATCCGGCCTCGATCGCGGCCGCTGTCGCGGCGGCAGGGCCGCTCGACGTGCTCTTCAACTGCGCGGGCTTCGTGGCCTCGGGCACGATCCTCGACTGCGACGAGGAGGACTGGGCCTTCTCCGTCGGGCTGAACCTCACCGGCATGTATCGGATGTGCCGCGCCTTCCTGCCGGGCATGATCGCGGGCGGCGGCGGGTCGATCATCAACATGGCCTCGGTCGTGTCCGCGGCCATCGCGGCGCCCAACCGCTTCGTCTACGGCACCACCAAGGCGGGGGTCGTGGGGCTCACCAAATCCATCGCCGCCGATTTCATCGGGCAGGGCATCCGCTGCAACGCGATCTGCCCCGGCACCGTCGAAAGCCCCTCGCTCGAGGACCGGCTCCGCGCCACCGGCGATTACGAGGCCGCGCGGCGCGCCTTCGTGGCCCGCCAGCCCATCGGCCGCATCGGCCGCCCGGAGGAGATCGCGGCGCTTGTCGTCTATCTCGCTTCGGACGAATCCGCCTACACCACCGGGGTCGCCCATGTCATCGACGGGGGCTGGTCCAATATCTGAGGAGACGCCATGAAACTGCTGCGCCATGGGCCCGCCGGGGCCGAACGACCGGGCCTCGTCTGGACCGACGGCACCCTCCGCGACCTGTCGGGCGTGGTGCCGGACATCGCGGGCGAAGTGCTGACGGACGAGGGGCTGGCCAGGCTCCGCGACATCGACGGGGCGAGCCTGCCGGTCGTGGCCGAGGGCACGCGGCTCGGGCCCTGCGTCGCGGGCACGACCAAATTCGTCTGCATCGGCCTGAACTATTCGGACCACGCCGCCGAGACCGGCGCGCAGGTCCCGCCCGAGCCGATCATCTTCATGAAGGCCAACTCTGCGATCTGCGGCCCGAACGACCCGATCATCATCCCCCGCGGCTCGGTCAAGACCGACTGGGAGGTGGAACTGGCCATCATCATCGGCAAGAAGGCGAAATATGTCTCCGAGGCCGAGGCGCTCGACCATGTGGCGGGCTATGCGGTGGCCAACGACGTCTCCGAGCGGGCCTTCCAGTCCGAGCGGTCGGGCCAGTGGACGAAGGGCAAGAGCTGCGACAACTTCGGCCAGCTCGGCCCCTGGCTCGTGACGCGCGACGAGGTGGCGGACCCGCAGAACCTGCCGCTGTGGCTGTCGGTCAACGGCGAGAAGATGCAGAACGGCACGACCGGAACGATGGTCTATGGCGTGGCCTATCTGGTCAGCTACCTGTCGCAGTTCATGACGCTCCATCCGGGCGATGTGATCTCGACCGGCACGCCTCCGGGCGTGGGGCTCGGCATGAAGCCGCCGCGCTTCCTGAAGCCGGGCGATGTGGTCGAACTCGGCGTCGAGGGGCTGGGCCAGCAGCGCCAGGAGGTCGTGGCCGACGCCTGACAGGCTCGGGGCCGGGCCTTTCGGCCCGGTCCTCTCTCGCGCCCTTCGCTTGACCGGTGGGCGCGGACCCGCTGAAAAGCGCTGTCCTTCCCCCGGAACTTGCAGGATGATCCTGTAAACTGCGGAGGAGCGGACCATGCCGATGACGGCGCTGACGGGCAGCCGGGTGCGCGAACGGCGCTTGCAGCTCGGGCTGAGGCAGGCCGATCTGGCGCGGGCGGCGGGGATCTCGGCCTCCTATCTCAACCTGATCGAGCACAACCGTCGCCGGATCGGCGACGAGGTTCTGGCGCGGCTCGCCCGGGCCCTGAAGGTCGAGGCGCAGACGCTCTTGGCCGGGGCCGAGGGCGTGCTGGTCGAGGATCTGCGCGCCGCCGCCGCCTCGGCGGGCGACGATCAGCCCGAGCTCGACCGGGTCGAGGATTTCGTGGGCCGCTTTCCGGGCTGGGCGCGGATGCTGGCTGCGCAGCACCGCCGGATGGGGCTGCTCGAGCGGACTGTCAACGCGCTCAACGACCGGCTGACCCATGACACCCACCTGAGCCAGGCGCTGCACGAAGTTCTCTCGGCGGTGAGCGCCGTGCGCTCCACCGCGGCGATCCTCGCCGAGACCGAGGACATCGAGCCCGACTGGCGCGCGCGCTTTCACGCCAACATCCATGCCGACAGCGAGCGGCTGGCCGTGGGCGCCGAGGCGCTGGTGGCCTATCTCGATGCCGCCTCGGAAGACGAGGAGCAGGGGGTCGTGGCCCCGCAGGAGGAGGTGGAAGGCTGGCTTGCCGCGCGCGACTGGCATCTGGCCGAGCTGGAGGAGCCGGGCGGGCGGGCGCGGCTCGAGGCCGAGATCGAGGGGCTGGCCTCGGCCGCCGGACGGGCGATGGCGCGCGACTGGGTGCTGCGGGCCGAGGCGGATGCGCGGGCCATGCCGCTCGATCCGTTCCGCGCCGCGCTCCGCGCCGAGGGCGATCCGGTGCTGGTCGCGCGGCGCTTCGGCGTGGGGGTGCTCGCGGCCTTCCGGCGGATCGCCACGCTGCCCGGCGCCATCGCGGGCCTCGTGATCTGCGACGGCTCGGGCACCCTCGTCTTCCGCAAGCCGCCCGAGGGGTTCCTGCTGCCGCGCTTCGGGGCGGCCTGTCCGCTCTGGCCGCTCTTCGAGGCGCTGGCCCACCCGATGCGCCCCGTCGAGGCGGTGGTCGAGCCCGCCGCCCGCACCCGTCGCCGCTTCCGCGCCCGCGCCTTCTGCGAGCCGCACCATCCGCAGGGCTTCGCGGGACCGGAACTGCGCGAGGCGGGGATGCTGATCGAGCCCGCCGTGCCCGATCCGGCGCTCGTGCCGCGCGCGGTCGGCACCTCCTGCCGGATCTGCCCGCGGGCAGGCTGCCCCGCCCGGCGCGAGCCTTCGATCCTGCTCGAGGGCTCCTGACGCCCCGGCGCCCCCGGGGGTGTTTATCCCTTCGGAGAGGCCGCTCCGCCCCCGGACGGGCGCCTTCTGCCCCTCCTCGCGCTTTGACAGCACCGGATTTTCGGCTGATAGTTGCCGACGGGGCGGGGAGGCCCCGGTGCAGGTTTCGGGGGGGATGGTTCATGACGGCGCATGTGCTGCTGATCGAGGACGAGCCGAACATCGCCGAGGCGATCCGCTTCATCCTCATGCGCGATGGGCTGAAGGTCTCGACCCATGCGGGCGGAGCGGATGCGATCGAGGTGGTGCGCACGGCACAGCCGGACCTTCTGATCCTCGATGTGATGCTGCCCGGCATGAGCGGCTTCGACATCCTCTCGGCGCTCCGTGCCGATCCCCAGACCGAGGATCTGCCGGTGCTGATGCTGAGCGCCAAGGGGCAGGTGCGCGACCGCGCGGCGGCCAAGAAGGCCGGCGTGGATGCCTTCATGTCGAAGCCCTTCTCGAATGCCGAGATGCTGGCCTCGGTCCGGGCGCTGGTGCCGCGATGAGCCGGCGTCGCTCGCCGCTCTTTCTCGCGCGGCGATCCTACCGGAGGCGGCGGCTCCGCGATGCGGCCCGGCTCCTGCCGGTCTTCGGCGCGTTCCTCTTCCTTTTGCCGATCCTGTGGGAGCCGGCCGCGACGGACCAGCGCGACACCGCCCCCGACGGGGTCTATCTCTTCGCGGTCTGGGCGGTCCTGATCCTCGTGGCCGCCGGCATGTCCCGGGGCCTCAAGGCCGAGGCGCTGGAGGATGGGGCCGAGGCGGGCGATCCGCCGGAGGGCGGGGCGGGCTGATGCCGTTCGATCTCCTCGTTCTCTCCTGCCTCTGCTACGTCATCCTGCTCTTCCTCGTGGCCTTCCTCGTCGAGCGCCGGGCGGTGGGCGAGGCGCTGCCCTGGCTGCGGTCGCCGCTCGTCTATACGCTCTCGCTCTCGATCTACTGCACCGCCTGGACCTTCTACGGCGCGGTGGGATATGCGGCGCGCTCGGGGCTCGAATATCTCACGATCTATCTCGGGCCGACGCTCGTCTTCGTCGGCTGGTGGTGGGTGCTGCGCAAGCTGGTGCGGATCGGGCGGCAGCAGCGCGTGACCTCGATCGCCGACCTGATCTCCTCGCGCTACGGCAAATCGAACCTGCTCGGCGTGCTCGTCACGCTGCTCTGCGTGGTGGCCGCCACACCCTATATCGCGCTCCAGCTCCAGTCCGTCACGCTGAGCTTCAGCGTCTTCGCCAGCGGCTCGCACGAGGGCTGGCAGATGCCCGACCGTGACAGCACCGCGATCTGGGTCGCGGGGGGGCTTGCGCTCTTCACCATCCTCTTCGGCACGCGGAAGCTCGATGCCAACGAGCAGCATACGGGCATCGTCACCGCCATTGCCGTCGAGGGAATCGTGAAGCTGGTGGCGCTGGTGGCGGTGGGCAGTTACGTCGTCTGGGGGGTGGCCGACGGGCCCGCCGACGTGATCGCCCGTATCGACCGCTCGGCCATCGCCGACTGGGAACTCGCGCCCTCGCGCTGGGCGGGCCTCACCTTCCTGTCGGCCGCAGCGGTGGTCTGCCTGCCGCGGATGTTCCAGGTGCTGGTGGTCGAGAACGGGGACGAGCGCCACCTCGCCACGGCGAGCTGGGCCTTCCCGCTCTACATGTTCCTGATGAGCCTCTTCGTGGTGCCGATCGCGGTCGTGGGCCTCGAGCTTCTGCCCGAGGGCGCCAATCCGGACCTGTTCGTCCTGACCGTGCCGCTCGACCGCGGGCAGGGTGGGCTGGCCATGCTGGCCTTCCTCGGCGGCTTCTCCTCGGCCACGGCGATGGTGATCGTGGCCGCGGTGGCGCTGGCCACGATGGTGTCGAACCATATCGTCATGCCGCTTTGGCTGTCGCTGCGCCCGATGCCGGCCGTCAGCGGCGACGTGCGCCGCCTCGTGCTGCTCTCCCGGCGGATCTCCATCGCGGGCGTTCTGGCGCTGGGCTACGGCTATTACCGCTTCTCGGGCGGCTCGAGCGCGCTGGCCGCGATCGGCCTCATCTCCTTCGTGGGCGTGGCGCAGATCCTGCCTGCGATGTTGGGCGGCATCTTCTGGCGCGGCGCCACCCGGACGGGCACGCTCTGGGGCCTCAGCCTCGGTTTCGCGGTCTGGGTCTATACGCTGTTCCTGCCCTCCTTCGGCCCGGATGCGATCTTCTCGGCCCGCCTTCTCGCCGAGGGACCGTTCGGGATCGGCTGGCTCCGTCCGCAGGCGCTGTTCGGGGTCGAGGGGATGGATCCGCTGATCCATTCGTTGTTCTGGTCGCTCATCCTGAACGGCACCGTCTTCTGCGGCGCCTCGCTCGTGACCTTCCCGGGCCCGCTCGAGCGGTTGCAGGGCGCGGCCTTCGTCAATGTGTTCGAGACCGGCAACCGCGGCCCGCAGGGATGGGCGCAGGGCAAGGCGGAATCCGAGGAGCTGCTGGTGATGGCGCAGCGCATCCTCGGCGAGGAGCCGGCGCTGGCGCTCTTCCAGTCCGAGGCGCGCGCGCAGGGAAAGGAGGGCTATCTGCCCGATCCGGTCCCCGGCTTCGTCGAGCGGCTCGAGCGGCGGCTTGCGGGCTCGGTCGGCGCGGCCACGGCCCACGCGATGCTGGCCCAGCTGGCCGGGCGCGCCGCGGTCTCGGTCGAGGATCTGATGGCGGTGGCGAACGAGACCGCACAGATCATGGAATATTCCGCGCGGCTCGAGGCCCAGCAGGACGAGCTGACCCGCACCGCGCGCCAGCTGCGCGAGGCCAACGAGAAGCTCACGCAGCTGTCGGTGCAGAAGGACGCCTTCCTCAGCCAGATCAGCCACGAGCTGCGCACCCCCATGACCTCGATCCGCGCCTTCTCCGAGATCCTGATGGACGGCGATCTGCCGCCCGAGATGGCCGCGCGCCACGCCCGCATCATCCATGACGAGGCCATCCGGCTCACCCGGCTGCTCGACGACCTGCTCGACCTCTCCGTGCTCGAGAACGGATCGGTGCAGCTCGACCTCGGGCTCGCCAATCTCCAGCAGATGATCGACCGCGCCCTGAGCTCGGCGGCCCAAACCCGCCCCGAGCGCGGCTTCACCATCCATCGCGATCCGGCGGCCGAGAACATCTTCCTGTTCACCGACGGCGACCGGCTGGCGCAGGTCTTCATCAATCTGATCTCGAACGCGCGCAAATACTGCGACGCGGACTATCCCGAACTGCGGATCTCGGTGCGCCAGAAGGGCGGGCGCGTGACGGTCGATTTCATCGACAACGGTTCCGGGATCTCGAAGGAGAGCCAGGAGCTGATCTTCGAGAAGTTCGCCCGGCTTTCGGACCAGACCCGGGCCGGCGGGGCGGGCCTCGGCCTCGCGATCTGCCGCGAGGTGATGGCCAACCTCGGCGGCACCATCACCTACCTGCCGGGACAGGGGGGCGCTGCCTTCCGCGTGACCCTGCCTCTGCGGCTCCAGCGCGCCGCCTGAGCGCGGCCACCACCGCCTGCGGCGCCCCCCGACCCAGGATGCTGGCAGGTCCGGCCCGGGCGACATGGCCCTCCGCCATCAACCGTTTCTCAATCCTGCCATGTCAGAAGGGCAGGGCAGCGGCATGTGGGAAGCGACGGTGACGGAGAGCGTGCTCAGGCGCAAGATCGAGGCGAAGGCCCGGCCGGCGGTGCCGCAGGTCACCGGCGCCGAGCGCGGCCTGCGGCTGGCGCTGGCGCGGGCCGGGCGCGATGCCTTCGCGCTCGCCCTCGACGTGCCGCGGCTCGACTGTCTGCGCCGCTCCCTCACCGAACTCCTCGAGATGCCCGAGGATCTGTCGTTCCATGCGGTGCTCGAAGGGCCGGGCGAGGGGCTGGGACTGATCGCCCTCGCGCCGCCGCTGCTTGCCGGGCTGGTCGAGGTGCAGACCGTGGGCCGGGTCAGGCCGCAGCCCGCCGCCACCCGCAAGCCCAGCCGCACCGACGCGGCCATGGTACAGGATTTCATCGACCGCGCGCTGGCCGAGCTCGACCTCCTTCTGCTCGAGGATGAGGATCGGGTCTGGGCCAGCGGCTTCCGCTACGCCTCCTTCCTCGACGATCCCCGGCCGCTTGGCCTCCTGCTCGAGGATTGTTCCTACCGTGTGCTGGTGGCCGAGGTGGAGCTGGCCCTCGGCGCCAAGAGCGGGCAGCTTCTCCTCGCCGTCCCGGCCGACGGCCGCGGAGAGCGGCCGCACGACGGCAGCCAGGACGAGGCTCCGCCGCCGCTGACCGACTTCGGCGCGGCTCTGGCCGAGCAGGTGATGGCGGTGGACTGCCGGCTCGAGGCGGTTCTCGGCCGCATCACCCTGCCGCTCGCCCAGGTCCTCGACTGGCAGCCGGGCGATACGGTGCCGCTGCCGCAGGCCACGCTCGACCATATCCTCTTCGTGGGGCTCGACGGCCATCCGGTCGCCGAGGGGCGGCTCGGCCAGCATCGCGGGATGCGCGCCGTGCGTCTGGCGCCCATGGCGGCGGCCGATCCGCCCCCCGCTCTGCCGGAGTTCGAGCCCGAGGATGAAGACCTGTCTTTCGCCATGACGGGGACTGACGAGTGAGCCGAACACCGTCTGGCGCACGCAGCCATGCGCCGCTCCCCGAAGCCTTCTGCCCCGGGCCACGACGGCCCCCGATGCGCGGCGCCCGGCCATTGCGCCCCGTTTCGACGTCCCGTCCGGCAGAGGAACGCGCCCCGTCCCGCCTTGCCGGGCGGATCGAGCCGAAAGCGGAGCCTTGGCACAGGTCGTGGGCGGCAGAAGGATGCGCGGCTCAGAAGCCGCGCAGCGCCTCGCGGCGCCGCACCCGTAACCTGCCTGTCAGCCGCGCTCCCGCGCGAGGCGGTCGATCTCGTGGCGCAGCCCTTCGAGCTGGTAGCCGTGCCGGGCAGGCAGGCCGATCAGCTCGTCCGTCGGCATCCGGCCGGCATTCGCCAGCGCCCAGACCACCGAAGAGCGGTTGCCCGAGGCGCAGTAGGCCAGCACCGGGCCGCCGGCCTGATCGATGGCCTCGCGCTGGCGCTCGACATTCTCGAGCGTGACGGCGCCGCCGATCACCGGGTTCGCGATGAAGGTGAAGCCCTCGGCCTCCGCCGCCCGGCGCATCTCCTCGGTCTGGAGATGGGGCGGGATCTCGCCATCCGGCCGGTTGTCGATGATCGTGGTGAAGCCTGCCGCGCGGAGCGCCGGAAGCTCCTCCTGCGAGATCTGGGGCGAGACGGCGTAGCGGTCGGTCAGGGGGCGGAAGCTCATGGGGTCCTCGTGCTGCAGCGCGGCTGCGGGCGACCATATCGCCCCCCGCCGCAGGAGGAAAGGCCGCAGGGCGCCGGTTCACGCTCCGGCGGCCGGTGCACAGCCGGCGGTGCGGCGCCATCCCGGTGGAGGCGAGGCCTCCGCCCGCACCTCCATTCTGCGGCGCCGTCGCCCGTTCCTTCCCCTGCGCCGTCGCTCGCAACCTCTCCGCCGTACTGCGTGACGTCGGGGACGGCGCCCTCGGCGAAGGGCTTAAATCATTGACCTGCATCAAGGAGGGGCTGTGGGCCTTCGCCTAACCTCCGGCAATCAGAGGAGGTGGCCCATGATCGACATTCCCCGTCGCAAGGCCCAGCTCGAGGCGCGGCTGGCCGATCTCGGGGCCCGTCTCGAAGGCATCGAGGCAGAGCTCGACTCGCACAATTCGCGCGACTGGGAAGAGCTTGCCACCGAACGCGAGACCGAGGAGGTGCTGGAAAGCATGGGCACCTCGGGTCAGCAGGAAATCCGCGCGATCACGGCGGCGCTCGCCCGGATCGACGCGGACGAATATGGCTTCTGCGTCAAATGCGGGGCCGAAATCGGCGAAGCGCGGCTCGATGTGCTGCCCTACACGCCCTTCTGCCGCAAATGCGCCGGGTAACCGGCGGAGGAGGATCCATGTCGTTCGAACCGAAACCCGAAGCTGTCCGCAGCCTGCCGCAACAGGAAGAGGCCGCTCCGCTGGAGAGCCTCGCCCATCTTCTTGCCGAAATGCAGGGACTTGCTCTGGTGATACCCGCGGTTGACCGGACCGATGCCGAGATCGAGGCAGATTTCGACAACATGCCGGTGTGACGCGGCGGGGGTTCTCCCGCACCAGGAGTCGATCTCCCGAAAAGACCGTCATGTCAGGCACCGCCGCTCCGGGTGACGAACCCGGGGTGATCGACCGAAACCTGTGCCCCGTCCCCGCTCGGAGACATGCTGACGCTTCACCGTCCTTGCCGGCTTGCGGTCCTGACGGACAACCGCGCCGAAAAGGGGGCCTGCGGCTCGCGCGAAAGCGCTCAGCCGAGCAGGATGCCCATCACTACGCACATGAGCCCGAGTGCGGACACGCCGAGCGCCGCCACGTTCAGCACGACAACCCGCTGCAGGCGCTCGCGCATCGCCGCGTCGTCGAGCCCGGACCGCCGCGCCTGAAGCGCAAGCCAGATGCACCAGACAAGCCCGCCCACACCGGCGAGCGAGATCAGGGCTCCGATCCAGATCATCCATTCCATGCGCGTCTCCCGCTGACCTGCGCGCGGCCTAGCCCGCCTGCGCGGCCCTGGCAAGGGCGCTCTCCGCCTTCAGCCGCTTGATCCGGCCCCCCGGCCCGCGATAGGAGGGGCGCCAACGAGACCGAGAGGCAGAGACATGAGCGACCCGCTGGATTCCTACAACGTCACCGCCGACGAGCTGCGCCAGTTCATCGAGCGCTACGAGCAGCTCGAGGCCGAGAAGAAGGACGTGACCGAGCAGCAGAAAGAGCTGATGGCGGAAGCCAAGGGCCGCGGCTACGACACGAAGGTGATGAAGAAGGTCGTGGCCCTGCGCAAGCGCAAGCCCGACGACATCGCCGAGGAAGAGACGATCCTCGAACTCTACAAATCCGCCCTCGGGATGGGCTGAGGTCCGGGGGCATCGGCTGCCGGATGGCCGCGGGTCGCCGCCTCGGGCCCGAGGCGGTCGCCCTCCGCCGCGGGTTCCTGTCGGGGGCCTGCACGGCGATCCGGGCCGCTGCCTTTCTGGACAGCAAATCCGCATTCCGCTAAGGGGCAGGGATGCTGGACCCCCATCGGACCGATCTGCCTGCCGCACGGGCGGGGCTGCGTCTGCCGCGCCCCGACGGCTGGTCGCTGGGCGCGCTCGCCATCGCGGCCCTCGTCCTCATGCCGATCGTCTCGGTGATCTGGATCGCCTTTCACCCGGTCGAGAACATCTGGCCGCATCTGCTCTCGTCGGTGCTGCCGCGCTACCTGACGAACACGCTCGTGCTGATGGCGGGCGTTGCGGCGCTCACCGCCATGGTGGGGACCGGGGCGGCCTGGCTCGTGACCATGTACCGCTTCCCGGGCGTGCGGATCCTCGATCATGCGCTTCTGTTTCCGCTGGCGATCCCCGCCTATATCGGCGCCTATGCGCTGGCGGATTTCCTCGATTATTCCGGCGCGCTGCAGACGGCTCTGCGCGGTTTCATGGGCTGGCAGTCGGCGCGCGACTACTGGTTTCCCGAGGTGCGCTCGCGCGGGGCGGCGATCCTCGTCCTGTCCTCGGCGCTCTATCCTTACGTCTATCTGCTGGCGCGTGCGGCCTTCCGCGAGCAGTCGGGTGCCTCCTACGAGGTGGCGCGGGCGCTGGGCAAGGGACCGTGGGGGCTTTTCCTGCGGGTGGGCCTGCCGCTCGCCCGTCCTGCCATCGCGGCGGGCGTGGCGCTTGCGATGATGGAGACGGTTGCCGATTTCGGCACGGTCGAACATTTCGGGGTCCAGACGCTGACGACGGGCATCTTTTCGGTCTGGTTGACAGCCGGCAACGCCGGCGGCGCCGCGCAGATCTCGGGCGTGGTGCTGGTGCTGATCTTCCTGCTCGTCGCGCTCGAGCGGGTGGGGCGGCGGAACGCGCGTTTCCATCGTATGTCGCGCGGCGCGCGCCCGATCCAGCCCCTGACGCTCACGAGAGGCCGCGGCTGGATCGCCTGCGGCTTCTGTCTCCTGCCGGTCGTCACGGGCTTCCTGCTGCCGGTCGCGGTGATGCTGAATCACGCGCTGCGCAAGCCCGACGCCTGGACCTCGCCGGGCCTTCTGAAGGCGCTCGGCAACACGCTGACCGTGGGCGGGATCGCCGCGATCCTGACGGTGGGGGCCGCGCTGTTTCTCGTCTACGGGGTGCGGCTTGCCGGGCGGGGCCTGCCGCGGCTCGTGCTGCCGCTCACGCTTCTGGGCTATGCCGCGCCGGGGGCGGTGCTGGCGCTGGGGCTTCTGATCCCGCTGGCAGCGCTCGACCACCGGGTCGCGGATGCGATGGCGGCGCTGACCGGGCACGATCCGGGGCTGCTGCTGACCGGCACGGCGGCGGCGCTGGTGCTGGCCTATATGGTGCGCTTCTTCGGCGTGGCGCAGGGCGCGGTGGATTCGGCCTTTGGGCGGATCTCGCCCAGCCTGCCGATGGCGGCGCGCTCGCTCGGGCGCAGGCCGGGGTCGGTGCTGGCGTCGGTCTATCTGCCGCTGATGCGCGGCTCGGTCGCGACCGCGCTGCTCGTGGTCTTCGTCGACTGCGTGAAGGAGCTGCCCGCGACGCTGCTCCTGCGGCCCTTCAACTACAACACGCTCGCCACCCGCGCCCATGAACAGGCGAGCCTCGAGCGGCTGGGCGAGGCGGCACCGGCGGCGCTTCTCGTCATGCTGGTGGGACTTGCGGCGGTGGCGCTGCTGGCACGGGCCAACCGGGCGCAGTAAGGACGGGCGGCGTCCCGGCGGGCGGGGAGGACGGTCCGTCCTCGTGCCCGATCCGTAGAGGCCGCGTGGTTCAGTCGCGGCGGTGGCGCGTGACCGACTTCAGCACGAGGCGCGTGCCCTCCGGCGGAATGGCGGCGAGCGCCGCCTCTTCGGTCGGGAATTCGAGCGGGCTGCCATCGGGATAATGCCGGTCGAATTCGAGCTTGTCCTGGGCGCTGACCCAGGCGAGGACGTAGGACGTCCTGAGGTCTTCCTGTTCCATGCTGCACTCCTCCGCGGAGGCATTCGATCCCTCTGACGATCAGGGGTCAAGGCGCCGGAGGTGCGACCTTTGCGCAGGGGGAAGGCCGCCCGGGCCGAAGCCCGGGCGGGTCCGTGTCAGCCGGCGAGCCAGGCGTTGAAGCGCTCGTTCAGCTCGGTGTCGTGATCGACCCAGAACTCGTAGTCGGAGGCGAGCGCATTCGTCATGTTCTCGGGGCTCGTGGGCAGGTGCGGCGCCATCTCGGTCTTGCCGTCCATGAAGGTGCCGACGAGCGGCGCCGAGGATTTGCGCGGCGGGCCGTAGCTGATCCATTCCGCGGCCTTGGCCAGCGGTTCGGCGCTGGTCGAGAAGGCGACGAAATCCTTGGCCAGCTCGAGGTTCGGCGCGCCCTTCGGGATCACCCAGCCTTCGACCTCGTAGACCTGCCCGTCCCAGACGATCTCGAACGGCTTGTTCTCGGTGATGGCGGCGTTGAAGATCCGGCCGTTGTAGGCGATGGTCATGGCCACCTCGCCATCCGCGAGCAGCTGCGGCGGCTGGGCGCCGGCTTCCCACCAGACGATCTGGCTCTTGATCGAATCGAGCTTCTTGAAGGCGCGCTCCACGCCTTCGTCGGTGCGCAGCATGTCATAGACCTCGGCCGCCGGCACCCCGTCGGCGAGGAGCGCCATTTCGAGGTTCACTTTGGCCGACTTGCGCATCCCGCGCTTGCCCGGGAATTTCTCAAGATCGAAGAAATCGGCGAGCTTGGTCGGGGCCGCCCCATCGGCGAACTTCGAGGCGTCATAGGCCAGCACGGTCGAGAAGACATCCGTCGCCACGAAGCAGTCGGCGAGCGAGCCGGGCAGGAAATCCTCTTCGGCGGGGGTGCCGTCGGGCGCGGCCGGCAGGATGGCGGGATCGATCTCCTCGAGCAGACCCTCGTCGCAGAGCCGGACGGCGTCGGCATATTCGACGCTGGCCACGTCGGTGGTGACGTTGCCCGATTCGACCTGCGCCTTGATCGGCGTGGCCGGGTTGTCGGTGTCGACCGACACCACGCCCACCCCGGTCTTGGCGGTGAACGGCTTGTGGTAGGCCTCGACCTGGCTGGTCGTGTAGGCCCCGCCCCAGCCGAGGACGGCAATCTGGTCCGCCGCGGCGGGCAGGGCGAAGCCTGCCAGGGCCGTGGACAGAAGGATGATGCGCCTCACTGAATTCTCCCCTGTTGATCTCATGCGGGTTCCGTCCCGCAGACATGGCCCCGTCCGAGCGGGACGGAGCAGGACGAGGCTACGGGGCCGGCTTCCGGGAAGTCAATTGCTTCGGGCGCAGGCGCGCGCCATCGGTGCAGGACCGTCGCGAGAAGTTCGGGCGAAGCGCGGAAGGGCGGCGCAAGCCGTGCCCGCGCGGGGCCGCCGCAAAAATCGGCGGGGGCGGGCCGGGTCTGCCCAGCGACCGGGCGGTTTATGGCCCTCCGTCGAGGGTCTCGATGCGACGGCGCGCGAGACGCGTGCGGCCCGCGCAGCGGGCGTGAGCTTCGGCTTCGAGGGGCGGGAAGGGGAGATGGCTGCCCTGCGGCCTCGGAGCCGCGGGACGCCGGCCAAGAGCACTCGCGCGGACTGCGACGAAGCACCGCGGTCTGGCGCCGTGCGGCCGCGTCCACACCCTGCGCGCAGCGACACAGGGGAGGGCCCGATCCTCTCTTTCTCGCGCCACTGTTTCGGAAGTGGAAGATTCCCGTTTCCGCTCCGATGACTAACGAGGTCGAGTCGCCGGTGATTTTATCGCGCCGACACCGGATTTTCTATCGCCGGGATCAATTACCAAAAACAGATCAACCTGAGATATAAAAAGGGATAGGGCGCCAGTCTCGTTGGAGGGTAAACCTGTCTAATTGGGCTAGGGGCTGCTTGTTGACAGGAAATCGGCACATTCTTAAGAATGGGTTCAAATTCGAAAGTAAGTAGACGCCGCCCCGAAAGAAGCTGCACCCCGACACAAGAACAGCATCGCCAGGGCTTCAATCAGTGAAGCAGATGCCACGGTGGCATCACGACCGGTTATTTCGCCGGGCGTGCCCGATCGGAGTTTCGTAAATGGACGGAAGCCTTATTCCGGTCGATGTGACCGGTCATGATTCTTTTATGCCTCGTTTCCATCGCCGGAAGGTCATTCTCGTCACGGGAGGAGCCGGTTTTGTTGGCTCTCATCTTTGCGAGCGGCTGATTGCCGAGGGCCATTCCGTCGTCTGTCTCGATAATCTTCTGACCGGCCGCAAAGAGAATGTCGCTGGGCTGCTCGATCATCCCCAATTCCGCTTTCTCGAGCAGGACATCCTGAACCGGATCGACTGGCAGGGGCCGCTGGACGAGATCTACAACCTTGCCTGCGCGGCCTCTCCGCCGCTCTACCAGCGCGATCCGATCCATACGTTCCGCACCTGCACCGAGGGCGTGCTGAACCTGCTCGCGCTGGCGCGGGCCACGGGCGCGCGCATCCTCCAGGCCTCGACCTCCGAGGTCTATGGCGATCCCGAGATCTCGCCCCAGCACGAGGGCTACCGCGGCTGCGTCAATACGGTGGGCCCGCGGGCCTGCTACGACGAGGGCAAACGCGCGGCCGAGACCCTGTTCTGGGAGTTCGGCGCCCATCAGGGCCTCGAGGTGCGGATCGCGCGGATCTTCAACACCTACGGGCCGCGGATGAGCCCCGAGGACGGCCGGGTCGTGTCGAACTTCATCGTCCAGGCGCTGACCCGCAGCGACATCACCCTCTATGGCGACGGGATGCAGACGCGCTCCTTCTGCTATGTGGACGATCTGGTGGCCGGACTGATGGCGCTGATGGCGTCGGAGGTGAGCGAGCCGGTCAACCTCGGCAATCCGGGCGAGTTCACCATGCGCGAGCTGGCCGAGATGGTGCTGACTCAGACCGGCTCTTCCTCGCGGCTGGTCCATCGGCCGCTGCCGGTCGACGATCCGCGCCAGCGCCGGCCCGACATCGCGCAGGCGGCGCGGCTCCTCGGCTGGGCGCCGACGGTGCCGCTGGCCGAAGGCATCGCCCGGACCATCCGGCATTTCGCGGGCGAACCTCAGGTCGTCCGGGCGCGCGAGGCTCTGCTGGTCCATGCCTGACACGATTCTGGTGACGGGTGGGGCGGGCTTCATCGGCTCGCACACCTGCAAGGCGCTGGCGCGCGCGGGCCATCGCCCGGTGAGCTTCGACAATCTCTCGACGGGCCACGCCGATGCCGTGCGCTTCGGCCCGCTGGTGCAGGGCGACGTGCGCGATCCGAATGCGGTCGAGGCCGCGCTGCGCGCCCATGGTGCGAAGGCGGTGATCCATTTCGCGGCCTCGGCCTATGTGGGCGAGTCCATGGCGGACCCGGCGAAATATTACGACAACAATGTGGGCGGCATGATCGGCCTCGTGCAGGGCTGCCGCGCCGCGGGCGTCTCGCGCATCGTCTTCTCCTCGAGCTGCGCGACCTACGGGACGCCCGACCGGCTGCCGATCCGCGAGACGACGCCGCAGCGGCCGATCAATCCCTATGGCCGCACCAAGCTCATCGGCGAAGAGATCCTGCGCGATCTCGGCGTCGAGGGGATGCGCCATGTGGCGCTGCGCTACTTCAATGCGGCCGGCGCCGACCCGGAAGGCGAGCTCGGCGAACGGCACGATCCCGAGACGCACCTCCTGCCGCTCGCGCTGCGCGCGGCCTCGGGGCAGGGCGGGCCGCTCTCGATCTTCGGCACCGATTATCCGACGCCCGACGGCACCTGCATCCGCGACTATATCCATGTGGCGGATCTGGCCCGCGCCCATGTGCTGGCACTCGGCCGGCTGATGGCGGGCGGCGAGAGCCTTGCGGTGAACCTCGGCACGGGCCGCGGCCAGTCGGTGCGCGAGATCGTGGCCGCGATCGAGCGGATCACAGGGCGCGCGGTGCCGGTCCGGCTCGAGGCGCGGCGCCCGGGCGACCCGGCAGAGTTGGTGGCCGACCCCGCGCTGGCGGCGTCCGAACTCGGCTTCCGCACGCAATTGTCGGATATCGGATCCATCGTGCGCCACGCCGCGCCCTGGTTCGGACTGGAGCCCGCCCATGTCGAAGCGGCATGATGCGCGGCGCGCCCGCGCCCGGCTGAAACGGCAGGCCCGCCTGAGGGTCGCTGCGACCGCCGCACCCTTCCGCACTCCGCTGATGAACGGACGGCAACGGGCGCGCTACGCGGCGGTGACGGTCCTCTGGGCGGCGGGCCTCGTCTTCTTCTGGTCCTGGTGGCTCGATCCCGCCCATTTCATCGGCTGGGGCGGGTTCCTCCTCGTCACCATCCCGCTTTTGTGGCTGAGCGCGCTGCAGCTCTATTTCGTCGTGATCCTGTTCCAGTCGCACCGCTCCGCCGCGCCCGACCCGGTGCCCGGACGCTGGCGCGTGGCCATGATCGTGACAAAGACCCCCTCGGAGCCGTTCGAGGTGGTCCGCCGCACGCTCGAGGCGATGCTGGCGCAGGATTATCCCCACGACACCTGGCTTGCCGACGAGGATCCCTCGCCCGAGACCGCCGCCTGGTGCGCGGCGCACGGGGTGAAGATCTCGTGCCGGAAGGGCCGTGCGGACTATCACCGGCCGGTCTGGCCGCGGCGCACGCGCTGCAAGGAGGGCAACCTCGCCTTCTTCTACGACCACTGGGGCTACCGGGACTATGACATCGTCTCGCAGCTCGACGCGGATCACATGCCCCAGCCGGGCTATCTGCGCGAGATCCTGCGCCCCTTCGCCGATCCGAAGGTGGGCTATGTCAGCGCCCCCAGCATCTGCGCGGCCAATGCCTCCGAGAGCTGGGCTGCCCGCACGCGGCTCCACACCGAGGCGGCCTTCCACGGCGCCTTCCAGACCGGCTATGCCGGGGCGCTGACGCCCATGTGCATCGGCTCGCATTATGCGGTGCGGACGCGGGCGCTCCGCGAGGTGGGCGGCCTCGGGCCGGAGCTTGCCGAGGACCATTCGACCTCGATGCTGCTGGCCGCGGGCGGCTGGCGCGGCGTCCATGCGATCGACGCCATCGCCTATGGCGACGGGCCCGCCAATGTGGCCGACCTTGCCACGCAGGAATTCCAGTGGTCGCGGAGCCTGCTCACGCTGCTCCTGTCGCACACGCCGCGCTATCTGGGCCGGCTGCCGGGGCGGCTGAAGTTCCTCTTCATCGTCTGCCAGCTCTGGTATCCGCTCTTCGCGCTGGTCATGCTGATGATGTATCTGGCGCCGGCGCTGGCGCTGCTCTTCGACATGCGCTTCGCCGATGTCACCTATCCGGGCTTCGTCTTCCATGCGCTGCCTGCCGTGACGGCCCTCACCGCCTTCGCCTGGCTTCTGCGGCACGACGGCTTCTGCCGGCCTGTGGATGCGCCGGTCTTCTCGTGGGAGAAGGCGCTGTTTCTGGCGCTGCAATGGCCGTGGGTGCTCTGGGGCTGCGCCATGGCGGTGCGCGACCGCGTGACCGGGCGCTTCGTCGATTTCCGCATCACGCCCAAGGGTTCGGCGGCAAGCCGCCGCATCCCGCCCAAGATCATCGCGATCTATGTGGCGCTGGCGGCGGGCTGCGTGCTGCCGGTGTTTCTGGCCGACGAGCTGGCCGAGGCGCGGGGCTTCCTCTTGCTCACGCTGCTGAACGCCATCCTCTACGGCAGCCTCGTCCTCGTGATGGTCTGGCACCATCTGCGGCAGATCGGCGCCTTCTGGCGCGATCAGCTGGGGGATCTGGCGCTGCAGGGCACGGCGGTGGCTGCGCTCTTTGCGCTGGTGATCGCGGGCGGGCTCAGCCGGGGGACGGAAAGCCTCGCGGCGCTGGCCTTCGGGCTCGAGCCGCTGCGGATCACGCGGGCGGAATATGTCGTGTCGGGCGCGGGCAGCGGAACGGTGCCGCAGGTGCGGTTCCGCTTCGCGCCGGACTGGAACAGCGGCCCCCTCTTCGGGGGGCAGGGGTAAGAGGATGACGAGCATGAATCGGACGGGAAGGCAGATCCTGCGCATCGCGGCCCTCGGGGCGGCGATCGGCCTCTGCGGCGCTGTCTCGGGGGCGCTGGCGGCGCCGCCCGGCGACCTGCCCTATGGCGCCTACGATCCGGGCGGCGACTATCGCGACGACGGCGATCTGGTGATCGAGCATCTCTTCCTTCCGTGGGAAGACGTCTATCTGCCTTCGCTGGTCGATGCGGACGCCTATGCGCGCGCCCGCAACCGCGCGCTGATCGTGACCCTCGAGCCCTGGACCTGGACCCGCTCCGAACGGAACACGGCCGAGGCCCTGCGCGAGGGCATCCGCCGCGGCGCCTATGACGCCAACATGAAGGCGGTGTGCGACGTGCTGGCGACGCTCCAGAGCCCGGTCACGCTGCGCTGGGCACACGAGATGGAAAACAGCGACGGCCAGTTCATCTGGTCTGGCTGGGATCCTGAGGATTACATCTCGGCCTTCCGGCACATGACCGATGTCTGCCGCGCCTCGGCGCCGAACGTGCGCATCATGTGGTCGCCCGCCGGCGAAGAGGGGCTCGAGGCCTATTATCCGGGCGACGACTATGTGGATCTGGTGGGGATCTCGGTCTTCGGCCTGCAGGCGAACGACCGGTTCGAGGTGGGCCGCGACCGCAGCTACACCGAGGTGATGGGTCCGCGCTATCAGCGCGCCGCGCAGTTCGGCAAGCCGGTCGTCGTGGCCGAGCTCGGCATGTCGGGCAGCGCCGATTATGTCGCGTCGTGGGACGCAGCCCTGCGCCAGCCCGAGGGCAGCTACCCGAACCTCGTGGGTGTCGTCTATTACGATCAGAAGGAGGTTTATGCCTGGCCGCACGGCTTCGGCCTGCCGGACTGGAGGCTTCAGTTCCGGGTCACGGACTAGCCGCACCTGCGGCATCCTGACCTTCGGAATGCATCAATTCGAGACGACCCGCCCGAAAGAGGCCATCTTCGGGCCCATCTGCGGGCGTGATCGACGCCCAGAACTGCCGGTAGTGATAAGATACCGGCGCGATGATCTTCGGTTGTGAAGGTTGAAATTTCCTCAACCTGACCGATTTCTTTCGTGTCAAGCGAAGGAGATCCGATCATGGTGCCTGCTCGCAGACTTTTCGCCGGACTGGGCGTGACGCTGCTTCTGTCCGTGCCGCAGATCGCGGAAGCCTCGAACGAAACCGCCCGCGCCTCGGCGAGCCGCGGCACGGTCCACACCCAAAGCGCAGGCACGTTCAACTGGCTGACGCCGCCTGCAGTGACGCGGGCCTCGGTCCGAACCGACGGCGCCCGAACCGAGGACGTCCGCACCCGGCGCCAGATCGGCAACGGCTCGTGGATCTGCTCCCCCGCAGGCTTCGGCCGCGGGTCCCGGTGCTACGCCAACTGAGGGGCGCCTGCCGGCACCAGCCTCCGCCTTCCCAGACGGCCGCCAAATTACGTTGCGTCCTGTTCGCTTTACACGGGACCGCCGGCTGATAACCTCGCGTCCGGGGACAGCTGGGGAGGCAGGATGGATTTCGCGCTGAGCGAGGAGCAACAGGCGATCTTCGACATGGCACGCGCGTTCGGGGCCGAGGAGATCGCCCCCCATGCGCGGGCCTGGGAAGAGGCGGGGACGATCCCCCGCACGCTCTGGCCCAAGGTGGCGGAACTGGGTCTGGGCGGGGTCTATGTCTCGGAAGATCATGGAGGATCCGGGCTCGGGCGGCTCGATGCGACGCTCGTCTTCGAGGCGCTGGCCATGGCCTGTCCGTCGGTTGCGGCGTTCCTCTCGATCCACAACATGTGCGCGGGCATGATCGACCGCTATGGCTCGGAGGAGCTGAAGGCGCGCTGGCTGCCGGGCATCTGCGCGCTCACCACGCTCGTCTCCTACTGCCTGACCGAGCCCGGAGCGGGATCGGACGCGGCGGCGCTCCGCACCCGCGCCGACGCCACCCCAGAAGGCTACCGGCTGAGCGGGACCAAGGCCTTCATCTCCGGAGGCGGCTATTCGGACGCCTATCTCACCATGTGCCGCACCGGCGGCGCGGGGCCGAAGGGCATCTCGACGCTCCTCGTGCCGGCGGGAACCCCCGGCCTCAGTTTCGGCGGGCTCGAGGACAAGATGGGCTGGCGGGCGCAGGAGACGCGGCAGGTGCAGTTCGACGAGTGCCTCGTGTCGACGGATCTTCTGGTCGGCGAGGAGGGGCAGGGCTTTGCCTATGCGATGGCGGGGCTCGACGGCGGACGGCTCAATATCGCGGCCACCGCTCTCGGCGGCGCGCAGGCAGCCTTCGACGCGACCCGCGCCTACATGGCGGAACGGAAGGCTTTCGGGCAGCGGCTCGACGGGTTTCAGGCGCTGCAGTTCCGACTGGCCGAGATGGAGGTGAAGCTCCAGCAGGCGCGGATCTTCCTGCGGCAGGCGGCCTGGAAGCTCGATCAGGGCGCCCCCGACGCCACCAAGTTCTGCGCCATGGCCAAACTCGCGGTGACGGATTCGGCCTTCGAGGTGGCCAACCAGTGCCTTCAGCTGCACGGGGGCTACGGCTACCTTGCCGATTACGGCATTGAGAAGATCGTGCGCGACCTGCGCGTGCACCAAATTCTCGAAGGCACCAACGAGATCATGCGGGTGATCGTGGCCCGGGCCTTGGGGGCCGCATGAGCGACGTGCTGATCCGCAAGGTCCGCCGCGCGGGCCGCATCACGCTGAGCCGGCCTGCGGCGCTCAATGCGCTCACCTGCGCGATGGTGCAGGAGATCGACGCGGCCCTGCGGGGCTGGATCGGCGATCCCGAGGTCGAGCTCGTGGTCATCGATGCCGAGGGGCCGCGCGCCTTCTGTGCCGGCGGCGACATCGCCGAGCTCCACGGCCGGGGCGTGGCGGGCGATCATGCCTTCGGGCAGGACTTCTGGCGCGTCGAGTATCGCATGAACGACCGGATCGCGGCCTTTCCGAAGCCGATCGTGAGCCTCATGCAGGGCTTCACCATGGGGGGCGGCGTGGGTCTCGGCTGTCACGCGCGCCACCGGATCGTGGGCGAGACGAGCCAGATCTCCATGCCGGAATGCGCCATCGGCCTCGTGCCGGACGTGGGGGGCACGCATCTTCTGGCGCGCGCGCCGGGCCGGATCGGGGTCTGGCTCGGCCTGACGGGCGCGCGGATGGGGCCGGGCGATGCGATCTTCGCAGGCTTCGCCGACCGGTTCGTGCCCGAAGCGGACTGGCCCGATCTGATCGCGGCACTCGAGGGCGGGGATCTCGCCCTTCCCGATCATGCGGCGCCCGAGGGACGCCTGCCCGTGCTTCAGGACGAGATCGACCGGCTCTTCGCGGGCACGCTCGCGGAGATTCCGGCCCGGCTCGAGGCCACGGACACCCCGCTCGCCGCCGAGGCGCTGAAGGCCCTGCGGCGCAGCTCGCCGCTTGCGCTGGCCGCCACGCTGGAGATCCTGCAGCGGCTCGGACCCTCGGCCGGCATCCGCGAGGCGCTCGATCTGGAATATCGTTTCACCTACCGCGCGCAGGGGCAGGCGGACTTCCTCGAAGGGATCCGCGCGGCGATCATCGACAAGGACCGCAGCCCCCGCTGGCGGCACGGAGACCCGGAGGCGGTGCGGCCGGAGGAGGTGGCGTCCCTGCTGGCGCCGCTCGGGCCGCAGGCGCTGACATTCGAGGAGGAAAGCAAATGAAAATCGCATTCATCGGGCTGGGCAATATGGGCGGGCCGATGGCGCGCAACCTCGCCACGGCCGGGCACGAGGTGACGGGGTTCGATCTGGCCGCCCCCGCGCCCGAGGGCGTGCGGGCGGCGGCGTCGGCCGCCCAAGCCGCGACCGGTGCCGAGGTCGTCGTCACGATGCTGCCCAACGGCGCGATCCTGCGTCAGGTGGCGCAGGAGATCGTGCCCGCCATGACGGCCGGCGCCGTGCTCTGCGACTGCTCGACGGTCGACGTGGAAAGTGCGCGCGCGGTGGCGGCGGAGGCCGAGGCGGCGGGGCTCGGCGCGCTCGATGCGCCGGTCTCGGGCGGGGTCGGCGGGGCAGCGGCGGGCACCCTGACCTTCATGGTCGGCGGCAGCGACGCGGCCTTCGCGACCGTGCAGCCGCTCTTCGAGATCATGGGGCAGAAGGCGGTCCATTGCGGCGGCCCGGGCGCGGGGCAGGCGGCCAAGATCTGCAACAACATGATCCTCGGCGTTACCATGATCGCCACCTGCGAGGCCTTCGCCCTGGCCGACAAGCTGGGCCTCGACCGGCAGAAGATGTTCGACGTCGTCTCGACCTCGTCGGGCTACAGCTGGTCGATGAACGCCTATTGCCCGGCGCCGGGGGTGGGGCCGACCAGCCCGGCCGATAATGGCTACAAGCCGGGTTTCGCCGCCGAGCTCATGCTCAAGGACCTGCGGCTGTCGCAGCAGGCGGCCGAGGATGCGGATGCCGACACGCCGATGGGCCAACTCGCCGCCACGCTCTATGAGACCTTCGTGGAAGCGGAGGGCGGGCGCGGGCGCGACTTTTCGGCGATGCTGCCGCGGTTCGAGACCCGCGGGAGGGGCTGACCGGTCTCGGGGCTCGCGCGACGGGGGAACCGCCGCGCGCGCCGGCCTGCCTTTTCGTCCAATTGCAGCGAAATACCTCCGGATTGCGCTGACGGCAGGGAACCCGGCCGCCATCCTGGCATTGTCGGCAAAAGGCAGGTGGTCCCATGATTCTCGTTCTTGCTCCGTCTACCATCTTCAATCGCAGAACCCTGCAGGCGCGCCGCTTTCCGGGCCGCTTTGCCGCCCCGCAGCGGCCTCTTCCGCGGCGGCTCCTGTTTTCCTCGGCCTTCTGGCGCATGGCGGCGGAGTCGGCGATGCTGCGCAACGGCGCGGCGGTTGCGCCGATCCCGGCCGCGGTTCTCGTGGCGCCCGATCTGGTGACCGCCTCTCTCGCGCTGTCGCCCATCCTGCTGTTCCTGACGCTGTTCGCGGAGGGAAATCTGGTGCCCGTGCGGGCGCGGAGCGGCGACGAGGATCAGGTGGCGCGGGTACTCGATCTCCTGCGGCTGCGAGGCCGGACGGTGCTGACGAAGATCGCGGCCGGGCGCGGCATCCTTGCCGGGCGGCTCACGCTGGTGGTGGAGCAATCCTCGCTGGCGCGCCTGCCGCCGATCACGCTGATCTCGGTGCAGGGCGGGGCGGAGGGGCGGGTTCTGGACCTGACGGCCGAGGAACAGCACATGATCCGCGAGACTCTCTTCGCGGAGGGACTGGGGGAAGCCGCGCTGCTGCGCGTCAATCTCGTCGAGAAGAAGCCGATGCGGGAGGTATCCCTCGAAGCCTCCAGCGTTTCGGCGCACGCGCGCCTCGCGGCCATGGCGAAGGCTATCGCGCGCGCCTGACCCTCGTTCCCGTCGCACACGAAGGCGCCCGCAGCGGGCGCCTTTTTCGTTCACAGCTCACCGCCTACAACGAAAGTATATTTCGTCATGGCCTGCGGAAAGAGGGAATGCTGGCTGCCCCTCGCTCGGCGCCTGTTGCGTGCCCTCGCATGGCCGCCCGCTTCCCCTTTGCGGCAGGGGACGGAGCACTGTGGATGTCGTCTCAGCGCGCGAGGCTGATGACCTTGCCGAAGGGCGGCTTCGGCGCCTCGTCCTGAGGCACCGCCCAGATCACCGGCACCTTGGGCGCGGGGCCGCAGGGGCCGTCGAGGTCGGTCAGCATCACGATCACCGACGGGTCGAGCTCCAGCGCGCTCCGGATCACCGGGCCGAAATCGGTCCCGCCGCCGCGGGCGAAATTCACCCGCTGGATCTCGCTCTCCCAGGCGATGCCCTGCATCCTCGTGTGGCCGGTCACCACCGTGTCGAACGCCAGCACATGAACCTCGGCGCCGGTGCGGCGCCCGATGCCCGCCACTTGCGCGGCAAAGAGCGACAGACGCGCATTGTCGATGGAGGTGGAGGTGTCGAGCGCCACGGCCACGCGCGGACGCGCCCGATCGGCGCGGCGGGCGGGCTGGAAGGCCGGTTGAAAACGCCCTTCGGCGCGCGCGGCGCTGTCGGCGGCGAGCCAGCGTCGGGCGGGCACGCCCCAGTCCGGTCGCGGCACCTGCGTCACCGCCTTCGAGATCAGCCGCCGCAGCAGCCTCTCCCAGTGCGGCAGTCCCGTCTGCGGCAGGTCGAGCAGCTTGTGGGACAGCGTGCCGATGCCGCGCCCGGCGGAGCGGCCCGCCTCCATAGCGCGGGTGATCCGGTCCTGCCAGTCGGCCGCGTCGGGAGATTCATCTTCCTCGCCCTCGACCGGGCCGGGGCAGGGCTCGAGATCCTCGCTGAAGCCCTTCTGCCTGGCGAACTGCCTGGCCGCCTGAGCGGGATCGGGCCGCTTGCTCTCGGAACTGTCCGAGCTGCGCCCCTTGCCGTCGCCGCCGCCCTTGCCCTTGCCGGGCTGCGAAGGGTCGGTCCCGAGCCGGATGTAGAGCGCCTCGGCGTCCCACTGGCTGGTCCTCGTCTCGTCGGGCAGGGCCGCCTTCAGCAGGTCCGGCAGCAGCACCGCAGGGCGGGGGATGCAATGGCCCGCCTCGACCAGGGTCTGGTTCAGGATCGCATCGCAGGCGATGTTGAACAGCTCGTCGTCGTAGCGGTCGCCGAAGCGCGAGCGCATCTCCTGCGCGCGGGGCCCGTGGCGCAGCGCCAGATGCAGCACCTGATGCGCAGCGAGGCCCACCTGCTCATGCGGCGCCAAGGCCTCGAACCGCGCGCCGTAGAAGATCGACCGTCCGTCCGTCCAGGCCGCCTGATCGCGCTCGTCGCTGTCGCGGTGGGCGCACCAGAGCGACAGCGCGCCGAGCGCCGGATCCTCTTCCGAGAGGCGTCGCAGCGCCGCTCCGGCGCGACGGGAATGGCGGGGGGTCATTCGAGGCCCATCGCCTGCCGTTCGCTCGCATAGGCGGCATAGGCCGGATGGCCGAGGAAATCCTCGGCGAGGCCCTGCTCCAGCCCGCGGCGGATGGCCATCTCGAACCCGTGGGTGCAGAGCTCGGCCAGCGGCATCCGGGCGAAGCTCGCGTCGCTGCGGTGCACGTCGAGCGTGCGGATCCCGGCCATGACGTCGATGACCGGCACGGCCGTTGTGGGGCCGAGCGCGCCAACCAGCCCGTAAATCAGCGCATGCAGCCCGTGCATCGATTCCGGATAGAGCATGATCCGCTCGTGCGGGGCGGCGTTCAGCAGCCGCTCCACCGAGACCGAGGCCTCGATGTCGTCGGCCACCAGCATGAACTCGGCCGCAACGGCCTCGCCCACCGTCCCGGCGACCATGATCCGGCGCAGGGCGCGGTCCTGCACGGCGCCCATGATCCGGCTCACCCGGTCCCAGCTGCGCGGGGTGGTGGAGATCATCAGGCCGCGGTCCAGCGCCTCGGCCGTGGTTTCGAGAAGGTCGGGCCGCATCCGGATGAAGGCCAGCACCGCGGGATGGAGGGTGCGCGGAACGGCATAGCTTTCCAGCCAGTCCGACGCGGTGGCCCGCACCTGCAGGTGGATCAGCCGGTCCGAGAGGGCGGTGCCCATCTCGTAGGCCACGGCCCCGTCCTCGACCATGTTGCCGGCGGCGACGAGGAAGACATTGTCGGGCAGGATATGCGGACCCACGCGCCGCTCGAGAAGGAGGCCATAGACCGCCGGATGCAGGTGCGGCGGGGCCGCCGTCAGCTCGTCGAGGAACAGGAGGGATGGGCGGTCGGGATCGTCGGGCAGATCCTCGGGCCGATACCACTGGGTCTTCTTCGTCTCGTGGTCATAGTAGGGCAGGCCGCGCAGGTCCTGGCTCTCGATCGTGGTGAGCCGCAGATCGTAGAAGCGGGCGCCCTGCTCGGCGGCGAGCTGGCGGACGATTTCGGTCTTGCCGACGCCGGGACGGCCGTGCAGCATCCAGGAGGTGGTGAGGGCTCCCGCGCGCTGTGCGGCCCACCCCTCCCGCAGCACCTGCTGCGCCCGGCCGGCCGAGACATCCACTGTATTGACGGTCATACCTGTTCCTTTCGTTTCCATCGCACAAGGACCGCCACTGCCCTGTCGGGACCTGTGGGGAAATCGGGTCTGCCCGAGCCGGACCGCACCGCGACTCGTCAAGATTAGATGGGCCAAAAGGTTCCCAAGTCATGAGCGCTTTTGTCACATTGACGAATCTGGCATTCTGTGAGCGGAAGACCCCCTTGCGCGGGAGGCGATCGCCTGCGAATGCGGCGTGGGGGACACGGTCGGGCAACTTCCTCCTCCGCCCATTGGCAGCGGGGCCCGGCGCACTAGGCTTGTTGCGACATAGTTTACTGGCAGGACCTTTCAATTGACGATCCGAATAGGACGCGACACGACCACCTGGCTGTTTCTTCTCGGCGCGGTGCTCATCGCCCTTCTGGCTGCTTCCGCCACCTACATCAGCATCCGGGCGGACCGCACCTTTCAGGCCATCGTCGAGGAGCGCGCGACGCGGCGGCATGCGGCGGATCTGCTCTCCGCGCTGCAGGACATCGAGATCGGCCAGCGCGGCTATCTCATCACGCTCGATCCCACCTTTCTCGAACCTTACGAGGCGGCGCTGGCGCGGATCCAGCCCGAGCTGACGGCTCTCGAGAGCAATGAGACGAGCGCCGGCATTGTCGGAGGCGAGGAGCTGTCAGGGCTTGTCCGCCGCAGGCTCGAGATCGCGGCCGAGACGATCACTCAGGCACAGGCCGGCACGGTGGAGGCTGGCCGGGCCATCGTGGCCCGGGGCGAGGGGCGTGCGGCCATGGATCGGATCCGCGAGCTTCTGACGGAGACCATCGACCGATCCGACGCCCGCAACGTCCAGGCGATCGATGTCCAGCACCGGCTGAACCAGCGCCTGCAGCTGCTGTCGGCGGTCGGCGGAGTCGCGGCGCTGTTGCTGATCGGGGCGGCGGTGCTGGTGCTCCGGCGCCAGATCGCCGCGCTGCGCCGCGCGGAGGAGGACATGCGCCGCCTGAACGCGACTCTCGAAGAGCGTGTGGAGCAGCGCACCGTCGATCTGATCGCCGCCAACCAGGAGGTGCAGCGCTTCGCCTATATCGTGACCCACGACCTTCGCGCGCCGCTGGTGAACATCATGGGCTTCACCAGCGAACTCGAGGCCGCGCTGAAGCCGCTGCAGGCCTATGTGCTGGCCGATGGCGCTCCGGTCAGCGAGAGCGACATCCGCGACGCGCGCACGGCCGCCGCCGAGGACCTGCCCGAGGCGCTGGAATTCATCCGGTCATCGACGCGCAAGATGGATGGGCTCATCAATGCGATCCTGAAGATCTCGCGCGACGGGCGGCGCGAGCTGCGCCCGGTGCCGGTGGATCTCGAGGCGCTGGTGCGGCAGTCGCTCGACAGCGTGCAGCACCAGATCGCCGAGACCGGCGGCGAGGCCGACCTGTCGCTCAAGGTGAGCCGCATCGTCTCCGACCGGCTGTCTCTCGAACAGGCGCTCGGCAACCTGCTCGACAATGCGGTGAAATATTCCAAGCCCGGGCGTCCGCTGAAACTCTCGGTCACCGTGCGGCCCGAGGGGCGGCGGATGGTGGCCATCGAGGTGACCGACAACGGGCGCGGCATCCGGGCCGAGGATCACGGCCGTGTCTTCGACCTGTTCCGCCGGTCGGGGGCGCAGGACAAGCCCGGAGAAGGAATTGGCCTTGCGCATGTCCGCACGCTGATGCGAAATATCGGGGGCGAGATCACCCTGAGGTCGGTTGAGGGCGAGGGTGCGACCTTCACCCTGCATGTGCCGACGGATCTGCGCCGGGTTCTGGATGAGGTGAAGGCATGAAGGCGCTCGGGCGCGAAGTGACTATCGTGATGGTCGAGGATGACGAGGGCCACGCTCGCCTGATCGAGAAGAACATCCGCCGTGCCGGTGTGCACAACGAGGTGGTGCCCTTCGTCAATGGCGGAGACGCGCTCGACTATATCCTCGGGTCGGACCGCACTGGCAACGAGATGGCGGACCGCTATCTTCTCGTCCTTCTCGACCTGAACCTGCCGGACATGACCGGCATCGACATCCTCGAGAAGATCAAGACCAATCCGAACGTCAAGCACCTGCCGGTCGTGATCCTGACCACCACCGACGACGAGCGCGAGATCAAGCGATGCTACGATCTGGGAGCCAACGTCTACATCACGAAGCCCGTGGAATACGAGAGCTTCGCCAATGCCATCCGCCAGCTCGGCCTGTTCTTCTCGGTGATTCAGGTCCCATGAAGGACGCGCCAAAGCGGCCGCGGATCCTCTATGTCGACGATGACCCGGTTCTGGCGCGGCTGATCCAGAAGGCGCTGTCGCGGGTCGACATGGAGGTGATCCATGCGCCGGATGCGACAGAGGCCTACCGGCTGCTGGCGGCCGAGGAATTTCAGGCGGTGGTGCTCGACCACTATCTGCCCAGCGGCACCGGGCTCGAGATCCTCGGCCGGATGCGGGCAGAGGGCAGCAAGATCGCGGCGATCTATGTCACGGGCTCGAGCGACGCCACCATCGCGGTGGCGGCGCTGAAGGCCGGCGCCGACGACTACGTCATCAAGAGCGCGACCGAGGATTTCCTGCCGCTGCTGCAACGCTCGATCCGGCAGTCGATTGCCAAGCTCGAGCTCGAGGAGGCCAAGGCGCGCGCCGATGCCGAGACCCGTGCTGCACGGGCGCGGGCCGAGATGCTCCTGTCCGAGGTGCATCACCGCGTGGCCAACAGTCTCGCCATGGTCCAGTCGCTTCTGCGGCTGCAGGCGCAGGCCTCGGGCTCGGAAGAGGTGAAGACGGCACTGGCCGAGGCGCAGGGCCGGATCGGGGCGGTCGCGGCCGTCCACCGCAGCCTCTATCTCGGCAACGAGGGCCGTCAGGTCGAGCTCGGCACCTATCTGCGCACCATGCTGGCGGATTTCACCGCGACGCTGCCTCCGGGCGTGAAGCTCGACGTCTCGACCGAGCCCGTGCAGGTCAGCGCCGACCGGGCGGTCTGCCTCGGCGTGGTCGTGTCGGAGCTCGTGACCAATGCCGCGAAATATGCCTGGCCCTGCGGGTCGGGAGGCAGCCTCACCGTCTCGCTGACCGAGCCCGAGCCCGGCCGCGGCCGCCTCTCGGTGTCCGACGACGGGATCGGCTCGACGCCTCTGGCCGAGACGCGCGGCACCGGCCTCGGACGCCGCCTGATGCGGGCGATGGTGGATCAGCTCGGCGGAACCGTCGAGCAGCCCGTGTCGGCCCAGGGGACCACGGTCGTGATCGATTTCGAAGCCGAATGCGAGGCGGTGTCCTGAGAGGTTCCCCCGCTGCCGCCCGCGAGAGGAGGCTGGCGCCGCGCGAGCGGCGCGCTCTGACGCGGCCGCTTCTTCCGGGGCGATAAACCGGCTCGGAGCCAGCGGGCAGACGCCGGTCGCCCACGATCTTCCTGCTGAACGCCAAAGAAGAAGGGCGCCCGGAGGCGCCCTTCCTGTCCCTCGCCGCCTGGATCAGCAGCTGTAGTACATCTGATATTCCACCGGGTGCGGCGTGTGCTCGTAGGCATAGACCTCTTCCCACTTGAGCGCCATGTAGCCCTCGAGTTGGTCCTTGGTGAACACGTCGCCGGCGAGCAGGAAGTCGTGGTCCTTCTCCAGCTCTTCCAGCGCCTCGCGGAGCGAGCCGCAGACGGTCGGGATGGCGGCCAGTTCTTCCGGCGGCAGGTCGTAGAGGTCCTTGTCCGATGCCGGGCCCGGATCGATCTTGTTCTTGATGCCGTCGAGGCCGGCCATCAGCAGCGCCGCAAAGGCGAGATACGGGTTCGCCGACGGATCGGGGAAACGGGCTTCGACGCGCTTGGCCTTCGGCGACTCGGTCCACGGAATACGGACGCAGCCCGAGCGGTTGCGGGCCGAGTAGGCGCGCAGCACCGGAGCCTCGAAGCCCGGGATCAGCCGCTTGTAGCTGTTGGTGGCCGGGTTCGTCAGCGCGTTCAGCGCCTTGGCGTGCTTCAGGATGCCGCCGATGAACCACAGGGCTTCCTGGCTCAGGTCGGCATATTTGTCGCCAGCGAAGAGCGGCTTGCCGTCCTTCCAGATCGACATGTTGACGTGCATCCCCGAGCCGTTGTCGCCCTTCATGGGCTTCGGCATGAAGGTCACGGTCTTGCCGTAGGCGGCCGCGACGTTGTGGATGACATACTTGTATTTCAGGATGTTGTCGGCCTGCTCGGTCAGCCCGCCGAAGATCAGCCCGAGTTCGTGCTGGCAGGTCGCCACTTCGTGGTGGTGCTTGTCCACCTTCATGCCCATGCGCTTCATGGTCGAGAGCATCTCGCCGCGCAGGTCCTGGGCCTCGTCGATCGGGTTCACCGGGAAGTAGCCGCCCTTGTGGCCGGCGCGGTGGGCGAGGTTGCCCATCTCATATTCCGAGTCGGTGTTCCAGGCCGCCGCATCGGCGTCGATCTGGTAGGCCACCTTCGCCGGCGTCACCGAGTAGCGCACGTCGTCGAAGATGAAGAATTCGGCTTCCGGCCCGAAATAGGCCACGTCACCGATGCCCGAAGCCTTCAGGTAGGCTTCGGCCTTGACGGCCGTGCCGCGCGGGTCGCGGCTGTAGGCCTCGCCCGTGTCGGGCTCGACGACGTTGCAATGCACGCAGAGCGTCTTCTCGGCATAGAACGGGTCGATGTAGACCGAGCCCGCATCCGGGATCAGCTTCATGTCGGACTGGTCGATCGACTTCCAGCCGGCGATGGACGAGCCGTCGAACATGAAGCCTTCCTCGAAGAAGTCCTCGTCGACGAGATCGGCCACCAGCGTCACATGCTGGAGCTTGCCGCGCGGGTCGGTGAAGCGGATGTCGACATATTCGACCTCCTCGTCTTTCATCAGTTTGAGAGCATCAGCTACTTTGCTCATTGTCTTCCCTTTGCTGAAGGATCGATGTCGGAGGGCCAGGTCTGCCGTGCCGGCCCGTCATGGTCGTCTGCGGGTCCGGGGTCAGACCGCGTCTTCGCCGGTCTCGCCGGTGCGGATGCGGATCGCCTGCTCGACGGGGCTAATGAAGATCTTGCCGTCGCCGATCTTGTCGGTGCGCGCGGCGGAGACGATCGCTTCGACCGCGGCCTCGACCATATCGTCCGCGAGGACGACCTCGATCTTCACCTTCGGAAGGAAGTCCACGACATATTCCGCCCCGCGGTAAAGCTCGGTGTGGCCCTTCTGGCGTCCGAAGCCCTTGACCTCGGTCACCGAAAGTCCCTGCACGCCGGCGGCCTGCAGCGCCTCTTTCACTTCGTCGAGCTTGAACGGCTTGATGATCGCCTCGATCTTCTTCACGGCTCGACTCCCCCTTTGCCTTGTCCGAAAGCCACTGACCACTTCTCGTCCGAGGGAACAATTGGGTAGGGTCGCTGCTGTCCATCTCGAGGGGGGAATCTCGGGGGTGCGCCCGATTTTTGTGCAATGCGGCGTAAATATGAGCGGAATATGAAGCGAACAGGCCCGGAAGTGGTACAACTTGTCACGTCTGCCCAAATGCGCGCCATTGAGAATGCGGCGATGGCCGCTGGACGGGCGACCGGACTGCAGCTGATGGAGCGCGCCGGAGAGGCGGTGGCGGCGGCCGTTCCGGACTGGCCCGCGCCGCGGCTGGCGGTCGTCCTCTGCGGGCCCGGCAACAACGGGGGCGACGGCTTCGTGGTGGCGCGTCTGCTGGCCGGGCGCGGCTGGCAGGTTCAGGTCTTTGCCCTGGGGTGGGAGGCGGTGTTCCCCGAGCTCGGCCCGCCCGGACTCGTGCGCGCCCGACAGGGCACGGATGCCGTCACGAATGCGCGGCGCTGGCGGGACGAGGGCGGCAGCTGCCGTCCGCTCACCGCACTCGCGGAGGTGGAGGCGGGGCGGATCCTCGTTGTGGATGCGCTTCTCGGGATCGGGCAGACGCGCCCCTGCGACGAGCTGCTCGAGCCCTACTGGCGCGCTCGCGCTCGGTGGGACCGCGCGGGGGCCGAGGTCCGAACGCTCAGCGTGGATGTGCCGACCGGCTTCGACTGCGACAGCGGCGCGGCACTCGCGCGGCGGCCCTTCGAGGCGGATCTCGTGGTGTCCTTCCACGCCGAGAAGCCGGTGCACGCCCGCCTGCGCGCGGCGGGCGTCGCGGTGACGGTGGCCGACATCGGCCTTTCCTCATGAGGCTGCGCGAGATCGGGGCACCCGATGCCGCGCGGATCGCGAAGCGCGAGGGGCAGCACAAATACGATCATGGTCATGTGCTGGTCCTTGGCGGCCCGCCGGCGCAGGGCGGGGCCGGCCGGCTCGCGGCCCGTGCGGCGCTGCGGGTGGGGGCCGGGCTCGTGACACTGGCCTGCCCACCCGCGGCGCTGGCCGAGAATGCGGCGCGGCTCGATGCGGTCATGCTGCGGGCGCTGGAGGGGACGGAGGATCTGGAGCGGCTGCTCGCCGACCGGCGTCTCTCCGCGCTCTGTCTCGGGCCGGGCTTGGGCCTCAGCGACCGCGAGCGCGACCTCGTGGCGGTGGCGCTCGATGCCGGGCGGCCGACGGTTCTCGATGCCGATGCGCTAACCCTCGTCGCGCGCGAGAGGGGGCTGCGGCAACGGCTGCATCCGGGCTGTGTGCTCACGCCTCATATGGGCGAGTTTCGCAGTCTCTTTCCCGGGACGCCCAACGACGAAGCCTCCCGCGCCGAGGCTGTCCGGGCGGCCGCGGCGGAGACGGGGGCGGTGATCCTCCTGAAAGGGGCCAAGACGCTGGTGGCGGGGCCGGAGGGGCTTGCGGTTCACGCGGCCACCGGCGCCCGTGGCGCGCCCTGGCTTGCCACGGCGGGGGCGGGGGATGTGCTGGCCGGGCTGATCGCGGGCCTCCTCGGCCGGGGCCTCAGGGGGCAGGAGGCGGCCGAGGCGGGCGCCTGGCTCCATGTCGAGGCAGCGCGCATCGTCGGCCCGGGGCTGATCGCCGAGGACCTGCCCGAGGCCCTGCCTGCTGTCTTCCGCGCCCTCGGCCTCTAGGGCAGGAATGGCATCGCGACCATTGGGATGAGCTTCCCGCCCGCAGTCCGCGCCGGTGCCCGCACGGGATGCCCCTCGGGTAGGCGATCACACGGCAAGGGCGAGCGGCTCGGGCCGGGTCACGGGATGGAGTTCGCTCGCATAGATCGCCGCCGGGGCCGCGAAGGTCAGCGTGACGAGATCGACGTCTTCCATCGGCAGAAGCCGCGTGAGCTGCCCGTCCACGAGCCGCCGCGCGGGCAGGACCACGGGAGATTGCCCGTAGAGCAGCTCCGCCCGGGCGCCCCGCAGCAGGAGCGGCTGGTCGGCGGGAACCAGAAGCGTCTCGTCCGGCTGGCCGTGGGCGAGGGTGCTCGCCCCGATGGCGACCATCTCGGTCTGGGGCAGGGTGGTCATCTCGGCAGCCAGAACCGCGACCGCGCCGCTCCGCGCCACCAGCCGGTCGCCCGGTCGGATGCCTTCGGCGGGCCGGATCCCGGCCAGGGTCAGAACCGGCGTCCCGGCCGTCAGGGAGAGGCTGTGCCGAAGCCCGAGCCCGGTCGGAGAGATCTCGCTCATCTTCGGCCCTTTCCTGCGGTTCGCTCGCCCCAAGGATGAATCACCGGCGGTGGTTCATTTCTGTGGCAGAGAGAAGAAACATTGCGGCGAAGACAGGGCGGCGCCTCTGCCGGAGCCGCGCTTTTCCTCTCGCATCGGACCGGTCCCTTTGCTAGAAGGGCGCGGATTTTCGGGGCGTGCTCACGCGCGGCCCCGAAGGCGGGTGTGGCGGAACTGGTAGACGCAACAGGTTTAGGTCCTGTCGCCGCAAGGCGTGGGGGTTCGAGTCCCTTCACCCGCACCAGAGGAACAAAGAGGACGGAGAGACATGCAGGTCACCGAGACCCAAAAGGAAGGTCTGAAGCGCGCGTACACCATCACGGTGACCGCTGCCGAACTGGACGCCAAGGTCCAGGAAAAGCTCGTCGAGGCGCAGCCCGACATCGAGATGAAGGGCTTCCGCAAGGGCAAGGTGCCGCTCGCCATGCTGAAAAAGCAGTTCGGCCCGCGTCTTCTCGGCGATGCGATGCAGGACGCCATCGACGGCGCCATGCGCGATCATCTCGAGACCTCGGGCGACCGTCCGGCGATGCAGCCGGAAGTGCGCATGGTCGATGGCGAGACCTGGAAGGAAGGCACCGACGTCGTCGTCGAGATGAAATACGAGGCCCTGCCGGAGATCCCCGAGATCGAGACCTCGAAAGTCTCGCTCGAGCGGCTGGTGGTGAAGGCCGATGAGGCCGCCATCGAGGAAGCCCTGAAGAACCTCGCCGAGTCGGCGCAGAACTTCGAGGACCGCCGCAAGGGTTCGAAGGCCAAGGACGGCGATCAGGTCGTGATCGACTTCAAGGGCTCGGTCGACGGCGAACTGTTCGAGGGCGGCTCGGCCGAGGATTACCCGCTGGTGCTGGGCTCGGGCTCGTTCATCCCGGGCTTCGAAGAGCAGCTCGTCGGCACGAAGGTCGATGACGAGGTGACGGTGAAGGTCAGCTTCCCGGCCGAATATGGCGCGAAGCATCTCGCGGGCAAGGAAGCCGAATTCGCCTGCACCGTGAAGGCCGTGAAGGCGCCGAAGGCCGCCGAGCTCGACGACGAGCTGGCCAAGAAATACGGCGCCGAGGATCTGGCCGCTCTCAAGTCCCAGATCTCCGAGCGGCTCGAGGCTGAATACAAGGGTGCCTCGCGCGCCGTGCTGAAGCGGGCGCTGCTCGACCAGCTCGACCAGATGGTGAGCTTCGAGCTGCCGTCGAAACTCGTCGAGGCCGAGGCGCATCAGATTGCGCACCAGCTCTGGCACGAAGAGCACCCGGAAGAGCACGGCCACAACCACGGCAACATCGAACCCACCGACGAGCACAAGGCGCTGGCCGAACGTCGCGTGCGCCTCGGGCTGCTGCTGGCCGAGATCGGCCGCAAGGCCGAGGTGACGGTGACCGACGCCGAAATGACCCAGGCGGTCCTCGCTCAGGCCCGCCAGTATCCGGGTCAGGAGCGCGCCTACTTCGAGTTCGTGCAGAAGAACCCGCAGATCCAGCAGCAGCTCCGCGCGCCGATCTTCGAGGACAAGGTCGTGGACCTGATCCTCGAAGGCGCGACGGTGACCGAGAAGGAAGTCGGCAAAGACGACCTCCAGAAGGCCATCGAGGCGCTCGACGAGATGTGATCCGTCGCCCATGGCGACGGGGGGGCCGCTCCTTCGGGGGCGGCCTTTTCTTTTCCGAGGGTCGGCTCCGGCGCGGACGGCCCTTTTCTGTCCGAGGGTCAGGTCAGACGAGGACGGCGTTTCTTTTCCGGGGGGTCAGGTTAGGCGAGGCAGACGCTTTCTTTTCCGAGGCTCAGGTCAGGCGAGAATGGCCTTCTCCTCTCCGAGTGTCGGGTCGGGCGAGGGTGCCGGGCGGTCGGAAGATCGGGGCGGCCGCGGCCTTAAGGCGCAACGAAAAAAGCCGCGCCCGGAGGCGCGGCTTTTCCCTGATCGGTGAAGATCGTTCAGTCTTCTTGCGAAGCCGCGCCGATCTCGTCGAAGAGCTCGGCGATCTCGAAGTCGGCCGCGGCTTCCGCCTCGGCGGCGAGCTCCTGGATCGACTTGCCCGAAGCCTGCAGTTCGGCTTCCTCGACCGACCGCGCGACGTTCAGCGTGATCTTGACCACGACTTCCGGGTGCAGCGTCACGGTGACGGTGTGCAGGCCCAGGTCCTTGATCGGACGGTCGAGCACGATCTGGCCACGGCCGACGGTGAAGCCGGCTTCGGTGGCCGCCTCGGCCGCGTCACGGGTGGTGACCGAGCCGTAGAGCGCGCCGGAGTCGGAGGCCGAGCGGATCACGACGAAGCTCTGGCCGTCGAGTTTCTCGGCGACGGCAGCGGCCTCTTTCTTGGTCTCGAGGTTCTGCGCTTCGAGCTGGGCCTTGCGGGCCTCGAACGACTTGATGTTCGACTCGTTGGCGCGCAGCGCCTTGCCCTGCGGCAGCAGGAAGTTGCGGGCGTAACCGTCCTTGACGTTCACGACCTCGCCCATCTGGCCGAGCTTGGCTACACGCTGGAGAAGGATGACTTGCATGGGATCAGCTCCTCACTTCACGGCGTAGGGGAGCAGGGCGAGGAAACGGGCGCGCTTGATGGCGGCCGCGAGTTCACGCTGCTTCTTAGCCGAGACGGCGGTGATGCGCGAGGGCACGATCTTGCCGCGCTCGGAGATGTAGCGCTGCAGAAGACGGGTGTCCTTGTAGTCGATCGCGGGAGCATTGTCGCCCGAGAAGGGGCAGACCTTGCGGCGACGGAAGAAGGGTTTGTTGGCCATGGGAATTCTCCTCTGCTCGATCAGCGACGGAAGCCGCCACGGTCGCCGCGATCGCCGCGGTCGGAACGGTCGCCCCGGTCGCCGCGCTCACGCTCGTCGCGCTTCTGCATCTGGATCGAGGGGCCTTCGGCATGCTTGTCGACCTTGATGGTCAGCACGCGCATCACGTCGTCATGAAGCCGCATCAGGCGTTCCATCTCCTGCACGGCGGCCGAGGGGGCATCCGACTTCAGGAAGGCATAGTGGCCCTTGCGGTTCTTGTTGATCTTGTAGGCCATCGTCTTGACGCCCCAGTATTCGCGGTCGACGACCTTGCCGCCGTTGTCCGCGAGGACCGTCGAGAAATGTTCGATGAGGCCTTCGGCCTGCGCGTTGGACAGGTCCTGACGCGCGATGAAGACATGCTCATAGAGAGACATGCGGGCTCCAATCTGTCGGGCGCATTTCATAGGTCGGGCCAATCCTTCCGCGGCCCGTCCACGAGAGTCTGCGCCGGTTCGCATGAGAGCGGAAGGATGGGGCCTTATAGCGGCCTTCGCGCCGGATGCAAGCGCGAAGGCCCGCGCGAGGGCCGGCTCGAACGCCCGCACAGGGCCCGCAAGGGCAGACCGTCCTCCGCGCTCCAAAGGCCGACCGTTCCTTGCCCCGCGCGGAAACTCGCGACTGCTTTCCCTTAAGGGCCGCGCTCCCTTCACGTCCCGGGCGCGGATCACGTCCTTCCTCTGCATTTTGTCTGCAGGCAGGTGGCCGAGCTTCTCGACACCCCATGCGAGGACCTTGTCATAGTCGTCGCAGGTGCGGGGTGCGAGCTTCCGGAACCGGTTGCCGGCCCGGTAGGACTTGAGCAGCGCACGGAAGCTCCGTCGTGTCGGCTCCGGTGTGAGCGCGCCGTTCAGCAGCTTGACGTATTCGAGTGCGACGGCAGGCGTGCCCAACGTGGACTTGATCCGCTGGGACTTCTGCCCGCGCCGCTCGAAGTACAGCAGACCGCCCTTCCGGACGTAGACATAGGCTGGAAGGTCGCGCTTCATCAGCGCCTCATGTCGACCAAATCGAAGGCATTCGCCGCGCTGATCCCACCGTGCGGTGATACCTTCAGAGTGCCGTCGAGCAGGACTTCGACCGCGAGGCCCACCTCGCGCGGATCACCTATCTGGCGACCTTGTGAGGCGGTTGCGGTGCTCGAGGTGCGCCCTGACTGCCGACGCGGCGATCATGCTCGAGCCGCCGGAGGAGGCTTCGCGCCAGTTCATGGCTGCGGAAGGCGTGAGCATCCATGCGCCGACCTTTTACTGGACGGATGGCCGGGGCTGGCACTGGCCAGAGAATTGACGGTCGCGGGCAGGCTTCCTTCGGCAGAACGCCGAGGAAGTTCCGCCTTGGTTGGGCGCGGAACTTATAGCAGAGGGGAGAGCGCTTCTGTCGGTATTCATGCGGCGTGCGGCTTGTAGCGGGGCTGTGCACTCTCTCGCGTCAAGCTTGAGACGGAAGCGTCGTCTGCGTTGCGACGGGAACGCTTAAGCTACTTCCATCATAGCATAATTTCACCGATTATGTTCTCCCGAGCAGTTGCAATGGCGGACGAGTAGTGATGGAATTTCTTGATGCCGTGGCGCGCTTATTCGCCACGAACGGGTCTGCAGATGCAGCAGAAATCGCGTTGAGGGATCTCGCCGCGCAGGAGGCTATGGCTTTTTGGGCCAAGGCGATGTTCTGGGCCGCGGTTGGGTCACTGGGGCTCGGGCTTGTCACGCTTGGCACAGTGGCCTACACGCTGCTCTACACGAGGCGCAGCCTTGATATCGCAAGAGATACGTTTCGGGAAGCGGAGAAGGCTACCGAGGTCGCACGGGCAACCCTGATGTCAAATCGTGCCTATCTCGTGCCTGGACCGGTTGAGTGCAATCCAGGGACGCAGGGGATAACCCTCATTCAGTCTTGGCTGAACACCGGTTCCACGCCTGCCGTTAAAGCCATACCTTGCGCTCAGCACAGGGTGACGGCGGTTGGTGACCCTGTTCCTCGCTTCGACTTGCCGGAACGAGAAGAAGATGCGGGAGATGGTGCGGTCGGCTCGGGCGGAAAGATTCTGTGTTCTGAGCTGTTCATCGACGCGAGAGCCCTTCGGGACGCATCGGAAGGTCGTGCAGCGATCTACATCTATAGCGCCGTGATGTATCAAGATGTCTATGGGCGGCAGCATCAAGCTGAGGGGACGAGATGCGTAGAAGTAGGGGGCCATATCGGCGCTTTACCAAGGATCCGTTCAGCCGGCCCGCAGAACACATTCAGCTGATCAGGTACGCTCGGAACGACTCGTGACCGAAGCGCGAATGTCGGAACCACTGCCGGAACCGAGAAACCGCCTTGACGGCGCCAGAGAGAAAACCTAATGAGGCCAAGGCTCCGGCGGGTTGGCGGAGAGGTTACGCAGCGGATTGCAAATCCGTGAAGACCGGTTCGATTCCGGTACCCGCCTCCAAGCATTCTCAATGGCTTGCAAGCTATCCTCCTTCTCCTCGGTTGCTCCGTTTACAGGAGCGTTTACAATCTCGTTCATGATGCGGACCCTTTTGCGGTCGCGAGCTTGACCAAGATTGCGTCGGTTTCATCGGGCGAGACGCGCGCGTAGTGCTCGATCACTGCGGCGGCGTGTCGGATGCTCCAGCCCATGTGAGCGGCGATCTCGGCGAGGGAGAGGCCCGCGGACAGAAGCCGCGTGGCAGCGGTACCGCGCGCGTCCTGAAGGCGCAGATCGTAGCCCAGGGACTCCGGTGTCAGCCCGGCCTTGTCCCGCCACTGGCGCAGCCCCTCCGAGGCGCGGTGCGGCGTCAGCGGCTTTCCCCGCTCGCTCAGGAGGATCAGCATCCGGTCGCGCGGCGTAGCGTCCAGGAGCTTCCCCATCGCTTCGGTGACGGGAATGTATGCCACCCGCTTGCGCTTGCTGGTCCTCACCCGAATGCGACGGCCATGCGGCGTTGCCTCAACGTGGCTCCACGCGAGCTTCGTGAGGTCAGCCACGCGCAGGCCGGTTTCGCAGGCAGCCGTCAGAATGCGGCGGATCCATTCAGGGGCCTTGGCCTCGATTGCCTCGCGGTGATCCGGCGTCCAGACAATCTCGGCGCGGTCCACCTCGTACACCTTGCGGAGCCGCTGGCAGTGATGCTGCCGGATCTTGCCTTGATCCACCGCCCAGTTCAGGAGCACGGCGGCGACGGTCCCGGCATAGTCATACTGACGCGGTGAGTGCGCCCACTGCTTGCGCCACTCGTTCACCTCTCCCCGCGAGCCGGGGTCTTCGAAGATCTCGGCCGGGTCGTCTTTGAACTCCTCAGCCAGCCGCAGACCCCACCGACGGTAGTCCGTTCGGGTCCGTTCGCCCTTCGGCATTTCCGGGCTCGAAAGAAAGTCGTCCACCAGATTCGGGACCGTGTAGGCTGCCGCCCGAGGCAGCGCCGTCGCTTCGGTGTAAGCCGCGAGGAACTCCCGGCTGCTTGGATAGTGGGCCTCATCGATCCAGAACTTCGGACCGCCGCGCCAGGCATAGAAGTGCCACCCCTTGCCTTTGCGCGTTTCGCGGCCGACAGCGTGGACACCCGGACGCGCCGGGATTGCGGAACCACGACGCGGTACCGATGAACTTGGCATCCACGGCCCAGGTGAGGCGGAACTCCATCCCGAGGGTGTTCCAGCCCGCCCGTGTCTCGATCCGCGGCGCGGATTGACCGTCGAGGAACGCATGGGCGAGGCCGTCATGCAGGGCGGGATTGCCGATGAGGTACCAGCCGGTGGCGCTGGTGAGACCCGGCTCAACGATCAGCTCAAGCGTCCCGCTGAAGGGGTTCACGTCCGAAACCGCCGCCGCGGCGATCTCGGCCAGAACTTGCTGCGCCACGGTTTCCAGCTCGGCCGGCACGACGAGCGCCCACGGCTCTACCGGTTTGACGTTCGCGAGGGCAGGGCGGTGGTTCCCCACCAGCGTCAGCTTGAACTGCGGCGTGTATGTGAAGAAGTCCCGGCGCATGAAGCGGGCCGTGATCCGGTCCCCGCCGGTCATCTGCTTGATGCGGCTCTCGGCCCACGCGCGGCCCTCCTCGGTCTCCGATGCCGCCACCAGACGCGCGCCGGCCAACATCGCAAGGTCGGTCGGGTGCCGGTCGCTCTTCGACGCTGTGAAGGTCTCCATGCCGGCCGTGGCGGCGTAGTCGCCCAGGAGACCGGTCAGCGTGTTGATGAACACCGACTTCCCGTTGCCGCCGTCGCCATAGAGAAACACCAGCGTGTGCTCCCGCGTGATGCCGGTCAGGCTGTAGCCCGCCCACTGCTGCAGGAACCGCATGACACTCGAGTCGGCGCCGGTCGCATCCTCTAGGAACTGCCACCACGTCGGGCACGTCTCCTGCGCAGCGGGCGCTACGGCCACCCTGCGCGTGATGCCGTCCTCGGGGCGAGGCACGGCGCTCCGCCCGGTGCGCAGGTCTACCGTCTCACCCGGACAGGCGACGAGCCACGGGTCCCGATCCCATGCCTCCTGCGTCACCGCGTGCGCCGGATCGGCCCGCGCCAAGCGCTCGACGCCGCCCGCGAACGATGCCTTGCGTGCCGTCGAGAGGAGCGAGTGCTTCGCCCCCTCCGATGCGAGGCGGGCGAGGCGGCGGCAGTATTCGAAGGCGCGCGAAGTCGTGTCGGCTTGCCAATGGTCTTCCTGCCAGTGATACCACCGGCCCGCGTCGTGATCGAAGCGGAGAGTGCCGCCGTACTTTTCGGTGAAGGCGCGGGCAACGCCATCCTCAGTCACCTCGATCTCAACAGGATCTTCCTGCGCAGGCGGCGGCTGGCGCGGCCGAGGCGGCGGGATATCCTCCATTTGATCGAACTGCGCGCGGACCCCCTCCGGACCAGAGGGCGCGACGGCGAGAGGCTCGAGGCTGGCAAATGGATCATCCACGGCGGCGGCCCTCCTCCGCGTGAGGGGCAACGCGGTCGAGGAAGGCTTGCTTCTCCGCGTCGGGCAGGGAGTGCCACGTCTCGACCATCAGGCGCTTGCGCTGGTCGAGGCAGAGCGCCGTCCGCCCGCCGAGGATGGCGCGCATGGCGGCCGCCATGTACTCCACCAGCTCGACCGGAGAGGCGACGGCGGCCCACCACCGGGCGTCCTCGCGCACCCGGCCGAACACGTCATGGGGAGGGGTGCCCGCCGAGAGACGCAACAACTCTTCCGTCATGATGTCGGCAGCGTCGTGCGGATGGGCGGCCCAGATAGCCCGATAGAGGGCAATTGCGCGAAGGCCACGGTTCGGGTAGCATTCTGCCTCGGGATTGCCTTCCTGACCGGTGGCACCCTCACTATCCGCCCCGACTGCGCCCGCCAGCGCGTCGGGGTTTTTCTTTGCGGATTGGTCGACTTCCGCGTTTACAGACGCCTCATAAGTGCTTGATTGTTCGTCGTGAACAAACGCGGTGCGTTTACAGGTCGGCTCTTTATTTTCAATGGAATTAACCGGATTGCAAATCCGTGAAGACCGGTTCGATTCCGGTACCCGCCTCCATGACTTCACTGACATTTTCAACCGCAAAGCTGGTGGAGCCGTTCGAGTTCCGGCAGCCGTTCCGACCTTCCCCCTTTGGGTCCGCTCCGTTTGCGACTCATCTGCGGACCGTGTGCGAGCCTTCTGCCGCGCCGCTCATGCCTCTGTCGCGTTCATCGCCACCGTCTGGTGCCCGCGCCCGCTCATTCGTGTTGCTGCCTCAAGCGGCATCAGAGAGCGCGTCCGGGAGTGCAGGCCTCAGGTCGGGTGCGGTGCCGACCTTCGCTTTCGTGGAGGTTCGATGTCGGCGGCGGTAGGCCGCGCGCTCGAGGGTAGGGGCAGGGAAAGAGCCGGGGGCTTTCGCCCTCACGCGGAGGATGTCGCCTCCCGTTCTGCCTGATGGCTCAAGTCGCCAGAACTTGGATGGATCGCCGCCCGATCCGTCAAGGTCGAGGTCACTGGCTTTCCCTCGCGCTGATCGCCCGGCGGACCGGCGGGGCGATTGATCCGCATGATCCTGATCGCCGCTTTTCTCGTCGCAGGCATCGGCCTCATCGGCTGCCTCGGTTCTCTGGGGCGCCTTCCCCGCAGCATCTGGCTTGCGGCGGCGGGGGGCGTGGCTGCCGGCTATGTCTTCCTGCGCATCCTCCCCGAACTCAGCGCCCATCAGGCCACCTACTCGCGCGTGCTGGGACTCGGGGCACAGGCGTCCGAGACCTGGGCCTTCCTCGTGGGCCTCGCCGCTGGCCCCCTCACCGGGCAGTCTGACGGCTCGCGCGCCGGGCCGACCGGGAGGCGGCTCGGCACCTCACGGCGGCCGTCACGCGCCGCTGTCCGAGAGCGCATGATCCTCCAGATCCATCACATCCTCGTCCGTCTTCTCCCAGCCCGCCCGCTCGTCGTCGGTCGCCCGCGGCGAGAAGAGGCCGGTGAAGGCGTAGAAGATGCCGATCAGGGGCGCCGTCCAGCAGGCGAAGGCGAGGGGGATATAGAGGAGGTTCTGGATGTTGCCCGACATGATCCCGAGTCCCAGCGCCGAGATCACGAAGGCGCCGCCCGCGTTCCAGGGGATCAGCGGGCTCATCAGGGTGCCGCCTTCCTCGACGGCGCGGCTGAGGTTCAGCGTCGAATAGCCCATGCCGCGGTAGAGCGGCGAATACATGCGCCCCGGCAGCGCGATGGAGATGTAGGGGTCGCCCGCGACCATGTTCGTGGCGAAGGCGGTGGCGATGGCCGAACTCTGGACGGCGGCGAAGGTCTTCACCCGCGAGATGATCGCGGTGATGATCGCCTCGAGGCAGCCGGTGCGCTCCAGCGCGCCGCCGAAGCCGAGCGCGATCAGCATGAGCGAGATCGTCCACATCATCGACTGGATGCCGCCCGAGTTCAGCAGCGTGTCGATCTCGGCCACGCCGGTCTCGATGGCATAGCCCGACTGCGCGTAGGTGAAGACCTGGTGGAGGCCTGCGCCTTGAAGGAAGAGGGCGATCAGCGCGCCCACCAGCACGCCCGCGAACAGGGACGGCAGCGGCGGCTGGCGCATCAGCGCGAGCACGACGACGACGAGGGCAGGCAGGAGCGGGATCAGGCCGAGCTCGAACCGCGCGTCGAGCTCCTGCGTGATCCGCTCGATGGCGCCGAAGGAGGCCTCGTGCGGCTCGATCAGCGCGTAGCCCGCGACCAGATAGGCCGTGAGCGCGATCAGCATCGCCGGCACCGTCGTGGGCAGCATGTTGCGGATATGGTCGAAGATGTTCACCCCGGTCACGGCAGGCGCGAGGTTCGTCGTGTCCGACAGGGGCGAAATCTTGTCACCGAAGAAGGCGCCCGAGACGACGGCGCCTGCCGTCCAGTAGGGCGGGATCCCGAAACCCGCCCCGATGCCCATCAGCGCGAGGCCCACGGTGCCGACCGTGCCCCAGCTGGTGCCGAGCGAGAGCGAGACGACCGAGCAGAGGATCATGGCCGCCGCAAGGAAGATCGACGGATTGAGCAGCGTGAGCCCGTAGTAGATCAGCGTCGGCACCGTGCCCGAGGCGATCCAGACGCCGATGATCATCCCGACCACGATCAGCACGGAGAGCGACGGCATCGAGACATGGATGACGTGGAAGACGCCCTCGCGGATGTCGAGCCACTTCTGACCGCGCAGCACCCCCACGAGCCCCGTGATCGCGAGCCCGATGACCAGCGGTATATGCGGGGTGAAATCGCCGAAATAGAAGAGCTGAAGGGCGAGAAGGGCGAGCGTCAGAACCACCGGCACGAGGGCAAGCGGCAGGGACGGGGGGGCGAGCCTCGGCTGTTCCATGTCTGCCTCACAATTGAGTGTTCGACAGGGAAAGCACCGAAACCGGCCTTCCGGTTCCGAAATCGGCCGATCCGGCTGTCTGTGGTGCCGGTGGCGGTGTCGAAAGGCTCAGGGGAAGCGCGGGATCCACCGGGCTTTCAGGAAGCCGCCTGGGGCCTCGAGCGGTCGCGTCACCTGTGGGCCGCTCGGGGCCGAGGAAAAAAGGGGCGGAGCGTGTGGCTCCGCCCGCCGAATGTCACCAGGAGGTGATGACCGAGCCCTGATATTTCTCGTCGATGAAGGCCTTCAGCTCGGGCGAGTGATAGGCCTCGACCAGCGTCTTGACCCAGGGCTGCTCCTGATCGCCGTTCCGCACCACGATGATGTTGACGTAGGGGCTGTCGGCCTTCTCGGTCGCGATCGCGTCGGTCTTGGGGTTCAGCCCCGAGGCCAGCGCGTAGTTGGTGTTGATGAGCGCCGCGTCGAGATCGGCCAGCGAGCGCGGAAGCTGCGCCGCATCGAGTTCCTGAAACTTGATGCCCTTCGGGTTCTCCGTCACGTCGAGAACGGAGGGCGTGAGGCCCGTGCCCTCTGCCAGCTTGATCTGGCCCAGATCCTGCAGCACGAGGAGCGCGCGCCCGCCGTTGGTGGGATCGTTCGGGATGCCGACCTGAGCGCCCTCGGGCAGGTCGTCGAGGCTCTCGATCTTCGAGGAATAGAGCCCCATCGGCGTGGTGATCGTGGTTGCGACCGGCACCAGATCGAAGCCGCGGTCCTTCACCTGATTGTCGAGATATGGTTGGTGCTGGAAGGAGTTGGCCTGGATGTCGCCATCGGCCAGCGCCTGGTTCGGCACCACATAGTCCGAGAATTCGATCACGTCGATCTCGAGCCCCTTGGGGGCTGCGATCTTGGCGACCTCTTCCATGATCTCGGCGTGCTCGCCCGGCGAGACACCGACCTTGATCTCTTCGGCGAGGGCGCCGCCGGCGATCAGGGCGAGCGCGGAGGCGAGGGTGGTCATGCGCAGCATGAGATGTTCCTTCTGTGGGAGGCAGGGATCAGCGGCCGCGGTTGCGCGGCGCGCGCCGGTCGACGGCACGGGCGATGCCCTCGCCGACCGATTGGACGAGCTGGACGAGCACGACGAGGATCACCACCACGGCCGCCATGACCTCGGGCATGAACCGCTGGTAGCCGTAGCGGATGCCGAGATCGCCCAGGCCCTCGCCGCCGACGGCCCCCACCATGGCGGAATAGCCGATGAGGCTGACCAGCGCGAGCGTAAGCCCTAGCGCGATCCCGGGCAGCGCCTCGGGGATCAGCACCTTGCGGATGATCTGGAAGGGCGTGGCCCCCATGGCGCGGGCGGCCTCGATCAGCCCGCTGTCGACCTCGCGGATCGCATTCTCGACCAGCCGGGCGATGAAGGGGATGGCCGCCACCGTCAGCGGCACGATCGCGGCCGTGGTGCCGATCGAGGTGCCGGCCAGCGCGCGGGTGAAGGGGATGATCGCCACGACGAGGATGATGAAGGGCACCGAGCGCGTCGCATTCACCACGAGCCCCAGCACCTTGTTCACGAGCGGCGCAGACAGAAGCTCGCCGCGCTGCGAGGTGGCGAGGAAAACGCCCAGAGGCAGGCCGAAGGCGGTGCCGAGCACGCCCGATACGGCGACCATGTAGAGCGTCTGAAGCGTGGCTTCGAGAAGGAGGGGGGTCAGGTTAGCCCACATAGCCCAGCACCTCCGTCAGCAGCTGATGGCGTTCGAGATAGGCCCGCGCTTCGGCCCCGCGCGGCGTCTCGACCGAGACGAGCAGGTTTCCGAACGGATGCGGCCCGATCTCCTCGATGGCGCCCGCAAGGATGTTGACCGCGATCCCGAGTTCGCCCGTCAGGCGCGCCAGCATCGGATCGGTGGCGTGGCGTCCGGCGAAGGTGATGCGGATGACCTCCTGCGACGGACCCTCGGGCGGGGCAGGGCGCAGGCGGCTCGCCACGAAGGCGGGGAGCGTCACGCCGGTCACGCCCGACAGGAAGGAACGGGTCGTCGGATGCTCGGGGCGCACGAAGATGTCATAGGTGGGGCCCGCCTCGACGATGCGCCCGCCGTCGATCACCGCCATGTGGGTCGCGATGTCGCGCACGACGCCCATCTCGTGGGTGATGAGCAGGATCGTGAGGCCGAGGTCACGGTTGATGTCGGCGAGAAGGCGCAGCACCGTCTGCGTCGTCTCGGGATCGAGCGCCGAGGTCGCCTCGTCCGACAGGAGCACCTTCGGCCCGGTGGCCAGGGCGCGCGCGATGCCGACGCGCTGCTTCTGCCCACCCGAGAGCTCGGCGGGGTAGCGGTCTGCCAGAGCTTCGAGACCCACCCGCGCGATCAGGTCGGCCACACGGGTCCGGATCTCGGAAGAGGGGCGGCCTGCAATCTCGAGGGGCAGCGCCACATTGCCGAAGACGGTGCGCGAGGCGAGCAGGTTGAAATGCTGGAAGATCATGCCGACCTCGCGGCGGATCTCGCGCAGCTCGGCGCCGTCCGCGGCCCCCACGTCCCGCCCGCCCACGAGCACCCGGCCGCCGGTCGGGCGCTCGAGCCCGTTGACCATGCGAAGGAGCGTGGATTTGCCCGCGCCGGAGCGGCCGATGATGCCAGTGATCGCACCGGGCTCGACCGTCAGCGTGCAGTCCGACAGCGCCATGACCGGCGCACCGCCCTTCTGCGCGAAGGACTTCTCCACCCGGTCGAAGGTGATCGCCGCCCCGGTTGCCTGTTCGTCTCGCATTCGGGATGCCCGCTGCCTCAAACTCGTTCGCGGACGATAAAACTTATCAGCGCGGGAGGCACAAGCCCTGCGGGCTTCTCCCGGCGCTTCGGCGGCAGAACCTTCGGCCCAAGGGCTGCGCGGCACTCGGGTCCCGCGTTCCGCCGGAGCGGCCGCGCCTCGTCCTGTCGGTCTGCCCGACGATGCCGCATCGGGAGAGCGTTCTTATTGTGCGCGCCGGTGTTGCCCCGGGAAGAGCCGCGTGCCGCGCCGGGTGGGTTGATCGGGAAATCCGCATGAAGGCCCGAGCGTCGCAGCGGGAAGCCCACGTCGCGATCGAACCACGCGCCGAGTATCGACACGGATCCGCAAACGACGAAGGGCACCCGTGAGGGTGCCCTTCGGTCTTCTGGAGCGGGCGATGAGATTCGAACTCACGACCCTTACCTTGGCAAGGTAATGCTCTACCCCTGAGCTACGCCCGCGCTCCGTGAGGCGGGTATTAGCGGAGCCGCCGGGAGGCTGCAAGAGGCAATTTGCAGCTTTCAGGCCGTCCCGCGCGCAGCGGTCTGGGGCGCCGTCGCAGCCCCCGCCGGCGCGACTTTCGGGGCGGGGCGGGCCGACGCCTCTCCCTTCCAGCGGTCCGCGAGCCAGGCCACGCCGAACTGCACCGAAAGCCCCATGGCCAGCAGCAGCGTGTCGAACAGGAACTGGTCTCCGGTCAGATCCTTGACCCCCTGCAGCGCGAAACAGAGGATGGTGCCGGTGGCGAAGACCTGCAGCGAGTGCCGCCCGAGCAGGGCGAAGGGCTCGGCCCAGCCAGAGGCCGCCAGATGGCGCACCCAGCCGAGTGTGCTGAGCAGGTAGGCCAGCGCCAGCACATGAAGAAGCCGCGGAACGGTGGCAAAGGTCTTGTCGAAGGCGGTGATGTAGAAGGGCAGGCCCAGATCCCGGTTCAGGACACGCATGAAATGGTTCATCATGTCGTAGACCACAGGCACCTTCAGCCAGATCAGCGCCAGCAGCAGATAGGCCGCCGTCAGGGCCTGCAGCCACGGCAGGATCGGCACGAATCGCTTGCCCTTCTTCAGGGCGACGCCGGTCAGCAACCCCATGACGAAGATGATCTGCCAGGCGAGCGGGTTGAAGAACCAGCCGCCCGGATTGGGGAAGTTCGGCAGGTTCAGCCGGAACTGGCCGGTGAGTGCCCAGAGCAGCACCGAACCGACGAGAAGCGTCCGCGGAAACCGCAGCGCCGCCAGAATGAGGGCCGGTGTGACCAGTAGCAGCGTCGCATAGAGCGGCAGGATGTTCGTGTAGCCGAGCTGGTGGGTCAGCGCGGGCACGCCGATCAGGAAGCCCAGAGGCTTCTGGAACAGGATCCAGACCTGATTCTGGTGCAGCAGATCCGGGGCCGCGAACCAGAGCGCGAAGGCCGCCGAAATGGCGATGGCCCAGAACGTCGTGAGGAGGTGGACGAGATAGAGCGTCCAGGCCCGGCGCCAGATCTTGCGGGCCGCGGCCCAGGTCGGCGTCCAGAAACCCTTGGAATAGGCGAGGCCGGCCGCGATCCCCGACATCAGCACAAAGCCCTCGGCCGCGTCCGAGAAGCCGAAATTGCGGCTGGTGAAATTCTCCCAGACCGTTCCGGGCACATGGTTGATGAAGATCATCACCAGAGCCAGACCGCGGAAGAAGTCGAGCCGCTTGTCGCGTCCCGCGACCCTGGGGGGATGGTCAGGCATGGCTCACCGCCAGCGCCGGAACAGCCTCGGGCGCGGGGCTGCGCTCCCAGTCGGCGAGGATTGCGTCATGCGCCAGAAGCACCGGCGTCGGCGCGACTTCGAGCGGCATGGTGAAGAGCGCCGAGCGGCTGCGCTTCGAGGTGACCGCGATCACGAGCGGCGAGAAGATCATGGGAAGGGCCACCGGAAGCAGCCAGGGCACGAGGCCCGGAGCGAAGTAATAGGTGGCGCCGATGCCGATAAGGCCCCAGGTCACGATCCAATGGCTGGCCGACCAGGCCTGCGCCACGGAGAGGCTGCCGTCGCCGCGATTGTTGGTGGGCCAGCCGCCATCGCGGCCGAGCAGCACCTGCAGCACCGAACGGGTCTGAAAGGCCATGAGGATCGGCGCGATGATGCTGGAGAAGACAAGCTCGGCCAGCGTCGAGACGAGGACGCGCCCGGCACCGCCGAAGCCCGCCGCGCGGCCGGTCACGATGGCCTCGATGGCGATCATGAGCTTGGGCAGCAGCAGAAGGCCGAAGATGCCCACGGCGAGGCCGATGGCTTTCCAGGTCTCGTCCGAGGGGAAGACCGGGAAGGGCCAGTAGGGCACCGGGAAATAATCGAGCGGCGGGGCGAAGAAGGGCGCCGCGATCGAGGCCATGATGAAGCCCAGCCAGAAGAGCGGCGCGATATAGGCCATGATGCCCTGCAGGAACACGAAGCGGTTCCAGCCGCAGAGGCCGGGAGCGAACAGGATGCGCCCGTGCTGGAGGTTGCCCTGACACCAGCGCCGGTCGCGCTTCGCATGGTCCACCAGATTTTCGGGGCCTTCTTCGTAGGAGCCGCGGATGTCGTCATCGAACCGGACGATCCAGCCTGCGCGTGCAAGGAGCGCCGCCTCGACATAATCGTGGCTCATGACATGGCCGCCGAAGGGGGGCGGACCCGACAGCTCGGGCAGGCCGCAGCTTTCCGCGAAAGCCTGTACTCGCACGATGGCATTGTGGCCCCAGAACGGGCCGGTGCGGCCCTGCATCATCGCCAGCCCGCGCGCGAAGACCGGCGCATGGAGCGCGGCCGAGAACTGCATCGACCGCCCGAAGCGCGCGCGCGCCTTCGTCACCACCGGCAGCGTCTGGAGCAGCCCGAGACGCGGCTCGGCCTCCATCCGGCGCACCATGTCGACCAGCGTTTCGCCTTCCATCAGGCTGTCGGCATCGAGGATCACGGCGAACGGATAGGCGGAGCCGGACTTCTGGATGAAATCCTCGATATTGCCCGCCTTTCGGCCGCGGTTCACCGCGCGGCGGCGGTAGAAGATGCGACCCTCGGCATCGCGCTCGCGGAGAAGGCGCAGGAACCAGAACCGCTCGCGCGCGGCGATGGCCTCGTCCCGAGTGTCAGAGAGGATCGCGAAATGGAACAGGTCGCGCCAGGGCGTGGCGGCGAGAGACGCGTCCATCGCCGCGATGCGCGAGAAGGTCGCTACAGGATCCTCGTTATAGACGGGGACGAGAATAACCGTGCGCGTTGAGATCGGCGCGTCGGGCGACACGTTCGCGGGCCGCTGCGGGCGCGAGAAGAGGCCGAGCACCGCATGGGCGGCACCCCACCCGAGCCACGAGGTCGAGACGAGGATCAGCACGCTCCGCGTGATGTCCATCGAATCGAGCCCGTCGGTCGAGCCGAACTGCAGAAAAAGAAAGAAGGCCCCGGCTGCCGCGGTGAGGCTGATCGCCGCCGCAACGAGACGCGAGGCCAGCGTGACGGCGCGACGGCGCCGCTCCGCGGGCATGGCTCAGTGCTCCGGCCTCGGGGCACCCACCCCGAACAGCCGCAGCATCGAGAACAGGCCGGTCGCGGCCGGTTCAAGCTGCTGCTTGGGCATGGCGCAGGGCGCGGCCGGAGGTGCGCCGATCCGGTCCACCAGAACCGCGATATCTTCGACCGAGCTCGCCTCGAGGGCGCCGGTCTGCAAGGAGTCGGCAGAATTCGACATCAGGCTTTCATCCACTGATAGAGCCATGTTTCCGAGAGTTTCCGTCCATAACCGGCGATGTGCGCCGCCAGTTCCACCGTGGCCCCCTCGGCTGCGGCCACGTCGAGAACGAGACGCCATATGTCCATCCCGTCCAGCCGTTCAAGAGTCTGCGTGACGATTTGTCCGTGCTGCACGGAGGTGATGGCTTCCACCTCGGCGTCCCCGGGAAGTCCGCCCAACAGACCCCCCTTGAAATCAATGACGAACTTGCGGGTCTCGCCCGTATTCTCCACCCCCGAAACGCCGCCGTGACCGGCCCGCGTCTCCCAGATGTGGGCGATGTCGGACGGCTCTTCGATGGGCAGAGCCCCCCACCGAAGGCGGTAGGCGAATTCGCGCGCATCGCCGGCGGAGATCTGCCCTTCCGGCACCCAGAAGGCCACGATGTTGTCGTTCGTCTCGTAGCGGGTCGGGATCTCGACGAGCCGCACCATCCCCTTGCCCCAGTCGCCGATGGGCTCGACATCGACCGAGGGCCGCAGCTCGTAATGGGCTTCGGCGTCCTGATAGTCGTCGAAGGACCGCTTGCGCTGATGCAGGCCGAAGGCCTGCGGGTTCTCCTCGCCGAAGTAGCTGCTGGCGAGCCGCGGCGGGTTGTTCAGCGGCCGCCAGAGGATGTCGCCGTCGCGGCGCCGGACGGCCAGGCCGTCGCTGTCGTGCACATTGGGGCGGAAATCGTCGTAGGTGGCGCGGTTCTTCTCGCTGAAGAGGAACATCGAGGTCAGCGGTGCCACGCCGAGCTGGGTCACAGCGCTGCGGAAGAAGAGACGCGCCGTCACCTCGATCATCGTCTCGATGCCGGGCGTGATGACGAAGCGGTAGGCGCCGGTGACGCTCGGGCTCTCCATCGCGGCATAGAGGACGGCCGACAGGCCGCCGCCGTGCGGGCGCTCGAGATAGAAGCGCGAGAAGCGGGGAAATTCCTCGGGCGCGGAGGTGGCCGTGTTGACGGCCAGCCCGCGGGCCGAGATGCCGTAGCCGTTGCCGCGGCCGAGCGCGCGGAAGTAGCTCGCGCCGAGAAAGGCCACGAGCTCGTCGAAGACGTCCGGCCGGTTCAGCGGGAAGTTCAGCCGGAAGCCCGCCACGCCGGGCAGGTCCACATGGGCCGCCACGCGGGTGGACAGTTCGTTGCGGTATTCGAAATCGTCGGTCGAGAAGCGAACCTCGTGCACATAGCCGTCGGTCACGTCATAGAGGCGGACCGGAGCGCCGAACAGCCAGCCGAGGTGGAAGGCCTGGATCCGGAACATGCTGTCCGTATCCGCCCAGCGGGAGCGGTCGGTGCGGAAGTTGATCGAGCGGTAATCGTCGTACTGCAGCTCGCCCAGGAACCCCGTCAGGTTCTCGGGCTCGACATGCGGCTGCGTGGCCGCGACCCGCATCTCTTCCGTCAGCCAGTCATAGCTGAACTGCTGCGGCGCAGCGACCGGAACAGAGGCCGGAGGCGCGTCGGCAGGCGCCTCCTGAGCCCGGAGGGGCAGCCCCATGAGCCCGCTTGCAGCGAGGGCGAGCGACGAACTTGCCGCGCTGAGCAGCAGGCGCCGGTTCAGGCGGGCGGAGGGGGCGGCAGGAGCGGGCATATCAGAGAGACGACGTCCGTTTTTCAATGGCTTGCAGAGCGCAATTCCAAGATTCGCATCGTCCAGCAATATGGTTGTGCCGCAGGCACTTGCAAGCGCAGGCAGCGTCGCATCAGGGGCGTGAGCGCGGATTCGCCGAAGATGTGTGCAAATGAGCGCACCTTCTCGCGCCAGACGCCCCGGAGGTTCGGACGCCGCCTCAAAACGCGCGCCCGGTGGCTGATGCTGCGGTGCAGACAGGCAGAGGAAGAACCGCGGTCAGGCCTCTGAGTCGCGGCTGCCGCGACGGCAGGAAGGGTCAGGCGCCGGGCCCATCGGGCTCAGTCGCGCTTCTCGGGGTAGGGGCGGCGGAGATAGAACAGCCGCTCGCTGGCCGGGGTCGTCTCCGCAGCCTCGGATTGCACCGCAGGCGCGATCCGTTCGGCCGCCTCGGCGAGCGCTGCCTCGATCTCGGTCAGCCCGTGGCGCTCGGCATAGCCCACGAGCGAGATCAGGTGAGGCACAAGCCAGCCGTGCTCGCCCCGGTCGTCCCGCGGGGGGCGCCGGGCGGCGAGTTCGGTCACCTTCTGCCGGTCTGGCTCAGGCTGCGCCATGCTGATCCTCCGTGGGGCGGCGGGCGGCCATGTGCGGCCGCCAGTCCGAAGTGCCTGCGTCAGACCTGGTCCGCAACCGGGAAGATCCGGGTTGCGGCGGATGTCTGCCGCCGTTCAGGCGATGACCGTCTGCGGTTGCGTCACGTCGTGGTAGATGCCGGCGAAATCGCGGATGCGCTTCACACGCTCTTCCGAGCAGTCCATCAGCGCGGCCAGAGCCGTCACCTTGCCCATCGGCTTCGGCGTGCCGACATAGCCCTGCGGCGCATTGCCCGACCGCTTCAGCACGCGGTCCATCACCGGATCGATCACGGCGACCGCATCGGTCACACCCGCCGACATGGCGAATTCGAAGGCGCCGATCATCACTTCGCTCGTGACATAGGCGATCGAATTGCGGGCGCGGCCCGAAACCAGGCGGTCGGTGTCGACACAGAAGCGCGTGGCTTCCCAGAGAGTTGCGCTGCGCAGCGGAGGCTCTCCGTCCAGGATCGAGCTGAACACGTCGGAGAGCATGTGCGGGCCCGTCGTCTGAAGCAGGCGCATGCAGCCGACCACGCGGCCCTCGTCATCCACGCTCACGACGTGAGCCGGATCCAGGTCGTCGAAGCGGTCGCGCTCCATGCCCTGCGAAATCTGAACGTCCCAGCCGAGACGGTCCGCAAAAACGCGCTTGCGCAACCGGAACATGTCCTTCACGATGTCTGCGTGCTCGCGGAGGTTGAGCGAGTCGATAATGAAGATCATTCTTCAATCCCCAAGGTTGCGTAACATACGGCTATAGTTGCGCATCCCGACCCGTTTCGGCTATGAGGGGAATCCCGTAGCCGGAAGGCTTCCTTTGGCAATTTCCGGTTGAATTTCGGTCCTCTGGGGCAGGGATAGGGCTCAAAGTGCCTCATACGCCTTCCGGCGGAGCACTCTCACCTCGGATAGACCAGACCCAGCCCGATCGCACGGCCCACGGCCTGCACCGTCGAGAGGGTGCCGAGCTTCTCGCGCGCCGAGCGCAGGTGCACCTCGACCGTGCGGTGCGAGATGCCGAGGATGTCGCCGATGTCCGTCTGCGACTTGCCCGCCGCCGCCCATTGCAGGACCTCGATCTCGCGCGTGGAGAGCCTCGGCTGGCGCAGGGCGCGTGAGATCACGTCCGACCGCATGACCGCATCGTGCAGGTGGACGGCCGCAACCTGCAGCTCGCCGATCACGGCGCGCTTGTGCTTCTCCCATTCCGGGCGGGCGCAGTTGCGCGTCACCGACAGAAGGCCCCGGTCGCCGTAGGGGCCGCGGACGGGCACCGTCAGCCCCTGAGGGGTGATGCCGAAATCCTCGGCCGCAAAGAACACGGCCCGGAAACGCTCGTCGCGCTCGAAGCGGCTCCAGTCCACGGGGGCGATGCTCAGCGCCGACTTGTGGATGGTGGGATCCACGCGGTGCAGGTTGCGCCGCATGTAGTGCATCTTCCAGCTGTCGGGATAGTTGGCATAGCCCTGGACCGCGCCCGTCATCGGACTCGTTGTCGCATAGGAGGCATAGTCGAAGCCCAGCTTCTGGCAGAGCTGGTCGATGTAGTCGAGGAAGCTCGCATCGTCCGTGGCAACTGTGCTGAGGTCGATGATGTCCATGCCGGCTCCCCCCGGCCACCGCGCAGCCGTCCTGCTTATTTAGCACGTTCCAAACACCTTTGGGAGCCGTGCCTGACGTTGCGTCACTACACCTGCGGATTGCTGCCGCGCTATAGGATGCCGCGACTCGCGGCGACCGAGGCGGCCTGGGCCGCGGTCTTGGCGTTCATCCGCTGGGCCGCGCCCTTCAGGCGGGCCTTGACGGCGCTCTCCGAGATCCCCAGCGCATAGGCCATCTGCTTGTACCGCATGCCTGTCGACAGCATCCGCAGCACTTCGACCTGGCTTTCGGTGAGCGACTGCGGCTCGTTGACATGGAGCGTGGTCAGCAGCTCGCGCAGGTCGACGATCTCGGCGTCGCTGAACTCCCGGTCGGCGCGGGCGAAGATGCCGAAGCTCTTCTTCGGCACGGGTCCGCGCCCCGCAAGACATATCGTGGCCCCGTAGCGCATCCCATACTGCCGGTAGCGTGCGATCACCCCCAGCGGGTCGGGCTGGTCGACTGCGCTCCAGCGCAGCGCGCCATGGTTGGTGAAGGTCCAGCGCATCAGCGGGTCCTGAAGGGCGAGGCCACGAGCCGTGTAAAGTTCGACGAACTGCTCCGGGAAGGTGTTCAACTCGTCTTCGGGGGAGTAGAATCCGAGCCGGAGGGCCACATAGAATCCCGCTTGTGCGATCTGCAGGAATGCTTCCTTCATGTCTGACAGATGCATAAGCTTGTGCTGTTCCATTGTAATCCGACAGACCATAAAGTAGCAGTCGCGGGGCATGATGCCGTGCCTCTTTCTGATACACAACCTGCGGGCCGATACAAAGCATGGTGAACGTTCCGAGCGTACGTGATCTACTTTCCGCCGTGGCCGCCCATTCCGACTGGCACTTCGCCATCGGGGTCCGGATCCGCTTTGCCAATCCGACTCTGCTCTACCAGACCTACCCTCAGGAGTGGGTGAACCTCTATGCGGAGAAGGCGATGATCTTCGTCGATCCGACGGTGCGGTGGGGTCTCGAACATCCGGGGATCTGCCGCTGGAGCGAGCTTCGCGACATGGACGAGCAGGGAGTCATGGAAAAGGCTGCGGAATATGGCCTGCGGTACGGGCTGGTGGTCTCGGTCGGCGAAGCGTCGGCGCGGACGCTCGGCTTCTTCTGCCGCAACGACCGCGAGCTCGACGATGCCGAAGCGCAGTTCGCGCTCGAGCATGTGCAGCGGCTTCACGATCTGACCGACGGGATCGCCAAAAGCTCCGAAGCGCAGCTCGCCGAGCTTCGCAACCTGGGCGCGACGCTGCGTCACTGATTCGTCGGGCGGCCGGATGCGGCGCTTCGGGCTGCGGGTCTGATCTCGTGCCGATTCTCGGGCACCGCCAAGCGATGGGGCGGGGCGCTGGCCCGCATCCTGACACTCGCCGTCTCGGGAGGGCCGGGCTCTTTCCTGCCCCCTGACGCTCGCGGGAATGGGATTTGCCGCGGCCTTGCTCTCCCTGCCGCAGCCCCTATCATCCAGCCCCTGCGCTGTCCCGAGCGCTATGCGCAGCAGTCCCGAGGCGGCATGACACGACCTTCCTTCCGTTCCCTATCGAAACTTGCCTTGCGTCTCGGCACATGGGGCGAGCGCTGGACGGTGGCGTTCCTCCTCGCGATCTCGGCGCTTGGCTGGGCCTTCGCCCAGCTGGCCGATGAGATCGTCGAGGGCGACTCGCATGCTTTCGACGAGTGGCTGCTCCTGCTCATGCGCAACCCCGCCGATCCCTCCGATCCGCTGGGGCCCGCATGGTTCGAGGAGCTCGCCCGCGACGTGACCGCTCTGGGCGGCGTGGGGATCCTCGCCTTCATCACTCTGGCCGTGGCGGTCTTTCTCGGGCTCACCGGCCGCTGGCGGACCATGTGGTTCGTCCTGATCGCCACCGGCAGCGGTCAGGCGCTGAGCTTCACCGCCAAGCGCTTCTTCGACAGGCCGAGGCCGGACCTCGTCCCGCACGAGACGATCACTTACACGGCGAGCTTTCCGTCGGGCCATGCGATGATGGCGGCCGTCACCTACCTGACGCTGGCGGCGCTCGTGGCCCGCACGCAACCGCGCCTGTGGGTCAAGGTCTATATCTTGACCCTCGCCGTACTGGTCACGGTGGCCGTCGGCACGAGCCGGGTCTATCTGGGCGTCCACTGGCCGACTGATGTGCTGGCTGGCTGGACCGCCGGTTCTGCCTGGGCGCTCGGCTGCCTTCTCGTTGCGCGCTGGCTGCGGCGCCGTCGGATGATCGAGGCCTCGCCGGAAACAGAGGGGGCCGAGGGCCGCCCGCTTCCGACCGTCGCTCGCTGACGGCGCGCCAGCCGGGTCTGCGTCGGCGGTCCTCCCTCCAAAGCTCTGTGGTCCCACCTCGACAGGCGCCGGATGGGCGAAGCCGACGTGGCCGTCCATCGCGGGATGCGTCCGGTCCCGAGCCGGAGGCGGATCTTCCGAGTTGGCGGGGAAGGGTGCATCGTCCGCCCGTCCGAGAGTTTTCAGGGCCTGGACGTGCGGCCGCGACCCCGGACCTCTCCTCGCTGAAAAAGTCCCTGCGGGACCTCGGAACGAAGTCACGGCACCACACGTTCCCGTGATGGAGCCGTGCGATCCCGCATGAGGTGCGGCACCGGGGAAACCGAGGGGCGGAATGCGAGCGCGATACCGGGCAGGCCTCGGCCTTCTCATCCTGACGATATCGGCCGGATGCGGCGGACCTCAGTCGGTCTTTTCGGCCGGCGGCGCGGATGCCCTGCAGATCAATCGCCTCTTCACCGTGATGCTGGTGGGGGCCGTCCTGCTCTGGCTGTCTCTGAACGGCCTCTTTCTCTACGTCACCCGCCGCAGGCCCGGCCGCATGTCGCGCAAGCTGGCCGAGGCGGTCATCATCGGCGGCGGCATCGTGCTGCCGCTCGTAGTGCTGACGTCCCTTCTGTCGTGGGGCCTGTCGATCATGCCGGACCAGCGCGCGCCCGGCGACGGGCTGCGGGTGCGCATCACTGGCGAGGAATTCTGGTGGCGGGTGGACTACTACCCTCCGGGCTCCGAAGAGCCCGTGGTCTCGGCCAACGAGCTGCGCATGCCCGCCGGCCGCCGCACCGAGATCGAGCTGCTGGCCGGGCGCGTGATCCATTCCTTCTGGGTGCCGGGCCTCGGCGGCAAGACCGACATGATCCCCGGGCGGACCACCCGGATGTCGCTCGAGCCGGTGACGCCCGGCATCTACCGTGGCCAGTGCGCCGAATTCTGCGGCGCCTCGCACGCGCTGATGGCCATGAATGCCGTCGTGCTGGAGGAGGCCGAATTCGCCCGCTGGCTCGAGGCCGAGGCCGCCCCTGCACGGGCCCCCGAGGGCGAGGGACAAGCGATCTTCTTCCGGGAAGGCTGCGGCGCCTGCCACGCAGTCCGCGGCACGCCGGCCGCGGGCGTCGTCGGCCCCGATCTCACCCACATCGGCAGCCGCACGACGCTCGCCGCAGGGATCCTGCCGATGGAGCGGGGGGCGCTGGTCTCCTGGATCGCGCATGCGGAGGCCTTCAAGCCCGGCGTGCGGATGCCCGCCTATGGCCATCTGTCGAAGGCGGAACTCGAGGCCCTGGCGGCCTGGCTGGAGGCGCTCGAATGAGAAAAGTCCGCGACACCGACGCGCCGGTTCCCGAAGGTCCCTTTCCGCCGACCGAGGCCATGCTCGCCGAGCCGGTGCCGACCGAGGTCGCCGAGGCGCAGGCCGACCGGCTGCGCCGGGTCTGGGCGACACCCAAAGGCTGGCGCTACTGGTCGGCGGTGAACAACACCGAGGTGGGCGTCTGGTATGCCCTGACGGCGCTCGCCTTCATGCTCTGCGCGGGCGTGCTGGCGCTGCTGATGCGGGTGCAGCTCGCCGTGCCCCACAACGACTTCCTCTCGGCCGACCGGTTCAACCAGTTCTTCACGATGCACGGCTCGGCGATGATGTTCCTCTTCGCCGTTCCGATGTTCGAGGCGATCTCGATCATCCTGCTGCCCTCGCTTCTGGGCGCGCGGGACCTGCCGTTCCCGCGCCTGTCGGCCTATGGCTACTGGTGCTTCCTGATCGGGGGCGTCTTCGTGCTGGGCTCGATCCTGTTCGATGCGGCGCCTCGCTCGGGCTGGTTCATGTATCCGCCGCTCGCCACGCAGGACGAGGGGCTGGGCTCGGACATCTGGCTTCTGGGCCTGTCCTTCATCGAGGTGGCCTCGATCGCCGCCGCAGTCGAGCTGATCGTGGGCGTGTTGAAGTGCCGCCCGCCGGGGATGCGCGTCAATCTGATGCCGCTCTACGCTTGGTATGTGCTGGTCGTGGGCGGCATGATCCTCTTTGCCTTCCCGCCGCTGATCGCGGGCGATCTCCTGTTCGAGATGGAGCGCGGGTTCGACTGGCCCTTCTTCGATCCCGAAAGGGGCGGGGATCCGCTGCTCTGGCAGCACCTGTTCTGGATCTTCGGCCATCCCGAGGTCTACATCATCTTCCTGCCCTCGATCGCCCTTGCCGCGATGATCGTACCCACGGCGGCGCGCACCCCGATCGTGGGCTACTCCTGGATCGTGCTCTCGGCGGTGGGGACGGGCTTCATCAGCTTCGGCCTCTGGGTGCACCACATGTTCACCACCGGGCTGCCGGCCCTGTCGCTCGGCTTCTTCTCGGCGGCCTCCGAGGCGGTCGTCATCCCCACGGGCATCCAGCTTTTCGCCTTCGTGGCCACCCTCATGGTGGGCCGCGTGAAGATGATCCTGCCGATGCTCTGGATCGCGGGCGGTCTCGCGGTCTTCACCGCAGGCGGGCTCACCGGCGTCATGGTGGCCATCGCGCCCTTCGACTGGCAGGTCCACGACACCTATTTCATCGTGGCCCACCTCCATTACACGCTGTTCGGCGGCATGGTCTTTCCGGTCATCGCGGGCGTCTATTACTTCTACCCCGTCATCGCCAAGAAGACCCTGTCGGAGCGGCTGGGGCGCTGGTCCTTCTGGCTGCTCTTCACCGGCTTCAACGTGACCTTCCTGCCCATGCACCTGACCGGGCTGAAGGGGATGCCCCGGCGCGTCTTCACCTATCCCGGCCATGTCGGCTGGGACTGGCTGAACCTCGTCTCGACCGTCGGCGCCTTCGTGATGGCGGCCGGCTTCGCGGTCTTCGTCTGGGATCTCCTGCGCCCGAAGCGGGCGAAGCTCTCCGAGCGCAACCCGTGGGGAGCCGGCACGCTCGAATGGACCCACGATCTCGAGGACGAATCCTGGGGCGTCCGCTCGATCCCCTACATCGACACGCGCTATCCGCTCTGGCAGCAGCGGGAGCTCGTGGACCGGATGGATGCCGGCCGCTTCTACCTGCCCGATGCCGAGGCGGGGCGGCGCGAGACGCTGGTGACCTCGGTGATCGACGGCCGCCCGCTCCAGCTTCTGCGGATCGGGGGGCCGACCTGGAAGACGATCTGGGCGGCAGTCTTCACGGGCGGCGCCTTCATCTTCCCGACCTTCGCCTGGTACGGGCCTGCCATCGTCAGCGCGGTTCTGGCCGTGGCCATGGTGGTCTGGTGGCTCTGGACCGGATCGGCCGAGATCCCCGAGAAGGAGATGGCCGACGTGGGGCTTGGGCTCCGGTTGCCGATCTATGTCTCGGGCTCCGGGGCGGTCGGCTGGTGGGCCGTCTGGATCACGATGCTGGGTGACAGCACGGCCTTCGCGAGCCTGGTGTTCGGGGTCTTCTTCTACTGGACGGCGGGCACCGACTATCCCCCCGCGGGCGCTGCGCACGCGGACGGACCGCTGGCCCTCGCGGCGCTGGCGCTGGGCGCGGCCTCCTGGGCGCTGACGCTCGCCGCGCGCGAGGCGAACCGCCGGCACCGCACGGGCCTTGCCCGGCTGTGCCTCTCCGCAGCGCCGCTCCTGACGCTCGCGACCGGGGCCGCGCTGATCGCCTCGCCCCATGTGGCGGGCCTCGAGCCCACGGAGCATGTCTATCCGGCCAGCATGTGGGTCCTCGTGGTCTGGACCGTCGCCCACCTGATCGCGGGCCTGATCTTCCAGCTCTACGGGCTGGCGGGCCTGATCTTCGGGCGGATCACGCCACGCTACGACGCGCCTTTGTGGAACTCGGCCCTGTTCTGGCACTTCCTGGGGCTGACCGTGCTGGTGACGGTGGCGATGATCGCGGGTGCGCCGCGGGTGCTGGGCTGAGGGGGGCGGCATGAGCGACGAGCGGAAGATCTCGCAGGAGCAGGAATTCTCCGAGGAGCGCGCGAGCCTCTGGAAGATCACCTTCGCCCCCACGATCTGGGCTGTGCATTTCGTGCTCTGCTACGGAGCGGCCGCCGTCTTCTGCGCCAAGGTCCCGCGCGCGGAAGCGGAAGTCGATCTCTTGCGCTGGGGCATGGCCGCGCTGACGCTGCTCGCCCTCGCGGGCATCCTGCTGGTGGCCCGCAGCGCCTGGCGGCAATGGGATTTCCTCGACGATCACGATTACTCCCACGCGGGCGGCAACAACGAGGACCGGCACGAGTTTCTGGGCCACGCGGCCTTCCTGCTCGCCATCGTCTCCTTCGTGGGCACCGTCTACACCGCGCTGCCCGCGCTATTTGCGGGGACCTGTCGATGAAATCGCGCACCCCGGAGGGATCCGCATGAGACCTGTCCTGCTTCTGGGAGGTCTGGCCGTGGCGGGGGCGCTGGCCGGGTTGGCCGTGGTCTTCCTCGGCCTCTACAACACCTCGGCGCGGAGCGGGCATTGGCCGGGCGTGAGCTGGGTGCTCCACACCACCTTCCGCAACTCCGTCGAGCTGCGCGCCCCGTCGCCCGAGGAGGTGCCCGATCTGACGGAGCCCATGGTGCGCCTCGGCGCCCGGCACTATGCCTCGGCCTGCGAGACCTGCCACGGCGCGCCGGGCACGATGCGGACGGCCACGATCCGCGCGATGGTGCCCGCGCCTCCGCCCATCGCCGAGGCGGTCGGTTCATGGACGCCGGCCGAACTCGGCTGGATCGTGCGCGAGGGCGTGAAGATGTCCGGGATGCCGGGCTGGCCCTCGGTGCGCAACGACGAGGTCTGGTCGGTCGTGGCCTTCCTCACCCGCGTGGGCAGCATGACCCATGAGCAATATGCGGCGCTGGTGGGACCCGCCTCCACCGAGGGCCCGCCGGGCTTCGGCTATTGCGCCGGATGCCACGGCACCGACGGCGTGTCGGGCAATGCGCGCATTCCCCGGCTCGACATCCAGACCCCGGACTATCTGGAGATGGCGCTGCTGTCCTATCGCGACGGGCGGCGGCAGAGCGGCTACATGACACATGCCGCCTCCGCCGTGCCGGGCGAAAGGCTGCGGGCGCTGGCGCAGCGCTTCGGCCGGGTGCGTGCCGGCGGCGAAGAGGGGGCCACACGCCCCGCCGCGGGACCGGAAGCCCCGGCGGACACACCCGCATGGGACGTCCCGCTCACCACCCTCTCCGGGTCCTTCCACGGCGGGCCGGAACCTGCCGCCGCCGTGGCGACGCTCAGCGAGCCGGTCGCGGGCTCGGTTGCCGCCGCTGCGGGAGAGGCGCCGCGGGGCGAGGCCGCGGCCGCGGCCGCCGTTGCGGCGGATCCCGTGGTGCGCGGACGCGCTCTGGCGACGGCCGAGGCCGGGCTTCGGGACGTGCCGGCCTGCCAGTCCTGCCACGGCCCCGATGCCGAGCGCAGGCGTTCCGACACGCCGGCGCTTGCCGGGCAATATCGCGCCTATCTCGAAGTGCAGCTGCGGCTCTGGCGCGACGGGGTGCGCGGCGGCGGGCCGCGGGCCCCGCTGATGACGGAGGCGGCAAAGCTCCTGAGCGATGCGGAGATCGTGGCTCTCGCGGCCTATTACGCCTCGCTTCCGCCGGACGCGCCCTGACGAACCCGTGGCGGGCAGCCTCTAGCGCGTCTCCTCCAGATGCCGGCGGAGCAGGGCCATGTTGCGCAGGTTCGACTTGAAGGCCACATCGAACAGCGTGCCGAGGAGCGGCACGCTGCCCCCCACGAGGTCGATGCCGCAATTGGCCGCCATCCGCAGGATGACGGACCTCGGAACGCCCAGCCTGCTGGCCCGCCAGATCAGCCAGGCCCCGGGCAGCGCCGTCACCGCATCGCCGAGACCCGGCACGATGCTCGCAATCCCGTCCCAGCCGAAGCGGATGCCGAAGAGACGGAAGCGCGCATCGAGGAGCCGCGCCAGATCGTCGAGCCGCTGGAGCTCGCGTTGCCGCTCGGCGGGGGTCATGACGCGCGCCCGAGCCCGGCCCAGCCGCTCCGCCTGCGCCAGAAGCGCGACACGCGCTCGGGATCGAGCAGGTCGTTCTCGGCGATCACATTCTCGCCGATGGGGCCCAGCTCCGGCGGCTCGAGCGGCCGCAGCGACCGCCCCGGACCGCGCAGGGATTCGATGGCCGCAATCAGCGAGCCCTTGGCCCTCAGCACGTCCTGAAAAGTGGCAAGCGGCACGCCCAGATGCTCAGAGATCAGGTCGTCGCGCAAGAGCGTGATCCGCTCCTGCAGGCCACTGTCGGCGGGGCCCGCCTCGACCGAGAGATCGCATTCCGTGTCGAACCCCATCGAGCGGTTGTTGAGGTTCGAGGAGCCGACCTTCAGCAGATGCTCGTCCATGACCAGAACCTTGGCATGGACATAGATCGGCTGCCCCTTCAGCGTCACCGGATGGTAGATGCGGAACCGGTCGTAGCGGTCGGCCTCGGCGATCTCCTTGAGAAGCTTGGCGCGGGCGGCGCCCATCACCGTCTCCTCCAGCCAGCCGCTCGCGGTCAGGGGATTGACCACCACGATCTCGGGGCCCTCGGGCTCGCGCAGCCGCGCGGCGATGGCATCCCCGATCCGGCGCGAGGCGAAATACTGGCTTTCGATATAGATGGACCGCTCGGCCCGGGCGATGATCTCGAGATAGAGCTTCTCGATCTCATGCACGCCCTTCCGCTCGCCATATTCCGGCAGCGTCCGCGAGATGCCGATGTCCACCCCCTCGAAGAGCGGCTCGAGCCCCTCGAGCCAGCGCGTCTCGCAGGCCGGCGGCGGCTCGAGCCGCTCGCCGGTGGCCTGCTCCCAGCGGTCGCGCGTGATCTGGCCCAGGGCCGCCGCCGCTGGTCCGTTCACCGCGGTCGTCACATCGTGCCACGGCCCGTAGGCCCGCCGCGTGGTGGGCCTACGCCGGTGCGGGTCGTCGTCGAGATGGTCGCGCGTGTCCCAGCGGTCGGCGGTCATGTCGATGCCGCCGCAGAAGGCCAGCACATCGTCGATCACCACGATCTTCTGGTGATGCACCGAGGACAAAGGGTGGGCGCTGTCGAGGCGCAACTTCATCCGCCTGTCCGTCAGCCAGTCCAGCACGAAGAGCGGGGTCGAGCCGCGCCCCAGCGCCTTCACGGTGCCGAGGTCCCATTTCAGCACCCGGATCTCGAGTTCGGGTCGGTGGCGCACCACCCAGTTGAGGAAGCGGCCCAGCCGGTCCGGGCTCTTGCCCCGGGGGCCGCGCGGGTCGAGGCGGATCCGCGCATCGAAGTCCCAGGCCACGAGCAGCACCGAGTGGCGCGCCTCGAGAATGGCCTGCTTCACGCGGGCGAAATAGTCGGCGGCATCGATGATGACGGCCAGACGGTCGGCGCGCGCGAGGCGCCAACAGGTTTCTTCGGACCGGAGGATCGGCCGGTGTGGGCTCATGGTGCGGGCTCCCTGACGCTTGCCGCACCAATGATCGCGGTCCACCCGCGGTTCCTGCCGGGATTGTCCCGGATGTCTCAGCCGAGGGCTGTCCGCACGAGGTCTAGGAGCAGGTCGGGCCGGACCCCGAGAAGGAGGGTCATGCCGGTGGCCAGCGCGAGAAGCGTGCGGTCGGACCAGCGGAGCGGGGCAAGGGCAGGAGCCTCCACACGGCGGAAGATCAACGCCACGAAGCGCAGGTAGTAATAGGCTCCGAGGGCCGAGCCCACGAGCGCGAGCGCGAGGAGCAGCCAGGCCCGCGCCTCGATGAGGGCCGAGAAGATCGCATATTTGCCGAAGAATCCCGCCGACACCGGCAGGCCCGCCAGCGAGACGAGCGCCACCGCCAGCGCGGCCCCGGCGAGCGGCCGGGACCAGACGAGGCCGCGCAGATCGCCGATCCGCGTCTCGCGCCCGAGGAGCGTCGCCACACAGAGCGCGGCCAGCAGCCCGGGCGCATAGGCCAGGATGTAGAAGCCCGCGGCCGCCGGCGCCGAAGCCGCGCCCGCCCCCAGCGCCGCCGCGATGTAACCCGCATGGGCCACCGAGGAATAGCCGAGCATCCGCGCCAGACTGTCCTGCCGGAGGGCCGCGATGTTGCCGAGGAGCATCGAGGCGCCGCCGAAGGCCGCGAGGCCGAGTGCCCAGACCTCGGGCAGGCCCACCGCATCGAGCCGGATCAGCGCCACCACCACGGCGATCTTCGAGGCGGCGCCCGCGAAGGCCGCCGCGGCGCCGGGCGCTCCGGTGAAGGCGTCCGGCGTCCACATGTGGAAGGGCACGAGGGCGAACTTGAAGGCGAGCCCTGCGAGGAGGAGCGCTGCGGCCAGCGCCGGAAGCACGCCCTCGCCGCCGAGGGCCACGAGCGCGAGCGACCCCGTCGCGGCATGGGCGAGGGCGAGCCCCATCAGCAGCGTTGCGGCCGCCGCCGCGCCGAGGATCAGGAACTTGTAGCCCGCCTCGAGCGCGGGCCGGTCGAGCGGCAGGACGAAGAGCGCGACGAGGGCCAGCGTGATGAGCTCGAGCCCGAGGAAAAGGGTCGCCGCATGGATGGCGCCCGCGAGCACCGTGCCCCCGAGCGTGGCGAGAAGGAGAAGCGCCGGCCCCTCCTTCGAGGGACCAGCCGGGCGCAGGAAGGCAAGGCTGCCCAGACCCGCGAGGCAGATGCCGAGCCCCGCGAGGCGTGCCAGCCGGTCGTCGGCCAGCAGCTCCGAGAGGCTTGCAGGTGCGCCGAGCCGCAGCGCGAGTGCGACGCTCGCGCAGAGGAGCGCCGTTCCCGCGATCCAGCGCGAGAGGCCGGGCAGGCGGGGGGCGGCCAGCATCGCCGCCACCGCGCCGACACCGAGCAGGATCACGGGCACAAGGGCAGGAAAGCTCGGCATCAGGGAACCGTCACCGACGTAAGGGCCGCCTCGACCGCGCCTTCGAGCGCGCCCATCAGCATCTGCGGCAGCATCCCGAAGAGCAGCGTGGCCACGGCGAGGAGCACGATCGGCCCCATCTCGCGCAAGGTCAGATCCTCGAGCGCGGCTGTCCGGCGCGACGTGCCGAACACCACCCGCTTGAACAGCCGCGTGGCATAGACGACCGACACCACCAGCGAGATGAGCGTGATCGAGGCGAAGATCCAGTTCACCTGGAACATGCCGGTGATGACCAGCGCCTCGCCGAGGAAGTTCGCGGTGCCCGGCATGGCGAGCGCCGCCGAGAAGAAGACCGCGAAGGCGGCGGCAAAGCGCGGCGCGTTCTGCTGGAGCCCGCCCAGCTCGCGCAGGTCGCGCGTGCCGGTCCGGTCATAGAGCGCGCCGATCAGCAGGAACAGCGCCGAGGCCGAGAAGGCATGCGCCACCATCTCGACGCCCGCCCCCATGAGCGAGAAATAGACCCCGCCGCAAATCCCCATGAGCACGATGCTCATGTGCGCAACGGAGGTATAGGCCACCAGCCGCTTGGCGTCGGTCTGCCCGCAGGCCAGAAGCGCGCCGTAGATCGAGCCGAAGGCGCCGAGCGCCAGCCCGAAGGGCGCGAGCGTGGCGAAGCCTTCGGGGAAGAGCATCGGCGGGAAGCGGAAGAGCCCGTAGGCCCCGGTCTTCAGGAGAAGCCCCGCGAGCAGGATCGAGCCCGCGGTGGGCGCCTGGGTATGGGCGTCGGGCAGCCAGGCATGAAGCGGCGGCACGGGCAGCTTCACGAGGAAGGCGCCGGCGAAGCCCAGGAGCAGCAGGACCTGCACCCCGTGCGGGATCTGGCGCTCGGCCACCTCGAAGGCGTCGAACGTGACCCTGTCGCCCGTGGCCCCGAGATAGAAGACCGCGGCCAGGAGCCCCAGCCCCGCCACCGCGTTGAAGACGAGGAACTTCAGCGCCGCCGCCTCGCGGTCGCCATGTCCCCAGACCGAGATCAGCAGGAAGGCCGGAACCAGCATCAGCTCCCAGAAGAAGGCGAAGACGAGGAGGTCGAACGAGAGGAACACCCCGTTCGAGGCCGCCACCGTCCAGAGCAGCGCCGCGTTCAGCAGGCCCGGATATTCGGTGATCTTCCAGGAGACGACGACCGAGACGATCCCGAGCGCCAGCGACACCAGAAGAAGCGCCCCCGAGAGCCCGTCCATGGCGAGGATCACCTGCACCCCCAGCGAGGGCGCCCAGTCGTAGCGCTCGAGCGCGATCCAGCGCCCGTCGCCGGGCGAGAAGAAGCTCGAGATCAGGATGAGGAGCGCGAGGCTCAAGGCCAGGATCGCCACCCAGCGCTCGGCGTCCCGTCCCCAGCGCCCGGCGAAGAGCGCGGCGACCCCGCCGAAGAACGGCAGCAGGATGAGCGCGGTCAGTTCCATGTCGTACCCCATGCAATCACGAGAAGAGCGGCCGTTCCCAGAGCCGCACCGAGCGCATAGTCCCGGCTCCGCCCCGTCTGAAGGGCCGAGGCCAGCACCCAGAGCCGCACCAGACGGTTGGCCGAGCGCATCCAGAACCGGTCGAACCGGTCATGCGCGAGCCGGGTGACCAGCGCCTGCATTCCCCTCTGGGCGAGGGTGACGGGCAGCGTGCCCACCGGATCGACGGTGCCGCCGCGGTGGCCGGTCAGCCAGCGGACGGTATTCACGAAGGGGCGCACGAAGAGCGCTTGATAGATCCCGTCCATCCGCGCGCCGCGGCTCAGCCAGCGCACGATCTGCACATGGCGCAGCTCGAGCTCGGCCTCGGCCCGCGCGCCCATCCGGTTGCCTGCAAGGAAGCGGACGAGCCGGACATAGGGTTCGATCACCCAGCGCTGGAACTTGCGGTCGAGCCGCGTGGGCCGCCGCATGTCGCGCGCGCCCGCGACCGCCGCGGCGAGCGAGGGCACGAAGGTCAGCGCCGCCGCCGTCGCGATGCCCACGAAGGGCGCGAAGGCCGCCACCAGCTCGGGCAGGTGCGAGGGATGCGGCGGCTCGGCGCCGAGGAAGCGGATGATCGGCCCGACCAGCACGCCGCCCAGAAGCGAGCCCGAGGCCAGCACCACGAGCGGCAGGCCGATGAAGGCGCTGCCCCAGCGCTTGCGGTAATGCAGGTCGAGGGCCACGGCATGGCCGTGGCGGGCCCGGCTCAGATGCTCGGGCTCGGGCTGGAGCGCCTCGAACACCGGGCGGAAGGCATAGATGGCGGTGCAGGTCGCGGTGAGAAGCGCCACGCCCCAGACGAGGATGCCGAAGGCGCCGCCGCTCCAGGCGGTGGCGAGGATCGCCTCCTTCGACCACCAGCCCGCGGTCACGAAGGGCAGGCCCGCGAGCGACGAGGCGCCCGCCACATAGGTCACGAAGGCGATGGGCCGTCTGCGCAGCGCGCCGCGCATCGCCATCATGCTGGTGCCCAGATCCGAGCCATGGGTGATGTCGCCCGCGGCAAGGAACAGGAGCGACTTGAACATCGCATGGACGACGAAATGGGCGATGGCCACCTGCGGCGCGCCGAGGCCCACGGCCAGCACCATGAAGCCGATCTGGCTGATCGAGGAATAGGCCAGCAACCGCTTCACATCGGCCTGGAAGATCGCCGAGAGCGCGCCGAAGGCCGCGGTGCCCACGCCGAAGATGGCGGCGATGGTCTGCACCGCGGGCTCGGACATGACGATGGGCGAGAAGCGCGCCAGCATGAAGGCGCCCGCCGCCACCATCGTGGCCGAGTGGAGCAGCGCCGAGACGGGCGTGGGCCCCGCCATGGCCGAGGGGAGCCAGGTGTGGAACGGCACCTGCGCCGACTTGCCGAGGGCGCCTGCGAGCAGCAGGAGCGCGATCACCACATGCCGGTCCTCGGTCATGATCGTGCCCGCGGGGATCAGCACGTCGAGGCGCACGGAATTGGCCTCGAGGAACAGGAGCAGCAGCCCCGCGAGCAGGAAGGCGTCGGCGAAGCGGGTGATGATGAAGGCCTTGCGCCCCGCGGCCACCGCCTGCGGCAGGCCCGTGTTGTAGGCGATGAGGAAGAAGGAGCAGAGCCCCATCAGCTCCCAGCCGAAGAAGAAGGTGATCGTGTCGCCCGCCAGCACCATGGTCAGCATGGCGGCGAGGAACAGGTTCATCAGCGCGAAGAAGCGCCGCAGGTCGGCGATGCGCGCATCCGACATGTAGTCGATGGCATAGGTCATCACCATGGCGCCCACCGCCGCGACCGTGAGGCCCACGAGCGTGCTCATCGGATCGAGCAGCAGCGCCAGCGCCACCTCGGACTGGCCGAAGACCAGCGTGAAGATCGGCATGACGCCCCGGCACTCCGTCCCGAGACAGAGGCCCAGCAGCGGCAGCATGGCGAAGAAGGGCGCGATGCCGCCCAGAAGCGCCAGCCCCTGCACCGCCTTGCGGCGCAGGAAGAACGGATCGAGCCCGAGGATCAGGAACACCGCGAGCGGCGGCGCGGGCACGAGCAGGAGGAGGAGATAGGGGCTCAGCATGTCAGTGCTTCAGCCCCGCGATCGTGTCGCTGTCCTCGACATCCGCGCCCCGGCGCAGCGCGAGATAGAGCGCAAGCCCCAGCGCCACCTCGGCGGCGGCGAGGATGATGATGAGGATGAACATCGCCTGTCCCTGCTGGCTGCCATGGAAGGCGCCGCCGGCGAGGAAGGCGAGGGCAGGGCCCGCCAGCATCATCTCGAGCGAGATGAGCTGGAACAGGATCGCGCGCCGGGCCAGCAGGCCGAAGAAGCCGGTGGCGAAGATCCCGCCCGCAAGCGCGAGGAGGAGGATGAGGGTCGTGACGCTCATGGCTCCTCCCTCCGCCGCCCGAGGTGGCGCGCGCCCATGAGCGCGGCCAGAAGGAGCCCCGAGGCCACCTCGACGGCCAGCGCCCAGGGGCCGAAGAGGATCGCGCCGAGCCCGGCGCCCGTGGCCGGTGCGGCCTCCGGGGCCGAGGTGCGGGTCAGAAGCCCCAGCACCAGCGGAACCGCCACCAGCGCCACCGCGGCGGCCGGGCGTTTCCAGCCCGCGGAGAGCCGCGCCCGCTCGCGCGCGAGCGCCTCGGGCGAGGCATCCGCCGTCATCACGACGAAGACGAAGACCGCGACGATGGCGCCCGCATAGATCAGGATCTGGACGGCGCCGGCAAAGCTCGCCCCCAGCGCGAAGAAGCTGCCCGCCAGCGACAGGAGCGCCGCCACGAGCCAGATCAGCGCATGGACGATCGCCGGCCGCGTCACCGCGAGGATCGCCGAGGCCAGCGCCACCGAGGCGCACCAGACGGCCACAAGGTCGCTCATGGGCAGAGGTCCTTCGGATCGACGGGATCCTGCGCCTTGCCCGCGATGGCCTTGCCCGCCACGTCCCAGTAGCGGTAGCCGGGATGCTTGCCTTCACCGGAAATGAGCAGATCCTCCTTCTCGTATTGCAGGAAGCCGCGGCGGTAGTCGGCAAGCTCGACGTCCGGGGTGAGCTGGATCGCCGAGGTGGGGCAGGCCTCCTCGCAATAGCCGCAGAAGATGCAGCGCGCGAAATTGATGCGGAAGCTCTCGGGATACCAGCGCCCGTCCGGCGTCTCGGCCTTGACCACGTCGATGCAGTCGACCGGGCAGGCGGCGGCGCAGAGATTGCAGGCCACGCAGCGCTCCTGCCCGTCGGGGTCGCGCGTCAGCACGATCCGGCCGCGGGTGCGGGGCGCGAGCGGCAGCTTCTCCTCGGGATATTGCACGGTCTTCGTGGGCGCGAAGATCATCCGCCCCACGCGCAGGATGCTGTCGAGAATGCCCTTCATGCCGCTCTCCCCACCGCGATCCAGGCGGTGACCAAGAGGTTCAGGAGCGCCAGCGGCAGCGCCACCTTCCAGGCAAAGGAGATGAGCTGATCGTAGCGCGGGCGCGGCAGGGCCGCGCGCAGCCAGACGAAGACGACCGAGATCGCGGCCACCTTCAGCCCGAACCAGATCGGCCCCGGCAGGATCGGCCCGGCCCAGCCGCCGAGGAAGAGCGTGGTGAAGAGCGCGGCCACGAGGAGGATCGCCAGATATTCGCCGAGGAAGAAGAGCGCGAAGCTCATCCCCGAATATTCCGTCATGAAGCCCGCCACGAGGTCCTGCTCGGATTCCTGCAGGTCGAAGGGCAGGCGGTGGGCGGCGGCGAGGCCCGCGAGGAAGAAGAGCGCGGCCCCGAGCGGTTGAAGCAGGATGAACCAGAGCCCGCCCTCCTGCGCTGCCACGATGTCGCCCATGCGGAAGCTGCCCGCGAGCAGCACGCAGCCCATGAGCGAGAGGCCGAGGAAGCTCTCGTAGGCCAGCATCTGCGCGGCCGCCCGCAGGCCGCCCAGCATCGCATAGCGGTTGCGCGAGCCCCAGGCGCCCAGCACCAGCGCCCAGACGGTCAGCGCGAGCATCCCCATGACGAAGAGCACGCCCACGTCGAGGTCCGAGATCACGAGGCGGGGGGCGAAGGCCACCACGCCGAAGCCCGCAAGCATCGGGAAGGCCGCGAGCGCCGGCGCGAGCCGGTAGGCCGCGAGATCGGCGCCGGCCGGTGGCGCATCCTCCTTGGTGAGGAGCTTCAGCGTGTCGGCCACCCATTGCAGGAAGCCGAAGGGCCCCACGCGGTTCGGCCCGAGCCGCTCCTGCAGGAAGCCCAGAAGCCGCCGTTCGCCCCAGGTGAAGACGCCCGCCGCTCCGAGAAGCGCCAGCAGCAGGATCAGCGAGAAGAGGGCGATCAGAAGGACGCTCATGCCCGACCCTCCGCGGTGCCGGCTCGGTTCGGGGGGGCGGCATCCGTCGGGACGGCCCGGCCTCGCGCGGGGAGGGATCGGACGCCGTCCCTTGTTGCGAGGGGGGCGGGCGCGGAAAGGCCATCGAGTCCGGGGCTCGATGTCCGGGCGGGGTGGGCCCGTGCCGGCAAGGGCGCTCGGAGGAAGAGTCCTGCACTCATCGCGCCACCTCCAGCGTGACGAAGCGCGCATGGGATCGCGCGCCCGAGAGCGCCAGATGCCCGCGCGGCACCGACGGATCGAGCGAAAGCGGCGCGGGGGCCGCGGTCCCGTCGATCAGAAGCCGCGCGCCCTCTGCCGCGCCGAGGGCGGCCGCATCCTCGGGATGGAGGAGGAGCCTCGGCGCGGACGCGCGCTCGGCAAGCGGCGGGCTCGCCCGGTCGGCGGAACTGGCGGAGAAGGGGTCGTGGAGCGGCAGGAGGCGGAAGCCCTCGCCCGGCAGATCCTCGAGCGGCGTGCCCCGTCCGGCATGGATCGCCCCTGAGCCGCCCTCTGCGAACAGATGCACCCCGGGATCGCCGCCGCGGACCGGCCCGCCCACGCCCTCGGTGCCGAGCCATGCGCTGCTCGCCGAATGCAGCCCCGGACGATCGGCGCGGGTCCGAAGTGCGGGCGGCACCTCCAGCCCCTGCGCGCCTTCCATCGACCAGACCAGCGCGGACTCCGCATCCGCGCGCGGCTGGCCCTCGGGCAGGCGGCCCGCCAGATCGAAGGCGGTGCGCCCCGAGGCGCGGGCCGGAAGCCGCGCGACTGGCGCGCCCCCGGCCCCGGGGGCCGCGTCGCAGACCGCCGCCAGATCCGGGCAATCGTGCGCCAGCGCGGCGAGGATCTCGTCGAGCGTCGTCTCGGTCGCTCCGCAGAGCGGCGCGAGCAGCCGCCAGGCCGGAACCAGCTCGGACGGGCGGCCGGTGAAGAACCGCTGCGCACGGCCCTCGTGGTTGATGTAGGTGCCGGAGGTCTCGGCCGGCGCCGTGACCGGCAGCAGGAGATCCGCCTGCGGCGCGAGCGGCCCGTCGAGCCAGTCGAGCAGCATCACCTCGGTCGCGGCGGCCATCAGCCGCTCGACGAGTTCGGCCGGCGCACGGTCGGGCAGGGAGGCATCGAGCAGGATCACGGGGCGCGGCTCGGCCTCGAGCTCGGCCACCGCCCGTTCGAGCCCAGTGCCGCCCAGCAGGGCCAGACCGAGGCTGCCCGCCTCGGGCGGGAAGAGCGCGATCCGCGCGCGCGCACCCAGCGCCGCGGCGACGGCGGCCGCAGCCTCGGCCGGAGCGGCGAGGCCGAGGCCCGCCCCCGCGATCACCACCGGCACCTCGGCCGCGACCAGCGCCTCGGCCACCGCACGCGCGTCGGGTGCAGCCTCCTCGCCGCGCAGCGCCGCGGCCACGGCATGCCCGAAGGCGCCCACCTCGGCCGGCGTGCGACGGAGCGGCCAGAGCGCCACCTCGTCGAGCGCGTCGGGCAGGGGCGTGACCACTGCGACCGGCGAGCGGCGGCCTTCGCCCGCCACCCGCACCGCGGCATCCATCCAGTCCGGCACGCCCTTTTCGGCGGCGAGACGGCGCTCGGCGCCGCGGGCGGCCTGCCGCAGGGCAAGTGCGGCGCGCGGCGCGGTGCCGGTCAGATCCTCGCCCAGCACGAGCACCGCATCGGCCCGTTCGATGTCGCGGATGGCCGCGATCCCCGCCGGTCCCTGCCGCAGGATCGCGGCCATCCGGGCCACCAGCGCCGCCTCGGACGCGCTGCATCCGGCGAAGAACCGGTCTTCGCCCACGAGCCTGCGCAGCGCGAAATTGGTCTCGAGACAGGCGCGGGGTGAGCCGATGCCGATGGCCCCCCGCGCGACGAGGGCGCGGGCGGCCTCAATGGCCTCGGTCCAGAGGATCCCGGCGCCCTTGCGGGTGGGATGGGTCGGACGGGCCGCCTCGGCCGCGAGCGCCCCGAACCGGCCCCGGTCGCAGAGGAACGAGCCGTTGATCGCGCCATGCGTGCGGTTCTGCACCTTGCGGAGCGTTCCGCCGCGCTCGAAGAGGGTGATGTTGCAGCCAACCGCGCAGTTCGCGCAGATCGAGGGCGTCTCGGCCATGTCCCAGGGCCGCGCGTAGTGGCGCGACCACCAGCGGTCGTCGAAGACGCCGGTGGGGCAGACCTCGGCGAGGTTGCCGGCGAAGGGGCTGTCGAGCGCGCCGGGCTCTGTGCGGCCGAACCAGACCCGGTCATGGGCGCCCAGCACCTCGAAATCGCGCCCGCCCGCATAGTCGCGGTAGAAGCGGAGGCAGCGGTAGCAGCCGATGCAGCGGTTCATCTCCTGCGTGAGGAACGGCCCGTGATCCCGATTGCGGTGGGTGCGCTTCGCCACCTCGGCGCGCCGGCGATGGTGGCCCGAAGCCACCACCATGTCCTGCAGGTGGCAGGCGCCGCCTTCCTCGCAGACCGCGCAATCGTGGGGGTGGTTCACCATCAGCCATTCGACGATCCGGGCGCGGAACCGCTCGGCCTCCGGGTCCATGACCTCGATCCGCTGGCCCTCGCGCACGGGCGTCATGCAGGCCATCTCGATCCGGCCCTCGGTATCCTCCGGCCCGTCATGCACCCGCACCGCGCAGAGCCGGCAGGCGCCGACCGAGCCCAGATCGCCGTGCCAGCAGAAATGCGGGATCTCGATGCCCGCCGAAAGACAGGTGGTGAGCAGGTCCTTCGAGCCCTCGACCTCGAGCGGGCGGCCGTTGACGGTGATCCTCATGCCCGCTCTCCTTCGGCCAGTCGCGCTTCGAACTCGGCCGCGAACATCGAAAGCCCCGAGGCGAGCGGCGCCATGGCGCCCCCCATCAGGTCGCAGAAGCTGCGCCCGCGCGGGGCGGCCTCGGCGGCGGTCATCTGCAACAGCTCCAGATCCGCGCGGCGGCCCTGACCCGCGGCGAACCGGTCGAGGATCTTCGCCACCAGCGGCAGCCCCTCGCGGCAGGGGGTGCACCAACCGCAGCTTTCGCGCGCATAGAACCGCATGTGCCGGGCGAGGAAGCCCACCGGGCAGGCGGTGCCGTCGAGCACGATCAGCATGCCCGTGCCGAACATCGAGCCCGCTTTCGCCACATGGCCGAAGTCGAGCGGCAGGTCGAGCCGGTCGGGGCCGAAGAAGCCGCTGGCGCCGCCGCCGGGCTGGAAGGCGCGGAGCTGCCCGTCGCCCGAGACGCCGCCCGCGCGCTCGATCAGTTCGCGCGCGGTGGTGCCCATCGGTGCCTCGAAGAGGCCCGGGCGCTTCACCCGGCCCGAGACGCCGTAGAGCTTGGTGCCGCCCTCTTCCGTGCGCGACAGGGCGCGGAACCGCTGCGGCCCGAGCGACAGGATATGGGGGACGAGCGAGATGGTCTCGACGTTGTTCACCGTGGTGGGCCGGCCCCAGAGCCCCGATTGCGCCGGGAAGGGCGGGCGCTTCCTCGGCACGGCGCGGTGGCCTTCCAGCGCGGTGATGAGCGCGGTCTCTTCGCCCACGATGTAGCGGCCGGCCGAGGGGTGGACGCGGATCGCGAGGTCGCCCAGAAGGCCCGCATCCCGCGCTTCGTGAATGGCACGCTCCACGGCGGCGATGCCGGGGCGGTATTCGTCGCGGATGAGCACGATCGCTTCGTCCGCATGGGTGGCGCGGGCGGTGATGATCGCGCCCTCGATCACCTGATGCGGCAGGGCTTCCAGCAGGAAGCGGTCCTTGAAGGCGCCGGGCTCCATCTCGTCGCCGTTGACGATCAGATAGCTCGGGCCCTCGCCGGGAGAGGTCCCGCGCTCGGGCATGAAGCGCCACTTGCGCCCCGCGGGGAAGCCCGCGCCGCCGCGGCCGTTCAGATGCGCGGCCTCGACCATGTCGATGATCTCGGCGGGCGCCATGCTTCGCGCGCGATCCACCGCCTCGTAGCCGCCCTCGGCCCGCCATTCGGCGAGCGTGTGCGGACGGCGGTCGGGGCGGGCCCGGCCGGTGAGGGGCAGGTCGGTCACAATCCGTCCTCCAGCAGGGCCGCGACGCCCGCGGGCGAGAGCGGGCCCACGAGCTGCCGGTCGCGGCCCACGACGGCCGCGGGCGCACGGTCGCAGCCGCCGAGGCAGGCCACGTTCAGCAGCGTGTAGCGCCCATCGGCCGTGGTCTCGCCGAAGCCGATGCCGAGGCGGCGTTTCAGCTCCTCGCGGACCTCCTCGGCGCCGTTCAGCCAGCAGGAGGCGCCGTCGCAGAGCAGGATCACCGTCCGCCCGACCGGATGGCGGAAGATCAGCGAGTAGAAGCTCGCCAGCGCTTCCATTTCCGCGCGATGCACGCCGAGCGTCGCCGCCGCTTCCGCCAGATGCGGATCCGACACCCAGCCGTGCTCGTGCTGGATCAGCTTCAGCGCCTCGAGCATCGCGGCACGGGGGCCGCCATGCTCGTCCGAGGCGGCGCGGATGCGGGCGAGAAGATCGGGCGAAAGGCTCATCGGTCGACGTCCGACATGACGAAATCGATGCTGGCGATATGGGCCACGAGGTCGGCCACGGTCATGCCGGGCACGATCTTCGGGATCATCTGGAGATGGGCGAAGGAGGGCGTGCGGATCCGCGTCCGGTAGCTCTGCGTGCCGCCATCCGAGACGATGGCATATTGCGTGAGGCCGCGGTGGCCCTCGATCTGGCCCGTGGCCTCGCCGGCGGGAACGACGGTGCCCCAGCTCGACTGCAGGAAATGGGCGATCAGCGTCTCGATGTCCTTCTGCATCGCGCCGCGGGGGGGCGGCGTCGTCAGCGGATGGTCGGCCTTCACGGGGCCTTCCGGCATGTTCTCAAGACATTGGCGGATGATCTTGAGAGACTCTCTCATCTCGTCGGCGCGCACCCGCGTGCGGTCGAAGATGTCTCCGCGCTGGCCCAGCGGCACCTCGAAGTCGAACTGCTCGTAGCCGGAATAGGGCCGCAGCTTGCGCAGATCCCAGTCGCAGCCGGTGGCGCGGAGGCCGGGGCCGGTGGTGCCCCATGTGAGGGCGGTGTCGGTGTCATAGGCGCCGACGCCCACGGTGCGGGCTCGGAACAGCTCGGAGCGCAGCACCATCCGTTCGTATTCGTCGAGCCGCGCGGGCATCCAGTCGAGGAAGCCGCGCACCATCGCGTCCCAACCGTCGGGCAGATCCATCGCCACGCCGCCGATGCGGAAGAAGGCCGGATGCATCCGCGCGCCGGTGATGGCGTTCAGGATCTCGTGGCCCTTCTCGCGGTCCGTGAACATGTAGAAGACCGGCGACATGGCGCCCACGTCCTGCGCCATGGTGCCGTAGAACAGCAGATGGTTCATGATGCGGTAGAATTCGCAGAGCATGACCCGGATCATCTGCGCGCGGGGCGGCACGGCGATGCCGCAGAGCCGCTCGACCGCGAGAAGGTAGGGCAGCTCCGAGATCACGCCGCCCAGATAGTCGATCCGGTCGCAATAGGGGATGAACCCGTGCCAGGTCTGGCGCTCGGCCATCTTCTCCGCGCCGCGGTGGTGATAGCCGATGTCGGGCCAGGCCCAGACCACCTCCTCGCCGTCGAGGCCGAGGAGGATGCGTAACACGCCATGGGTCGAGGGGTGATGCGGGCCGAAGTTCAGCACCATCAGCTCCTCGCCGTCGCGCAGCTTCGGCAGGCCGAGCAGGTCGGGGTCGGTGATCGTCGCGCGCTCCTCGGCCTCGAACAGCCGGTCGGTCAGCACGAAGGGCGGTTTCTCGGTCGCCCGCGCGTAATGGGTCTTGAGGAGCGGATGCCCCTCCCATGTCGGCGGCATCAGGATCCGGCGCGTCTCGCGGCCGAAGTCGAGGCCGAACATGTCGTGCGCCTCGCGCTCGTACCAGTCGGCATTGGCATAGACCCCGGCGATCGAGGGCGCGCGGCCGTCGGTGGCGAGCTTCAGCCTCAGGTCCGCGTTCCGCACCAGCGACACGAGATGCGAGCAGAGCGTGATCCGCGAGGCGGGCTGGCCTGTGCGATGCTGCCGGAGGCTCTCGTCGATGGCCCAGAGATCGGCCAGCAGCGGGAAGGGCGCCGCGATCTCCTCGCGCAGGAAGCGGTGCGCCGCCTCCCAGACCGAGGCATCGAGCCAGAGCACCGGGAACGCCTCGCCCGTGGCCTGCTCGGCCCGAACCGCGGCACCGAAACGGGTGCGCAGCGCCTGAAGCGCCTCGGGGATGGCTTGATCGAGGCTCATGTCGCCTCCGGATCTGCCAGTCGGGTGACGGCCATGCGCGCCTCGCGCAGGGCGTCGCGCCGCGGGACCGGGTCGAAGGGCCGGGCGGGGCCGGTCTCTCCCATGCGGATCTGCAGCGGCCGCGCCTCGGTCGCGATCTTCGACTGCAGGAGCACCAGCGCCTCCATCAGCGCCTCGGGGCGCGGCGGGCAGCCGGGGACATAGACATCGACGGGGAGGAAGCTGTCGACGCCCTGCACCACGGAATAGATGTCATACATGCCGCCCGAATTGGCGCAGGCGCCCATCGAGATCACCCAGCGCGGCTCGCGCATCTGGCTGTAGAGCCGGTAGAGCGGCACGGCCATCTTGCGGAAGACGGTGCCCGACACGATCAGGAGGTCGGCCTGCCGCGGGGTGGAGCGGATGACCTCGGCCCCGAAGCGGGCCTGGTCGTAGACCGGCGTCAGCGCCGTCGCCATCTCGACATAGCAGCAGCTGAGCCCGAAGTTGAACGGCCAGAGGCTGTGCTTGCGCGACCAGGCCACCAGATCGTCGAGCCGCGTGAAAAGGTGCGAGGCCGCCATGCGGTCCTCCGGCGCCTCCGCATCGGGGCGCCCGATGGTCCAGCTCATGCCCGTTCCTTCCGCGGTCCGGTCTCGAGCGCGCCCTCCATCCAGAGCCAGGCGAGGGCGGCGAGCAGCACGAGGATGAAGATGGTGGCGGCGACGAGCGCGCCCCTGCCGAGGTCGAGCGCGGACACCGCCCAGGCGAAGAGCACCGCCACCTCGACGTCGAAGATCATGAAGAAGACGGCCACGAGGAAATACTGCGTGGCGACCCGGCCCCGCGGAGGGGCCCCCACGGGCGCGCCGCTCTCGTAGGTGCCGAAGCCGTCGCGGGAGGGCTCGCGCAGGAGGCCTGCCACCAGAAGGATCCCGGCCACCGTCACCGCCACGATGCCGAGGTGCAGACCGAGGGCGGCCCGCGGATCGAGGCTGTTCATCAGGTCGAGCATGGTCTTGCGTCCTTCCGGGCGGGAAACAGGCTGTCGAGGAAGGCCTTCGGCCCCGTCCTGCCCGTCTCTATCATCCGCTGATTACCCATTCGTGTGGCCCAGGCGCCTTGATCTGCATCAGAAATTCTCAGATAGGCCTTGATGCCGCACGCAAAAGGCGAATGGTCTGCGCCAAGACGTCGCGCCCCCCCCACGACTGGCGCCCGGGCCCTCCCACGCCCGCCCAAGGATTGGACGGCGCCGGTCGCCGCCCGCCTCCGGCCGGCGAAATGCGGCTTTCCGCAGGGCGCGGGACGGGTCCGCGCATTGACGCATGGGGGGGCTTCGACATAGGTAGCCCCGGGAACCGGCACTTTTCCACAATGAAACCGGGGAGAGGGAGGAACATGGGAGGGCTACTCGGCCTGTCGCGGTCGATCGACCGCATGAACGAGCTCATCGGCCGCGGGGTATCCTGGCTGATCCTGATCGCGATCTTCATCAGCGCAGGCAACGCCACGGTGCGGAAGGTGCTGAACACCTCTTCCAACGCCTGGCTCGAGCTTCAATGGTATCTGTTCGGCGCGGCCTTCCTGTTCGCGGCGGCCTACACGCTCAAGCAGAACGAGCATATCCGCATCGACATCGTCTACGGGCTCTTCTCGCGGCGGGTGCAGCACTGGATCGACCTCTTCGGGCATCTGGTCTTCCTCATGCCCTTCGTGCTGCTGATGCTCTATTACCTCGGCCCCTACGTCGAACGGTCCTGGAGGACGGGCGAGATCTCGAACAACGCGGGCGGCCTGACGATCTGGCCCGCCAAGTCGCTGCTCCTGATAGGCTTCTTCCTCCTCGCCCTGCAGGGCCTGTCCGAGATCATCAAGAAGATTGCCGTGATGCGGGGCCTCATCCCGGATCCTGCGCCCTTCATCTCGGCCCATGAGGCGGCCGAGCGCGAAGGCGAACTGCTCGCGGGCGAGGCGAAGCTCAGCGAGACCCGGCCGGGCGAGGTGCCGAAATGATGGAATTCATCGCGGTGAACATGGCGCCGATCATGTTCGCCTCGCTCGTGATCTTCCTGCTGCTGGGCTATCCGGTGGCCTTCGCGCTGGCGGCCAACGGGCTTCTGTTCTTCTTCATCGGGGTCGAGCTCGCCCCGCTGTCGGAAGGGACGATCAGCCTCGGCTGGAACCTTCTCGGCACCATGCCGGACCGGTTCTGGGGGGTGCTCTCGAACGAGACGCTGCTCGCCATTCCCTTCTTCACCTTCATGGGCATCGTGCTGGAGCGATCCGGCATGGCCGAGGACCTGCTCGACACGATCGGCCAGCTCTTCGGGCCGATCCGCGGCGGGCTGGCCTATGCGGTCATCATCGTGGGCGCCCTTCTTGCGGCCACCACGGGCGTCGTCGCGGCCTCGGTCATCGCCATGGGGCTGATCTCGCTGCCGATCATGCTGCGCTACGGCTACGATCGCCGCATCGCCTCGGGGGTCATCGCGGCCTCCGGCACGCTGGCGCAGATCATCCCGCCGAGCCTCGTGCTGATCGTGCTGGCCGACCAGCTCGGCCGGTCGGTGGGCGACATGTACAAGGGGGCGCTGATCCCCGGCCTGATCCTCACCGGGATCTACATGGGCTATGTGCTCGTCATGTCGATCCTGAAGCCGAAGTCGATGCCGGCGCTGCCGCTCGAGGCGCGCACGCTGGGCTCTGGCGTCATGTCGCTGATCGTGGCGCTGGCGGTGGCGGCGGGCGTGGGCGTGGCCACGCATTACTGGCTCGCGGGCGCCTACGGGGCCGAGAACGCGGACATCCTTGGCGCTGTGGCCGGGATCGCGGTGATCTACATCGCCGCCATCCTCGACCGGGCCGCGGGCGGCAAGCTCATGTCGCGGCTGGCGCAGCAGGTCATCATCGTGCTGATCCCGCCGCTTGCGCTGATCTTCCTCGTGCTGGGCACGATCTTCCTCGGCATCGCCACACCCACCGAGGGCGGCGCGATGGGGGCGGTGGGTGCGCTTCTCCTCGCGGGGATCAAGGGGCGGCTGAACCTCGCCGTGGTCACACAGGCGCTGGCCTCGACCACGCGGCTCTCGGCCTTCGTCATGTTCATCCTGCTCGGCGCACGGATGTTCTCGCTGACCTTTTACGGCGTGAACGGCCATATCTGGGTCGAGCATCTGCTGACCTCGCTGCCGGGGGGCGAATACGGCTTCCTGATCGCCGTCTCGGTGCTGGTCTTCTTCCTGGCCTTCTTCCTCGACTTCTTCGAGCTGGCCTTCATCATCGTGCCGCTGCTGGCGCCCGCGGCCGAGGCGCTGGGGATCGACCTGATCTGGTTCGGGATCATCCTCGGCGTGAACATGCAGACCTCGTTCATGCACCCGCCCTTCGGCTTTGCGCTGTTCTACCTGCGCTCGGTCGCGCCGCGTCAGTCCTACATCGACCCGGTGACCAAGGCGCGCATGGCGCCGGTGACGACGGGACAGATCTACTGGGGGGCGGTGCCCTTCGTCTGCATCCAGATCGTGATGGTGGCGCTGGTCATCCTGTTCCCGCAGATGGTCATGCACTACAAGGGCGCGCCGGTGGATACGTCGAACGTGACCATCACGCTCCCGCAGATGCCGGGTCTGGGCGGCGGTCTGGGCGGAGGCCTCGGCGGCGGACTGGGCGGCGGGCTCGGAGCTCCGGGGGCGCAGCCCGCTCCGGGCGCGGGTGGCCTCGGCGCTCCTCCGGGCCTTGCGCCGGGACAGGCTCCGGCCCCGGGCGGGTTGGGAGCTCCTCCGGGGCTCGCCCCGGCGCCGGGAGGGCTCGGGACGCCGCCCGGCCTTGCTCCGGTGGCTCCGGGTTCGGCACCGGCCCCGGGCGGGCTCGGGGTTCCTCCGGGTCTCGCTCCGGCCACTCCGGCCCCGGCGCCCGGGGAAGCGCCTGCACCGGGCGCGCTGGAGGTGCCTGCCGCTCCCGCTCCGGCAACGCCTTCTCCCGGCGCCGTTCCGGGCGCGCCGCCCGGTCTCGCGCCGGGTGGACTGCCGCCGGGTCTGGCTCCGCCTGCGCAGAATTGAGGACCGGCGGCACCCTCGGGTGCCGCCGTTTCCTTTCGGGGCCGAGAAGGCGGGTCGCGCCTGTCCGCCGGAGGCCGCCATGTGCCGCGAGAACCATGAAAAAGACCCCGGAGTGCGGCTCCGGGGTCTTCTTTCGTGCGGCGCTCGGGATCAGAGCTTGCCGGCGTTCTGCTGCACCATCATGAAGGTGTCATAGTTGTATTCGGCAATCTGCGCCCAGGTGTAATGCTCGGAGCGGAAGGCCTTGATCGAGTCCCAGATCTTCTTGAAGGCGGGGTTCGAGGCTTCCATCTCGGCATAGACCTCGTTCGCGGCCTCGAAACAGGCCTGCAGGATCTCGGGGCTGAAGGGACGGAGCTGCGTTCCCTGCGCCACGAGCGACTTGATCGCCGTCGGGTTCTTCCAGTCGTAGAGCTGGAGCATGTTCGCATCGGCCGCATGGCAGGCGGTGCGCAGCAGCGACTGATAGGTCGGGGTCAGACCCTCGTAGGCGCTCTTGTTGAACATGAAATGGACGGTCGGGCCGCCTTCCCACCAGCCGGGATAGTAGTAGTAGGGCGCCACCTTGAAGAAGCCGAGCTTCTCGTCGTCATAGGGGCCGACCCATTCGGTCGCATCGATCGTGCCCTTCTCCAGCGCCGGATAGATGTCGCCGCCCGCGATCTGCTGCGGCACGACGCCCAGACGCTCCATCACCTTGCCGGCAAACCCGCCGACCCGCATCTTCAGGCCCTGCATGTCGGCCACGGTGTTGATCTCGCGCCGGAACCAGCCGCCCATCTGCACACCGGTGTTGCCGCCCGGGAAGGCCACGATGTTGTGCTGCGAAAGGAACTCGTTGTAGAGGTCGATCCCGCCGCCATGGTAGTGCCAGGCGTTGATGCCGCGCGCCGACAGCGAGAAGGGCACGGCCGCCGCGAGCGCGAAGGTGGGATCCTTGCCCCAGTAATAGTAGCCGACCGTGTGGCAGCATTCGACGGTGCCCTCGGTCACGGCGTCGGCGGCCTGCAGGCCCGGCACCAGCTCGCCCGCCGAGAAGACCTGGATCTGGAAGTTGCCGTCGGTGGCCTCGGAGAGCATCTTCGACAGCACCTCGGCGCCGCCGAAGATCGTGTCGAGCGATTTCGGGAAGGAGGAGGCGAGCCTCCAGGTGACCTTGGGCGCGGACTGGGCAAGCGCCGGCGCGGCGAGGGCGCTCGCGGCGGCCCCTCCCACGGCGGCCTTGGTGATGAATGAACGACGATCCATGGCATTCCTCCCTTGTGGACGAGGCGGGCCGGCTTCTGTCCGCCGGCTCAGCGCTGCGGGCAGATTACACCGCAAGGGGCGGCTGTCCAGAACCGAGGCGCGCGGATTTCCGCAAGCCGTGGCAGACGCTTGGGAAGCGAGGAAAGGGCGCGGCGCACAAGCGGGCAGGTGCCTTCCGAAGAGGCAGTGCGGGCCGGAGGCGGAGGGAGGATCGCGTGCCCCGTGTCCGATTTGAACGAACGACCTTCGCTTTACAAGAGCGCTGCACTACCACTGTGCTAACGGGGCCACGCCCGCTCTCTCTACCCGAGGGCCGCCGCCTTGACAAGTCCGACGCCTCGCCCGGCAGCCGGGCCCGTTCGGCAGAGGCGCCGGCATTCTTGCGCGATACCATGGTGTTACCGAGGCGGTGGCCCCGGGGTGGCCCGGTCGTTTCGCCTCACGGTGCGCCGCAAGGGGCAGGGGCTCCGCTTCGGTGCTCCGAGCGGCTGGGCCCTGCGGATCAGGCCGCGAGGAAGCGCCGCAGCACCGCCTCTGCCCCGTCGCGCCAGACCGCCTCGAGGGCTGTCGCGAACTCGGCCGCCAGAAGATCGTTCTGCGCCAGATCGCCATAGACCTCGGTCATGGCGAGCCATTCGGCCGGGTTTTCCTTCGCCCGCCGCGCGCGGTCCTGCAGCGCCGTCCAGTTCGGATCGTTCGGCTCGACCACAACGCCCGAGTCCGTCGTGCCGTAGCAGTAGCGGCACCAGAGCGCCGAGAGCAACACCAACCCCTTCGGCACCGTGCCCGCCGCAAGATTGTCGCGCAGCGACGGCACGATGAACTTCGGCTGCCGGTTCGAACCGTCGAGGCAGAGCCTGCGCGTCGTGTCGGCGATCTCGGGGTTCGAGAAGCGGCTCTCGATCAGGGTGAGATAGTCGGGGATGCTGGTGTCGGGCACCGGCGCGACATGGGGCAGGATCTCCTCGACCTCGACCTTGTGCAGGAAGGCCGCGATCAGCGGATGGGCCATGGCCTCGTGCACGAGCTGGATGTCCATGAGCGCCGACGGATAGGCGATCACCGCATGGCCCCCGTTCAGGATGCGGATCTTCATCGCCTCATAGGCATGGACATGCGGGGTGAAGGTCACGCCCACCTTCTCGAGCGCGGGGCGTCCGGCGGGGAAATGATCCTCGATCACCCACTGCCGGAACGGCTCGCAGGTGACGGGCACCGGATCGGCGAGGCCGAAGCCCTGCGCCAGCTCGCGCTCGTGCGGGCCGGTGGCGGGGGTGATGCGGTCGACCATGCCGTTCGGGAAGGCCACCTGCGCCTTCACCCAGCCCGCAAGCTCGGCGTCGTAGAGCTCGGCCAGGCCCACCACGGCATTGCGGGTGACATGGCCGTTGCCGGGGAGGTTGTCGCAGGACATCACGGTGAAGGGGGTAACCCCCGCGTCGCGGCGGGCGCGAAGGGCGGCGAGGATCGCGCCGAAGGCGGTCGCGGGCCGCGCAGGATGGGCCGCATCGGCCACGATATCGGGATGCGTCGGATCGAAGGCGCCCGAGGCATCGACATAATAGCCGCCCTCGGTCACGGTGAGCGAGACGATGCGGATGCGCGGATCCGACATGGCCTCGATCAGGGCCGCGTTGTCGGCCTCGACCGGCAGGAAGCCTACCATCGCCCCCACTTGGCGGGCGCGGTGGCCGGCCGGATCGAGCTCGATCACCGTCGAGAGATTGTCCTGCGCGGCCAGCGCCTCGCGCATCCGCGCATCGGTCGCGCGGACGCCCGCCCCGAGGATGGCCCAGTCGTGGCCCTCGCCCAGTGCGAAGAGATCGTCGAGATAGACCGCCTGATGCGCCCGGTGGAAATTGCCGACGCCGATATGGACGATGCCGGGGGTGAGCGACTTGCGGTCATAGGAGGGACGGGTGACGGAGCGGGTCATGAGATTACCTCGGATAGGGGGCGCGTTCGACGGGGAGGGCCGGGCCTTCGGCCTCAGCTCATCCAGTTGCCGCCGTCCACGTTGTAGGTCTGGGCCACGATGTAGTCGGCCTCGGGCGTGGCGAGGAAGATCGCCATGCCGGTCAGGTCCTCGGCGCGGCCCATGCGGCCGAAGGGCACCGCCGCGCCGACCTGACGCTTCTTCTCGCCGCGCGGCAGGTTCTCGTAGTCGGCGAACTTGGCATCCACTCCGTCCCAGTGCTCGCCGTCCACCACGCCCGGCGCGATGGCATTGACGTTGATCCCGTGGCGGATGAGGTTCAGCCCCGCGCTCTGGGTGAGCGAGATGACGGCGGCCTTGGTCGCGCAATAGACGCCCACCAGCGCCTCGCCGCGGCGGCCGGCCTGGCTTGCCATGTTGATGATCTTGCCGCCCCGGCCGCCCGCGATCATCGCCCGCGCCACCGCCTGCATCATGAAGAGCGTGCCCGAGACGTTGATGGCGAACAGCCGGTCGTAGCTCTCGCGGGTGATCTCGACGATGGGCGCCAGATCGAAGAGGGCGGCATTGTTCACGAGGATGTCGATGCGGCCCCAGCGGTCGAGAAGCTCGGCCACGCAGCGGTCGATGCTGGCCTGATCGGTCACGTCGAGGCCGATGGCGCAGGCCGCGGGGCCGATCTCGGCGGCGGTGGTGCGGGCCGCCTCGAGATTGATGTCGGCGATGGCCACGCGCGCGCCTTCGCGCACATAGGCCTCGGCGAAGGCGCGGCCTATGCCGCGCGCCGAGCCGGTGATGAGGGCGGTCTTGCCGTCGAGCCGCATGTCAGAGCGCCTTTCCGTCGGCGCCGAAGCGGTGGATCTTGTCGGCCTGCGGCGTGAGCCAGACCCGGTCGCCGTGGTGGACGCCGAACTCTCCGCCCGTCCGCACGGTGAGGGTGGACATCCCCGCGACATGCACATGCAGGAACGTGTCCGAGCCGAGATGTTCCGAGACGCCGACCTCGCCCTCCCACGCCCCCGCCTCGCGCGACAGGTCGATATGCTCGGGGCGGATCCCGATGGTGGTGGCGCCGTGTTTCGCGGCCTCTGGCCCCTCGATCAGGTTCATCTTCGGGCTGCCGATGAAGCCCGCCACGAAGAGGTTCGCCGGATTGCGGTAGAGGGTGAGGGGCGAGCCCACCTGCTCGATCCGGCCCGCGTTCAGCACCACGATCTTGTCGGCCATGGTCATGGCCTCGACCTGATCGTGGGTGACATAGATCATCGTGGTCTCGAGCGACTGGTGCAGCTCGGTGATCTCGAGCCGCATGTTGACCCGCAGCGCGGCATCGAGGTTCGAGAGCGGCTCGTCGAACAGGAAGGCCGCCGGCTCGCGCACGATGGCGCGCCCGATGGCCACCCGCTGGCGTTGCCCGCCCGAGAGCTGGCCGGGGCGGCGGTCGAGATAGTTGGTGAGGTTCAGGATCTTGGCCGCATTCGCCACGCGCCGCTCGATCTCCTGCGGCTCCATCTTCGCCATCCGCAGCGGGAAGGCGATGTTCTTCTTCACCGTCATGTGCGGATAGAGCGCGTAGCTCTGAAACACCATGGCGAGGCCGCGCTTCGCCGGCGGCATCTCGGTGGCGTCGCGCCCGTCGATCATGATCTGGCCGTCCGACACATCCTCGAGGCCCGCGATTAGGCGCAGCAGCGTGGATTTGCCGCAGCCCGAGGGGCCGACGAAGACGACGAACTCGCCATCCTCGATGTCGAGGTCGAGCGAGGGGATGACGACCGCCTCACCGAACCGCTTCTGGACGTTGCGCAGGGTTATCTTGCCCATGTGGCCCTCACTTCACCGCGCCGAAGGTCAGGCCGCGGACGAGTTGTTTCTGGCTGAACCAGCCAAGGATCAGGATCGGCGCGATGGCCATGGTCGAGGCCGCCGACAGTTTGGCGTAGAAGAGGCCCTCGGGGCTGGAATAGCTCGCGATGAACTGCGTGAGCGGGGCCGCCCGCGAGGTGGTCAGCTGCAGCGTCCAGAAGGCCTCGTTCCAGGCGAGGATCACGTTCAGAAGCAGCGTCGAGGCGATGCCCGGCACGGCCATCGGCGTGAGGATATAGAGGATCTCGGAGCCGAGCGTCGCCCCGTCCATCCGCGCGGCCTCGAGGATCTCGCCCGGGATCTCCTTGAAGTAGGTATAGAGCATCCAGACCACGATCGGCAGGTTGATGAGCGTGAGCACGATCACGAGGCCGATCCGCGTGTCGAGAAGGCCCGTGTCGCGGAAGATCAGATAGAGCGGGATGAGCACGCCCACCGCCGGCATCATCTTGGTCGACAGCATCCACATCAGCACGTCCTTCGTCCGCCGGCCCGGCACGAAGGCCATGGCCCAGGCGGCGGGGATCGCGATGGCGAGCGCCACCAGGGTCGAACCCAGCGAGATCACCACCGAATTCATGAAGTGGCGGGCGTAGTTCGACCGTTCCTGCACATCGGCGTAGGATTGCAGGGTCCAGTCCGAGAAGAGCATGGCGAAGGGCGCCTTGATGGCGTCTCCTTCCGATTTGAAGCTCATCAGCACCGTCCAGAGGATCGGGAAGAAGATGAGGAAGGCGACCGTCCAGGCGGCGAGCGTGACGATCAGCGTGCGGCGGGTTGAGGTGCGGCGTGACATGTCAGGCGTCCAGATTCTTGCCGATCATGCGCATCAGGAAGATCGCCACGATATTGGCGAGCACCACGGCGACGATGCCGCCGGCCGACCCGCCCCCCACGTCGTAATTCAGGAGCGACTGCGCATAGACGAGGTAGGTGATGTTGGTCGAGGCCGTGCCGGGTCCGCCGTTCGTCGTGACGAGGATCTCGGCGAAGACGCCCAGAAGGAAGATGGTCTGGATCAGCACCACCACGGTGATGGCCCGCGTCAGGTGCGGCACGGTGATGTGGATGAACCGGTCGAGCGCCGAGGCGCCGTCCATCTCGGCCGCCTCCATCTGCTCGCGGTCGAGCGACTGGAGCGCCGTCAGAAGGATCAGCGTGGCGAAGGGCAGCCACTGCCAGGCCACGATGCCGATGATCGAGGCCAGCGGCGCCTGCGACAGGAAGTCGAACGGCGGAAGGCCGAGGCCGCGGGCGATATGGGCGAACATCCCGTTCACGGGGTTCATGAACATGTTCTTCCAGACCAGCGCCGAGACGGTGGGCATGACGAAGAAGGGCGCGATCACCAGCACGCGGACGATGCCCTGACCCCAGAAGGGCTGGTCGAGCAGGAGCGCGAGAAGAACCCCGCCCACCACGGTGATGAGAAGGACGCCCACCACGAGGAGGATCGTGTTGGTCAGGGCCGCGGAGAAGGCCGGATCGGTCAGGAAGTAATAGTAATTGTCCCAGCCGGTGAAGCTCTCCATCCCCGGCATGAGGAGGTTGTAGCGCAGGAAGCTGAAGTAGAGCGTCATCGACAGCGGCACGATCATCCACAGGAACAGGAGGATCACGGCCGGGGAAATCATCAGACGCGCCGCAGTCTTTGAATGCTGGGTCGCCATGGAGGCCTCGGGGCTGATGGGGCGGAAAGGCCTCCGGCGGATGCGGCCGGAAGCGGCAAGCGCATGCGGGCCGGCCGGTCAGGGCCGGCCCGCGGAAGGGCCTACTTGATGTAGCCCGCGCGGGTCATTTCGCGCGTCGTGAACTGCTGGGCCGCCTGAAGCGCCTGCTCGGCCGACATCGAGCCCGCGAGAGCCGCCGAGAACTGCTGGCCCACGGCGGTGCCGATGCCCTGGAACTCGGGGATCGCCACGAACTGCACGCCGACGTAAGGCACCGGATCGACGGCCGGGTGGGTCGGGTCAGCCGCGTTGATGCTGTCGAGCGTCATCTTCGCGAACGGCACCTTCTGATATTCCGGGTTCTCGTAGAGCGAGATCCGCGTCCCCGGAGGCACGTTGGCCCAGCCTTCCTTCGAGGCCACCAGCTCGGCATAGTCCTTCGAGGTCGCCCAGGCGATGAACTGCTTGGCGGCATCGACCTTCTGCGAGCCCGCCGGGATCGCGAGGTTCCAGGCCCAGAGCCAGTTGGCCCGCTTGCCCTTGCCGGTATCGGGGGCGAGCGCGAAGCCCACCTTGTCGGCCACCGTGGATTCCTCGGGGTTGGTCACGAAGGAGGCGGCCACCGTCGCGTCGATCCACATGCCGCACTTGCCCTGCTGGAACAGCGCGAGGTTCTCGTTGAAGCCGTTGTTCGAGGCGCCGGGCGGGCCGTAGTTCGTCATCATGTCGAGATAGTCGGTCAGCGTGGCCTTCCAAGCCTCGCCGTCGAACTGCGGCTGCCAGTTCTCGTCGAACCAGCGCGCGCCGTAGCTGTTGGCCATGGCGGTGAGGAAGGCCATGTTCTCGCCCCAGCCCGCCTTGCCGCGCAGGCAGATGCCGTAGACCTCGGCATCCTTGTCGGTCATCTTCTGCGCCGCTTCCTTCACGAAGTCCCAGGTGGGGGCGTCGGGCATCGTCAGCCCCGCCTTCTCCATCAGGTCCTTGCGATACATGATCATCGAGCTCTCGCCGTAGAAGGGCGCGGCATAGAGCTCGCCGTCGACGGTCAGGCCGTTGCGGATCGCGGGCAGGATGTCGTCGGCATCATACTCCGGCGGCAGGTCGTTCAGGCTCACGAGCCAGCCCTGCTTGCCCCAGATCGGAACCTCGTAGGTGCCGATGGTCAGCACGTCGAACTGCCCGCCCTTCGTGGCGATGTCGGTCGTGACCTTCTGGCGCAGCACGTTTTCCTCGAGCGTCACCCACTCGACGGTGATGTCGGGGTGCTGCGCGTTGAACTCGGACATGAGCCCCTGCATGCGGATCATGTCGCCGTTGTTGACAGTCGCCACGGTGATGGTTTCGGCGCCGGCGGCGGACGAGAGCGCAGCCACGGCGCACGCGCCCATCAGGGCGCGAAATCTTGCGGTCATCAGTATCCTCCCTGGCCTGCACGGTGAGCATTATTTCGTGCGGCGAATAATTACTCACCGAGGGGTGCCAGCCTGTCAAATACTTTTTGCCGCGCCTTTTGGCGGTTTCAGGACAGAAGTGCCTGCGCCGTGAGCTCGTCGGTGATCAGGCCGTTGAAAAGACGGCCCCTTAGGCCTGCGTGCAGCGCCGCGAGCTTGCGTCTGCCGCCTGCGATGGCGACCACTGTCCGATCCTCGGAAAGTTCGACACGGACGCCCGCAACTCGCTGATTGATGCTGGTTTCGAGGTAGCGGCCCTCCGAGTCGAAGACCCATCCCGCCACCTCTCCGACCGCGCCCAGCTCCTGCATCTCGGCCAGTTCGTCGGGCGTGATGAACCCGTCCTTCAGGAGCGGCGCGTCCTCGCCCATCTGTCCCAGCCCGACGAAGGTCACATCGGCATTGCGGGCAAGCCGCAGCACCGACTGCACGGGCTTCAGCGCATGAAACAGCTCCCGCTCCGCCGCATCCTGCGCGATGACGGGCATCGGCATCGGATAGTGCGGCGCGCGCACACGGTCGGCGATGCGGAAGATCACATCGTAGTAGGAGGCCGAGCCATCCGCCGAGATATTCCCGTTGAGCGACACGATCTTGTGCTGCTCGCAGACCATCGAGGTCATCTCCTCGACGGTGGCGCGCAGCGACCGGCCGGTGCCGAAGGCCACCACCATCGGCCGCTCCGAGCGCAGCACCCGCTCCACCTCGGCGGCGGCGGTGGGGGCGATGGAGGGCAGGGGATCCACCTCGGACCCGAGGCTCGGCGCCACGCGGGCCAGCTTCAGCCCGAAGCGTCGGATCAGAGCGGCTTCCAGATGCAGGCAGCCCGAGACCCGATGCTCGAGCCGGACATGGATCAGCCGTTCGGAGATGGCCCGGCTCACCAGTCGCTGCGCCCTCTGGCGCGAGGTGCCGAGTTCCCGCGCGATCTGGTCTTGCGTCAGGCCTGCGACGTAATAGAGCCAGCCCGCGCGTGCGGCGTCGTCGAGGGGCGTCGGCTCGCTCTCGGGCCGGTCGATCATGTCAGGATCTCGCAGTTGGCCCGGCGCAGGCCGGGCAGGGTCTCGTAGAAACGGTCGAAGCTGTCGAACCGCCGGTGCGGCCGGGCATCGGGCGCATCCTCGGGGGATCGGTTCGCGAAATGGCTGCCGCCGGTGAAGCGCCAGACCTGCATCCCGGCCGCGAGGCCTGCGCGCACGCCGGGCTCGGTATCCTCGATCACGAGGCAGCGTGCGGGCGCGACGCCCATCTCGGCCGCGGCGAGCAGGAACAGATCGGGCGCGGGCTTGCCCCGCGCCACCTGACTCGCGGTGAAGCAGCGCCCCTCGAAGAGGGCGGCAAGGCCCGTGATCTCGAGCGAGCGCGTGAGCCGGGCCGGCGTGCTCGACGTGGCGAGGCAGAAGGGCACCGCCAGCGCGCGGACGGTCTCCGCCGCGCCGGGCATGGCCCGGAGGCCGGTCTCGAAGGCCGCCAGCAGCCGGGCGCGTTCCCCGGCCTGAAAAGTTTCGGGCAGGGTCACGCCGAACTGGCGCTGAACGACCTCCTGAACGACCGGGAAGCTGCGGCCAAGAAAATGCCGATGCACGAAGGCCTCGTCGACCCGCGCGCCCGCCCGGTCCAGCTCTGCGATGAGGACGGCCACGGCCAGAACTTCCGAATCGACCAGAACCCCGTCGCAATCGAAAATGACAAGCCCGATATCCATCCGCAGACACTAGGCGAGCGCAGTTCGCCGAGTAAAGCGGCTTGATGGGCCGTATCCGGCCGCTTTGCGGGCACCGGCGGGAACATTCCCCACTGCCCCCCGTTCGTCAGGCGATCCGGTGGGCAAGGCCTTGCCGAACGTTCGCAACCGACATGAAGGAGATGCCATATGGCTTTGTTCTCGAAAGACATCCGTTCGATGGACGATCTCTATACCCACATGCTGCAGGACATCTACTACGCCGAGCAGCAGATCGAGAAGGCGCTGCCGAAGATGATCGAGAAGGCGGGCGACGCCGGCCTGCGCGAGGGGTTCGAGCATCATCTCGACGAGACCCGCACCCATGTCTCGCGGCTCGAGCGCGTCTTCGCCCTGCTGGGGCAGGATGCTAAGGGCACGACCTGTCCCGCGATCGACGGGATCATCAAGGAAGCCAATGAAGTGGCGGGCGATATCGCCGAGCAGGACGTGCTGGATGCGGCCCTCGCCGCCGCGGCCCAGGCGGTCGAACATTACGAAATGACCCGCTACGGCACGCTCATCGCCTGGTCGAAGGAACTGGGGCGCCCGGAAGTGGCGTCGATCCTCGAGCAGACCCTGTCCGAGGAGAAGGCGGCCGACATGAAGCTCACGAAGCTGGCCGAGGCCCGCCTGAACCGCGCGGCGTGACGGACTGCGGGAGCGGCGTTCGGCGTCGTTCCCGCAGCTTGCCTGCACGGCTTCCGCCGAGGGGGCGCGACGCTCGATCCCGAAGCGGCAGGTGCCTGGCGCAGAAGCGGACGAGAGTCCCGCCGCCGCGCGCGGTGACCGGCCAAAGGGTGGCCGGATACTCGATGAGAGGTCCGGAAGGTGTCGAAGCCGCTCAGATGATGCCGAGATTGCGTGCCGTCACCACGGCCTGCGTGCGGTTCGTGGCGCCCAGCTTCTTGCAGATCGACTTCACATGCATCTTGATCGTCGGTTCGGCAAGATTAAGCCCGTGCGCTATCTCCTTGTTCTGGCGGCCTTCCGCCAGATAGGACATGACGAGCATCTCCTTTTCCGTAAGCCGTCCGCCCGAGCTGTCGGGGGCCTGGCGCCGATCACGCGCCAGCTCGAGCGGCAGGTAATGCTCGCCCGCATGCATGAACCGGATCGCATTGCCGAGGCTGCGCACCGGCGTCGTCTTGAGCACGATCCCCGAGGCGCCGGTAGCAAGGATCTCATCCACCATCCGCGGGGTCGGGTTCGAGGTCAGGATCGCGACCGGCTTGCCCGCGGACAGCTTGATCGCCCGCACGAGGCCGGCGACCCCGTTCATTCCGGGCATGTTCAGATCGAGAAGGGTGACGTCGAAGGGCCCGTGTTCCTTGATCCGCTCGAGAGCCTCGTCGAGGCTCTTGGCGGTCTTCACGGTCATCTCCGAGGATGCGGTCAAAAAGAGCGAGAACATCTCGACGACCATCTCGTGATCGTCGGCAATGAGAACGCTGAGCTTTTGGGGCGTCTGGGTCATGATACGCTCGCTTCTATCCTGCACGCAAACCTTCGGGGGCCTCGGCCGTGCCGGAGGAGTAGTCTCCGAAAAGTCGAGCCTTCCCTCCATAAGCTGCACACATCCGAAAAAATGAAAAGAGACAAGTGGCGTGGCATGGCTCTACTCTCCCGCGCCGATTTCATGACATTCGTTGGGTCAGTATATATGCTTAGGTATATTAGCGCATTCTTAAGCGGTGCTGTCTAAGCAAAGCTTGCTTGGTATTGATGCTCGCGAGGGCATTTGTGCAATGGAGATGTGGAATGACCCTAGCCGCGGGTAACTTCCTGGCTCTTGTTCTGGCTGTCTCGGCCGCGGGTGCTCCGGCCCTCGCGACCCAGACGGATGTCCTGCCGGCCCCGGTCGAGGCTCCGCTCCTCACCGTTCAGGGCGCCATCGGCGTCACGAATGCCGAGGGACGGGCGGAGTTCGATCTGCCGATGCTTCGGTCGCTGCCAGCGCGCAGCTTCCAGACCTCCACGGTCTGGACCGAAGGCGTGCACGAGTTCGAGGGCGTGCCGCTGCGGACGCTGCTCGAGCGGCTCGGGGCCGCCAAAGATGCCTCGGTCTCGGCGGTGGCCGTCAACGATTATGCCGTAGAGATCCCCGCCTCCGCCATCGAGGACGATGCCCCGATCATCGCCTATCACATTGACGGCGCGACCTTCTCGCGCCGCGAGAAGGGGCCGCTCTGGGTGATCTTCCCGTATGACGAGGATGCGCGCTACCGCTCCGAGGTGACCTACGGTCAGAGCATCTGGCAGCTCGACAGGTTGACCGTGCACCCATGACCGAGCGCCCCCGCATACCGGACGGAGGCGAGCGGGGAGCAGAGGTTCAGGCCATGTTCTCCGAAAGCCGCGACACGGCTCCGGGGGGCGTGTTCGAGCGCTGGACGGGGTATGTGCTCGTCCTCGCGGTCGGCGTCACGGCTCTGGTGGCGGCGATCTTCATCTTTTCCGACATCGACAAGCAGCTCGAGCAGAATCGGGTCGCCCATCTCGACAACCGGACCTGGGTGCTCGCGCAGTTCGAGGTGGATGTGCTGAATCTCGCCTCGGCGGCGCAGATGGCCGCCTATCGGTCGGACGATCCGGCCCGACTCGACGAGCTCCGCAAGAGGTTCGACATCCTCTACAGCCGCGTGGACATCGTCCGCGGATTCGAAAGCGGCACCATTGCACCGCTCGAGGCCGACGTGCTGCCGATCTTCGACGGGCCGGAGGGGTTCTTCGCCCGCTGGATCCCCGTCATCGACGGGCCGGATGCGGACCTGAGAGCCGCTCTTCCGCAGCTGATCGGGGAGCTCGAGAGGGATGCGGGATCGGTCCGCTCGGGCGTGGTGCGCGCGCTCGGGGAAGTGATGACCGTCTCGGACGCGCGGCGCGCGACGCTGCGCCAGTCGCTCCAGACGTTCGCACTGGCGGCCCTCGGACTTCTGGGGCTGATGGGGGTGCTGATCGCCGTGGTGATCGTGCAGAGCAACGCCCGCCGTCGCCGCGGAATGCTGCTCGAACGGTCGGTCCACAACCTGCGCGCCACCATCGAATCCTCGCTGGATGCGGTGGTGGTGCTCGACCACATGGGGCGGGTGGTCGAATGTAACCGTGCGGCGCTGGACATGTTCCGCTGGTCGCCGCAGACGGCCGAAGGCACGAATTTCGTCGACTATATCCGCACGGACGATGCTGACGGGTTGCTGCGTCCTCACGCGCGGGGCGAGGAAGAGGCGGAGCTGAACCCGACCGGGCGCGACGGGCGCATTACGATGATGGCGCAGCGCACGAACGGCTCGACCTTCCCGGTCGAGGTCTCGGTGGCCGAGGCGCAGGGCGCGTCGCAGGATCCGTTCTTCATCGCCTTCATCCGCGACATCTCCGAGCGGCTCGAGCGTGAGGAGAGCCTGAAGAAGGCGCGCAATGACGCGCTGAAGGGCGAAGAGGCCAAGTCGCGCTTCCTCGCGGTCATGAGCCACGAGATGCGGACGCCGCTCAACGGGCTGATGGCTGCCTCCGACCTGCTGCAGACCTCGACGGATCTCACCGACAGACAGCGCTGGCTCACCGACATCGTGATCGGCTGCGGCTCGGCGGCACTCGATCAGGTGAACAACGTGCTCGAGCTGACGCGGCTGTCGGACAAGGACGGCGCGAGCTACGCCCGCACGGTCTTCTCGCCGGTGGATCTCATCGAGGGGCTGATCCGGCAGAACCAGCCGCAGGCCGACAAGCGCGGCAACAAGCTGTGGTTCGCGCAGCCCAAGAACCCGGTGCCGCCCGTGCTCGGGCAGCGCCACCTGTTCCTGCGGGTGATGTACAACCTGATCGGCAATGCCATCAAGTTCACCGACAATGGCAAGGTCTCGGTCGAGCTGCTCTGGCACCCGGGCCGCACGTCCGGCACCGTCGACCTCTGCATCCATGTGGGCGATACGGGCATCGGCATTGCGGAGGAGCATCTCGACACGATCTTCCGCAATTTCGAGACGCTCGACGCCTCCTACGGGCGCATCCGCGAAGGGACGGGCCTCGGCCTCGGCATCGCCAAGCTCGCCGCCGAGACCATGGGCGGGCAGATCGACGTCCAGAGCAAGCTGGGGCTCGGATCCGTCTTCACGCTTCGCCTGCAGCTGCCCGTGGCGCAGGGGGCCGAGGCGGCCCAGGAGGAGTTCGCGGAGGATGCGCCATCGGCCGGGGACGGCGCCCGCGCGATCCTCGTGGTCGATGACAATGCGATCAACCGTCAGCTCCTCGCCGAGATCCTGCGGATGGCGGGGCACGAGGTGGCGACGGCCGAGGATGGCGCCGAGGCGGCCGAGGCGGCTGGCGCCCGCCGCTTCGACCTGATCCTGATGGATGTCTCGATGCCGCGCGTGGACGGGCTCGAGGCCACGCGACGGATCCGGCGGGCCGGCGCCTCGACCGACACGCCCATCCTCGGTGCCACGGCCCATGCCGACCCGGACCGTGTCCCCGACTTCCTCGCAGCCGGCATGAATGACGTGCTGGTGAAGCCCATCACGCGCTCGGCGCTGTTTCGCGCCATCCGCCAGTTCACGGAAACCAGCGCCGCGGTCGAGGAGGTGCTCCCCGCTGGCGACCCGCCACCCGACGATCTGCCGCTGATCGACGCCGAGCTGCGGGCCGACCTCGAGGGCAATCTCGGGCCCGATTATATCGCGGGCATGATCGGCAGGGTGCTGAGCGAGACGGGCGACGCGCTCCCCGAGATGCGGCGCCTGCACGAGGCGGGCGATCATCTGGCGGCCGCCAAGCTCGCGCACCGGACGGCGGGGGCGGCGGCGGCCGTGGGCCTCATGGCGCTGCACCGCAGCCTTGCGAGCTACGAAACGGCAGCCGACGCGTCGAACACGGCTGAGGCCGCGCGCGCGCTCGAGAGCCTGCCCGCGACGCTGGAACGCACCGCTGCCGCCTGTCAGGCCACCGCCGCCTGAGCCACGCCCCGCGCCGGGCGGGCTTGCTCCTGCCGATGGTGACGGTCGCTCGGCCTGTTGCGCCGTTCCCCCCGGTTCGTCCGGCCCTCTTGTGACGCGGGGACGGCCCGTCCCTCGATCGAAACCCTGAAAGGCTTGGCGCAGCGAGGCTCGACGCGGTTCGGTCGTTTGGAATGCACCGTCCGCCGCGGCACACGGAACCCCGCGCAACGCCTGGTCCGCGGCACGGGGCGGCCTCTGCCTGGAGCGGGAGCAGATGCGCACCGGCTCGATCCTGCCGTCATGCTGACGTCGTGGGCGGCGCAGTCCCATCTGGAGCCTTGCCGACGCCCGGTTCGCCGCCGATTTCTTCCGCATCCTCTGCGGGATCGGTGTCCCCGAAGGCCGCGAGGGCGGCGAATGCGGCGGGATTGAAGCCCTGGGGCCGCCCCCGCACAGGGGGGGCCTCTGCAGGCGGAGCAACGCCTTTGGCGGTCGGGGCGGGATCGTCCTCAGGGGCGCCAACCGCGTCAGGATCCGGTTCCTCCGAGGCCGCCGGGGCCGCGGCATCGAGCGTCTGCAGCCGCCCCACTGCCGGGACGTCGGCGGAGGGCTGGCCGCCGGATGTCACGAAGGCGGCCTGCGTCGGCGGATGGAGACCCGGAGAGGGCGGCTCTTTCTCGCCGGTGGCGGGTGCCGGGATGGTCTCCGTGCCGGGATCTTCGGCCGCAGCACGCCGGGACCGGCGCGGGCCCCTTGAGGCGCGCGCCTTGGGAGCTGTCTCTTCCACGGCGGTCCCTTCGGACGCGGCGCCGGCCGATGTCTTGCGGCGCGCGCTGCGCTTCGGCCGGCGCGCAGGTCCGGCGGCGTGAGGCGGCTCCGCGGACGTGCCGTCCGCGTCAGGATCTCCTGCAACGGCGGCCTCTTGCGGGGCATCGGGCGGCGAAGGCTCCGTCTCGGCGGGACCTGCCTCCATCTCTTCGGCGACGCCCGCAGTGAGGAGCCGCGCCGCATCCTCGAGCGTCACCGAGAGTGCCGCGCCCTTCGGAAACTGGCCGGGGCCGCGCGGGCCGTCCTCGGTCAGGCGGATCCGGGTCCAGCCCTCGTCCGGGGGGGCGGCATCCGCGGCGGGTTCCTCCTCGGCATCCTCGAAGAGCGCCATCATGGCCGAAAGATCGAGCTGCGGGATCACCACGGGCTTCGGCGCCGGCGGCTCGGGGGCGGGCGGCTCCGGCTCCGGCTCGGGTTCCGGCATGACGGCGGGAGGCGCCAGCGCCGGCGCGCCGCGCAGGAGCGCGATCCGGGCGGCGAGCAACGCGCGTCGGGCCGGACCGGGGGCGGCCGCGGCATGGAGGGCTTCGAGACGCGCGAGGCCCTCCCTCCGGTCCAGAGGCTCGAGAAGCGCCAGCACGGCGCGCGCGGCCGCGTCGAGCGCGGGATGACGGGCCAGATCGGACGACGCGGGCATCGCTTTCTCCTCGGAGGCTGGGCATCTGGCATCGTCCTTGCAAGTCCCGGTCCAGATGCCGCCCGCGCGGCGGCGCCAAGGAGGAACGGATGACGGGATTTCGCGATCAGCTGGGGGTCCATGCGCAGGCCCTCGTCCTGCGCGAGACGCGCAACAACCTGCTGACCTCGAACATCGCGAATGCCGCGACCCCGCATTACAAGGCGCGCGACATCGACTTCGGAGCGGAGCTCGCCCGGGCGTCGGGCAACGGCACGCTGCGCACCACCGAGGCGCGCCATTTCGCGGCGGGCGGCCCGGCCGCGAGGGGCGAGGCGCTCTACCGCGATCCGGTCACGCCCTCGCTCGACGGCAACACGGTCGAGATGGCCGTGGAGCAGATGGAATTTGCGGAAAACACCCTGCGCTACCAGACGAGCCTCGCGCTCCTCAACCGGCGCATCTCGGGCCTGATGACGGCGATCAAGGGGGAATGATGAACGGGATCGACAGTGTCTTCGACGTGGGCGCGCGGGCGCTCTCGGCGCAGATGGTGCGGATGAACACGGTGGCGAGCAACCTCGCCAATGCGGGCACCGTCTCGGACAAGGCCGAGACGGCCTTCCGGCCGCTGCGGCCCGTGTTCGAGACGAGCTATGCCGATGCGGTGGGCCGGACCGGCCTCTCGACCACGGATGTGGCGGGCGTCGTCAGCCTCGACCGCGAGCCCGCGCGGGTCTACCGGCCCGATCATCCGCAGGCCGATCCCGAAGGCTATGTCTGGGAGGCGCCGGTCTCGGTCGACGAGGAGATGGTCGAGATGATGGAGGCGAGCCGCCAGTATCAGAACACGCTCGAGGCGGTCTCGACGCTGCGGTCGCTCATGGCCCGCACCGCCAGCATGGGGCAGTGAGATGACGACCGCCGTCGACGCTTCCTATGCCACGGGGCTCGCCCTCCAGACCTCGACGCAGGCCAAGGGCAAGTCGAACCTCGGCCAGCAGGATTTCCTGACGCTGCTGACCACGCAGCTCCAGAACCAGGACCCGTTCCAGCCGATGGAGAACGGCGAGTTCCTGGCCCAGATGGCACAGTTCTCGACCGTGTCCGGGATCGAGCAGCTCAACAGCACGCTGACCGGGATCGGCGACGGGCTCGGTGCCTTCCGCACAGCCACGGCCGCCTCGCTGATCGGCAAGTCGGTGCTGGTGCCGGGCACGCTCGTGCGCGCCGACGGCACGGGGACGGTGCGCGGCGCGGTCACGCTCACCGATCCGGCCGAGGCGCTGGTCGTGACCTATTCGAACAGCGTGACGGGCGAGCTCCTCCACAGTCAGACCCTCGGGGCGCAGAGCGCGGGCGATGTGAGCTTCGGCTGGGACGGCGTGCCGTCCTCGCTCGTTTCCTCCCGCGTGCCGCTGCGGGTGAGCGTCACGGCCGCCTCGTCCGACGGCTCGGTCCCGCTCGCCCCGAAGGTCTATGCCCGCGTCCTGTCGGTCGGCACCAGCGCCGACGGCAAGAGCACGGTCCTCGAGGTCGAGGACAAGGGCAATGTCGCCGCCGACACCGTCACCTCCTTCCGCTGATCCCCGACTTACAGGAGCCACTCCATGTCGATCAACACCGCCCTCTCGGGGCTCTCCGCCGCCCAGCACGACATCGCCGCCACGTCGCACAACATCGCCAACGTGGGCACCATCGGCTTCCGCGGCAGCCGCGCGGAATTCGCGGACGTGTTCAACTCCTCGCCCTACAGCATCTCGCGGACGGCAGTGGGCTCGGGCGTGCAGACGCTGCGCACCGCCATGCAGTTCAGCCAGGGCTCGGTGGTGGCCACGGGCAACACGCTCGATCTGGCCATCGAGGGGCAGGGCTTCTTCGCCACCGAGCCCGCCGTCGGGCCCAACTCCGCCAAGCCGGAGCCGATCTACACCCGCGCGGGCGCCTTCGGCCTCAATGCCGAGGGCGTGGCGATCAATGCCTCGGGTCAGAAGCTGCTCGCCTGGCCGGTGAGCGTGGAAGGCGACGCGCTGAGCCAGGTGCCGGGCTCGGCCACGCCGCTGACCATTCCGCTCACGATGGGATCGCCGGTGGGGACGAGCACGGTTGCGCTGTCGGTCGATCTGCCGACCGACAATGCGATGCTGGGCACGCAGGCGGCCGTTCCGCCCGCCGCAGCCTTCGATCCGGCCGATCCGACCACCTACGCCGCTGTCACGGCAGTTCCCATCTTCGATGCGAAGGGCAATGCGGTCGAGGCGGCGGCCTATTTCATCAAGACCGCGAACCCCACCGCGGGCAACCCCCAGACAGACTGGGCGGTGCGGCTCGTGGTGGCGGGCGAGCCGCTGACGCCGGCACAGGGCGACCTCACCTTCGACGCGACCGGCGCGCTCTCGGGCGGCACGGGCGCGCTCAGCTTCACGGCGGCTTCGGGCAGCAGCTACACGCTCGATCTCACCGAGACCCAGCTCGCCGACCGGAGCTTCGAGGTCAATACCGTGAGCCAGGACGGCAAGAGCGCCTCGGCGCTGACCAGCCTCGAGGTGGATGCGAGCGGCACGGTCTGGGCCGCCTACGGTGCGGGCAGCCCGGTCGCCATGGGGCAGGTGGTGCTCGTGACCTTCGCCAACCCGCAGGCGCTGCGCCAGCTCGGGGCCTCGGGCTTCGCCGCCACCGCCGATTCCGGTCAGCCCGTCGCGGGCACGGCGGGCGACTCCGGCTTCGGGATCATCCGGGCCGGCGCGCTGGAACATGCCAACGTGGACCTCACCGAGGAGCTCGTCCATCTCATCACCGCGCAGCGCAACTATCAGGCCTCGGCCAAGGCGATGGAGACCTCGAACTCGCTCATGCAGACGATCATGAACATCCGCAGCTGAGGCGGCTCATGGACCGGCTGATCCACACCGCGCTGAACTCGCTGGCGAACCTGCGCGACACGCGGGTGATCCAGGCGCAGAACCTCGCCAACCAGACCGTGCCGGGCTTCCGGCGCGATCTGACGAACGAGGGCGACGCGCGGTTCCTCAAGGCGATGGACGCGGCCTCGGCGCGGGCCTTCCAGACCGAGCGGGGGCCGCATCTCTTCTCCTCCGCGCCGGGTCTTCTGAACCAGACCGGCGAGCCGATGGATGTGGCCATCGCCGAGGAGGGCTGGTTCTTCGTCCAGCCCGAGGGGGGCGAGCCCGCCCTGTCGCGCCGGGGCGACCTGCGGCTCACGGCCGACGGGCGGCTTCTGAACGGAGCGGGCGAGGCGATGCTCGATCCGGCGATGCAGCCGATCGAGCTGCCGCCCGTGCGCGCGCTCATCGTCGACGAGACGGGCCGCATCCTCTACGAGCCGCAGGACGGCCCGCCCGGCCAGCAGGTCGAGGGGCCGCTGATCGCCACCACGATCCCCGACGGCGTGACGCTGCGCAAGGATCCCGACGGCCGGATCCGGGCCGGGGGCGAGCCCCTGCCGCCGCCCGACCAGCGCGCCCGCGTGCTGCAGGGCGTGCTCGAGGGCTCGAACGTCAATACGATGGAGGAGCTCGTCTCCTCGATCGAACTGCAGCGCACCTTCGAGCTCAACCTCCGCATGATCTCCTCGGCCAAGGAGCTGGACGAGAGCGGCGCGCGGCTCCTGCGTCCGCCCGAGTGACCTGTGGCACGGGGCTTGCACCGGAAAGGGCGTAGCGCCTGAAGGAGCCCCGCATGTCCACCAATGCGATGCATGTCGCCTCGACCGGTCTCAATGCCCAGCAGACCCGGATGCAGGTGATCTCGAACAACCTCGCCAACGTCAACACGACAGGGTTCAAGCGCGACCGCGCCAATTTCGAGAGCCTCCTCTACCAGACCTGGAAGCCCGGCGGGGCGCAGACGTCCGAAGCCACCGCCATGACCTCGCCCTCGGCGGTGGGGACGGGGGTCCGCGTCGTCTCGACGGAAAAGCTCTACACGCAGGGCTCGCTCGCCAATACCGACAATGCGCTCGATCTGGCCATCGACGGGCCGGGCTTCTTTCAGGTGCTGATGCCCGACGGGCGCATGGGCTACACCCGGAACGGCACCTTCTCGCAGAATGCCGAAGGCACCATCACCACCCCCTCGGGCTATGTCGTGCAGCCCGAGATCCAGATCCCCGAGGGCGCGGTCTCGGTCACCATCTCGTCGGACGGGATCGTGTCGGTGCTGATGCCCGACGAGACCGAGGCTCAGGAGGTGGGCCAGATGACCCTCGCCACCTTCGCCAACCCGCGCGGCCTCCAGCCCGTGGGCGAGACCTTCGCGGTCGAGACCGGGGCCTCGGGCGAGGCGGTGATCGGCAATCCGGTCGAGCCCGGCTTCGGAAAGCTCGTGCAGGGGTCCCTCGAAGCCTCGAACGTCAACGTGGTGCAGGAGCTGGTCGACATGATCGAGACCCAGCGCGCCTACGAGGTCAATTCCAAGTCCATCTCGGCCTCCGACGAGATGATGCAGTATCTTTCCAACAAGCTCTGAGGCGCAGATGTCCCGCCGCATGTCCCTCATCGCGCTGGCCCTGCTGCTCGCGCCCGCCGCCTGCTCGACCTATGTCGAGGACCGCGCCTCCGAGGCCTGGGCCCCGGTCTATCCGGTCGAGGAGGCCGGGCGGCTCGACAGCCTGCCCACCGGCGGGATCTACAGCAGCGCCTCCCGCGGCCTCTTCGTCTCGGACCGGCGCGCGGCGCGGGTGGGAGACATCGTGACGGTGGATTTCGACGAGAAATTCTCGGCCTCGAAGTCGCAGAGCGCCTCGGGCTCGCGCAAGAGCGATTATGCGATCGACCTGCCCGATGCGCTCACGCTGGGGCTCGACGACGGGGTGCTCGACAATTCGACCGATCAGGGCTTTTCGGGCAAGGGGGCGGCCTCGCAGTCGAACTCGCTGCGCGGGCGGATGTCGGTCTCGGTCACGCGCGTGCTGCCGGGCGGCAATCTCGAGATCATGGGCCAGAAGCTCCTCACGCTGAACAACGGCAACGAATATGTCCGGCTGAAGGGCGTGGTGCGCCCCGAGGACATCGGGCCGGACAATGTGGTGACCTCGGACCGGATCGCCCATGCCGAGATCAAGTATATCGGCGCGGGCGACACTGCCGACACCGCGAAGCCCGGCTGGCTGCGGCGCGGCCTGTCCGTGGTCTCGCCGCTGTGAGGCGCGCTCTCCTTCTCGCAGCGCTTCTGGCCTGCGCGCCGCCCGCCTTCGCCGACCGTCTGAAGGACCTGACGACGGTCGCGGGCGTGCGGTCGAACCCGCTCGTGGGCTACGGCGTGGTGGTGGGCCTGTCGGGAACCGGCGACGGCAATTCCCAGCTCACCCAGCAGTCGATGCAGTCGCTGATCTCGCGCCTCGGCCTCTCGGTCGAGACGGGCGATCTCAAGGCCAAGAACGCCGCGGCCGTCATGGTGACGGCCGACCTGCCGCCGTTCCTGAAGATCGGCCAGACGCTCGACGTGACCGTCTCGACCGTGGGTCAGGCCAAGTCGCTGAAGGGCGGCACGCTTCTGATGACGCCGCTCATGGGGGCGGATGGCGAGGTCTATGCCATCGCGCAGGGCAATCTCGTGGTGGGCGGGCTCGGCGTCGAGGGCAAGGATGGCTCCTCGCTCACCGTGAACATCCCGACCGTGGGCCGCGTGCCCCGCGGCGGCATGGTCGAGAAGATGGTCGAGACGCCCTTCCTCGAGACGGACCATCTGGTGCTGAACCTCAACCGCGGCGACTTCTCCACCGCGGCGGCCGTGGCGGAGGGTGTGAACCGCACCTTCGGTCCCGACGTGGCGGTGGCGCTCGACGGGACCTCGATCCGGGTGCGCGCGCCGGCCGATCCCGCGCGGCGCGTGTCTTTCATGAGCCTGCTCGAGAATGTCGAGGTCGACCCCGCGCCGCCCGTGGCCAGGGTGGTGGTCAATGCCCGCACCGGCACCGTCGTCATCGGCGGCACGGTGAAGGTGACGCCCGCGGCCGTCACCCACGGCTCGCTCACCGTCCGCGTGACCGAGGATCAGCGCGTCTCGCAGGGCGCGAGCGTGGTTGTGGGCAACAATGCGACCGTGGTGGCGCCGGGCGAGCCGGTGGTGACGCCCGACAGCCAAGTTCAGGTGGTCGAGGAGCCGGCCAAGGCCTTCGTCTTCGATCCCGGCGTCTCGCTGAGCTCGCTCGTCGATGCGATCAATGCGGTGGGGGCAAGCCCGTCGGACCTCGTGGCGATCCTCGAGGCGCTTCGCGAGGCGGGGGCGCTGCGCGCCGAACTGGTGGTGATCTGATGGATCTGAAGCTTCAGTCCCTGACCCCGCTGTCGCTCTCCGGCAGCCGCGCCCAGCCCGCGGGCCGCGAGGATCTGCGGCAGGCGGCCGAGGGGTTCGAGTCGCTCTTTCTCACGCAGCTTCTGAAGGCCGGTCGCGCGGGTCTTCCGGGCGGCGATCTCCTGGGCTCGTCCGGCGTCGATACGGCGCGCGACATGCTCGACATGGAGCTTGCAAAAAGCTCGGCCGGGCGCGCGGGGCTGGGCATCGCCGACGCGATCGAGCGCCAGTTCGCCCCTCTCGTCAGGGACGGCAAGTCGTGACCGGCAACGGCGTTCCGGTGGCGCTCCGCAACCGTCCGGGCCGGTGGCCGAGGACCGCCGCGGGCCTGCCCCTCCTTCCCGCCAGAGCCGTCCGGGAGACCTGACCCTTGTCCATCCTCGACATCGCCCGTTCGGGTCTCCTGTCCTACCGCTCGGCCCTCTCCGTCACGGCCGAGAACATCGCCAACGTGAACACCGAAGGCTACGTCCGCCGCGAGGCGGTTCTGGCGCAGGTGCCGGGCGGGCAGATCAGCCCGACGAGCGCCGCGACCTCGGGGCAGGGGGTGCGGGTCGAGGACGTGCGCCGGGCCTTCGACGGGCTGGTGGCGCAGCGGCTGCGCACGGCCGAAGGCGCCGCCGCCTCGGCCGAAACGCTCGACACCACCGCCGGCGCGCTCGAGAGCCTGTTTCTGGCCGGGGCGGGCAGCGTGCCCGAGGCGCTGACGGGCTTCTTCGACGCACTCAACGGGCTCGGCGCCACGCCGCGCGACAGTGCGCTGCGGCAGGTGGTGCTGGCGGCGGGCCAGACGCTGGCCAGTTCCTTCACCACCGTGGCAAGCGGGCTCGCGGGGCTCCGCGACGAGGTGGCGGGGCTCGCCGGGCAGACGGCCGCCGAGGCTTCGCAGACCCTGCGGCAGCTGGCCGAGCTGAACGGGCGCATGACCGGCGCGCAGCAATCGGCGCTGAACCCGCTGCTGGACGAGCGGGACAGGCTCCTCGGCGAGCTCTCGCGGACGGTGGGGGTCCAGGCCAGCTTCGATGCTCTGGGCCGCACCACGGTGACGCTCGGCTCGGCGCCGGGCGGGCCGCTGCTGCTCGAGGGGACGGCGGCGAGCACGCTCGGCGTGGCCGAGGCGGGCGGTCTCGTGCTCGAAGTCACGCGGGCAGGCGCCACGCTCCAGAGCCGCCAGATCACCGGGGGCAGCCTGCAGGGCTATGCGTCGGCGCTCTCGGCGGTGGACAATGCGGCGGCCGAGCTCGATGCGCTCGCGCGCCAGCTGGTCGCCGAGATGAACACGGTGCACGCGCAGGGGATCGATCAGTCCGGGGCCCGGGGGGGCGATCTCTTCGCGCTCGAGGGCTGGCAGGTGGCGGCCGACGCGGGCAACCGGGGCACGGGCGGCGCTTCGGTGGTGGCCTTCGACATCGCCACGGCGCCCGGCCCGCTCACGCTGCTGCACGATGCCGCGGCGGGGCTCTGGCACGCCTACGATGCCGGGGGCACGCTCCTCGGCAGCGGCGCCGAGACGCTGGCCCTGCCGGGCCTCACGCTGCAGATGACCGGCGCGGCCATGGATGGAGACCGTCTGACGGTCTCGCCGCGCCAAGGGCGGGCGCTCGACATGCGCTTCCTGCTGACCGACACCCGCCAGATCGCGGCCGCGGCGCCCTATATCGTCTCGGCCGCCAGCGGCAATGCGGGGTCGGCGCAGGCGAGCTTCGTGCCGGTGACCTCCACGCTCCCCGCCACCGGATCGCTGGGCGGCCTGCTGACGGACGCGGGCGGGGCCGATGCCGCGACGCTGATCCGTGCGGGCGTGGTGGGTCACATTCCGGCCGGAACGGGCTCGGTCACGCTGGCGAGCCTCGGCAGCCAGTCGCAGCAGGAATTCCTCCTGTCCGACCCTGCCGCGGCGGGCGCCACGACGCTCTCCTTCTCGATCGGCGGCACGGTCCACAGTTTCGATCTGACGGCGCTGGGCGCGACGGACCCGGCCACTCTGGCCGCGGCGCTGAATGCCGGGGCTGTGAGCACCGGCGGGCAGACCCTCGCCGAGCTGGGCGTCACGGCCAGCGGCAGCACGGGGCGCTTCACGCTGATGCTGGGGCAGGGCGACTTCGATGCCGGCGCCAGCGTGACGGGATCCGCCGGGACCGTCGCAGGCAGTCTGACAGCCGCCGAGCCCGCGGGCGGGACGATCCAGATCATCACGCGGGACGGACGCCACATCGCAGGCACCGCGCTCACGGCCGAGGAGGCCGCGCTTCTGCTGACCGAGGCCAACGGCTTCCTGCCGGGCGCGGTCTACGACGCCTCGACGCTGAACGGTGCCGGAGGCACCGGCTATCGTGGAACCGGGATCGCGGGCGCGATCCTGCCGGGCGAACGTGTGTTGTCGCTCCATCCCGCCGATCCGGTGGCCGGCAGTTCGGGCCTTCTGCCTCCCGCATCCGCGCTCCCGAGCCTGACGCTCGAAGCGGCCGGGGGCCTTCCCCTCCCGGTGCAGCTGCCTGCGGGTGCCTCGGCGGCCGAGATGGCGCAGGCCATCAACGCGTTCGGGGCTGGCATCGAGGCCGAGGCCCGCACCGGCGTCACGATCGAGGCACCCGCCGACGGCACGCTGAGCTTCGCGCTCACCGGCACCAACCTCTCGCCCGTGCGCATCAGCGGCGCCGTGGCGGGCGGGCGCATGGACGCGCTGGCGCTGGCGGTCAATGCGGTGAGCGCGGCCACCGGCGTGCGGGCCGAGCTGTCGCCGGACGGGGCGCGGCTCCTCCTCGTTCAGGACGGGGGGGCGGATATCGGGATCGTGGGACTCCGCCACACGGCCGGGGCCGCCGTCACGCTGCAGGGCACGGACGCCGAGGGCAGTCCCTCGGGCGCGCCCCTCACCTTGTCGGGCACGGCCGACAGCGCGCGCTTCACGGGCGAGCTGCGGCTCTCGTCGGCGAGCGGTTTCTCGGCCGATCTGGGCGGCGTGCGGCAGGATGCGGCCGTGGATCCGATGAGCGGCGGCCTCGTCTCGCGCGGCGTGAGCGGGGCAGGCGGTGTTCAGACCTACGGCTTCACCTACGATCCCGCCTTCGACGGGGAGGGGCTCTCGGCGGACGGCACCTTCGCGCAGGCGGGTTCCGCGCACTATGCGATGACGGTGGGCAGCCGGACGGTGACACTCGATGCCGCGGCGGCGGGCGTGAGCGACGGGGCCGGCGTGGCCTCGGCGCTTGCGGCTCTCCTGCGCGCCGAAGCCCCGGCGGCGACGCTGACCGGCGGCCCCGTCGCGGCGCTGCCCGCCGATGGGCGCAGCGTCTCGGTCTCCTACGAGGGGCAGAGCTACACGCTGCGCATGACGGGTGGGGCGGTCGCGGTCGATGGCGGCGAGCCGGGACTGCTCACGGCCGCCTTCGACGCGACGAACCGGCTGGTCATCCAGGCGGCTGGCTCGCTCGACGGCGCGGGCCTGCGCATCGAGAGCGGGGCGGCCGCGGCCTTCGGATTGGCGGCGGCCGACGCACCGGTCTCGACCCTCACCGGTCAGCCCGCGGATCCCGCCGCGCTGCCCGCGAGCTTCGACATCGAGCTGGGCGGCACCCTCTACAGCCTGACCGCAAGCGCGGGCGGCATCGCGGTGCCGGCGGGCTTCCCCGGCAGCGCGGGCTGGGACGGGGCGGGGCGTCTGGTGCTGGAGGTTCCGGCGGCAGCCGGGGCCTTGCGCGTGCCGCCCCAGGCCGGGGCGCGGGCGGCGGGGCTTGCCACCGAAGGCGTCTCGGTGGCGGTGTCGCAGGGCGCGCTCGTCCTCACCTCCACCACCGGCGCGCCCGTCGCGGCCTCGGCCGAGGCGCAGGCGCTGGCGGGCCAGCGGCTGACCCTTACCGATCTGCCCGACGAGGATCTGATCGTCGTCATGACCGGCACGGGCACGCTCCGTCTTGCAGGCTCCCTCGATGAGGCGCCTCCGCCACCTACACCGGCCGCCGTCGAGCTGCGGGTGACCGATGCGGCCAGCCGGCAGGTCGAGCTCTTCGACACGGCGACCGGCCATTCCATCGGCAGCCGCACGCTGGGCGCGGACGGGTCGGTGACGGTGGGCGGCTACCGCATCACGCTGACGGGCACGCTCGCCACCGGCGACCGGTTCACCCTGACGCCCGCCACCGGCAATTCGGGCGGCGGCGAGATCCTCGACCGGCTGGTGGCGCTGGCCTCGGGCGATCCCGCCACCGGTCAGGGCGGCTACGGGGCGGATTACATGCAGCTCCAGACCCGGATCGGCACGCAGGCCAAGGCCGCCGCCGGGCGCGTCTCCTCGACCGCGGCGGCGCTCGAGGTGGCCGAACGCGCTTCTGCGGCGGCGAGCGCGGTCAACCTCGACGAGGAAGCCGCCCGGCTCATCGAGCAGCAGCAGGCCTATCAGGCCTCCTCGCAGGTCTTCTCGGTGGCGCAAACCCTGTTCGAAACCCTCCTGAACGCGCTGTGAGGCGGCCATGACCCTCGGAACCACCCTCTTCGCCACGCTTGCCAGCCGCAACTTCTCGCGCCTTCAGACCGAGATCGGCACATTGCAGGCCCGTATCGCCTCGGAGGTGCGCGACCCGCGCCCGTCCGCCGATCCCACCCGCGCGGTGCAGCTCTCGGCCGCGAAGGAGATGGAAGCCACGCTCGGGCGCTACGGCGCGAATGCCAGCTCGGCCGCGGACCGGCTGGCCCATGCCGACGTGGCGCTGGGCGAGGTCGCGGCGCGGATGCGCGAGCTCAAGGATGTCGTGCTGCAGGCCGGCAATCCGACGCTCTCCGACGAGGGGCGGGCCGGTCTGCGGATCGTGGCCGAGTCGGCCCGCGAGGCGCTCTTCGCGCTGGCCAACCGCAAGGATGCGATGGGGCAGGGCCTCTTTGCGGGCTATGCCGCGGGCCCGGCCTTCGTGAAGGAGGGCGACGCGGTCCGATTCGCGGGCAACGACGGGCAGCCCGTGGCCCAGCTCTCCGAGACGCTGCGCGTGGCCACCAGCCTCGGCGGCGCCGAGGTCTTCATGGCGGTGCCGACCGAGGCGGGGCCGCGCAGCGTCTTCGATCTGGCCGACGATCTGGTGGCAACCCTGTCGGTGCCGCTGGCACATTCCAGCCCGCAGCGCAGCGCGGAAGACACGGCGCGGCTCTCTCTGGCAGCCCCTCCGGCCCCGGCCACGGTGCGCTTCACCCTGACGGGCCCGGGGGGCTCGGTCGAGATCGAGCAGCGGCTGCCGGGCTCGGCCCTTGCCGCCATCAATGCGGCCTCGGCCCAGACCGGCGTCACCGCCACGGAGGAACCGGACGGGACCCTCGTCCTGGGCGCCGTGGGCCGCATCACGGTCTCGGACATGAGCCGCAGCGACGACCCGCGCGACGTGCTGGCAACCTTCACCAGCGCGGATGACAAGGGCGGCTGGATCATGCCCGCGCGGTTCGACGCGGCCTCGCTGACCGACGCTTTCGATGCCGCCGTGAGCCACATGGCCGAGCAGCGGGCCCGCGCCGGCGCGTTCGCCGCCTCTGTCGACACGCAGGCGGACGCGATCAGGACCCGGCAGACCCGAATCGCAACGGCCATCGGCGGGCTCGAGGATCTCGACGTGGCCGAGGCGGTCACGCGGCTGCAGCAGCTTCTCCTGACGCAGGAGGCGGCGCAGCAGACCTATGTCAAGATCGCCAACCGCAGCCTGTTCGATTACCTGCGCTAGGGCCGGATGGCACGGCCCTTGCCCGCGACGGGCATGAGGTTCGCGCTCGTCCTGATCCTGACGCTTCTGGCCGCCCCCGCGCTCGCGGCGGACGAGGTCTGCGAGACGCTCGCGGCCCGGGCCGGTGCCGAGGCCGGCATACCCGAGGGGCTGATGGAGGCGATTGCCCGCGTGGAATCGGGCCGGGGCGGGCGCGCCTGGCCCTGGACGCTGAACCAGGGTGGGCGCGGCATGTTCTTCGAGACCCGGGCCGAGGCGGTGCGCATGCTCAAGTCGACGGTCGCCTCGGGCGTGTCCAACATCGACGTGGGCTGCATGCAGCTCAACTGGCGCTGGCATGCGCCCGCCTTCGCTTCGGCCGACGAGATGATCGATCCTGTGCGCAACACCCGCCATGCGGCGCGCTTCCTGCGCGAACTCCGCGCCCGTCTCGGCTCGTGGGAGGCGGCGACGGCGGCCTATCATTCGGCCGATCGCGGGCGCGGCGCGGCCTATCTCGCCAAGGTCGAGGCCGAGCGCGGCGGATCGCGTCTGGCCGAGGCCGCGACGGACCTGCCCGACGAGGCGACCCTCGCCGCCGCGCGCGTGCAGGGCCTCCTCGTGCTGGCTCCGCAGCCGATGGTGAGCCTCGGCGAGACGCAGGGAGGGCTGCCCCGGGCGGCCTCCGACATTCCCTCGCAGGGGCCTCTGGAGCTTCGCGCAGCCGCCCCGGACCTCCTCGCCGAGGCGGACCTTCCGCAGCGCCTGCGCGCCCGGTTCCACGCGGTCCAGTCCTTCCGCGACCTGCTCGCAATGCAACCGTGAGGCGCATACCTGTCCAAAAGGATAGTGCCTCTGTCTCTCGGGCGTGACCCCTGCTTTTATCCGTTCGGACAAGCCATTGATGCAGTTGCAGCATGGGCGCAGGTCGACGATCTTGAGGATCAGTTAACCATTTTTGAGGCATGGCCCCGCCGCATGACCAGTCACTTCTCGCCCGAGGGCGCCCGCTCCCGCCCGCTTCCCCCTCCTGCCGGCCTCATCAATCGGGTGATCCCGGGCGAGTCGGTTTCGATCTGCCGGGTGAAGCAACTGATCGCCGCGGTCGCCGTCAGCGATGCGCCCGTCCTCGTGCGGGGATCGACCGGCACCGGCAAGGAACTGGCCGCCGAGGCGCTGCACCGGGCCTCGGGCCGCGGCGGGGCGCTGATCGCGGTCAACTGCGCCGCCATTCCGGCGGACCTGCTCGAATCCGAGCTTTTCGGCCATGAGAAGGGCGCCTTTACCGGCGCCGACCGGCAGCGGATCGGCCGGATCGAGATGGCCCACGGCGGCACGCTCTTTCTCGACGAGATCGGGGACATGCCGCTGGCGCTGCAGGCCAAGCTGCTCCGCGTTCTCGAAAGCCGCCGCATCTCGCGCGTGGGCGGCACCAGCGAGATCGAGGTCGATTTCCGCCTCGTGACGGCCACGCACCGCAACCTCGACGCGCAGGTGGCGGCGGGCGGCTTTCGCTGCGATCTCTACTACCGCATCAACGTCTTTCCGCTCGAACTGCCCGACCTGCGCGAGCGCGCCTCGGACATTCCGCTGATCCTCGCGCGGATGCTGGAGGATCAGCTGGCGCGGGATCCGGCACTGGATCTGCCGCATTTCGACACCAGCGCGCTGCGGGCGCTCGCCGGGCATTCGTGGCCGGGCAATGTGCGCGAATTGCGCAACGTGCTTGCCCGCGCCATCGTGCTCTTTCCGGGCCGGATCGTGACCGCGCGCCATGTGCGCGAGAACCTTCTGCAGCTCGCCATGCCCGATCCCGAGGGGCCCGCGGGCCAGCAACCGGCGGCTGCGCCAGAGGCGCAGGGACTGCCCGAACCGAGCCAGTTCCATGACATGCTCGAGGGGCGGGCCGACCTCGACCTGCGCGGCTATCTGCGCGACATCGAGGTGGCGCTGATCGAGGCGGCGCTGGCCAAGCGCGATGGCTGCGTGAGCCGTGCGGCCGATGCGCTGCGCCTGCGCCGCACGACGCTGATCGAGAAGATGAAGAAGTTCGGCATCATGCGGTGCAGCGCGGCGTGAGGGGCGCCGATCCTGCCGGGCAGGGACGCCTCAGCCGTCCTTGTTCCAGGATTTGACGAGGTTCTCGAGGTAGGTCCCGGTGCTCTTCATCCGCGAGACCGCCTGCTCCATCGCCGTGAACTGCGCCAGATAGCGGCTCTCGAGCTTCGTCGCCCGCAGGTCGAGCGCCTCGATCACCTCGGCCTGCTCCGCGGCCAGCTTGCCGATCTGATCCTCGCGCTTCGCGATGCTGCCCTCCGCCTCCGTCGCCCCGTCGAGCAGCGACTGGAGCTGCGAGGCGAAGCTGCGCCCGAAGCGGATGGTGGCATCGGCGACATCGTCCCTCGCCGTGACGATCAGGCCCGCCATGTCTCCCGAGAGAACGATATATTTGCTGGTGCCGTCGGTGCCCGGCAGGCCGAAGGTCGCGGCGCCGGCGACTGTCACCGCGCCGGTGCCGGGATCGCGCCGGAAGGCATAGTCGCCCGAGGCGGCCTTCGAGGTCAGCGCACCCGTGACCGTCACCCCTTCGGTGGGCGAGGAGAAGCTGTTGGTGAACATCGCATCGAAGATCTCGGGCCGCGCGGCGAAGGCCTTCTGGAAGGCCTCTTCGTCGAACGAGAGCGAGCCGTCGCGGTTGGTCGAGACCCCGAGCTGCGAGAGGTAGACCGGTTTCTCGCCGTGTCCCGTCAAGGGCCCCGAGAGGAGCGATGAGAACTGCCGCTTCAGCGCCTCGACGGTGCTGTCGCCCACCAGATCGCCTGCGGCCGTGCCGTCGACCGAGCGCACCGTCACATCGCGCATGATCTTCAGCGTCGCATTCAGCTCCTCGACCATATAGGCCATGGCCGCCTCGGCCAGCGCGCTGTCGCGGCTGACCGAGACGACCGCGGGGCCAGAGGTCTTGCCCGACACGGTGAGCGTGGCGCCCGGCACCAGATCGGTGATCTCGTTCGAGCCGCGGGCGACGGTGATTCCGTCGACAGTCAGGAGCGTATCCGTCGCCGCCTGCACCTGCGCGTCGAGGTTCGTGGCCGTCGTGTCGAAGCGCGCAAGCCCGTTGCCCGCCGTGCCCTCGGCCACCGTGAAGCGCAGGGCGCTGCCCGCACCCGGCTCGGATACGACGCCGAGCGAGAAGGTCCCGTCGCCCTTGTCGAGCACGCGCGCCACCACACCGGGGATGTCGCTCAGCGCGGTCGCCAGATCCTGCAGCGTGGCGCCGTCGCCCACATCGATCGAGGAACTGGCGAGGGCGGGGTTCTGCGCGAAGCTCGTAGCCTCCTGCGATCCTTCGGGCGCATACCAGACGCCGAAGTCGATGGTGATCCGGCCCGCGCCGAGGGCGGCGTCCGCCGCCGGGAAGCCGCCGAACTCCAGCACCTGACGCTGGGCCACCTGCAGAACCTCGATCTCCGTGACCTGTTCGGACACGAGCGTGCGGTCGGTGACGCTGATCGAGAGGGCCGAGCTGGAGCTCGTGGCCTTGAGGACGGAGGATTGCGTGACGGTTCCGATTGCCTCGGACAGCGACTGGAACTGCGCGCGCACCTTGCCCAGGGCGGAGATCGAGACCTCGGTCGCCTCGATCTTCTTCTCGGCGGTCGTGCGTTTCACCGCCGTGTCCGCCGTGACGAGGCTCGTCGCCAGTTCGCGGATGTTCAGGCCCGAGCCCGATGCACCGAGGGCGTTCAGCCAGTCCGTCGCCATGGGATGCTCCTTGCGCTCTACCCCCGGATTAACGGCGCGTGTCCGCAGGGCTTTAGCCCGCCCCTGCAAGAAGGATGCAAGCTGCCGCAGGCCGCGACGGCCTTGTCCGAACGGCTGTCAAAGGGCAGCCTCCGCCTGCCGCGGATTTTTGGGAGGGGCGCTAAAAGTTTCTCCGGCCGGCCGTTGAAGGGGACAGAGCGCCGCGAGGCGAGCGACGCGAGATCAGGAGGGTCAACCCATGACGACGATCAACACGAACATCGGTGCCATCGCGGCTCAGGCCAACATGACCAAGGTGAACGACCAGTTCAACACGGCCATGACGCGCCTCTCCACCGGCCTGCGCATCAACGCAGCCAAGGATGACGCGGCCGGCATGGCCATCGGCGAGAAGATGACCGCACAGGTCATGGGTCTCAATCAGGCGATCCGGAACGCGCAGGACGGCAAGAACCTCGTGGACACGACCGAAGGCGCGCACGTCGAGGTTTCCTCGATGCTCCAGCGTCTGCGCGAACTGGCCGTTCAGTCCTCGAACGACACCAACACCGCCGCCGACCGCGGGTCGCTCGCGGCCGAAGGCAAGCAGCTGATCGCCGAGATCAACCGCGTGGCGGAATCCACGACCTTCAACGGCATGAAGGTGCTCGACGGCTCCTTCACCGGCAAGCAGCTCCAGATCGGAGCCGACTCGGGCCAGACCATGGCGATCAACGTGGACAGCGCCGCGGCCACCGACATCGGCGCCCACAAGATCTCCAGCGCCTCGACCGTCGTGGCCGACGCGGCCCTCACCGACACGACGATCGCCGCCTCGACCGACATCACGATCACGGGCTTCGCCGGCAGCGACAAGATCACGACGGCGGCGGGCGACTCCGCGCGCACGCTGGCCGAATCCATCAACAAGAAGACCTCGAGCACCGGCGTCGAGGCCACGGCCACCACCAAGGCGCAGCTGTCGGGCTTCACCAAGGGCGACACGGTGACCTTCAAGATCGGCACCGCCGATGGCAACGAGGTCTCGATCGGCGACGTGAGCATCACCGACGCGTCCGACGTCCGCGGCCTGCGCGACGCGATCAACGCGGTCTCGGGTCAGACCGGCATCACCGCCGCCATGGCCAAGGACGACAACAGCAAGATCGTTCTCACCGACGCGAACGGCGATGACATCATGCTGACGAGCGTCTCCTCCACCACGGCCGACTTCAAGGTGACCGCGCTGAAATCCGATGGCACCGCCACCGCCACCAACGTGGACATCGGCTTCGGCACGAACAAGAGCGCCGGCGTGACCGGGCAGGTGGACCTCGTCTCGACCAAGTCCTTCTCGGTTGCGGCCTCGGTCTCGGGCAGCGCCACCGCCCACTTCGCCAACGCCAACGAGGGTTCGGAACTCAGCTCGGTGGCCGAGATCGACCTGTCCACGGCCGAAGGTGCGTCGGCCGCCATCGGTGTGATCGACGTGGCGCTCTCGAAGATCAGCCAGTCGCGCTCGGAACTGGGTGCGGTCTCGAACCGCCTCGACTCGACGATCTCGAACCTGACCAACATCTCGACCAGCGTGCAGGCCGCCAAGTCGCAGGTGATGGACGCCGACTTCGCGGCGGAATCGACGAACCTCGCCCGCTCGCAGATCCTGAGCCAGGCCTCGACGGCGATGCTGGCGCAGGCGAACTCCTCGAAGCAGAACGTCCTGAGTCTGCTCCGCGGCTGACGGAAAACCGACGGCACCGCATCGGCCCTCCGCCCGCACAGGGGCGGAGGGCTTTCGCGACAAGCACTTGGCCGCCGCGGCGGCAGGTCTCGCGTCGAACCGCCGTCATTTTACCCCTGTCAAACTGAAATTTTGCCCGGCCGGCCATTTTCCGCCACTCTGTTCCTACGACAGGGTGGGGATGACGCCGGGAATGCAGCTTTACACCGCACAGAGCTTCGCACAGCGCCAGTCGCTCGTGGTGACGGCACAGCTCCAGCAGGCCATCTGCCTGCTGCAGATGCCGAACGCCGAACTGTCCTCGTTCATCGAGAGCCAGTCGGAGGAAAACCCTTTCATCGAACTGCGCCTGCCGCCGGCGCCGGTGCCGTCCGCTCCTCTGGGCAAGACCGCACCCGAGGACTGGGACCGCGTGGCAGGGCTTGCCGCCGATCCGGGGCCGTCGCTCTATGTGCATGTGGCGGCCGAGATCGCGCGTCTGGGGTTCGATGCCCCGCAAGCGGCGGCCGCCCAGGTCTTTCTCGACGCGCTCGAACCCTGGGGCTGGCTCGGTCGCCCGATGGAGGAACTTGCCTTCCGCGCGGGCCTGTCGCTCGAGGCGGCCGAGGCGCTGCTCGCCCGGCTTCAGAAGATCGAACCCGCAGGGCTCTTTGCGCGCACGCTTGCCGAATGCCTGCAGCTTCAGGCGGAAGAGCAGGGGCTGCTCACCCCGCTGTTCGCCGCCGTTCTCGCGCATCTCCCGCTGCTGGCTGCGGCCGATCTCAAGGGCCTGTGCCGCGCTTGCGGCTGCGGGATGGAGGATCTGAAGGCCGTGCTGCGCAGCCTGCGCGGTCTCAATCCCAAGCCGGGCGCGCTGTTCGATGCCGCCCCTCCGCCCCAGCGACCGCCGGATCTGGTGGTCAGCCGCGGCGCCGAAGGCTGGCGAGTGGATCTGAACCGCTCGACGCTGCCGTCCGTCGTGGTGCGCTCGGACGCGGCGGAAGGCTTCGCCCGGACGGCCGCGCCCTATGTGGGCGAGCGGCTGTCGGTCGCGAAATGGCTTGCAAGGGCCGTCGAGCATCGCAACCAGACCACGCTCAAGATCGGCGCCGAGGTGGTCCGCCGGCAGCGCGGCTTCCTCGAGGAGGGGCTGGCGCGCATGGCGCCCATGACGCTGCGCGAGGTGGCCGATGCGGTGGGCGTGCATGAAAGCACCGTCAGCCGGGTGAGCTCGGGGCTGATGATCGCCACGCCGCAGGGCACCTTCCCGCTGAAGTCGTTTTTCACCGCAGCGCTGGCCGCCCGCGAGGGCGACACGGCGGGATCGGCCGCCGCTGTCCGGCACCGCGTCCGCCAGCTCGTGCAGGCGGAATCGCCCGACGATCCGCTGAGCGACGATGCGATCGCAAAGATCATTTCCGACGAGGGCGTGACGCTTGCCCGGCGCACCGTCGCCAAATATCGCGAGCAGCTGAACATCCCCTCGTCGGTGCAGCGCCGCCGTCAGGCCATCGTCACCGGCGCGCTCTGAGCCGTCTCAGGCCGAGGCCGGCGCGGGCAGAGGCAGGGCGCGCGCGAAGAGAAAGCGCGCGTTCGGCGCGAGCCTCAGCCATGCCGCATGGGCCTCGGCTTCGCTGCCCGCGGCCAGCGTGGCCACCGGCAGGAGCCCCCGCAGTTTGCGATCCGCCCGCACATAGGCCGGGCCCGCGCGCCCCACATGCACGGCGGCCAGCAGATGAACGCCGGCCGCAAGCCAGGGCGCAACCGCGAAGGCCAGCGCCACCGCCGCGGCGAGCGCGGCCGCAAGCCCCCAGAGCCGCATCTGCAGAAGCCAGAGCGGGGTCGCGAGCCAGGCGAGCGTGACCCCCGACAGCGGCTGGAGATCGTAGGTCGCGTCCGGCGCCGCCAGCACCTCCCAGTTCCGCAGCACCTCGGGATGCAGGCGCGGGCCCTCGGGCAGGACGGGCGCGGGCACGCTCTCCCACCGGCCGAGTGCCGGGGTCTCGGCCAGCAGGGTGACGTCGGCCTCACCCCGCCGGAAGCCGAGCGCCAGCGGTCTTGCGGCGGCGAACCGCTCCGCCAAAGCCTCCGCGCCGCCCGTGAAGGGCAGGCCGTTGATCCGGCAGAGCCGGTCGCCGGGGCGCAGATGCAGGGCGCGCCCGGCGGGCAGGAGCTGCGAGAGCTGCAGGCAGGTCGTGTCGGTCATGGGCACCTCACGGATAACGGATCGGATTGTCGGCCGCTTTCGGGGCCGGGCGGGGCGCGGCCTTGGCAGGGCGGCTCGGCGCCTTCGCCGCGGGCTTGCGCGCCGGCGCCCGCTCGGCGCGGATCTCGCCGATCAGCGCGCGGATCTCCGGGCTCGCGCCTGCGCCGCTCTCGATGGCCCGGCGCAGCGAGACATCCACCTCGCCGAGCGCCGTGACGAGCGCCTCGCGCGTGGCGGCCAGGCCCTCGTCCACATGGCTCTGGATCGCGGTGGCGAACTGCGGCCCCATGGCGCCCGCATCGGCGGCATAGGTCTCGAGATCGCCGGCGACCCGGTCGCCCACCGCCTCGATGGCCGTCTTGAGCGTGGCCTCCTGCGCCTCGATCCGGTCGGCCAGCCCTTCCACCTTGCCGATGGCCTCGCCGAGCTCGGTCAGTCGCGTGACCATCAGCTCGCCCGCCTGCGCCTGAATCGCGGAGGCGTCGCGCAGATCGGCGACCGAGCGGAAATAGACGAGCCCGCCCAGAAGGACCGCCACGCCGGCCCCGGCCAGCGCGCCGAGGCACAGGGCCTGCATCCGCTTCTGCCCGCGGATCATCCGCTCCATGAAGGCGCGATGCTCGGCCTGAAGCAGATCGAGATCCTGCGCGGCATCGTTGGCCGCGCTCGCGGCGCCGAGCGCGCGCGCGATGCCATCGCTGAGGGGGTCGTCGGTCTCTTCCGTCATCGCCTGCTCTCCGTCGTTGCGCGGAACCTGCAAGTTCTGCGCCAAAGGCGCCGTCACATCGGCCGGCCGAATTCGTCGAAAGCGAGCCCCTCGGGCACATCGACGTCGGGCATCTCCGCCGCCTCGCCGCGGTCGAGCCGGTAGACGTGGGCCAGCACCACCGCCACCGCGCCATAGAGCCCGTCCGGGATCTCCTGCCCGATGTCGCCGGTGAAATAGAGCGCGCGGGCAAGGAGGGGGATGCGCAGCGTGCCGATGCCTGCCTTCCGCCCGCGCTCGATGATGTCGAGCGCCATCGGCCCCTTGCCCATCGCGAGGATCACCGGGGCCGGGGTCTCGCCCGGCACATAGCGGAGCGCGACGGCGAAATGGGTCGGGTTGGTCACGATGGCGGTCGCCTGCGGCACGTCGTCGAGGGCCGCGCGGCGCCTCGCCCCGTTGCGCGAGGCCTCCATCTGCATCCGCCGCATCCGGCCCTTCACCTCGGGCGAGCCGTTCGACTCCTTCGACTCCTCCTTCAGCTCCTGCCGCGACATCTTCATGGAATTGGTCAGGCTCCAGGCCTGCCAGACGAGATCGAGCCCGCCGATGACGGCGAGCACGATGAGAAGCGCCGAGACGAGCCGGATCAGACCCGCGCCGAGCACCGCCGCCGCATCTCCCGGCGCCGCCGTCCAGAGCCGATCGAGGGGCGAGAGTTCGTCGCGCAGCACGAGCACCGCCACCCCGATCAGGAGCGCGACCTTGGCCACGGCCTTGGCAAGCTCCACCAGCGCCTTGAGCGAGACCATGCGCTTCAGACCGGCCGCCGGATTGATCCGGCTCGCCTTGAAGCTCAGCGCCTTGGTCGAGAAATTGATGCCGCCCATCGCGGACTGGACGAGCAGCACGAGGGCCAGAAGCGGCACAGACACGACGAGCCCCGCGATCAGCACCTCGCGCCAGGCCTGACCCAGACGCACCATCGCGATCCGCTCGAGATCCGCGCCCGGCTCGATCACCAGATAGCCCGACCAGCCCCGCACCAGCGCGGGCAGCAGCCCCTCGATCATCATCAGGAGCGCGAGCCCGCCCGCGAGCGTGGCGAAAACGAAAACCTCCTTCGAGGTGACGATGGAGCCGTCCTCGCGCGCCTGCTCGCGCCGCTTCTGGGTCGGCTCCTCGGTCTTCTCCTGCCCGTCGTCACCCTCGGCCATGGACGACCCCCAGAAGGCCCGCCAGCGCGGTGAGGCTCTCCTCGACCAGCCCCGAGAAGGCGCCCATCGTGCCGGGCGCGGTCAGGAACAGCAGGATCAGCGTGGCCGACATGGTCACGGGGAAGCCGAAGGAAAAGACATTGAGCTGTGGCGCCGAGCGGGTGACGATCCCGATCGTGACGTTGATGAGGATGAGCGCCGCCACGACCGGCATCATGATCTGGAGGCCGAGGAGGAACATGCGCCCGCCCGCGCCGATGCCGGCCTCGAGGAAGCGCCCCGGGGCGAAGGGCGCGCCCGGCGGCAGGCTCTCGTAGCTGCGCAGGAGGATGTCGAGCGCGGTCAGATGGCCGTCGAGGGCAAGGAAGACCGTGGTCAGCGCCAGCCCGAAGATCTGCGCCACGACCGGCGTCTGCCCGCCCGCCGACGGATCGATCTGCGCGGCGAAGCCCAGACCGGCGGTCGAGGCGATCCGGTCTCCGGCGAGGGCCGCGGCCGAGAAGAGGATGGTCAGCACGAGCCCCGCCGACAGGCCGACCGCGATCTCCTGCATCATGAGGGGGATGGCCGCGAGCGAGGCCAGCTCCTCCGGCGGGGGCAGCTCCACCCGGCCCAGCACCGGCAGGGTGAGGATCACCGTCGCCACGATCCTGACGGGCAGCGGCACGAAGCGGCCGCCGAAGGCGGGCGAGGCGATGAGGAAGGCCCCGATCCGCAGGCTCGCCACGAAGGCGCCGGTCAGGAGCGACAGGAGGCCGGGCAACTCCAGCGCGGGCAGGGCGGCGGCGCTCTCCATCAGCGGATCGTGGCGATCGTCTCGAAGACGAAGGCGAAATAGTCCGTCATCCGCGTGAGCATGAAGCTCGAGGCAAGCGCCATGGTCAGGAGCACGATGGCGAGCTTCGGCACGAAGCTCAGCGTGGATTCGTTGATCGAGGTCGCCGCCTGCAGGATGCCGATGACAAGGCCCACGGCCAGCGCCACGCCGAGGACAGGGCCTGCGGTCAGCAGGATGTTCCAGTAGGCCAGCCGCAGATGCTCGATGCTGCCGTCGAAATCCATCACTGCCCCCCGTAGGTCGCGGCGAGCGAGCCCACCGTCAGCGCCCATCCGTCGACCAGCACGAAGAGCAGCAGCTTGAAGGGCAGCGAGACCAGCATGGGTGAGAGCATCATCATGCCGAGCGCCATCAGGATCGAGGCGATCACCATGTCGATGACGAGGAAGGGCAGGAACAGCAGGAAGCCGATCTGGAAGGCGGTCTTCAGCTCCGAGGTCATGAAGGCGGGCAGGAGCGTCGAGAAGGGCACCTCCGTAGGTTCGGCATAGGGCCCGGCGCCGGCGAGGTCCGAGAACATCAGCAGGTCGTTCTGCCGCGTGTTGGCGATCAGGAAGTCCTTCATGATCGCGCCGCCCCGCTCGATGGCGGGCTGGGCCTCGATCTGCCCATCGAGGAAGGGTGAGAGCGACTGCTCGTACAGCGCGCCGAGCGTCGGCTGCATGACGAAGAAGGTGAGGAACAGCGCGAGCGCGATCAGCACCTGGTTCGGTGGCGTCTGCTGGGTGCCGAGCGCCTGACGCAGGATGGACAGCACGATGATGATCCGGGTGAAGGCCGACATGCCGAGGACGAGCGAGGGCAGCACGGTCAGTGCCGTCATCAGCGCGAGGATCTGGAGCGAGAGCGAATAGCTCGTGCCGCCGGTCCCTTCCGTCACCGTGATCGCCGGAAAGCCCGCGGCCGCCGCCGATCCGGCCAGAAGAAGACCCGCCGCCAGCGCACTGCCGGCCAGCGCCATCATCCGCGCCGCGCGGGGCGCCCGAGCCTTGCCCGGCCGGTTCGGCCGACAGGGCGCGGCGCGCATCTGCCGGGCTCCGGTCTCGATGGCCTGACGAGGGGTCGCGCGCCGGTGCCCCGGGCAGGCAGGCGAGGGCATTTCACGCCGCATCGGATTGCGCCTCGTCATGCCCGGCCCTCCAGCGGCAGCACGACGGGAGCCGCGCCCTTGCTTGTCAGCACGAGAAATTCACGCCCGTCCACGGCGAGGATCGCGGCGCGCTCCTGCGGCCCGAGCGCCGCGGCCTCGGCCACGCGCAGCCGCCCGCCACTGGCGAAGCGCGAAATGCCGGGGGCCTTCAGCTTCACGACGAGCCACAGGAGTCCCAGAAGCCCGAGGAAGAGGCCGAGGGTCAGGATCTGATCGGGGCGCAGGATGTCCAACGGGTCACTCCGGGGATGCAGGTCCCCCTCCGCTGCAACATCCGTGCCGCCCGCCCGCGTGAGGATCAGCAGGCGGACGCGCGGTCAGCTCCGCTTGGGAATGGTGCCGCCCGCATGAGGATCCGCCCGCGTCAGAGGCTTTCGGCGCGCTTCTCGGGCTCGATGATCTGGCCGAAGCGGATGCCGAACCGCTCGCCCACCATCACCACCTCGCCCTTGGCGATGGGGGTGCCGTTCACCAGCACGTCGAGCGGGTCGCCCGCCAGCCGGTCGAGCTCCACCACCGAGCCCTCGGACAGGCGGAGGAGATCGCGGATCGTCATTTCGGTGCGGCCGACCTCGACGGTCAGACGCACGCCGATATTCTCCAGAAGGCGCAGGTTCTCGGCGCCGAGACGGTCGGCAAGGGGGCGGGTCGCGTCGGTCATGCGGGCTCCGATGGGAAGGGGCGGCAGGGCCGCGGTGTCAGGGTGAGAAAGACGATCCGGGGCGGCATCGCCTCGGCGCCGCGGATCGACGGCACGGGGCGAGAGCGCGGCCGGGCGCGTGCCGCGGGCCGGATCTGCCGGCCCGGCGCCGCAAGCCTAGCTCCGCACATGGCGGCGCGTCAGGTTCAGCGCGGCCTGCCCGCCGCGCTCGCCGGGAGCCGCCTCGAAGATGGGCTGGCCCTCGACGAGAAGCGACACCGCCTCGGTCAGATGCACCGGCAGCACATCGCCCGGCTGCATCTGCATGAGCTGGCGCAGCGGCACCTCGGGCTCGCAGAGCCGCGCCGAGAGGGTGAGCGGGATGGACAGGATCGCCCGTTCCAGCTTCTCGCGCCAGCTCCGGTCGTCGTCCACGAAATCCGACTGCATCCGCGAGCGCAGCTGCGACGAGATCGGCTTCAGCGTCTGGAGCGGATAGAGGATGTCGAAGCTCGCAGGCTCGGTGTTGGGCAACTGCACCATGAAGGAGCAGTTCACCACCATGTCCTCGCCATCCACGAACGAGGCGAACTGCATCGATTCCTCGCGGCTGACCACGGTGAAGGTCAGGGCCATCAGGTCGCGCCACGCCACCTGCAGCGCCACGTTCAGCCGGTCGGTCACGAGCTCGATCACCCGCTCCTCGGTCGCGGTGAATTCGGTGCGCGTCGTGGGAACATGGCGGATCTGCCCGCCGTAATAGCTGTCGGTCAGCAGCGAGATGAAGGGCGGCGGGATCACGATCATCTGGTTGCCGCGCAGCTCCTCGATGCGGCTCGCGGTGATCGACACGAAATTGTCCTGGCTCGAGCGGTAGTCGTCGAAACTGCGCACCTCGGGCGGGAAGGACGAGATCCGGGGCTGAAGTCGCAGCATCGGCAGGAAGACGTCGCGCGCGGTGCGGCAGAAGCGCTCGTTGATGATGCGCAGCGCGTGATAGTCGCCGAGCTGGTTCAGTTCGTTCTCGCCGAAAGCGTAAGGCCGGACCTCGAGGCCGTTCTCGAGGCTCGTGCTTTCGCTGGCCTCCATGAGGTTGCCGACGAGGGCTGCGACCTCCTTCGACGAGAGTTTGCGCGGAGTGGCGGCCATGGCTTACTGCAGGATGAAGGAGGGGAAGAAGACGGCCTCGATGCCGCCGAAGCCCTCGAGCTGCTGGAGCCGTGCGTTCACCGCGCCGCGCAGCGCCTCGGCCAGCCGGTCGCGGCCCGCCTTGTCCTGCAGCTCCTCCTCCGAGAAGGTGCCGACGATGGCCAGCATGTCCGACCGCAGCGCCACCTCGTTGCGGGCGACATTGTCCATGACCTTCTGGTCGTATTGCGTGGACAGGCCGATGCCCGCCTGCAGCAGCCGGCGCGAGGCGCGCAGGTTCGTCGTGAGCGGCTCCTTGAACTGGTAATAGCTGGTGACGAAGGATTCCCGCTCGGGCGTGGGCCGCGGCACCTTCTGCGGAGCGTCCGGATCGGCCGCGGGTTCGTCGGCCTCGGGCGTGCGCTCGATCAGGCGCAGCACGTCCTTCGCGGGCGACAGCGGGTTGGCGAAGTAGAAGTAGCCCGCGCCGAAGCCGGCGGCCAGCAGGAAGGCCCCGAGCAGCAGGAAGACCAGCGCGCGCAAGAGGCCGCGGCCCCGGCGGGGCTTCGTGTCGAGGGAGGCGGAGGCGTCGGTCACGGGCGGTTCCTCAGGCAATCAGATTGACGGTCCCGGCCGCCGCACGGGCGGCGGGCTCGGAAGGATCGGGGGCAGGGCGGAGGGCGCGCGGCCGGGGCTGCGGCAGCGGCACCTCGGAGCGACGGCCGGTGTCGCCCTGTCCGGCCTCGTGCCGGCCGAGCGACAGGCCGTGCTTCTCAAGGAGGTCGGACAGGCGCCCTTCCTGCCCCGACAGGAGACGGGCGGCTTCGGCCGTTTCGGTGGTGAAGCTCACCTGCGCGGTGCCGTCGCGCATCTCGACGCGGATGCGGAGCCGGCCCAGGGTCTCGGGGGCGAGCACGATCTCGATCTCGCCCTCCCCTGCGGCGGCCTCGAGGATCCTGTCCTGCAGCTCGGCCGGTACGTCGGGGGCCGCGAGGGCGAGGGGCGCGTCCGCGCCCGCAGCGCCCGCCCGGGGCTCGCCCGCCCGCTCGAGGCGCAGGTCGCTCGGAAATGCGGTCAGGGGGGCGGGGGCCACCGGATCTGACCCGGCGAGAGTGGCCCCGGCGGGCTCCACGGCCAGAGCCGTCTCTGCCCCGTCCTGTCCGACGGTCGCGGCGGACGCGTTCTCGGCGGCCGGTGCCTCGGACGCGTCGGCCACCTTCCCGGCGGTTGCGGGCGGCGCTGCTGCGGTCTCCGGCCTCTGTGCCGCAGGAGCGGGAGACGGTGGGGTTGTATCGGCTGCACCCTCGCCCGCGGGCACTGTCCCCGCAGCCGCGGGATGAGCGCGGGCGGCGCCCTCCCGCCCGGCTGTCCCCGGTTGGGCGCCGGCCGCAAAGTGCGCCGAGGCGGGCACGGGAGAGGCGTCGTCGGCCCGGCCCGCCTCCGCGAGCGGACCCGCCCGACGGGCGGTCCGGGGCGGAGCCCCGTCGGCCGGGGCTGCGGCGGCCGCCACACCCTCAGGCCCTCTCTGAGGCGTCCCGTCGGCAGGCGGGCGCGACCCTCCCGGAAGCGGAACGGCGCCGGCGGGGAGAGCTGAGACGGTCGGATCGGCCGCAAGCACGGTGGGCCGCGCCTGGGCCGCGCCCAGGTCATCCCCCGCGGACGCCGCCGCATCTGCGCCGGTCGGGCCGTCGGGGCCAGTCTCGGACGCGGAGGAATGCTGCGGCTCTTCCGAAGGATCTGTCTCCTCTGGCAGCGCGGAGGCGGCTTCGGCGGAGGTCGAGAGTTCCGACACGCCCGCAAGAGGCAGGCCCGCTGAGCCCGCACCGGAGGGTGCTGCCCCTTTGGCAGTCCCTGCCGTTCCCGAAGCGCCATCGGACGCCCGGACCTCAGCAGACCCGAGGGACGGGGCGGGGTCCGCAGCCGCTCCGGGCGTGAAAGGCACCGCCCCGGATGAGTCCTCGGGCAGGGCGCACGCGAGTTGACCGACCGTCGCCGGGGCCGGCTCGGTCGGGTCGGGCGGCAGAGCCGGGCCCCACGGCATCGCGGACGTTGCCTCTGACGGCACAGGAGCATCGACGGGCGGATCGGACGCCACCGACGACGACCCGGCCGCATTCGCTGACGAAGCGCGAACCGAGGGCGGCGAGGAGGCCGGATCGAGACCCGCCGCCGCAGGGAGGTGGGAGCGCATGTTCTCGGCCGAGACGGCTCCGGTTGCGACGTCAGGCAGCGGTCCCGCCACGCCCTTGCGCGCCAGCAGGGCCGCCGCTGCCGGGGGAAGCAACGCCCCCGCGGCATCCTCAGCCGCCGCAAGGTCCGGATCGGGCGTGGAGGCTGCGTTCGCCCGACCGGGCAGGAGGTCCACCGCGCCCGGAAGCGTCCCGGAAGGCCGTTGAGCGCCAGCCGGAGCGCCAGAGGCACGATCGCCGTCCACCGCGTCCGGCCGCGTCCCGGAGGACCGTTGCCCCCCGACCTGCGGACCAGAGCCGCGCTCGCCCTCCGCCGCGTCCGGAGGCAGCCCCGAGGCCGGCCGTCCCGCGGCATGAGGCCCGGAGGCCCGTTCGCCGCCGGATGCCGGAGCCTCGTCCGCCTGCGCCGCAAACAGCGCCGCAAAGCGACCCGGCGCGCGGGCGCCCGCGGAGGAAGCCCCCACCGCAGCCCCCGCGGGGGTGCGCCACTCCTGACCCTGTGCCTCGACGAGCTTCATGCCTGTCTCCTGATCTCCCCGCGCGGTTGCAAGATCGGTGCCAGTCCCGCCCGATCAGCGCCGGGGCGCGGGCCGCAGCGCCTCGGCGCGGGCGAGCCGCTCCTCGGCCTCGAGCGCGCGGGCGGTGGCGGCGCTGTCGGCCAGCGCCCGGGTCCGGTGATCCTGCCGCGCCATCTCGGCCTGCGCCGTGGCGAGGGCCGCCGCCGCTTCCGCGGCGCGTGCGGCGCTGAGATCGGCCTGCTCGGCGATCTGCAGCGTCAGCCGGTGGGCGCGGAAGAGATCCGCCGCGGCGAGCGTCCCCTGCGCGGCCTCCCTGCGGCCCTCGAGCATCTGCGACAGCCGCAGGGCCAGCGCCTCCGCCTCGGCATGGCGGGCACGCGCGTCGCGGAGGGCGCCCTGCGCCTTCATCAGCTCGACCGTCTCGCGGCGCGACATCAGCGTGAGCAACCGGCTGCGGCTCATGTCAGAGCCCCGTCAGCTCGAGAAGGGCCGCGCGGCTCGCCTCGAAATCCGCGGGCTCGTGCGGCCCCTGACCGATCAGCGCCCGGATCCTCGGCCACAGCTGCACCGCCTGATCGAGATCGGCATCCTGCCCGGCCGCATAGCCTCCCATCAGCATCAGATCCCGGTTGTCGGAATAGAGCGCGATGAGCTGGCGCAGACGGGCCGCGGCGCGCCGGTGGCGGTCGTCCACCACGTCGTTCATGGTCCGGCTGACCGAATGAGGAATGTCGATCGCCGGATAGAGCCCCATCTGGGTCTGCCGCCGCGACAGCACGAAATGGCCATCGAGGATGGCGCGCGCCGTATCGACCACCGGATCGTTCGTCGTGTCGTCGCCGTCGGCCAGCACGGTATAGATCGCGGTGATGGCGCCCTCGCCCGGAAGGCCCGGGCCCGTGCGCTCGATCAGGCCCGGGATCATCGAGACGACCGAGGGCGGATAGCCCTTGGCCGTCGGCTGCTCGCCGAGGGCGAGCCCCACCTCGCGCTGCGCATGGGCCACGCGGGTGAGGCTGTCCATGATGAGGAGAACCTGCTTGCCCTCGCTGCGGAAATGTTCGGCGATGGCGGTGGCCCTTCGCGCGGCCCGCAGCCGCAGGAGCGGCGAACGGTCGGCGGGCACCGCCACCATGCAGAGCTTCCGCGCGGCCTCGCCCTGCATGACCGAGGCCGCAAAGGCGCCCACCTCGCGCGCGCGCTCGCCGATCAGCCCCACGACGATCACGTCGGCCGCGGTGTAGCGCGTCATCATCTCGATGAGCACCGACTTGCCCACGCCCGAGCCCGCGACGATGCCGATGCGCTGGCCCTGTCCCACCGTCAGCGCCGCGTTGATCGCGCGCACCCCCACGTCGAGCGGGCGGCTCACGGCGGTGCGGGCGAGCGGGTTCATCACCCGACCCGCGAGCGGCCATTCGCCCATGCAGTCGGGGGCTGGCAGGCCGTCGAGCGGCGCGCCCTCGGCATCGATCACCCGGCCGAGGAGCGCGGGCCCCACCGCGGCCATCTGCCCGCCGGGCACGAGGCGCACCCGCGCGCCCGCGATCACCGGCGCCCGCATCTGGTCGAGGAAGAGCAGGTTGCGGCCCTGCGCGAAGCCGATCACTTCGCCCTGCACCTCGCGGCCATCCTCGGTGGCCACACGGCAGAGCGCCCCGGGGCTCACGGGGAAACCTGCGCATTCCAGCAGAAGCCCGTCGTAGCGCACCACGCGGCCCGTGACCTGCGGGGCCTGCCGGTGCGGCAGCTGGGCGAGATGGTGGCCGAGCCCCTCGATCAGCGCGTTCATCGGGCGGGCTCCGCGGAGAAGGCCGTACCGGGAGCCTCCGGCGCGGCGGGACTGTCGGCGGCCCCCGGCAGCGAAGCCGCCGGCGCGAGCAGATCGGAGAGCAGGATCCCCTCGGCGCGCACCTCGAGATCGCCGCGCGCCAAACGGGGATCGGCGGCGACCCGCGCCTCGGACAGAAGGTCCGAGCCGGGCAGATGCGGGGCCAGCGCCTGCAGGTCCTCGGGGTTGAGGCGCAGCGTCACCTGCCGCAGGCCCTGCGCCACGCGGTCGGCCAGCGCCTCGAGGCGGACGGCGAAGCCTGCGGGATGCCTGTCGATTTCGATCCCCGCCCGCTGGCTGGCCAGAGCGCAGACCGCACCGTCGATCATCCGCGCGAGCCGGGCCGTATCGCCGGGCGCGGGCGCAGAGAGACGCTCGGCCAGCCGCAGGAAGGTCTCGCGCGCGTGGGCGAATTCGGCCTCGGCCTCGCGGCGGCCCTCGGCCCGGCCCTCCGCCCGTCCCTCGGCATGGCCGTCGCGGCGGCCTTCCGCGCGTGCGGCCTCCAGAAGCGCGGGGTCGGGCAGCGCCGGAGCAGGCGGGGCAGGGTCGGGCGGCACGAGCCCCGCGGGCGCGGCCTGCGCACGGCTTTCGGGGGCCGGCCCTGCGGCATCGGGGGGGCGTGGCGCCTCCGGCGCCGCACGGCCGAGGCCCGAGAGCGGCATCGGGCGGAACGGGCCTTCCGGCCCCGGCGCGGGCAGGTCCGAACGGCCGAAGCCGCGCGCGTTGGTCTCGCGGATCAGGGCCAGCACATCCTCGGGTCCGATGGGCGTCTGCGCGGTCATGCCTTACACCATCTGCTCGCCGCCGCGGCCCGCGAGCACGATCGTGCCCTCGTCCGACATCTGCCGGGCCACCGCGATGATCTGTTTCTGCGCGGCCTGCACATCGGTCAGCCGCACCGGGCCCAGGGCCTCCATCTCGTCCCGCACCGTGGCCGCGGCCCGCGTCGACATGCAGCCGAGGATCTTCGCCCGCAGCCCCTCGTCCGCGCCCTTCAGCGCCAGCACCAGCGTCTCGTTGTCCACCGCCCGCAGGAGCGTCTGCAGCGAGCGGTCGTCGGACTTGATGAGATTGTCGAAGACGAACATGTTGTCCTGGATCGCCTGCATCAGGTCCTTGTCGTCCTTGCGGATGTCCTTGAGGATCCGCGCCTCGGTCGCGGTGCGGGTGAAGTTCATGATCCGCGCGGCCGCCTTCACCCCGCCGATCTGGCTCGCGCGCATGGTGGTCGAGGCCTTGAACTTGCGCTGCATGACCTGCTGGAGATCGGCCAGCGCCTCGGGCTGCACCGTGTTCAGCGAGGCGATGCGCTGGACGACCTCGGGCTGGATCTGCTCGGGCAGCAGCGCCAGCACCTGGGCTGCCAGCGCGTGATCGAGGCAGGCCACCGTCAGCGCCATGATCTGCGGATGCTCGTCCACCAGCAACTCGGCGATCGAGGGCGCGTCCATCCATTCGAGGATCTCGAGCGGGCGCTCGGAGGCGGACTGGCCGATGCGGCTGATGACCGTCTCGGCCTTGTCCTCGCCGAAGGCTGCCGACAGGACGTTGCGGATATAGCCCGCCGCGCCGAAGCCGAGGCCGGTCTGGCGGCGGAGCGTGTCGAGGAAATCCTCGAGCACGAGGCTCAGCGTGTCCTGATCGATGCCGCGCACGCTGTACATGGCTGTGCCCAGATGCTGCACCTCGCGCGGGGTGAGGTTGCGCAGGATCTGCGCGGCCGTCGTCTCGCCGAACAGCATGAGCAGGATGGCGGCCTTCTGCGTGCCGGTGAGCGTCTTGAACTGGGTGGCGGCTGCTGTGGTCATGTCACTTCACGGTGTCGAGCTCGGCCGCGATCATCTGGCGGATGGTGGTGGCGATGCGGCCCTCGTCCTCCTCGACGAGCTTGCGGATGACGAGGATCTGCTCCTCGTGGCTGCGCGCCGCATCCAGCATGTTCTTGGTCAGCGCCCCCTGACGCGCCTTGAGGCGGGCGCGTACGTCGTCGAGGCTCTCGCCTTCGCCCACTTCCACCGCCGTTTCGCCCAGAGGCAGCGCGCCGGCTGCGGCGGGTGCGGGCAGAAGCACGCGGTTCAGGATCGGCCGCACGACGCCCAGCGCCACCACGGCCAGCGCCGCGAGAAGGAAGCCCTGCCGCGCCAGATCCGCGAGCCACGGCTCGGCGCTCCAGCCGGAAGCCTCGGGCACCACCGTGTCGAGGAAGGGCTGGGCCGTGATCGTCACCACATCGCCCCGGTCGGCGTCGAAGCCCACCGCCGAGCGGGTCAGCCGCTCGAGATCGGCCTTCAGCGCCTCGGGCAGGAGCGGGGGCGGCGGGGCTGCGGGATCGGTGGCGGCGGGCTGCGGCTGGGCGCGCACCACGACCGCCGCACTCACCCGCGCGATGCGGGCGGTGGCGGGCAGGGTGGTCTCGACCTTGCGGCTCACCTCGAAATTGCGGGTCGAGTTCTGCGACCGGCTGCGCATCGGCGTTGCCGCCTCGCCCGCGGCGGTGGGCGGCGCGCCGGCCTCGAGCGCGGCCTCGGGCGGCGGGCTGTTCGACACGGCGCCCGGAATGCCCCGGGCCTGCGGGTCGGCCGTCTCCTCGATCTGGCTTTGCTCGGCCAGCAGCGCGGTGCGGTCGGGGTCGACCTGCTCCTCGCGGATCTCCTGGCGGGTGAAATCCATGTCGATCGTGACCTGCACCGCAAGGTTGCCCGGCCCCGCGATAGGGGTGAGCAGGCTCTCGATCCGGTTGCGGTAGAGCGTCTCGAGCTGCACCCGGTGCTGGAGCTGGCGGTCGTTCAGCAGCACGGCCGGATCGTCCGAGCCCCGCGACAGGAGCCGCCCCATCTGGTCGACCACCGTCACATCCTGCCGCGCCATGCCCGGCACCGAAGAGGAGACGAGGTTCACGATGGCCTCGACCTGCGCGCCGTCGAGCGTGCGCCCCGGCACGATCTGGAGAAAGACGCTCGCCCGCGGCGGCTGGCTCTCGCGCAGGAAGGCCGAGCGTTCGGGCAGCGCCAGATGCACGCGCGCGGCCGAGACGGCGGAAATCTCGGTGATCGACCGCGCGAGATCGAGCTCCTGCGCCTGCCGGAGCCGCGCCGTCTCGACCGATTTCGAGGTGCCCATCGGCAGATCGCTCAGAAGCGCATTCCCGTCGGGCAGACCCTGCGGCAGGCCCTGGGCCGCGAGCAGCATCCGCGCGCGGTGATAGTCGGCGCCCGGCACCGCCACCTCGCCGGTGCGCTCGTCGATCACGGCCGCGATGCCGCCGCCGGTCAGGCTGTCGATCACGCGCGCCTTCTCGGCCTCGGGCAGGCCGGGATAGAGCGTCACGCGGGCGGGTTCCCGCAGGAGGATCCATCCGGCCAGCGCGAGCACCGTCACCGCGAGGATGAGGATGGCGGGCATGGCGCGGCGCAGGCCCGGCTGGTCGCCGAACCGGCGGATCTGCTCCACCATGCCGCGCATCTGCGGGATCAGTGCGCTGGCAGGTCCGCGCACGGCGGGAGGCGTGGGAGAAGGGGCCATCGGTCGCTTTCCCCGGCTCTCAGACCGGCATGTTCATGATGTCGCGATAGGCGCCGAGCGCCTTGTTGCGCACGTTGAGGGCAAGCTGGAACCCCAGCGACGAGACCTGCTGCGAGATCATCACCTCGGCCAGGTTGCCCGTCTCGCCGCGCTCGAAGGCGGCGGCCTTCTCGCCCGCCTCGCTCTGGGCGCGCGCCAGATCCTCGACGGCATGGCCGAGCCGCTCGCTGAAGGCGGGCGCGGCGGTGCGCTCCGTCTGTCCGAGCGGTTGCGGGCGCTGGCTGGCGGACGCGTCCTGAAGCCCGCCGAGCGGCAGGGCGCCGCTGATCGACTGGATGGTCATGCCTGCCGCTCCGTCAGACGGCCGCCAGATGCAGCGGGCGCATGGGCAGCTGCGGCACGGCATCGATCACGATGTCGTCCGGCACGATCCGGCCTCCCTCGTGCAGGACGAGGGCGCGCTGGATGACATTCTCCAGCTCGCGCACATTGCCGGGCCAGTCGTGGGCGAGGAGCGTCTCGAGCGCCTCGGGCGTCAGCAGCGGCAGCGCGAGCTCGGCCGGGCAATGGCGGCGCAGAAGCGCCACGGCCAGCGCCGGAATGTCGTCGGGGCGCTCGCAGAGCGGCTTCGTCGTCAGCGGGAAGACATTCAGCCGATACCACAGATCCTCGCGGAAGCGGCGGGCGCGGACCTCCTCGGGCATGTGCCGGTTCGAGGTGGCGACGATGCGCACATCGACGGGCACCTCGGTCTGGCTGCCGAGCGGCGTCACCCGCCGCTCCTGCAGCACCCGCAGCAGCTTCGACTGCAGCCCCATCGGCATTTCCGACACTTCGTCGAGCAGGAGCGTGCCGCCCTCGGCCGCACGGATGATGCCCTTGTTGGCGCCCGAGGCGCCGGTGAAGGCGCCCTTCTCATGGCCGAAGAGCATGGCTTCCAGCATGTTCTCGGGGATGGCCGCGCAGTTGATCGCGATGAAGGGGGCGGCTGCGCGGCGGCTCGCCTCATGCACCTTGCGCGCCAGCACCTCCTTGCCCGAGCCGGTGGGCCCGTTGATGAAGACGGTGACATCGGTGCGCGCCACGCGGGCGGCGAGGTCGATCAGCGCGCCGGTCGCCGCATCGGCCGCCACCATGGCCGAGACCTGCGAGGCGAGGAGATCGGTCAGCGCCAGCAGCGCCGCGTCGCGGTGGGGCGCCGTGCCTGTGGGCCGGGGCAGCGTCACGCGGAGGAGCCGGCCGCCCAGTTCCGAGGAGACCGCGAGCGCGGCTGCGCCTTCCTCGACGACCACCACGCCGCGGGCGCCCGCGGCCCGGGCCAGTTGGGTCACGCCCACCGTGCCGCCCGCCTGCGCCTCATGGTGGGCCGAGCAGGCCAGCACCGACACCGGGCCGCCGTCCGGCCCCGAAAGGCGCACGCGCCTGCGGGCGAGCAGCCCCTCGAGCGCCGCAGCGGCAGCAAAGTCGGTTCCGATGATCTGGATGGCGGCCATTTCTGCTCCTCGACGCTTCCTGTCTCTCGTCAGCCTAGAGGCAGGGATCGTGCCAACACGGGCGGCGCACGAAGAAAATTTTTCACCGCGCTCTAAAACGGGCGGCGCGCCTGTCGATAAGGCGGGAACCGGGGGCGTGCTGCGCGCATTGTCGGGATATTGACCGCTGTCCTCTGTCGAAGAACCGTCAGCGGCCCCTCTGCCCGCGGTCAGGGGCGGCTTTCCGACAGGTCTTTCGGCCAGCGAGGATCCCTGCCGCCGAGAGTGTCCCTGGCTTTCGCCGGTCCCTCGTCGCGCCGGTATGTATCCCGCCAGAGAAGCCCATACGAACGGATGTATCCGTTCCATCCCTCAGATGACTCACATCCCCCGCCGCAGCGCCGTTTCCCGTCCCACGGAACAAAGATTGCGGGGCCCCAAGCGTCATGTTGTCCAAGACCTACCATCTGAAATTTCCAAGTCTCGATGCCGCACAGATCGCCGTGCCCTTCGTGGTCGAGGCCCTCGGCAACGCGATCCCCACCTGCAATCTCAGCGGGTTGAACGTGCTGATCTCGAAGGAGGGCGACGTGTCGATCAATGTCTTCTTCCCGGCGATCGGGGAGCTGAAGAATTTCGAGAAGAAGCACGGCGGCTTCCTCGACACGATGAAGAAGACCTTCCTGTTCAAGTCCACGGGCTTCGACGGCGTCTGCATCTTCAACTTCGACCGCAGCGACGAAGCGGCCTGACCGCGGCCCCGCCCGAGAGCCATCCAGCCCCATGTCCCCGATCCTCTCCCTGTCCGTCCTGCCTCGACCGGCCTGCCGCGCCTCCGCCGGCGCGGATGCGGGCCGCGCGCGGCCCCGGGCCCTGCGTCATCCGGGGGGGCGGCCATGAGCGCGCCTGTCGAGGCCGGGCCCGACGGCGGGCTCCTGCGCGTCTCCTCCGAGAAGATCGGCCGGCTCATGGATCTCGTGGGCGAGCTCTCGCTTTCGGTGGCCGAGACGGTCCATTCGCCCGATCTGGAAGGGCTGGAGCTTCCCGCCTTCGACGGGGCCGTCCACCGGCTCCGGATGATCGTGCGCGAGGTGCAGGATGCCGCGACCGAACTCAGGCTCGTGCCGGTCGAGGAGGTGTTCAAGCGCCTCCGCCGGATGGTGCGCGAACTCGAGCGGCAGACGGGCAAGAAGATCGAGATGGTCTTCGAGGGAGCCGAGACGGCGATCGACAAGCTCGTGGCCGACCAGCTCTACGACCCGCTCCTCCATGTGGTGCGCAACTCGGCCGATCACGGGCTCGAACCGCCCGAGGAGCGCCGTGCGGCGGGCAAGCCCGAGACGGGACGGATCGTGCTCGCGGCCGCGCAGGCGGGCTCGGAGGTGCGGATCTCGGTGTCCGACGACGGGCGCGGCCTCTCGCGGCCGAAGATCCTGAAGCGCGCGCGCGAGCGCGGCCTCTTCGGTCCCGACGAGGAGCCCGAGCCCGCGACCCTCTGGAAGGTGATCTTCGAGCCCGGCTTCTCCACCGCCGAGGCGGTGACGAACCTCTCGGGCCGCGGGGTGGGGATGGATGTGCTCAACGCCACCATGACCGCCCTGCGCGGCCGCATCGGCGTCGACAGCCGCGACGGGCAGGGCAGCGAGGTCTCGCTCCACATTCCCGTCTCGCTGGCCTTCCTCGATTGCATCATCCTGCGTCTGGGCGCGCGGCTCTATGCGCTGCCCATCGACGCGGTGTCCGAGATCGTGCAGCCGAAGCCCTGCGACCTGATGGGCGTGGGTGCCGCCGGCGGCTCCGAGATGCTGAGGCTCCGCGGCCACTGGATCCCGGTCTGCCGGCTCGAGCGGTTCTACGGCGAGGCACCCTCGGCGGTCCCTCCGCCGGCGGGGCAGGTGCTGGCCGTGGTCAGCACCGCCACAGGCCTCATCGCGCTGCCGGTCGACGAGGTGCTCGACCGCCAGCAGGTGGTGATGAAACCCCTCACCGGCCGCCTTGCGCAGGTCCGCGCCAGCTGGGGCTGCGCGCTTCTCGGCACCGGCGAGGTGGCGCTCGTGCTCGACGGCAACCGCCTCGCGGCGGGAGGTGCGGCATGACGCTCCGCGAGGAGGCGGGCTACGAGGCGATCCGCGTCTGGCTGAGCCGGCGCTGCGGCATCGCCTATCCCGAGCACAAGGGCGAGCTTCTGCGCCAGCGGCTGACCCGCGTGCGCCGGGCCTACGATCTCGGCAGCCTTGCCGACATCGCGCTGCGCCTCGATGCCCAAGGCTCGCACGAGCTCGAACTGGCGGTGATGCATGCGGCCTCGACCAACCACACCTATTTCTGCCGCGAGCCGGACGTGCTCGACGCCTTCCGCGCCATGGTGCTGCCCGTGCTCGCGCGCCGCGAGCAGATCCGCATCTGGAGCGCGGCCTGCTCGAGCGGCGACGAGGTCTATACGATCGCCATGATGATCGCCGAGACGCTGGGGCCCGAGGGTCTTGCGCGGACCCAGATCCTCGGCACCGACATCAGCGCGCCCATGGTCGAGCAGGCCGAGCAGGGGATCTACCGCCGCCGCCATCTCGAACAGGTGCCCGATGCGGTGCTCCGGCGCTGGTTCGTGCCGCTGGGCGGCGGCAGCTACCGCGTGGCGCCCGAGATCGCGGCCGCCTGCACCTTCCGCCGGATGAACCTCAAGACCCGGCCCTTCCCCTTCCGCAAGCCGTTTCAGGCGATCTTCTGCCGCAACGTGCTCTATTACTTCGACCGGGCCGATCAGGCCGAGACGCTGCGCGCGCTCCATGCCGCGACCGAACCGGGCGGCTGGCTCGTCACGAGCGTCACCGAAAGCCTGCGCGGACACGAGACCGGTTGGCGCTCGCTCGGCGGCGGCCTCCATCAGAAGGAGGCCCGCTGATGAAGGTTGGCAATACCCTGATGGCCGCGAGGGCCCGCGAGGGGCGCACCCGCGTGCTGATCGTGGACGATTCCGCCATGGTCCGGCAGGCGCTGGCGCTGGGGCTTTCGACCGACCCGCGGCTCGAGGTGGTGGGCACCGCCTCGGGCGCCGAAGCCGCGCGCGCGCAGATGGCCGCGCTGAAGCCCGACGTGGTGACGCTCGATCTCGAGATGCCGCAGATGGACGGTCTCACCTTCCTGCGCAGCTACATGGAGAGCGCGCCGGTGCCCACGGTCGTCATCTCCTCGCTCACGCGGACGAGCGGCGAGACGGCCATGCGCGCCATGGAGGCGGGCGCCGTCGACATCATCTCGAAACCCTCGCTCGGCGCAGGCCAGGGGCTGCCCGCGATCATGCGCGACGTCTGTGCCCGGGTCTGGGCTGCGGCGCGCGCGCGGCTCGCGCCGCCCGACGGCGCGGCGCCCGCCCCCGTCGCGACCGGTGCCTCGGAGGACTGGATCCACGCGCTCGGCGCCTCCACCGGCGGGGTGCAGGCCCTGAGCCGCATCCTGCCCTTCTTCCCGGCCCAGTCGCCCGGCCTCCTCGTCGTCCAGCACATGCCCGAGGGCTTCACCGCGGCCTTCGCGCGCCGCCTCGATGCGCTCTGCCGGATGCGGGTGCGCGAAGCGGCCGACGGCGATCTCGTGCTGCCGGGCCTCGTGCTGATCGCGCCCGGCGGGCTGCGCCACATGGAGATCGAGCGGGCGGGCGGGGTCTGCCGGGTTCGGCTCGTGGCGGGGGCACCGGTCTCCTACTCGCGCCCCTCGGTCGACCGGATGTTCCTGTCGCTGGCCGCGGCCGCCGGTCCGCGCGTCTCGGCCGCGCTCCTGACCGGCATGGGGCGCGACGGCGCGGCCGGTCTTCTCGCGATCCGCCGCGCCGGCGGGCGCACCTTCGCGCAGGACGAGGGCTCGTCGGCCGTCTTCGGCATGCCGCTTGCAGCACGCGACCTGCGGGCGGCCGAAGAGATCCTGACGCTCGACGATATCCCGGCCCGCATGATGCTGGCCGCGGCGGCGGACACGCGGGCGCCCAGCCTCGCGTCAAACGACTGAACCAGAGGAGACGGCGTGATGCCCGAAGACCTGACCCGCACCGCCCGCGCCGAGGGCCAGCCGCTCTCCGAGACGGACAATGTCGAGGACATGTATCTCACCTTCGCGCTCGGCGGCGAGGATTACGGCGTAGGCATCGGCGGCGTGACCGAGATCGTGGGGATGCAGCGGATCATGGGCGTGCCGGATGTGCCCGCCTGGATCAAGGGCGTCATCAACCTGCGCGGCAAGGTGATCCCGCTCGTCGATGTGCGGCTGCGCTTCGGCATGGCCGAGCGCGCCTATGACGACCGCACGGTCATCATCGTGCTCGAGGTGGCGGCGGCCCCGGTGGGGCTGATCGTGGATGGCGTGAGCGAGGTGCTCGACATCCCGCCCGCCCAGATCGACCGGCCGGGCCAGTTCGGCCGCAGCCGCAGCCCGGTGATGGGCCTCGCGCGGGTGGGAGACCGGGTGACGATCCTGCTCGATGCCGAGGTGCTGGTGGCCGACGGCGATCTGGCGCTGCCCGCCGAGCTGGAGGCCTGAGCCTTGCGGGCGATGATCTGCAACCAGAAGGGGGGCGTGGGCAAGACCACCACCGCGGCCAACCTCGGCGCGGCGCTCGTCCGCGCGGGGGCGGGCCGGGTGCTTCTCGTGGATCTCGATCCGCAGATGCACCTGACGGCCGCGCTCGGCCTCGCCTCCGAAGAGCCGGGCTGGAGCGTCGCGGACTGGCTCGCGGGCCGGCCCGGCGAGCCTCTGGCCGTGCCGGACGAGCCCGGCCTCTGGCTGGTTCCGGGCGCGCCCGAGGCGCCCGCGGTGGTCGGTGAGGCCTTCCCCGACAGCGGCTTCGACTGGGTGCTGATCGACGCGCCGCCCAGCTGGTCGGACGGGCTCGCCCGCCTCATGCAGGGCGCCGACCTCGTGATCTGCCCGCTCGAGCCCGATTTTCTCGGGCTGCAGGGCCTGAACCGGCTCCTGCGCACCATGCAGGGCGCGGGCCTCGACTGGAGCCGCCTGCGCCTGCTCGCCACCCGCGTCTCGGACCGGCTCGCCGTCCACCGCGAAGTGCGCGCCCGTCTCGCCGAACGGTTCGGCGAGAGCTTCCTGCCGGTCGCCATCCGCTCCTCGGTCAAGCTCGCCGAGGCGCCGGGGCGGGGCCGGACCATCTTCACCCATGCGCCCGCCAGTACGGGCGCATCAGACCACGCAGCTCTCGCCCGCCTCCTCATGCCGAGCGGGCGCCGCGCCAGACGAAAGGGAACCAGGACATGACACGCCGCCCCAAGACGACCGCTCCGACGCCGGCCGCGGCGCCGCGCCTGACGAACGACCCGCTCGACTGGCTGGCCGCGCCCGAGACCGAGGCCGAGGCCGAGGCGCCCCTGCCCGCCGTGGCGCTCGAGCCCGCCGCCCCGCGCAAGCCCAGGGGCGCGCGCGCCGCCGCTCCGACCGCGAAGGCGCCGAAGGCGCCCCGGAAGCGCGTGGCCGCCAAGGCCGTGCCGGCCGCAGCCGTCAGGATCTCGGCAGACCCCGCACCCGCTCCGGCGCCGGCGGAGGCCCCGGCGGCCCCGCACGGCAATGACGGCGAGGCCGCGCGCGCCGTGGCCCGGCTTCTGGCCGAGGTGCGGATCGTCTCGGCCGCCCATGCCGCGGGCGATCTCGACCGCCGGATCGAGGCCTCGGCCTATCCGGGCGATCTGGGCGAGGTGGCCCAGGCGCTCAACGGCATGGTGGAGGGGCAGGTCCGCTCGCTCGAGGAGGCCGTGGGCTGCTTCGAGGCCATCGGCGAGGGCAATTTCGACGCGGGCATCCGCCAGTGGCCGGGCCGCATGGCCATGGTCAACCGCGTCATCGACCGGTTCCGCGCCAATATGAAGGCGGTGACGGCCGAGGTCGCCATGCTGTCGGACAGCATCGTCGACGGCCGCCTCGACCGGGAGGTGGACCTGAGCAAGTTCTCGGGCGAGTTCGTCGAGATCGTGCGCTCCTTCGAGCGGACCTATGCGAGCCTCAACGGCGTCTTCCGCTCGCTCTCGGTCCAGCTCGAACAGACCGCGCAGACCGTCTCGCAGGTGAGCCAGGCCTCGCAGTCGCTGGCCTCCAACTCGGCCGTGCAATCCTCGTCGGTGGACGAGGTCTCGGCCTCGGCCGAAGAGACCGACAGCCAGGTGAAGGCCAATGCCGCCGCCGCGCGCTCGGCAAGCCTGCTCGTCGAGGGGGCGGCCACCGTCGCCGCCGAAGGCCGCGAGAAGGTGACCGAGATGGTGCAGGCGATGGAGGGGATCCGCATCTCCTCGCAGGGCATCGCCAAGATCATCAAGGTGATCGATGAGATCGCCTTCCAGACCAACCTTCTGGCGCTGAACGCGGCCGTCGAGGCGGCGCGGGCGGGCCAGCACGGGCGCGGCTTCGCGGTCGTTGCCCACGAGGTGCGCAACCTCGCCGGCCGCTCGGCCAAGGCCGCGCGCGAGACGTCGGAGCTGATCGAGGATGCGGGCACCCGGGTGCAGGCCGGCGTGCGGATCGCGACCGAGACCTCGCGCTCGTTCGTCTCGATCGTGGACGACATCGAGAAGGTGAAGGCGCTGGTGCAGGACATCTCGCGCGCCTCGGACGAGCAGACGCGCAACGTGGCCCAGATCTCGACGGCCATCGGCGAGGTGGCGAAATCCGCGCTCTCGACCAGCCAGCAGGCGGATGAGCTGGCCTCCTCGGCCACCCAGATGCAGGCCGCGGCCGAGGCGATGCGGACCGAGATCGGTCGCTTCAAGCTGCGCGAGGCGCACGAGGGCGCCCTGACGCTGCCCGCGCTCGAGGCGCTGCCGCCCGAGATGCTGGCCCAGCTGCAGCAGATGGTGGCGGCCCAGATGGGCCTGCCCGCCGCCCGCCCGATCGCCGCGCCCGCCGGCGCCTTCCGGCCGGCCGGCGCCCCCTGCGCCGACCGCGACGAGCGGGGCTTCGGCGACTTCTGAGACGCGGCCGGCCCGGTGGGGCAGGGCTCCGGCCCGCCCGTCCGGACCGGCCCCTTCCGGGTCGCTTGCCCCCGGCCGGATCCCGTCCGGCCCCGCCGACCCGCCGGAGACCATCCGGCACCCTTCTTCCGCGCCGGGCCTGAGGCCTGCGCGGTGCCCTCCGCGGGACGATCCGTCCCGCACCGCCAACCACGGAGAGACCGATGCCCTACAATGTCATGATCGTGGACGACGCCGCCATGATGCGTCTCTATATCGCGAGCTTCATCAAGACCCTGCCGGACTTCAAGGTCGTGGCCCAGGCCGCGAACGGCCAGGAGGCGCTGGACAAGCTCGCCGCCCAGCCCAACGTCGACCTGATCCTGCTCGACATCGAGATGCCGGTGATGGACGGAATGGAATTCCTGCGCCACGCCAAGCTGAAGACCCGGGCCAAGATCTGCATGCTGTCCTCGGTCGCCGTCTCGGGCTCGCCCCATGCGGCGCGGGCGCGCGAGCTGGGCGCCGACGGCGTGGTGGCCAAGCCCTCGGGCACGGTCTCGCATGATCTCGAAGAGAAGACCGGCGGCGAGCTTGCCCGCACCATGCGGACGCTGATGGCCGCCTGAGGCGGCGCGCGAGAGGGAGGCACCCCATGTCCGACGCATTCGACGAGATGGACGAGATCTGGGCGCTCTATGCCGACGATGGGGCACAGGCGCTCAATGCGATGGAGGCCTCCCTTCTGGCGCTTCAGGCGGGCGAGGATGCCGCCGCCCATGTGGGGCCGCTCTTCCGGGCGGTGCATACGTTCAAGGGCAACTCGCGGGTGCTGGGCCTGTCGGTCGTCGAGAGCCGGGCGCATCTCTGCGAGGATCTGATCGGCCTCGTGCGCGACGCGGGCGTGCCGATGGACGGCGAGATCGTCGAGATCCTGCTCTTCGCCTCCGACACGCTGCGCGCGATGCTGGAGGAGACGGCCGCAAGCCGGGCCGATGTGGAAGGCACGGGCTCGGAAACGCTGATGGATCAGCTCCGGTCCAAGATCGCCCGCTGCAGCGGGGCAGGGGCCGCCACTGCGGAGGCGGATGCTGCTCCGGTAGAGGTGGATGCCGCTACGGCGGAAGAGAGGGCCGCCGCGACGGAGGCGGGGGCCGCTCCGACGGAGACGGGTGCCGCAGCCACCTCGGCGGCGGAGCCTTCCGCGGCGTGGGAGGGCAGCCCGGAGACAGGGGCGCCAGCCGCTGCCGCCGAGGTTCTGCCGGTGGCCGGGAAGGCGTTCCCGTCGGTTGCGGACATTCTCGATCTTCTGGACGACAGTGCCCTCCCCGACACCGGCGAGGCGGCGGAGGTGCCGCTCGAGGCGGGCGGCGGACCGGCCGGAGAGGGGCATGCCCCGGCCGGGTCTCCACCGGAGGCCGGCCCGGCTGAGACGCCGGTCCCTCCGGCCGCCGAGCCCGCGCGCCCGGCCGCGCGTCTGGCCGACGATCCCGTCTATCGCGCGATCTTCCGCGACATGGCGACCGCCGCGCTCACCCGCTTCCGGGCCCAGATCGACGCCTTCGCGACCGATCCCGGCGCCGCGGCACAGGGCGCGCGCGCCGAGGCGGACGGGCTCTGCCACGCCGCCCGGCAGATGGGTCTCGAGGACTGGGAGGCGGCGCTCGCGGCCTTCCTCTCCGACAGTCAGGGTCCCGAGCGGCTTGCGGCCCTCGTCTTCGAGCTCGAGTCTCTGGGAGACGAGCCCGCGCCGACGCCGCAGGTGGAGGAAAAACCCTTCTTTGCGGCCATTGCCGGGCCTCTGGCCGAGGTTGGCCGGCTGGGCCTGCGCCTGGCCACCGGCGAGCGGCCCGGGCCTGCGGAGCGCGAAGCCGCCGCGGATCCGCTCGGGCAGGCGGCCCTCGCTCAGGGCTATGTCCGCGTGGCCGAGGCCGCGCAGGCGCTGGCCGCGGCCGAAGGGGCCGAGCCCTTCGGCAGCGCCCGGCTCCGGCTCTACGAGGAACTTGCGGCGGTCGAGGCGCTGATGCCCGAGGCGGCCGTCGCCGCGGGCGTGAGCCCGGTCGGTCTGTTGCGTCGTCTGTGCGCCGCAGAGGCGGCCGAGACGCTGGCCGCGCTCGATGCCACGCTGAACGCCTTCCGGTCCGCCCCGCTCGCCGAGACCTTCGGCCGCTTCGAACGCCTCATGCGGTGCGTCCACCACGCCTGCGCCCATCATGCGCTGGACGCGGCGGCGCAGCTGGCCATGTCGCTCGTCGATCTCTTCGGCCGGGCCGAGGCCAAGGGCGCCATTCCCGATGCGATGCTCGTCCATATCGCCCGCGGCTTCATCGAGACGATCGAGCTGGCCTTCGAGGCGCTGGCGCAGGGCGAGACGCCCGCGATGGAGGTGCTCGACCGGCTGTTCGAGGAGGCGGCGAACGTCTGCTTCGTGTCGGACGGGCTGGTGACGGCGGGCGCCATCGAGCGGCGGCTGGGCCTGCCGGCCGATTTCCACCGTGTGCTCTCGCCCGAAAGCGTGCGCGCGGCCGTGGAGGAGATGGAGAAGGGCCAGCAGTTCTACATCGTCCGCACCGACATCAACAGCGACGACCGCACCGCCGAGGCCTTCCTCGACTGGCTGAGCGGCGATCAGGCGCGCTCGATCACCAACGTGACCGTGTTCCGCGGCACCGAGACGCTCTTCGATTTCCTGATCTCCTCGCGGCTCGGCGAGGCGGACCTGATCGAGGCGCTGGTGCGGATGGATCCGTCGGGCCGGCGGCTCTCGCTCACGCAGGCGCTCCGTCCCCGGCAGGACGAGCCCGCCCCGGTGGAGGCGCCGGGCGAGGCGCCGCTGGCGCAGGGGGCGGCGATCACGCCCGAGATGCTCGAGACCATCGGCGAGATCTCGGCCAATCAGGCCATGGTGCAGCATCTTCTGACCGAGCTGGCCGAGGCGGATCTCGCCGAAGCGACCGAGGCGCTGGTGCGGCAGGCGGCAGGCGACTGGGCCGCGGCCCGCGGGCCGGTGCGCGCGCTCCTCGAGGCGCATGGCGCGCGGCTGCAGGAGATCGTGCAGGCGGGCACCCAGCTCACCGCCCAGCTCGCGGCGCTGCAGGAAGAGACGGTGACGCAGCGCGCGCGTCCGGCCAGCACCGTGCTGCGGCCGCTGCGCACCTTCGCCGAGACGCTCGCCCGCCGCCGCCGCCGCGAGGTGTGCCTGACCACCTCCGGCGACGAGCTCGCGCTCGATCTGGCGCTGCTCGAACGGCTGCGCGGCTTCCTGCGCGGGCTCGTGGCCCTGCGCCTCGATCAGGATCGGGGCGCACCGGGGACGCTCCATGTGAGCCTCTGGCGCGACGAAGAGCGCGTGACGGTCCTTGTGCAGGACGATGGCGCGCCGGAGCCCGACAGCCCGGCGCTCGCCGATCTCGCAGCCGAGGTGGGGCAGGCGGGCGGCGCGCTCCGCTCGGTGCCGCTGCCCGGCGGCGGGATGCGCTTCCATCTCGGGCTGCCGCTGTCGATGGTGGTGCTGGAAGGGATGGTCGTGGGCGTCGACGGGATGCGCTATGTCCTGCCCGTCGAGTCGATCCGCACCATCCTTCAGGCCGATGCCGCCGCCGCCATGACGATCTCGGCCGCCGGCGGGCAGCGCGTCCTGCGGCTGAGCGAGACCGAGATCGTGGCGATCCATTCCCTGCGCGGCCACCCGCAGGAAGGCCACCGCGAGCGGCCCTGGCCCGCCTCGCGCCGGGTCTATGTGGTGCTGGGCACCGGGCCCCGGTCGGTGGCGATCCCGGTCGACGAGCTGGTGGGCCAGCAGCTCGTGCTGCTCCGGCCGCTGCGCGGCGTGCTGGCGCGGCTCACGCATCTGACGGGTCTCGCGCTGCTCGCAGGCGGCGACGTCGGCATGGTGCTTTCGGCCATTCGGATCTGCCCGCCGCTGCCTGCCGAAGCCGGCTGACCCGTTCCAAGGGATGTAGCGCCTCTCCCCAAGGAAAGAAGGCCGGGGGCATCCGTATCGGCCCCGCGCATGGCGATTGCCGGCCGCCGCGGCAGGGGGCAGACTTCCGGTACACCAGTGAGAAAGAGGCTTGCCCCATGTCCCGCGCCGTTGCCCGTCCGTCTGCCGCGTCTCTGGCGGTTCCCGGCCTCCGCGTCCTGGGGGAGGCGGCGGACAGCCTGCGTCAGGCCCTGCCGTCGCGGTCCGCCCGGGTGCTTGCGGGCCTCCGGCTGGGGATGATCGGCGATGCGGCGAGCGATGCGCTGGGCGGGGCGCTGCGTGCCATGGGCGCCTCGGTGGCGTCGGTGGCTCTCGACGGGCGCCGGATGCCGGCCGACCGGCGGCCGGACGCGGTCGTGATCTCCTGGCCCGGTGCCGCAGGCGCGGCGGCCGCCGAATGGGAGCAGGTGGCCCTCATGAAGCTCGACAACCCGCGCCTCATCGTGGTGCTGCTGGACGGGGGCCGCGGCCTCCTCGAGGCGCCCGACCACGACCTCCGCATCCCGCGCGGCAGCCCCGGCTCCGAGATCCGTGCGGCGCTGGCCGAGCTTCGTCGCCTGCGGCGCGAGCAGCGTCTGGCAGCTTCGGCCCGTTCGGACGTGGGCGCCCCGGTCTGCTCGCTCTTCCGCCGCCCGGCGCCCTCCGCGCAAGGGGCCTCCCTCTTCGCCCACGCCGCCTGACCGGCGCCGGCGGTCCCGGAAGTCCGGGCCTCGCCACGGGCTCCAGCCGGCGGCCCCCGCGCGTGCGGGAGGCCTCTCCGTCCTTGCAGTCCCTGCGCCGCGACCTCGCCCCCGGGTCCGGTTTCACGCTCCGGGCGTCGCCGGAGTTGACAGCCGGCAACTCTGCCCCTTCCGCCGGGCTTTTCCCTCCCTCCGCGAGGAAACTCCGGCGCTTACCCCTAAAACGCGCAGCCTCCCGGTCGTTTCTCTTGCAGCACCAGCCGCTACCCGGAAGGAGACAGGGATGACTTTCGCCGATGCGCGGGCACGCTACCGCCGCACCGAAACCGTGGACTTCCAGGCGGTCGAGGACCCTCATCAGATCGTGCTCGTCACGCTGCGCGAACTGGAGCGGTCGCTGCGCGCGCTGGCCGCGGCGGCCGAGGCGGGCGGATCCTATCCCGACCAGCATCTGAACCGCGCCTTCACCGCGATCTACATCCTGCAGAGCAGCCTCGATTTCGAGAAGGGCGGCGAGATCGCCGACAACCTCTTCCGGGTCTATGAATTCTGCCGCCTTCAGGTGGCTTCGGCCTTCCGGCGCGAGCATGGGCAGCTCACGGACGCCGCCGGCCATATCAGCGCCATCCTCGAGGCCTGGGAACAGATCGGCCCCCGGCCGTGAGACCCGGAGCCCCCGATCCGCGCGCGCTCTGCCTCGGTCTGGCGGCGGCCTCCGCCGCGCTGAGGCGCGCCATGGAGCGGGGGGACGTGGATCTTCTGCTGGCGCGCGAGGCCGATCTGCGGGCGCTCGCCGAGGAGTTGCCCGCCCCGCACGGGTGGGGCGCCCTCAGGGAGGCGACACGCGACGCGCTCTCCGAAGCGCTCGACGCGGTGCGGGCAGCGCAGGGCTGGCTCGACCGGCAGGGCGCGGAGGCCGAGGCCGCGGCGCACCGCACCCAGCGGCTCCGCCACGCCTACGGCAGGGCCGGGGCCTGAGCCGGACCCCGGCAGAGCGCTAGGAAGATCCCTCGGCGCTTGGCCGCAACGGCTCCGCCGCGCCGGTGTGGGTGCGAGGGGTAAGCCGGACACGGCGCAGCACTGAGGGCGCCGAAGAAGATCCCGGGGCGCTCCACAGTGAACGGCTCTGCCGTGCTTACGGCGGGGCCGATGGCGCGAGGGGCGCCGGAAGAGATCCCACGGCGCCCTTTTCCTACGGCTGCAAACGGCCGGCCCTGCCGCCGGAGGAGATCCTCTGACAGTCGCGCCGTCTCCCCGCGAACGCCCTGAACGAGAAGAGCCGGGCCGCGGCCGTCCTGCGGGCGGTCAGGCCCGCCTGAGGCGCAGGGGGGCGAGGAGGGCGTGCAGCGGGCGGCGGGTGCGGCGCGCCTCGCGGCCGTCCTCGTCGAAATGGACCGTCTCGACCATCAGCCCCTCGAGCGGCGCCCCCACGGCCTCGGGGACCGGCGGCGGGCGGCGGAAGGCTGGAGCGGACTGCTGAAGCTCGATGGACATGGGCTTTCTCCCGAAGATGGCGCGGGCCGCCTGCAAGCTCCGTGCCGGGCCGGTCAGTTCACGAGGAAATCGGTGAGAAGCGCCTCGAACACCGGCTCGGGCGCCTCCGGGGTTCCATAGCGCGCATTGACAGCGGCCCGCAGCGCGTTGGGCAGCGCCCGGCGGAAGGCGTCGAGCGAGGGCTGGGCCTCGTCGCAGGCGCGCAGCGCCTCGGCCAGCTCCACCGTCAGGAGGGGCAGGTCGGTCTTCAGCATCGAGGCCATTTCCGCAAGGCCGATCTGGCCGGTCTCCACCGCGAAGCTCGCCTGGATCGTCAGTTGCCGCCGGCCGCCGCGGATGGTGGCATGGATCGGCGCGGGCAGCGGCAGGTAGGTGAGCGGCCCCTCCGGCCGCCGGGGGCCCGCCTCCTCAACCGGGGCGGGCGGCAGGAGAGAGACCGGCGGCCGGTCGAGGAGCCGGGCGAGGCCCGCGCCGAAGAGCCCGAGCGGCAGCGCCAGGCCAAGCGAGAACAGGAGGCGGGAAGAGGCGCGGCTGGTCATGATCCGGCCATCCTACGCCGGAGCGGCCTCGGCCCGCATCCCGCCCGAACGAGAGGGATCCCCTGCGGAAGGCGGGGGCCCTTGGCTAACAATCCCTGCCCGCGCGCCGTTGCAGGCAGGGAGGAGGCCCGCCCGCCGGCGCTTTCCGTTCGCGAAGGGGAGACGGATGAGACTGAACCTGCCGCAGGTGCTCGCGCCGCTGGCCAGGCGGCTGCCCGCCGGGCCGCGGCCGGTGCGCGAGGGCGACGATGCCGACGCCTTCGACCTCGTGCGCACCGAGACGCGGCTGAAGAACCGGGCGCAGGTCGAGCGGTATCTGCCCGACATCCTTGGCCGGGCGCTGGCGCGGATCTGGATCGACCCGATCTTCCGCGACCGGTTCGCCGCCGATCCGGTGGCGACGCTTGCGGCCTATGACGTCTTCCTGCCCGAGACCATCACCATCGCCTTCGAGATCGAGGGCCATGCGCGGCCGCGCCTTGTTGTCTACGAGCAGAAGGGGCCTCTGCGGCCGAAGCAGCGGATGCTCTATCTGCAGCTCGTGATGAAGGCGGGGAAATGAGGGGGGCGGCGCTCCTCTGCCTCGCGCTGAGCGTGGGTGCGGCGACCGCGTCCGAGACCGGGGCCGATCCGTTCGACGCGGCGATCGCCGCCTTCCGCGCGGGCGATGCGGGGCGGGCGGCGGTGCTGTTCAAGACCCTGGCCGAGGCGGGCGAGGCCGAGGCGCAGTTCAACCTCGCGCTTCTCTATGCCGAGGGGGCGGGCCTGCCGCAGAACCCGCGCGAGGCGCTCTACTGGGCGTGGCGGGCGCAGATCGCGGGCATCCCGCGGGCCGAGGCGCTGTCGCAGCGCCTGACGGCCGCGCTGCCCGACGAGGCGCGCGCCGATCTTGCGGAGCGGCTGGAGAGGGTGCTGGCGCCGGGGATCGCCGCGGGCGACGCGCGGGCCATGTTCGGCCTCGCGCGCGTCCTGCTGCAACTGCGGCCCGAGCCGGATGCGAAGCGCGCCTATGAATGGCTCGCCATCGCGGCTGCCCTCGGGCTGCCCGAGGCGCAGGGCGCGCGCGATGCGGCGCTGGCGGAAGTGCCCGAGCCGGACCGGTTCGCGGTGCAGGACGGCGCGCTTGCGGCTTTTGCGGAATGGTGCCGGGCGGCGAGCCACCCGGCCGTGGCCTGCGCCGCCGCAGGCTGACGGCGGCATGGCGCCGGGTCAGTGCCGGCGCAGGCGTGCGATGGCGCGGGCTTCCTCCAGCTCGAGCCCCACTTCGCCTGCGATGGCCTCGGGCTCCGCGCCCTTCCGGGCGAGCTGGATCGCCTGTTCGATCATCCGCTCGCCGGTGAGCCAGTCGATGTCGGACTGCAGGCTGTCGGTCGTCGCGCTGATCCGGTCGAGCACCGAGGCATGGCGCCAGTCCATGTCGTGCAGCCGGTCGGAGATCCTCTGTTCGAGGGCGGCCAGCTGCTCTTCGAGCGCCGGGGGCGCGGCGGGCGCCCCGGCGCGATGCCTGCGCATCAGGACGTAGGCCAGGGCGCCGGCCGCGGCGGCGGGCAGCGCGAGGGATAGGACGAGAAGGGGGCTCATGCCAGGAGATGCTCCGGTGTTCGAGGTCTCAGAGCTTCAGATCGAGATAGTCCGCAAAGAGCGCATCGGTGATGCGTTCGAGGTCGACGGGATATTTCCCTTCGGCGATCGCGTCCTTGATCTTCTGCACCAGTTCGAGATCGACGGGCGGACCCGAGCGCAGCTCCTCCGGCGTGGCCAGGGCGGCGGCACTCAGCTCGACCGTTTCTCCCGACGCCCTGGCGGAGCCCGTGGCGGCCCCCGCAAGGGATCGGTCCACCCGTGTCTGGGTGTCCTTCAGGCGTTCGAGGCGGCTTGGACCGGGTGTGGGGACGACGGATTCGACCATGTGACCCTCCTTCATGCCTCTCGTAACGGCCCAACTTCAGCGCATGTTAGGCCGAACCTCGGCCAAATTGCGCGCGGTGACGGTGGCGCGCAGGGTGGCGCCGCTGGAGAGGTTGCGCACCTCGACGAGATCGCCGAGCGCGCCATCCTCGAGAGCTTCGGCCGGGGCCAGCACCTCGATCGGGCCGGCCGCGACGCGCAGCGCCACGGGGCCGCCGCGGGTCACCAGCCAGTCGGGCTCGAGATGGCGGGGCAGGACCGGCTGGCCCGGGGCGAGCGCGACCTTCAGGCGGCGTCCGATCAGATCGGCGTGCCAGCGCGCGGACTCTGGCCCCGACGCCAGATCCTCGGCCGCGATCACGCTGCCGCGGGCGAGGGGGCGGATGAGCGCGACCCCCGCAAAGGCCGCGTCCGCCGCGTCGGGTGCGCGGGGCGCAGGGGAGGCGGGCGCGGAGGTGCGCAGGGCGCGCTTCCAGGCGGGGGCGTCGCAGCGCAGTTCGGCCGTGCTCCAGCTGCCGTTCAGCGCCTCCACATGGGGCGTGTGGCTGCAGGGCGGCAGGGCGCGCACCGGCACCGGCGGCGCGCCCGGCACGCCCGCGCGTGCCATCGCGGCGGCGACCAGCGCCGCGGTCTCGGCGCCGGAAAGGCCCTGCGCCGCGGCCGGTGCGGCCAGCAGGAGGAGAAGCGGAAGCAGACGCACGCTCACCGGCCGGTCTCCACGAACTGCACGCGGCGGCCGGCGAAGGCGGCGGGCGGGCGCGTGGGATCGAGCGGCCGGAGCCGTGCCGACCCGGACCGGAGCGCCACGATCTCGAGGATCTCGGTCGAGCCGCCGTCCGCGGTGAAGGCGAGGCTGCCCGGCGTGAGGCCGTTGGCCTGTCCCACCGGCACCTCGAGAAGGCCCCCCGCCGCCACGAGCCGCGCCGAGGCGGGCTCGCAGCCCGCGCGGTCGAAGAGCGCGTCGAGCGCCCGGTCGGAGCCTTCGAGCAGCGCCGAAGCCAGCGCCTCGCGCTGCGGCTGGACGAGGACCGAGAGGTCTCCCAGAAGCGAGGGCCGGGGCAGGGGCACGCGGCGGACGAACTGCTGCACCGAGGCCGTGCCGTCGGCGGCCACCAGCTTCAGCTCGAGCGCGAGCTCGAGGCGCGGGCCGGCCACGCGGCGGAGGCGGATGGTGGGCAGGAAGCCGTGGCCGTTGGCGGGCAGGCGCACCGAGCCCTGCGTGAGGCTCTGGTAGTCGAAGGCCTCGCCGCCGCGCCCGAGGCGCGTGGGCCGCCGCTCGGCCACGCGGGAGAGGGAGGCCGCCGGATGGAGGGCCAGCCGCTCGACCAGCCGCTCCGCGATGGTCCGGGCCAGCTCGCCCGACCATGCGGGCGCATGCGGATCGACGGCGAGGGTGGCGGGGTAGGCGGTGACGATCAGCGTGCGCACCGGGCAGAGCGGCCCCGGCCCTTCGCCCACCAGCGCCTCGATCCGCACGCGCCAGGTGGCGCCGCTCAGCGTCTCGGAGAGGATCCGGTGGCGCAGGATCCGGCCCACGCTGCGCACGATGGCCACGTCGGAGGTGACGATGCCGCGGTTGACGGCCGTGTGGCCCGAGACATCCGCCCCGGCCGCAAGGGCCGCGGCGAGCAGCGCGTCGGACACGGCGCGGCGGCGGGCGGCATCGCGGTCTCCGGGGCCCGCGACCATGGCGAAGCCCTCGGCCTCGACCCGGACGGCGGGGCTGTCGGCCGAGGCGGCCAGAGGCGCGAGGAGGAGCGCGAGGAGGAGGAGGAGAAGCCGTCTCACCGCTGCCGTGCCGCCTTCACGATATAGCCCACCGCATCGGCGTCGAGGGCGAGCTCGACCTCGTAGCTGTCGCTGCCCTTCGGCGTGACGCGCACGAGCCGCGCGCCCCGGATGGTGCCCGCGACCGCGCCCGCGATCTGGTCGTCCACCGCCACCGCATCGCGCACTGTGGTGCGCGCATCGAGACGGAGGCCATGCACCTGCTCGGCCAGATCGCGCATCGCCTCGATCTTGGCGGCGCGGATGGCTATCAGGCGGCGCTCGTTCAGCGTGTGACCCGGCTGGCCCGCGACGGCGGCAAATCCGATGCCGGTCACGAGCGGCTTCGGCGTCACCGCGATGAGGCCCGCGCTTCGGCCTGCGCTCCGCCCGTCGAGCCTGTCGTTGGCATCCTTCATCCGCGCAAGCTCGGCCACGCGGGGGCCCGCGTCGGCGGGCAGCGCATCGACCGCGCGCGGCCCCGGCGCGCAGGCTGCGAGCATCGGCAGGACCAGTCCGGCAAGGCGGACGGAGGGCGGACGGACGGGCATGGCGGGCCTCCTCGGGCGCAGGTCTCGGCCAGCGGGGTGCAAGCGCCGTGCCAGAACCGCGGGGTCCTGCCTCGGGGGCGGACAGGGCCGGGCCCGCCGCCGCTGGCACGGCGCTTGCAGCGGGAGGCGCAGCAACGATCCAGCGAGTGAGCCCGATGCCGTCTTCCCCTGCCTCCGAGTTTCACGGATGAGCGCCGTCGCTGCCCGCGATGGCTGGGGCGCGCGGCTCGGCGGCATGACGCTGCCGCTGGGCATCCTCGCCGTGGTCGCGATGATGGTGCTGCCGCTGCCGGTGGCGCTGCTCGACCTCTTCTTCGTGGGCAACATCCTGTTGTCGCTCGTGATCCTGATGGTGGCGCTGCACACCTTCCGGCCGCTCGATTTCTCGAGCTTCCCGAGCATCCTGCTGGTGGCGACGGTGCTGCGGCTGGCGCTGAACGTGGCCTCGACGCGGATCGTGCTGAGCCACGGCCATACGGGCCACGATGCGGCGGGCAAGGTCATCGAGGCCTTCGGCTCGTTCGTGATCGGCGGCAATTTCGTCGTGGGCGCCTTCGTCTTCGCGATCCTCGTCATCATCAACCTCGTCGTCATCACCAAGGGTGCGGGGCGGGTGTCCGAGGTGTCCGCGCGCTTCACGCTCGACGCGATGCCCGGCAAGCAGATGGCCATCGATGCCGACCTGAACGCGGGCCTCCTGAACCCCGACGAGGCACGCGAGCGCCGCGCGGACGTGGCCGCCGAAGCGGATTTCTACGGCGCCATGGACGGGGCCTCGAAATTCGTGAAGGGCGATGCGATGGCGGGGATCCTGATCCTCATCATCAACATCGTGGGCGGCATCATCATCGGCACGCTCCAGCACGGGCTGGGGGTGATGCAGGCGGCCGAGACCTATGTGCTGCTCTCGATCGGCGACGGGCTCGTGGCGCAGATCCCCTCGCTCCTCCTGTCGATCGCGACGGCGATCATCGTCACGCGCGTCTCCTCGACCACGGACATGAGCGTGCTGATCGGCAAGCAGATGGGCATCGGCCGGGCCTGGGTGCCGGTGGCGGCGGTCATGCTGATCCTCGGGCTCACGCCCGGGATGCCCAACCTGCTGTTCCTCTTGGGCGGGGCCGCTGCCGCTGCCATGGCCTGGGTCGCCTTCGCGCGCGAGGGGGCGGGGGCGAAGGGCACGGCTGCGGCCGGGGGGGCGCAGCCCGCGGTTGAGGCGGGGGCGGCACCCGGGCCCGAGGCGATCACCACCGAGGATGTGACCGATTACGCGCCCATCTCGCTTCAGATCGGCTACGGGCTCATCCCGCTTGCGGGCGACAACGGCGGGGCGCTGGTGGCGCGGATCACGGCGATCCGGCGCGACGTGTCGAAGGCGCTCGGCTTCGTGGTGCCGGGCGTGCGCATCCGCGACGATCTGGGCCTCGCGCCGAACCAGTATCGGATCCGGGTGGGGCAGGCGATCCTCGCCGAGGACACGGTCTATCCCGACCGCAAGCTCGCGCTGCCCGGCGGCGCCTCGCGGCGCAAGCTGAACGGGATCGCGGTGCGCGATCCGAGTTTCGGTCTCGAGGCCTCGTGGATCCTGCCGCATCAGGTGGCCGAGGCCGAGGCGGACGATCATGTGGTGGTCGAGCCCGAGTCGGTGATCGCGACCCATCTGAGCCAGATCCTCGTCAAGCACGCGGCGCAGCTGATCGGGCAGGACGACGTGCAGGGGCTGGTGGACAACCTCGCCCGCACAGCGCCCACCCTGGTGCAGTCGGTGGTGCCGAAGCTCGTTCCGCTTCACGTCCTGACGGCGGTGCTCAAGGCGCTGCTGGCCGACCGGATCCCGGTCTCGGACATGCGGCGCATCCTCGAGGGTCTGTCCGATCTGGCCGGGCGGAGCCTGCAGCCTGCCGACATGGCCGAGGCGCTGCGTCCGGCGCTCGTCCCGCTCCTCCTGCAGCAGATGGGCTCGGTCAGCCAGCCGCTGCCGCTGATCACGCTCGAGCCAGATCTCGAGCAGCTCCTGCTGCGCTCGCGCCGGCAGGGCGACGAGATGCTTCTGGTGGACAACGGTCTGGCGCAGTCGCTGCTGACGGCGCTTTCCGAGCGGCTCGAGACCGCCTCGGGACAGGGCAAGCAGGCCGCGGTGATCGTGGCCCAGCCGCTCCGGCGCGCCTTCGCGGCCTTCGTGCGCCCGCATCTGCCCGATGCGGTGGTGATCGGCATGGGCGAGCTGCCCGAGGCCCGCCGCGTCGAGGTGCTGGGCACGGTCGGCGGCGCGCCCGCGCTGCCGCCGGGGGCGGCGAGGTAGACCATGGGCATCCTGACCGTCCGCGCGCCCGACAGCCAGCAGGCCATGGAGGAGGTGCTCCGCCGCCTCGGGCCCGAGGCCTATATCCTCTCCACCCGCCAGCGCGACGGGCTGATCGAGATCCGCGCCGCGCGCGACCTGCCGCCCCCTCCGGTGCGCCCGGCCGAGCCGGAGCCGCCTGAGGCCGATCCCGCGCCGCGGCGGTTGACGCTCACGGGCCTGACCGTCCCACCGCAGGACGAGGCGGCGCCCCTGCGGGCGGTGCCGCGGGCGCAGAGCTTCGGCGAACTGCTCGAGGACCGCAAGCGCCTGACGGGGGCTCCGCTGGTGGCCGAGCGCAGCTGGCTCCCGCCCCGGCCGGGGTCCGAGGCGTCCCACGGGTTCGAGGCGCTGGCCTGCCGGCTTCTTCCGGACGCGCCGCCGCGAATTCCCGCCCGCCTCGTGATCGCGGGGCTGCCGGGGGCGGGCAAGACGCTGCTCGCGCTGCGCTTTGCGGCCCTTGCGATGGAAGAGCGGCCGGGGGTGGAGCCCCTGATCCTCGCCCCGCGCCTCGGGACGGAGGCGGTGGATGCGCGGCTCCGGCACTGGACGCGGCTTCTGGCGCTGCCGCTCGACCGCCCGCCCCTCGCCGATCTCGATCTGGCGCTGGCCGAGGAGCCCGATCCGCTGCGGCCGGAGATCGTGGATCTTTCCTGCCGTCCCGATGCCGGGCCCGAGCTCCTCGGGGCGCTGATGGAGGCGGGGGCGGAGGTGGTGCTCGCGCTGCCCGCGGGCCTTGCGCCGCGCGCGCTCGCGCGGTGGGCGGTGGCGCCGGCCGGCACGCGCGTCTGCCTCACGCGCACCGATCTCTGGACGCCGGAGGAGGCAGAGCTTGCGGCGCTGGCCGGGACGGGCCTCCGCCTCGGCTGGGAGAGCGGCGGGGCGGGGGTGGTGGACGCGCTGCGGCGCATGGATCGCGACCGGCTGGGCCTCTGGGCCGGGGAATGGGCGCGCCCGCAAGAGGAGGAAGAGCCATGATCCATGCACGCGGATATGCCGAGCAGACCCAGACGCCCGAGCGGCTGGTGCGCGCCCACATGGACCTCGTGCGGCGCATCGCCTGGAACCTGCACGCGCGGATCGGCCGCAAGGTCGAGATCGACGACCTGATCCAGGTGGGCTACATGGGCCTCGTGGATGCAAGCCGCCGCTACGAGCCGCGCGAGGGCGTGAGCTTCGCCGCCTATGCCGCCATCCGCATCCGCGGCTCGATCATGGATTTCCTGCGCTCGAACTCGGCGCTGTGCCGTACGACGATCCTCATGCAGCAGAAGGTCAAGGCCGCGGTCCAGCGTCTCGAGGGCCGGCTCATGCGCGCGCCCGAGACGCCGGAGGTGGCGGCCGAGCTGTCGATGCCGGTGGGCGAATATCAGGACTGGCTCGCGCAGTTCGCAGGCAGCCAGACCGCCTCGCTGGACGAGGTCTACGACGACCAGTCCGCGCTGTTCGAAGGCCACGATCCCTCGGCCGAGGATCGTCTGCAGGCCAGCCAGATGCGCGGGCTCCTGCGGCAGGCCCTGGGCAGGATGCCGGAACGCGAGGCCCTGCTGCTGCAGCTCATCTTCGTCGAGGAGTTGAACGTTTATGAGGTGGGCGAGATCCTCGGCGTCACGACCGGCCGGGTGTCGCAGATCAAGAAGGCCGCCATCGAGCGGCTGCGGGGCCTGATCGACGCCCTGCAGGGCGAGGTCTGAAGGTCCGCGCCTGCCATCCGAGCATCGCGGGCGCGCGGGACACCCGCGGCTGCCGCCTCCACAGGCGCGAGGACGGACGGAGGGGCGTGCCCCTGCCATTCACGCTTCGCGAATGGCAGGGTGTCCCGAAGCGGGTCAGACCGGCTCGACCAGCGCCCCTGCGGCGAGCCGTTTCGCCCAGGCATGGACATCCTCGCCGATCCGCTCGCGCAGGTCGCGCACCTGCGCCACCAGTGCGGCCGCCGCGCGTTCGCGGAAGCCCGCCGCATGGGCGAGGGCCGGGGCGGGCACCGTCTGCCACTCGGCCTCGCCGTCCAGCCGCAGCAGAAGCGCTGCTCCCGCCTCGCGCACTTCCCAGCCGATCCCGTAGAGGTCGAAGCCGTTGCCGCCCGCCGGATCCTCCTCCTCGCGGCGCCGGATCATGTGCATCCGCACATAATCCTCGAGCGCGTTCCGCGTGCGCTGCAGGATCTCGGCCGCGATCTCGGACCAGCCGGCCGCCAGGTCGGCGTCGAGCCCGCACCAGTCGGCGGTGGGCTCGGTGCGGAAGGCCAGCGCGTCGCTGGCGGGCCAGCCCGCGATCTCGTAGACCGCGCCGCCGATCTTCAGACGCGCGAAGGGGGCGGGGCCTGCGGCGGGCTCTTCGGGCTGCGGCTCGGGCAGCATCGGCTGGGGCTGGCTCTCCGTCTCGCAGGCCAGCACCGCCTGCCCCTCGGGGGTCAGGACGGGATGACCGTGATCCAGCTCGATCAGGCCCGCGATCTGCAGGCTCGTGCGCTCGGCGAGGGTGGGCGCCTGGCCCGCCGCCAGCCGCAGGATGCCCGTGAGCGCGTGCGAGGCCGGCCGCCCGTCATATTCGCCGAGCGCGTCGATGAGGGCGAGCATCCGCTGCGCCACGGCCCGGGGCAGCGCCGTCTCGGCGAAGGTAGGGGCAGGGGCGATTCTCTCGGTCACGGGGTCCTCCGTCTTGGCTGCTCAGCACGGTAACGGACGATCCTCGACGCGGTTTAGGCCGGCCTGCAGCCTGCCGCGGCTCCGGACGCAAAAAAGCCGGCGGCGGCTGAGGGCCGTTAAGGCCTTGGAAGGGGTCTCCATACTTATTGTCGTAACAGAGCATCCGCCTGTCGCCGAGCCCGGGCGGCCGCTTGCCCTAATATCGGTGGAGGTCGCGACAGACGGCCGCCGCCCCCAAGTGAGAGACCAGCATGAGCGACAGCCTTGCCTTCAGCGCCCCCTATCCCGTTCTGGCGGCCACCGCGCCGCCCGAAGCCGACGAGATCCCCGAGCCAGAGAACCGACTGCCCTCGGGATGGTGGCTGCTTCCCTCGGTGCTGTGCGGCGGCGCCTTCTGGGTGGCGATCGGCATGCTGATCTTCTGACGCGGACTTCCTCGGTTCGATTCGATTTCATTCTTAGGTGCCTCGGATGACGGAGATGCAAAGCCTGCGCCATCGTCTGATCAGGCAACCCGGTCCGGTGTCCGGCGAGTGCTGGATCGCCTTCTTCGATGGCGTGGCCCATCCGGTTCTCATCAAGAACGCGCAAGGTCAGGTCATCTTCGCCAATCGCGCGGCCTGCGACCTGCTCGGTCGGGATCGCAGCGGTCTCGCCGGCGGTGCCGAGCATGAGCTGGTGGCGGGCACGCAGGCCGAGCAGATCGCCTCCTTCGATGCCGAGGCCATGCGCCGGGGCTCGGTCTCGGCCGAGCAGGAGATGCCGGGTCCGCGTGGCGTCCGCCGCTTCCTCGTCTCCCGCCGCCCGGCGGGCGAGCATCTGGTGGTGACCTTCTTCGAGATCACCGATCTGCGCGAGACCGAAGGCGTTCTGCGCCAGCGCGAGGCACATCTGCGCAATCTGCTCGAGCTGCATCCGGTGGCGCCCTTCAGCTTCACCGCCGACGGGGTGCTCTCGGATCTCTCCGACCGGCTGGTCGCGATCACCGGGCTGCCTGCGGGCACGCGGCATGTCGATGCCTGGTGGGCCGCGATGCATCCCTGCGACCGGCGCGACCTGCGACGGGCCTGGATCCGCTCCGTCCGGGGGGGGCAGTCCTTCGATGCCGAGCACCGGCTGCAGATGCCGGACGGTGCCTACCGCTGGTTCCGGGCGCGCATCGTGGCCCGGCCGAGGGATCAGGATCAGCGGGTGGACCGCTGGTTCGGCATCATCGAGGATGTGCACGAAAGGCGCACCACCGTCGAGCAGCTGCGCGAGAGCGAAGCGCGCTTCCGCGCCTTCGCCGACGATGCGCCGGTGATGATCTGGGTGACGGACACCGAGGGGCGGAACGTCTTCGTCAGCCGCAGCTGGCTCGGTGCCACCGGCCAGTCGCTGGACGAGGCTCTGGGGACGGGCTGGATCGATGCCGTTCATCCCGATGACCGCGATGCCACGGCGGCGATCACGCGGGAGGCGATGCGCCGGCGCATCGCCTACACGAACGAGTTCCGTATCCGACGGAAGGATGGCGGGTGGTGCTGGGTCATCGACGTGGGTCACCCCCGCCTCCTCGCCGACGGCACCTTCATCGGCTATATCGGCTGCTGCGTCGACATCAGCGCCCGCCGTCAGGCCGAGGATGACCGGGTGATGGCGCAGCTCCAGGTCTTTCACATGGCGCGCCACGACATGCTGACGGGCCTGCCCAACCGGCATTATTTCGGCGACTGCTATCAGGAGGCGGTGGCGAGCCTCGCGCCGGAGCGGTCGGTTGCCGTGCTGATGCTCGATCTCGACGGGTTCAAGACGGTGAACGACACCCGCGGCCACCCGGTGGGCGATCAGGTGCTGTGCGAAGTCGCCAACCGGCTGCGCACCTCGGTGCGCAGCACCGACACGGTGGCGCGGCTGGGCGGGGACGAGTTTGCCGTGATCCAGACGCCGATCCGCTCCGAGCAGGAGGCCTGCGATCTGGCCCGCCGCCTGATCGCGGCCATCTCGAAGCCCTTCGATCTCGAGGGTGCGGTGCCCGAAGTGGGCGCCAGCGTGGGCATCGCCTTTGCCCGCGGGCACGGCGACAGCGCCGAGGAGATCATGCGCTACGCCGATGTGGCGCTCTATGCGGCCAAGCAGGCGGGACGCGGCACCTTCCGTGTCTTCGACGAGGCGACCGACACCCATCTTCAGAGCCGGCAGAAGATGAAGGCGGCGCTCCGGGCTGCGCTGGGTCTGGGCGAACTCTCGGTCTTCTACCAGCCGCTGATCGGGTTGCGCGACGGGCAGGTCACGGCCTGCGAGGCGCTGATGCGCTGGCATCGCAAGGGGGCGGGCTGGATCACGCCCGACCAGTTCATCCCGCTTGCGGAAGAGGCGGGGCTCATCGGCGACATGGGCGACTGGGTGCTGCACGAGGCCTGCGCTCAGGCCGCCCGATGGCCGGACAGCGTGTCGGTGGCGGTCAACCTGTCGCCGCTCCAGTTCCATGGCGGGGCGCTGGTCGATCAGGTGGCCTCGGCGCTGCGCGCCTCGGGCCTGCCGCCCGAGCGGCTCCAGCTCGAGATCACCGAATCCGTGTTGCTCGACCCCACCGACCGGAACATCGGCGTGCTGCAGGATCTCCGGGCGCTGGGGGCGAAGATCGTGATGGACGATTTCGGCACCGGCTACTCGTCGCTGGGCTATCTGCGCAGCTTCCCCTTCGACAAGATCAAGGTGGATCGCTCCTTCATCCGCGACCTTCCCGACGCGCGCGAGGCGCTGGCCATCCTGAAGGCGGTGGCCGGGCTCGGACGCAGCCTCGACATGCGCACCACCGTCGAGGGGGTGGAGACGCAGGCGCAGCTCGATTGCGCCATCGCCGAGGGGGTGGACGAGGCGCAGGGCTATTTCTTCTCGCGCCCGCTGCCTGCCCCCGGGATCGCAAGCTTCATCTCCGGCTGCCTGCCCAAGCGCAGGATACAGCCGGCGACGGGGGACGCCGCGACCTGACGGGGACGGGCATCCCGGCTGCCGGCTCCTGTGGAAGACCCGGGCGGGACCGGGCCTGCCCTGATCCGGCAGGCCGGTTCCGAGGCGGGAACGGCAGGGACCGTTCTTCTGCTTCGGACGTTGCGGCGCCCCCGCGGCACGTCGCGAAGGGGCGGCCGCGCGGGCGTTCATCGTCGCACGCCGTCCGGCCGCTCCATCGGCATGTGCGAGATCGCCTCATGGTCCGGCCGCGGCAGTCCGCCGAGGGGACCGGTTGACCGTGGGGCGGCGCGTCAGATCATCCGGCCGGTTTCGGCGAGCCGGACATGCCAGGACAGCGCCTCTTCCAGCACATGCGGCGTGTGGCCGCCGCGCTGGCAGGCGCGGTCGTAATAGTCGCGCAGCATCGGCCGGTAGTCCGGGTGCACGCAGTTGGCGATGATCGTGGCGGCCCGCTCGCGGGGGGCGAGGCCGCGCAGATCGGCAAGGCCCACTTCGGTCACGAGGATGTCCACGTCATGCTCGGTATGGTCGACGTGGCTCACCATCGGCACGACGGAGGAGACAGCCCCGTGCTTGGCCACCGATTTCGTCACGAAGACCGAGAGATAGGCGTTGCGCGCGAAATCGCCCGAGCCGCCGATCCCGTTCATCATCTGCGTGCCCCCCACATGGGTGGAGTTCACGTTGCCGTAGATGTCGAACTCGAGCGCGGTGTTGATGCAGATGAGGCCCAAGCGCCGGACGACCTCGGGGTGGTTCGAGATCTCCTGCGGGCGCAGGATCAGGCGCGGCTTGTATTCGACAAGCCGCGGCAGCACCTGCTGGTATTTCTGCGCCGAGAGGGTGATCGACGAGCCCGAGGCGAAGCGCATCTTGCCTGCGTCGAACAGGTCGAAGGTCGAGTCCTGCAGGACCTCGGAATACATTTTCAGATCGTGGAACGGCGTGTCGATGAACCCGTGCAGCACCGCGTTCGCGATGGTGCCGATCCCGGCCTGCAGCGGCTGGAGCGTGTGATCGAGCCGTCCTGCGCGCACCTCGTGCAGCAGGAACTCGGTCAGATGGCCCGCGATGGCCCGGGTGTCGGCGTCGGGGTCGAGGATCGTGGCCGAGCTGTCGAGCTTCTCGGTCACGACGATGGCCGCGATCTTCTCGGGCGGGATCGGGATGAAGGGCAGGCCGACCCGGCTCTCGGGCGTGACCACCGGGATCGGCATCCGGTTCGGCCGGTAGGTGGGGATGTAGATGTCGTGCAGCCCCTCGAGCTCGGCCGGCTGGCTGAGGTTGATCTCGACGATGACCTTCTCGGCGAGGATGGCGAAGGAGGCGGAGTTGCCGACCGAGGTCGTGGGCACGATGCCGCCGTTCTCGGTGATGGCCACCGCCTCGACCACGGCCACATCGACGCGCGGCAGCTGGCGGGTGCGCAGCATCTCGACCGTCTCGGAGAGATGCTGGTCGATGAACATCACCTCGCCGCGGTTGATCGCCTTGCGGAGCGCGGGATCGGACTGGAACGGGATGCGGCGGGCGAGGACATGGGCCTCGGCCAGCGTCTTGTCGAGATCGTTGCCGAGCGAGGCGCCGGTCATCAGCGTGATCTTCAGCGGATGCTGCCGCGCCCGGGCCGCGAGCGCCATCGGCACCGCCTTGGCCTCGCCAGCGCGGGTGAAGCCCGACATGCCGACCGTCATGCCGTCTTCGATCAGGGCCGCAGCCTCATCCGCGCTGGTCACGCGCTCGCGCAGGCCGACATGCCGGATCCTGTCGTTCTCCACACCGTCGAGCATGGGCCCCTCCTCCCTGAAAAGCCATTCGGAGGACGGAAAGTTGTGCGGATCCCGGCCTGCCGGCAACTTTGGTAACGGGCCGGATCGAAATTCACAATCTGGGGCGCGTGTTCAGGGCGGAATGGCAGCCATGCATTTCACGCATGACGTATGCGTGACGGTCATGGGTCGCGGCGGCGGGCGAGGAGCGCTGCGGCGGTGAGGGCCGCGGCCGCGACCAGCACGCCGCCGGCCGCAAGGCCTGCGCGGACGGTGGGGCCGGAGAGGCTCGCGACCCGGTCGGACGCTTCGGAGCCGAAGCGGCCTGCGGCGCCCATGTCACGCTCGACCGGCTGCATGAGATTGTCTGCGCGGGCGTCTCCGGGACCGATCTGGCTGTCCCAGGCGCTGCGCGCCATCATCCGGTCCATGAGGCCCGGCGCCACCATCGTGCCGAGGATCGCCTGCATCGAGGGCGCGCCGATCCAGATCTCGCGCGGGGCCGTGCGGGCCGCGGCGGCGATCGCTTCGGCCACGGCCTCGGGGGTATGGATCGGGGGCACGGGCTGCGGGCGTCCGCGGACATGGGTGCGGGCCCAGTCGAACTGCGGCGTATCGACGGCCGGGAGCTGCGCCATGGTGAGGCGGATGCGGCTCTTCTCATGCAGAAGCTCGGACCGGAGCGAGTCGGTGAAGCCCCGGCAGGCGGCCTTCGCCGCGCAATAGGCGGCCTGCAGGGGGATCGAGCGGTAGGCCAGCGCCGAGCCGATCTGAAGGATGGTGCCGCGGTCGCGTGGGCGCATGTGGCGCAGCGCCGCGAGCGTGCCATGGACGGTGCCGAGGTAGGTCACGGCGGTGACGCGGGCATATTCCTCGGGCGTCGCGCGCTCGGCCGGGCCGAAGACCGTGACCATCGCATTGTTGATCCAGAGGTCGATGCGGCCCCAGCGGGCCACCACGCGGTCGGCCGCGTCGAAGACGGCGGCGGAGTCCGCGACATCTGCCGCAAGGGTCAGGGGCTCGCCCCCGGCACGGGCCACGTCGGCGGCGGTGGCCGCGAGGCCCGCCTGTCCGCGCGCCAGAACCGCCACGCGCCAGCCGCGGTGCGCGTAGGCTCTGGCGAGGGCACGCCCCACGCCCGCCGTTCCTCCGGTGATGACCACGACCGGCCTGTCCTGCATCTGGCGCCCTCTCCCCGTTGATCGGAAGGGCAACGGAGGGAAAGGCGCGTTCGTTCCCCGGGGTCAGGCCCGGCCGGTCCCGTCGGTTGACGGCCGGTCTGCGGAACCGCCGGACAGGGCCTGCGTTGCGCCGTCATGACAGAGGAAGAGACCAGTCAGATCTCGCACCCGCACGGCGTTTGTCCGGCGCGGGTGCAGCCTTGTCTTCCCCCAGCCGGAGAGACCGCATGAGCCGCGCCGCGCCCTTCCTGATCGACGACCTGCTGCCCGAGGGCGTGCGCCTGCACGCTGTCCGCTCGGTCGAGTGCCGCCGCATTCCCGCCGCGCGCTCAGTCGTGGCCCTGACGCTCGCCGCGGGACAGGAAGCACGGCTGAGAAGCCGGCTCGCGGGCCTCGGCAGTTCGGTGGTGGTGCTCGTGGCGGCGGAAGGCACGAGAGCCGGCGAGGAAGCGGCGCGGGCGCTGGCCGACCGGCGCCTGCCGGGCCTCGTGCTGGTTCTCGAGGCGCAGGCGGGCGTCGACTGGGTGGGGCGGCTGCGCACGCTTGCGCGGCGGCTCGTGCCGCAGGCCGCGCTTCCGCAGGAGGCCGAGCCGCTGCCGGGCGCGGCCGCTTCGCGCTATCTGGCCAAGATGCGCGAGCTCGAAGTTCTCATCGATCCGGAGGCCGCCGAAGCGCCTGCGGGCGAGCGCCCTCTCGACGGGGCGCGCAACTGGCGCTCGCGTCTGCACGCACGGGCGGTGACGCGCTTCCTGCACCGGCAGGGGCGGGCGTCGCTCCATGCGGCGCGGCTGCTCGACCGCACCGCGACCGCGCGCGAGATGACGGGCGGGTTCGGCACACTCTGGGCGGCGCTCGATTCCGAGCGCCCGCCGCGCGCCCTCGGGTCCGAGGACATGGCGCGGGAGGAGGCGCTGCTCGACGGCTTCATCGCGCAGGAGAAGGCGCGGCAGGCGGCGCTGGTGCGGCCCGCTCCGTGGCGGGGCCATGGCCGCCTGCCGGGAGTGGGTCTGCGCGCTTGACAGTCGCGCGGGCCTTCCCGATGATCTCGGCGTGGGAATGTCGGGCGATTTAGACCGGACGGATCTGCGGGACAATTTCGGTTCCGCAACGGATGTGCAACGCTTCCTCTTTCCCGGATGATTGGCCGGCCCCCCTGGGGCCCGGCACCGCTGTTTTGAAGACGCCGGCTGACGGCGCTGATTGATCGGAGATTTTGATGGCCCTGAAGGTTCTATTCACCGGTGCGGACGGTTATGTCGGCGCTCTCCTCGGCCCTTACCTGCTTGAGAAAGGCATCGAGGCGGTGGGCCTCGACACCGGCTTCTATCGCAAGGGCTGGCTCTATCCGACCTCGGCGCCGCGCCCGGCTGTCATCACCAAGGACATCCGGCAGGTGACGGTCGCCGACCTCGAAGGGTTCGACGCGGTGGCCCATCTGGCGGAACTGTCGAACGATCCGCTGGGCCAGCAGTCGCCCGGCCTCACCCACGAGATCAACCACGGCGGCTCGATGCATCTGGCCGAGATGGCGCGCAAGGCCGGGGCCAGGCGCTTCGTCTACATGTCCTCCTGCTCGGTCTATGGCGTGGGCCAGCCCGAACAGATCCTCGACGAAACGAGCCCCGTCAATCCGCAGACCGCCTATGCCGAATGCAAGGTGAAGGTCGAGGAAGACCTGACCCGGCGGGCCGACAGCGACTTCGAGCCCTGCTTCCTGCGCAACGCCACCGCCTATGGGGCGAGCCCGCGGCAACGGTTCGACATCGTGCTGAACGACCTCTGCGGCCTTGCCTGGACCACCAACAAGATCACGCTCCAGTCGGACGGCTCGCCCTGGCGCCCGCTCGTCCATGCGCTCGACATGTGTCAGGCGGTGTGGCGCTCGCTCACCGCGCCGGCGGATGCGATCCGGGGGCAGGCCTACAACGTCGGCTCGAACGACCAGAACTATCGCGTTATCGAGATCGCCCGGATCGTGGCCGACAGCTTCCCGGGATGCGAGCTCGAGGTGGGGCAGCCCTCGGCCGACAACCGCTCCTACCGGGTGAATTTCGACAAGATCCAGCGCGTCCTGCCCGAGTTCCAGTGCGAATGGACCGCCGAGAAGGGCGCGCGCCAGATGCGGCAGGTGTTCGAGCGCATCGCCATGACGCCCGAGGAATTCCGCGCCGAGCCCTACACCCGTCTCAAGATGCTGATGCGGCTGCGGGCCTCGAAGCTGCTCGACGACAAGCTCTTCTGGGCCAATCCGATGGTGGAGGCCGTGGCATGATCCTCGTCGACAAGGCGCTCGCGCGCCGCGCGGCCGAGGGACGGCCGATCCGGGTGGGGATGATCGGCGCGGGCTTCATGGGTTCGGGCATCGCGCTGCAGATCGCGAAGTCGGTGCCGGGGATGCAGCTCGTGGCCATCGCCGCGCGGCGGACCGAGCAGGCGGCGGCGGCCTTCGAGGCGAGCCGCACCGGCGAGACGGTCCGGCATGTGGACAGCCAGGCCGAGCTCGAGGCCGCCATCGTGGCGGGCGAGCCCGCCGTGACGGCCGACCCCTCGCTCATCGGCTGTGCCCGCGGGATCGAGGCCATCATCGAGGTGACGGGCTCGATGGATTACGCGCTTCAGGCGGTCGAACCGGCCATTGCCACCGGCAAGCATGTGATCCTGATGAACGCCGAGCTCGACGGCACCATCGGCCCGCTGCTGAAGAAGCGCGCCGATGCGGCCGGGGTGGTGCTCACCAACTGCGACGGCGACCAGCCGGGCGTGCAGATGAACCTGATCCGCTTCGTGAAGGGGATCGGGGTCAAGCCGGTGCTCTCGGGCAACATCAAGGCGCTGCAGGACGAATATCGCACACCCGAGACCCAGCGCGGCTTTGCCGAGAAATGGGGCCAGAACGTCCATATGGTGACCTCCTTCGCGGATGGCACCAAGATCTCCTACGAGCAGGCCATCGTGGCCAACGGCACGGGGATGCGGGTCGCGAAGCGCGGCATGATCGGGATCGATCCGACGAACAAGAACCCGACTCTGCCGCTGCGCCCGCTCGAGGACTATGTGGCGATGTTCGCGCCGCATCTCGATCCCGAGGGGCCCGGCATCGTCGACTATATCGTCGGCGCCCGGCCCGGGCCGGGGGTGTTCGTGATCGGCACCCACGACGATCCGCGGCAGAAGCACTACCTCAACCTCTACAAGCTGGGCGAGGGGCCTTATTATCTCTTCTACACGCCCTATCACCTCTGCCATTTCGAGGTGCCGATGACGGTGGCGCGGGCGGTGCTGTTCGGCGATGCGGCGCTGGCGCCGCTGGGCGCGCCTCAGGTCGGCGTGGTGGCGGTGGCCAAGCGCGACCTGAAGGCGGGCGAGGTGCTCGACGGGATCGGCGGCTTCACCGCCTACGGCCAGTGCGAGAACATGGAGACCTTCGTCTCGGAGCAGCTCCTGCCGATGGGCCTGGCCGAGGGCGGCGTGCTTCTGCGGGACATTCCCCGGGATCAGGCGCTGACCTTCGCGGATGTGCGGCTGCCGGCCGGCCGCCGCATCGACGCCCTCTACGAAGAGATGGAGCGCGAATTCGGCCTCGCGCGCCCGGCCGAGGCCCACGCCCTGACGGTCTGACCGTCTCTGCCGGAGCGGGGCGCTTGACTCGCGCTCCGGCTGAAAACCCGCTGTCTCCCTTGCGATATGGCTGCCTGCGAACCGGGCGCCTGCGGGAGCGGATGGCAATAAGCCGCCGTCGCCGTCATCGCGTCGGACCTGCGCAGATATCCATCCCGAGCGGGATGCCGAAGGTCGGACGTGAGGGTCTTGCGCATGGGGGAGCGCCATGTCTGAGGTGCCCCCGCTGGGAGGGAGGCCGGGCCCTCGGGGAGAGGCCGAGGCATCGCATCTCGCGGAGGACCGGTTGGCGCGGGGCGGTGCCCCGCCGCGCGCCCCTGCGGGATCAGGCCGGCTGGAAGTCGGGCCAGGCCGCATCCTTTTCCGAGATCACCGACACTTCGGCGGCCCAGTCGATCCCGAAGGCGGGATCATCCCAACGCACGCCGCCCTCCGCGCCGGGCGTGTAGGCCGCCGAGACGAGGTAGGACACGGCCGTCGCATCTTCGAGCGTCAGATAGCCGTGGGCGAAGCCTTCGGGGATATAGAGCTGCCGGTGATCGCCGGCCTTCAGATCGAACCCCTCCCATTTCAGGTAGGTCGGCGAGTCCGGGCGCAGGTCGATGATGACGTCCTGGATGCGGCCGCGGGTGCAGGTGATGACCTTCACCTCCGAATGGGGCGCGCGCTGGTAGTGCATCCCGCGCAGCGTTCCTGCGGCATGGTTGTAAGAGCTGTTGTGCTGCACGAAGCCCGTCTTCAGGCCGGCACCGGCCATCTCCTCCATGCAGAAGGTGCGCTCGAACCAGCCCCGGTGGTCTTCTCTCGGCTCAGCCTCGATCAGGACGGCATCCTTGAGCGTCGTGGGAATGAATCTCATATGGTAAGTCTCTCCTCAAAAGGTTGCGCCCCGGCCCGATGCCGACGTCGAAATGCAACGTGAGGCGGCGTGAAGCGGACTGTGTCCGGGAACGCGTCGGCGGGCAAGCGCAATGTCGGATCGCTCGAATCGGCGACCCTCCGCCGAATCGAATGGGCCAGAGACTTTGCCCTGTTTGCCGACAAGGAGTGCTGCCGATTGATGCGCAGTTTTCCGCCGGGGAAGAATTGCAGAAGTCCACACTCGCGCGGCGGTTGCGTAATGGGGGGTGGCCGCTTGCACTTTTGGCTAGAGAGTGAAGGAAACGTTGACGCAGGCAGCGGTGAGATACACAAGTTAAACACATTATCACTAAGAGTAGTCCCCTAACTTTCGAACGTAGCCTTTCCATAACGAAACGAATTATGACAAGAAGACGAAGGGGCGGCGGGAGCGAGCCGCCCCTTCGCTTTCGTGCAAGAGCCTGACATCACGCCTCGAACGGCTGATCCCCCCGCTGGAAGCCTCCGATCTTGCCGCGACGCCTCCGAGCCACTAGGGTCCCGCATCCTTTCGCACAGGAAGAGGCCCGCGCGATGACCCTTCTCGACCAAGCTCATGCCGCGATGGAGGCCGCACCCGGCGACGATGCCGCGCGGCTGCGCTTCTACGGCCAGCTTGCGGACGGCGAGCTCTTCCTGCTGCTGGAGCGCGAGCCGGAGGACGAGACCCTGACGCCGCAGGTCTTCAATCTCGACGAGGGGCCTGTCGTCCTGGCCTTCGATCTCGAGGAGCGGCTGGCGGCCTTCACGGGCGTGCCCGCGCCCTATGCGGCGCTGCCGGGCCGGGTGGTGGCGGGGCTTCTGGCGGGGCAGGGGATCGGGCTCGGGCTGAACCTCGGCGATGCGCCTTCGGCCATGCTGCTGCCGCCCGATGCGGTGGAGTGGCTGGCCGACACCATCGGCCATGCGCCCGACGAGGCCGAGGCGCGTCCCGAGAGCTTCACGCCCCCGCGTCTGCCCCAGTCGCTGATCGCGGCCCTCGACGGCAAGCTCGGCCGTGCCGGCGGTCTGGCCGCCCATGCGCTGCTGGCGGCCGTGCGCTACGACGACGGCCGCGACGGGCACATGCTGGCCTTCATCGCAGCGAGGCCGGGGGCCGAGCCCGCGCTGGCGCGGTCGGTCTCGGAGGCGCTGACCTTCTCGGGGCTCGAGGCCGAGGCGCTGGACGTGGCCTTCTTCGCCGAGGGCGCTCCGGCCGAAGCGGCCATGGCCCGCGTCGCGCTGCGGTTCGACCTGCCGGTGCCGAAGGCGCCCGAGCTGCGCGAGGAGCGCGCACCGGCGGCGCCGGGCATGGATCCCGCACGGCCGCCGATCCTCAGATACTGACCTCCGAGCCCTGGGGCTCGCACGAACGCCATTCTGTCCCCGAAACAGGGGTTTGCTATGGGGTATGCTAATACCTTTTTTGCAACCCCCTGTCAGGGCTGGAAAATATCGCGCATCCGGCGCTTGACCTGTGCCGCGAAATGCCGGAAACAGCCGCATCCGAATTCGCGGGGGACATCCCTCGCTCCATTCCAGGGATTCCCGATGAAAACCTTCACCGCTACCCCGGCGGATATCGAGAAGAAATGGATCCTGATCGACGCCGAAGGCGTCGTCCTGGGCCGTCTCGCCACGATCGTCGCCAACATCCTGCGCGGCAAGAACAAGCCGACCTTCACCCCCCACATGGACATGGGTGACAATGTCATCGTCATCAACGCCGACAAGGTGCAGATGACGGGCAACAAACGGGCCGACAAGCGCTACTACTGGCACACCGGCCACCCGGGCGGCGTGAAGTTCCGCACCGCCGAGCAGGTGCTCGAAGGCGCGCATCCCGAGCGCGTGGTGCTCAAGGCTGTCGAGCGCATGATCTCGCGCAACAGCCTCGGCCGTCAGCAGATGACCAATCTCCGCGTCTATGCCGGCGCCGAGCATCCGCACGAAGCGCAGCAGCCCACCGTTCTCGACGTGAAGTCGCTGAACCCGAAGAACACCCGGAGCGCGTAAGCCATGTCCGACATCAAATCCCTCGACGATCTGAAATCGGTCGTTGGCGAGGCCCCGGTGGCCGAAGTCGCCATTGCGCGCGAGCCGGTGCGGGACTCGCTCGGCCGCTCCTATGCCACCGGCAAGCGGAAGGACGCGGTCGCCCGCGTCTGGATCAAGCCGGGCTCGGGCAAGGTCACGGTGAACGGCAAGCCGATGGACGAATACTTCGCCCGTCCGGTGCTGCAGATGATCCTGCGCCAGCCCTTCAAGGTCGCCAATGTCGAAGGCCAGTTCGACGTGATGGCGACGGTCGCCGGCGGCGGCCTCTCGGGGCAGGCCGGTGCGGTGAAGCACGGCATCTCGAAGGCGCTGCAGCTCTATGAACCCGCGCTGCGCGCCGCGCTGAAAGCCGCGGGCTTCCTGACCCGCGACAGCCGCGTCGTGGAACGGAAGAAATACGGCAAGGCGAAAGCCCGCCGCAGCTTCCAGTTCTCGAAGCGCTGATCTATCGGAAAGATCTGCAAGGGCCCGCCTCGGCGGGCCCTTTGTCATTGTCGAGCCGCCGGGCGCGCGTTTCTTGCTTCGGACGATGGGCTCTCGCGCCCGATGCCGGTAACTCGGTGTCGGAGGCGCATGCCGCCGTACTGCTGCCTGCGCTTTGCGGCCTCCTCCTTGAGCCGGTGGCCGGGGCTGGTCGACGTGCTGCTGCCCGCACTTGACGGCCCGCGTCAGAGGCCGGTGCTCATCCCGGAAGAGAACGACAGACTGGTGCCGGCGTGCCGCTCGCGCTTGGCAGCCTCTCGCCCGCCGCGTAATCAGGGGGCGACCCTGAGGGAGTTCCGTCGTGACCACCCATTCCGCCCGCGGCACCTGCGCGCTCTGCGGCTCTTCGCACCCCCTGTCGACCTTCGTTCCGGCCAGCAGCCTCGCCGGCGGCACGCGGGGCCGGATGCTCGCCGACTGGCCGGAGCTTACCCCCGATGCGCCGATCTGTCCGGCCTGCCGGGCGCGCTACCGCCGCCAGCATCTCGAGGCCCTGCTCGAGGCCGAGCGGGGCGAGCTCACGCGGCTCGATCATGCCGTGCTGGATAGCCTCGAAAGCGGTCGGATGCTCACGCAGGAGCCCGGCGCGGAGGCTGACGAGGCGCGCACTCTGGGGGAGCGGGCCGCAGACCGGCTGGCGCGTCTCGGCGGCTCCTGGGGGTTCCTGATCGGCTTTGCCCTGGTGTTGGCGCTCTGGATGGCGGTGAATGTCACCGGTCTCGTCGTGGGGATCTTCGATCCTTATCCGTTCATCCTGCTGAACCTGATGCTCTCGACGCTCGCGGCGATCCAGGCGCCGATCATCATGATGAGCCAGCGGCGGCAGGAGGAGAAGGACCGGCTCCGCTCCGAGAACGATTACAAGGTCAATCTCAAGGCCGAGCTCGAGATCCGCCACCTGCACGAGACGCTGGAGCACCATCTCGCGCGGCAGTGGGAGCGGCTGGAGGCGATCCAGCGGCTGCAGATCGAGCTTCTGGAGGAAGCCGCGGGCGGCGCGGAGGGCTGACGCCGCAGCCCGCGCCCGCATCTGCCATGAGGGCAGGAAAAGAGCGGCCGGGCAGAGCCCGGCCCAGTCATGGGGACATGTGCGGCGGGATCAATCCTGCCAGAAGGGCTTCGAGGCCTCGATCTCGGCGGCGCGATGCGAGAGCCCGATGTCGCGCAGCAGGTGCGGATCCAGCCGGGAGAGGCCAAGGCGCGTCCGCCGTCGCTCGTCCCAGCGCACGACCACGAAGCCGAGGCTGAACAGCACGCGCGCCAGCGGCGGCATGGAGCGGTTCAGGGTCAGGGCGGCGGGCGGGGTCTGCGGTATCGCGCGGCTCATGTGGCACCTTTTGTGTTGATACAATTCTGCGTATCAAGTAGGTAAAGCATACAATGCCCGCGCAATCCGCTCCAGAGGAACATTGTGACTGATACAATATGGCATCCTGACCTCGCACAATTTCCCGGCCCCAAATATCTCGCCCTGACACGGGCGCTGCGGGAGGCGATCCGCGAGGGGGTGCTGCTGCCGGGCGTGCAGCTTCCGACCGTGCGGGATCTGGCCTGGAGGCTGTCGGTCACGCCCGGCACCGTCTCGCGGGCCTATCAGATGGCCACGCAGGAGGGGCTTCTGGCCGCGACCGTGGGGCGAGGCACCTTCGTCGCGGCGGCCGAGCCTCGGCTGGGGCCCACGCAGGCCCTGTTCGTCGACCGCGAGCCGCAGGCTGCGCCGGGCCTACTGGATCTGCGCTCGCCGCAACTGCCGGACGTGGGGCAGATGCCGCTCTTCGCCGAGGCGCTGCGTCGGGTGGCGGGGCAGGTCGGCGCGGACTGGCGCGATTATCCCACGCAGCGCGAGGAGACGGCCCTGCGCGAGGCGGTGCGGGACTGGCTCGGCGACCGGGTGCTGGGGCCGGTCACGCCCGACGACATCGCCCTCACCCATGGCGGGCAGAGCGGCATCGGCCTCGTGATGTTCTGCTGCCTGCGCGGCGACCGGCCCGTGGTGCTGACCGAGGAGCTGGCCTATCCCGGCTTCCGTCACGCGGCGCGGCTGGCGCGGGCCGAGGTGGTGGGCGTCGAGCTCGACCAGCACGGGATCCGGCCGGATGCGCTGGAGGCCTGCTGCCGCAAGCATCTGCCGCAGGTGCTCTGCGTCACGACGGAGGCGCAGAACCCGACCGCCGTGCGGATGCCCGAGGAGCGCCGGGCCGAGATCGTGGCCATCGCCCGCCGGCACGAGCTCCAGATCATCGAGGACGATTGCTATACGGTGGCCGAAAGCACGCTGCCCTCGATGCGCGCGCTCGCGCCCGAACGGACCTGGTATGTGGGCAGCCTCTCGAAGACCGTCTCGGCGGCGCTGCGCTTCGGCTATATCCTCTGCCCGACGGGCCGGGGCGAGGCGGGGCGCCTGACGGCGCAGCACGCGTTCTTCGCCCTGGGCCGGCCGGTCTCGGATCTCTGCCTGGACCTCTTCCGCAGCGGTCAGGCCGTCGAGATCCGGAGCCGGGTGCAGAGCGCCTTCGCCGACCGGCTGAAGGCCATCGTGAACGGGCTCGGCGCGCACGATCTGGTCTGGCAGCCGGGGCTGCCCTTCGTCTGGCTGCGCCTGCCGGTGGGCTGGCGCACCTCCTCCTTCACCCGCACGGCGGAGGCGGAGGGCGTGCTGCTGCGGTCGGCTGACGAATATGCGCTGGTACACGGACGCTCGCCCAACGCCGTGCGGCTTGCCATCGCAGGCCAGGTGCCGCGCGCCCGGCTCGAGGCGGCGGTGGACCGGCTGTCGCGGCTGCTGGTCTCGCCACCTTCGGAACTGCCTGTGTGATGCAGAGGCCATTTTCGACAAAGGGTTGGCGGCAAGTCCTTATGTGAGGTGGAAAGAATTGTCTCGTTTGAGAGTGCCTCGGCCCTACGCCTCGCGCTGGCCGAAGTGCCACAAACGACACGGCTGACCTCATACCCTTGGCCGGGCCTGCGCCTCATGGACTGCCTGAAAAGCGGGCAGGCCTACCCGGATCGAGGCGAGCGGAAGCGAGCCGCGGCGGGAGCTTCTTCAGGATCTTCTGGAGGAAAATTCGGCAAGCGTCTGACTTAGATGTTAAAATCCACTGAGATCGAGGCGGCCTCCCTGCCGTACCTGACCGGGGCAACTGCTCAACCTGAGGGCAAGCGAGGCCGCCCGTCTTTGCGAATGTCTTCCCTTGGCGGTCGAGCTATGCCAGAAGTTCAGGGCACGGCGGAACGGGGGCGCGATGGAGCAGGAAACGCGGTGGAGTCGCTTGCGGCGATCCGAGGCGGCTCATGGCTATCTTCTCGTGGGGCCTCCGGCGCTCTATGCCATCCTCCTTCTGGCGGCCCCGCTCGGCACGATCGCGGTCTACAGCTTCCTGACCGACGGCTATCTCGAGATCATCCGCGAGTTCACGCTGGCCAACTACCATGAGGCCTGGACGAACGAGCTTTACCGGACCGTCATGCTGCGCTCGCTGGGCGTGGCCATGGCGGTGACGGCGGTGACGGTCGTTCTGGCCTTTCCGGTGGCCTATTTCGTCTCGTTTCATGTGGCGCCGGAGCGGAAGTCGCTCTGGCTCTTCCTCATCACCATTCCGTTCTGGACGAGCTACCTGATCCGGGTGTTCCTCTGGAAGGTGATCCTCGGCTTCAACGGGGTGATCAACTCGGGCCTTCTGGGCCTCGGGATCATCGACGAGCCGCTGACCTTCATCCTCTACAACGTCAATGCGGTCGTCATCACGCTGGCCCATGCCTATGCGCCCTTCGCGATCCTGCCGATCTTCGTGGCGCTCGAGAAGATCGACCGGGCTCTGCTCGAGGCGGGGCAGGATCTGGGGGAATCGAAGCTCATGACCTTCTGGCGGGTGACGCTGCCGCTCGCCATGCCCGGGGTCATCGCCTCGGTGCTGATCGTCTTCATCCCCACCATCGGCGACTATGTGACGCCGCAGCTGGTGGGCGGACCGGAGGGGCGGATGGTGGCGAACCTGATCCAGCTCCAGTATCTGAAACTCGACAATTACCCGCTGGGTTCGGCCATCGCCGTCTCGGCCATGAGCATCGTCACGGTGGTGAGCCTGATCTTCCTGTTCCTGAACCGCCGCTTCCTCCGGGGGCCGAAATGAAGGGGGGCGGGTTCCGCATCTATGCGCTGGCCTACCTGCTGTTCCTCTATGCGCCGATCATCCTGCTGCCGCTCTTCGCCTTCAACGAGGGGACGGTGATCGCCTTTCCGCTGACGGGCTTCAGCACGAAATGGTTCGTGCAGGCCGCCCACCAGCCCACGCTCTGGCAGGCGGTGAAGAACAGCCTCATCATCGCGGGCTCGGCCTCGGTGCTGTCGACGGTGCTGGGCATCTTCGCGGCCCGGGCCTCCACGCGCTATCACTTCCCGGGCAAGGCGGGGCTGATGGGCCTCATCATGCTGCCGCTCGTGCTGCCCGAGATCATCGTGGCCGTGTCGCTCCTCGTCGTGCTGCTGGGCCTCGGGATCAACCTCACGATCTTCACGGTGATCCTCGGCCATGTGCTGATCTGCACGCCCTTCACCATCGCGATCCTGACCTCGGCCTTCCAGTCGCTCGACCGCTCGCTCGAGGAGGCGGCCTACGATCTGGGCGAGACCGCCGTCTCGACCTTCCGGCTCATCATCCTGCCGCTGGTCATGCCGGGGATCATCTCGTCGCTCCTGATCTCCTTCACGATCAGCCTGGACGAGTTCATCATCGCCTTCTTCCTCGCCGGCACCGAGCCCACGCTGCCGATCTACATCTTCTCGCAGTTCCGCTTCCCGCAGGCGGTGCCCGTCATCATGGCACTCGGCACGGTGCTCGTCGCCTGCTCGATCGTGCTGCTCGCCACTGCCGAATATTTCCGCCGCCGCGGCCTCGCCCGGTCCGGCGCCAAGGATACCGGAGGCTTCCTGTGACCGTTGCCGCGAAACCCACGATGATCGAGTTCCGCGACGTCCACAAATATTACGGCGACTATCACGCGCTGCGCGGCATCTCGGCCACGATCCGGGCGGGCGAGTTCTTCTCGCTGCTCGGGCCCTCGGGCTGCGGCAAGACCACGCTCCTGCGCACCATCGCGGGGTTCGAGGAGATCTCGTCGGGGGTGGTGCTGATCGACGGCAAGGACACCAGGGGGGTGCCCGCCAACAAGCGGCCCACCAACATGGTGTTCCAGAGCTATGCGATCTTCCCGCATCTGACGGTGGCCGAGAACGTGGGCTTCGGCCTGCGCCGCGCGAACCTCTCGAAGGAGGAGACGACGCGACGTGTGGCCGAGGCGCTGGAGATGGTGGGGCTGCGCGGCTACGGCGCGCGGGCGGCCCATGCGCTCTCGGGCGGGCAGCGGCAGCGGGTGGCGCTGGCGCGCGCGCTGATCCTGAAGCCCAAGGTGCTGCTCCTGGACGAGCCGCTCTCGGCGCTCGACAAGAAGATGCGCGAGCAGATGCAGGTCGAGCTCATCAAGCTGCAGCGGCAGGTGGGCATCACCTTCATCCTCGTGACGCACGATCAGGAAGAGGCGCTGGTCATGTCCGACCGGATCGCCGTCATGTTCGAGGGCGAGATCGCGCAGCTGGCCGATCCCGAGACGCTCTATCGGCGGCCAACCTCGCGCAAGGTGGCCGATTTCATCGGGACGATGAACTTCCTGCCGGCGCGGATCCTGAGCGAGACCCAGCAGGGGATCGAGGTCGAGGCGCAGGGGCTCGGGCGGATGCTGCTCGATCCGATGCAGGCGCCGGGCGCGGCCTCGGGCACCGGCGTCACCGTGGGCTTTCGACCCGAGACGGCGACGATCCTCTTCGAGGGGCAGAAGGCCGACCGCGAGGCCATGGGGACCATCGAGGAGGTCGTCTACTACGGCGACATGACCTATTACGACATCCGCCTAGACGGCACCGAGGCGCCCATCCGGCTCTCCATGCGCAACGTCTTCGGCCGCGCGGTGCTGGAGATCGGCGCGCGGGCCCGCGTCGCCTGGAGCCCCGGGGCGCTGGTCCTGTTCCGCTGAGGGGCGGTCCTCCGAAGGCCTGCAGCGGAAGGGCTGCGGGGCGCGCGCGAGACGGGGGACCGGGCTCTGCGGTGGCGCCGCCGGGGGCTGTCTGCCCCCCGGACCCCCCGAGGATATTTTTCCAGAGTGAATGGGGCGGGGGGGGGGTGCGTCAGGCGTCCGGCGGGAGGAGGCCCAGTCCGCGCAGATAGATGCCGATGCCGGCCTCGAGCAGCTCTTCGGCCGGGAAGGGCGAGCGCGCGCCGGGGGCGCCGCGGGTGAAGAGCTCGACGACGCCGTGGCTCAGCGCCCAGATATGGGCCGAGAACATGGCGGGCGGCGGCCGTTTGGCGGGCGGGATATGTTCGGACAGCCGGACGGCGGCCCGTTCGAGCACGTCATGGGCCTGACCGGCGGCGGCGGCGAGATCCGGGCGCGACTGGAGCGACAGGCCGCTTTCGAACATGGCCATGTAATGGCCGGGATATTTCCGGGCGAAGGCCAGATAGGCGCGGCCCGTGGCCTCGAAGGCCGCCAGCGCCGAGGGGCGGCCCTCGTCATAGGCATAGGCCATCAGCGCGCCGAAGATCTCGTAGCCCTGCCGCGCCGCCTCGGCGATCAGATCGTCGCGCCCGGCGAAATGGCGGTAGACCGCGGCGGGCGTGACATCGGCCGCCTTCGCCGCCTCCGAAAGGGTGAAACCCTGCGGGCCCTTCTCGGTGATGAGGGTCAGCGCTGCCTCGACCAGCGCCTGACGGAGATTTCCGTGATGGTAGCCGCGTTTGCTCATGTCCGGCCGTGGCCGTCGCTCCAGAGGTCGGGGCCGCCGCAGAGGGCAGGGTCGGGCGTGCCGATCAGCCCGTCCTTCCGGCCCTCGAACGGGACGGCGCGCAGGATGGTCTGGATCGCGGCGATCCGGGCGCGGCGCTTGTCGTCGGAGCGGATCACCGTCCAGGGCGCCTGCGCCGTGTGGCTGCGCGCCAGCGTCTCTTCGATGGCTGCGCTGTAGGCCTCCCATTTCTTCAGCCCCTCGATGTCGATCCAGGACAGTTTCCACTGTTTCAGCGGATCCTGCTCGCGGGCGAGGAAGCGGCGGAGCTGTTCGGGGCGGCCGACATTGAGCCAGAGCTTGACCAGCGTGATCCCGTCTTCGGCCAGCATTTCCTCGAAGCCGGGCAGCTGGCAGAAGAAATGCTCGCGCTGGCGCTCGGTGCAGAAGTCGAAGACCTTCTCGACCACGCCCCGGTTATACCAGCTGCGGTCGAAGAGCGCGATCTCTCCCGCGGCGGGCAGCCAGTCGACATAGCGCTGGAAATACCATTGGCTCGCCTCGCGGTCGGAGGGGGCGGGCAGCGCCACCACGCTGGCCACGCGCGGGTTGAGGTTCTCGGTCACGACCTTGATCGTGCCGCCCTTGCCGGCGGCATCGCGCCCCTCGAACAGCACGACGATCCGCTTGCCGGTCTTCTTCACGTCGGCCTGCAGCCGGACGAGTTGCCTCTGCAGCCCCGCCATCTGCTCGGCGTAGTGCTTCTTCTTCATCTCCTCGCGGTAGGGATAGGAGGGATCGAGGATCTCGTCCCCCGAGGCCTGTTCGATGGCCTCGCGCACCTTCCGCGGCGCTTCCTTGCGGTAGTAGTGGCTGATCGCCCCGTCGAACGGCAGATCCATCAGATGTTCCCTCTTCGCTGCAGTATCGCCGGGGCGCGCGTCAGCGCAATCCGGCGCGGACGGCGGCGCGGTCGATGGCGGCGGCGACGGCCTCGGGCGCCACATGATGCGGCATGTGGCCGATGCCGGGAAGGATCGTCACATGGGCGTTCGGGATCAGCCTGCCGAGCGGGCGGGCATGGATCTCGACCGGCACCACCTGATCGGCGTCGCCGTGCAGGATCTCGACCGGCATGGGGAGCTTGGCGTAGTTCGGCTGCATGAGCTTCAGATAGGGCTTGAGGCCGGTGACCTGACGGGCATTGATGCGGAAGCTCTCGCGGCGGAGCGAGAGGCCCACGCCGAAATAATCGGCATAGCCCGGCGGCACCGCCTGCGGCGCGAAGATCTGGCCCACCACCTTCTCGGCCCGGTCGGGGGAGACGAAGGCCGAGATCAGCGGCACCACCGCCGCCTGCCCGAAGCTGCTGGCGGTGAGGGAATAGAGCGGCCCCAGATCCCCCGGCCAGGGCATGACCGCGCCGGAGACGGTGACGATGGCCGCGGTCTGGCCCGGATCGCGGAGGCCCCAGGCCAGCGCCACCGCCGCGCCGTAGGAATGGCCGAGCACGATGGGGCGCTTCACGCCGAGCTGCTCTGCGGCCTTCCTGAGGAGGTCGGCCTGCACGAGCGGGCTCACCCCGTCGGGGCCGATATCGTCGGACCAGCCGAGGCCGGGGCGGTCGAAGGCGATGACCCGATAGCGCCCCTTCATCCGCTCCACGAAGGAGAAGGTGAAGTCGCGCGTCGAGCCCGAGGCACCGTGGATCAGGATCAGGTCCGGCCCGTGCCCCTCGACATGGGCGTGGACCGTATGGCCCTCGACCGTCAGGAGCTGGCCGGTGGGCGGATAGGAGGTCTCGGCCACGGCCTCGCGGTCGGCGGCTCTCTGGGAGACGGCGGCACCGCAGCCACCAAGGGCGAGCGTTCCGGCGATGAGGAGGCTAACGGCCAATTTGCTGCGGGTCATATGGGGTGGACTGATAGATCTCGTTGATCCAGTTTCCATATAGGAGGTGCGCGTGGCTTCGCCACCTGTTGAGCGGCGGCTTCGACGGATCGTCGTCGGGATAGTAGTTCGCCGGCACGTTGATCGGCTTGCCGTTGGCCACGTCCCGGTCGTATTCCTGCTTCAGCGTGTCGCTGTCATATTCGAAATGGTTGAAGATGTAGAGCGCGCGGTGCCCCGGATCCTCGACGAGGCAGGGCCCGGCCTCGTCCGAGGCGAGCAGGGTGCGCAGGCCCGGCGCCGCGTCGATCTCGGCCTGCCGCATCTCGGTCCAGCGGCTGACGGGGATCACGAAATCGTCCGAGAAGCCGCGCAGGTAGGGCGAGGTCGGCGCCACGTTGCGATGCCGGAAGCAGCCGAAGGCCTTGGCCTGCAGCCGGTGCTTCTGCACGCGGTGGAAATGGTAGATCATGGCCATGCCGCCCCAGCAGACGCCGAAGGTGGACTGGACGTTGGTCTGGGTCCAGTCCATCACCTCGCAGAGCTCGTCCCAGTAGGTGACATCGGCGAAGTCGAGATGTTCGATCGGCGCTCCGGTGATGATGAGCCCGTCGAATTTCTCGTGCTTCACCTCCTGGAAGGGGCGGTAGAAGGCCTCCATATGCTCGGCCGCGGTGTTCTTCGTCTGATGCTCGGTCATGCGGATCAGCTGGAAGTCGATCTGCAGGGGCGTGGCCCCGATCAGACGCGCGAACTGGTTCTCGGTCTGGATCTTCTTCGGCATCAGGTTGAGAAGCCCGATCCGCAACGGCCGGATGTCCTGCCGCGCCGCGCGCTCCGGCGTCATCACCATGACGCCCTCGTGGGTGAGCACATCGAAGGCGGGCAGGGTGGCGGGCAGGGTGATCGGCATGGGCGTCTCTCTCCGGCGGTGGTCGGGTCTAGGCGTGGGTCCTGGCTTGGTCCAGCGTGCGGGCGATGAGGTCGACGAAGCCCTGCGCGTCGCGGGCCTCGGCCACCTCCTCGGCAGTGACCGTGATGCCCCAGCGCGCCATGGCCTCGTAGCGCGGCTGGCGGTGGGCCAGCGCGCGGGCGTAGGTCCAGCGGATGAAGTCGTCGGGATCGACCTGCTCCTCGGTCAGGCCCTTCTCGACGCGGTAGTCGGTCCAGGCGGCATGGAGGAAGCCCGGCTGGTAATACATGGGCTTCGGCGCCCTGTCGAAGCGGCGCACGAGCTCGGCCGTGTGGGCGTCCGAGCCCTTGATCCAGACCATGAGCAGGTTGCCCGCGAGGTCGGACATGACCGGATCGTTCGGATTGTCCGGATCCACCACCTCGCAGATCGAGCCGCCGGAGTCGCAGACGAAATTCTGATAGCCGTAGATCTCGGTCGCGCGGCGGATGAAGCGGGGCGTGTCATGCAGCGCCGCCACCTCGGCCTCGCGGTGCTGGCCCTGCCGCTCGAGATAATCGGCAAAGGCCAGCCCGCCGCGGTTCGGATTGCCGGGTTTGCCGAGATAGGTCGAGAGCGGCGCCAGATTGTCGAAGGTGATGTTCGAGGCGATATAGACCGAGTCCGTCCGCAGCAGCTCGCGCAGGAACGGCACCTTCATCGCCTCGCGCTTGAAGTTGTCGGCGATATGCTCGCCCATGTAGCGGGTGCCGATCCGGTAATCGACGGAATAGTGGAACCAGTCGCCGCTGTCGCGGAGCAGGGTCGAGACATGGGTCTTGCCCAGGCCCGACATGCCGAACAGCAGCACCCGCTTGGCCTGCGCCGCGCGCCACTCCGCCCCGGTCCTGTAGATCATCGTTTGCGTCCCCTGCCTCGGATCGGGCCCTGTTACCGTGCCCGGCGGACCAGTTCACGCGGAATATGGAGGATGCGACCGTCGAGCACCAGAAGGCCCGCGACGAGAAGTCCGAAGCCTGCGAAGGCATGCGGTGGCAGCCGCTCGCCAAGAACCAGCGCCCCGAGGAGGATCGCCACGGGGGGCACGATGAGGGTGACGAGGCTGAGGTTGCCGGCACCTGCCACGGCCAGGATGCGGTAATAGAGCAGATAGGCGAAGGCCGAGGCCACGACCGCGAGGTAGAAGAGCGCGCCCCAGGCCTGCAGCGACAGATCGAGCCGCGGCGGCCCGCCGAGGAGGAGCGCGGCCGGCAGGACGATGAGGCTCGCGCCCGTCAGCATCCCCGCCGCCGCCATGCGCGGATCGAGCCCGGCCAGCGCCCTGCGCCCGAAGGCGCCCGCGCAGGCATAGGACAGGGCGGCCCCCAGAAGCGCGAGCTGCCCCGCCGATCGCGGATCGAAGCCCGTGAGCGCGTCGGGGCCGATGGTCGTCACGACACCCGCGAAGCCCAGCAGGACGCCCGCGATCCGGCGCGGCGTCAGCCGCTCGTCGGCCAGCACCAGCGACGCCACCAGCACGCCGAAGATCGCCGTTGCCGCATTCAGGATCGAGGCGAGCCCCGAGGGGATCGACTGCTGGCCCCAGGTGATGAGCGTGAAGGGGATCACGTTGTTCAGGAGCCCCATCACGAGGAAGGAGGCCCAGATCCGCAGGCTGCGGGGCACCGCGAGCCCGAGGAGCCGCACCGCGACCCAGAGCACGAGGGCCGCGCCTCCCACCCGGACGGCGACCGTGCCCGCCACGCCCGCCTGCGGAAGGGCCAGGCCGTTGGCGAGGAAGGAGCCGCCCCAGATAGTGCCGAGCAGCAGCAGCTCGGCCGAGGCGCGGGGAGTGAGGGATGTCTGTGCCATGGCGCGCTTCTGGCAGGAAGCGCGCCTGTGCGCGACCCGGAACATGCGCAAGGGGCCCCCGAAGGGGCCCCGGCTCTGCCTCCCGGCGGGAGGGATGTCAGAAGGTGAAGCCCACGCGGATGCCCGCGGCGACGGCACTGTTGTCGTCGAATTCGGCACCCACGCCGCGCGTCGTCGCATTGCCGAGCTCGACATAGCGGATGCCGCCGGTGATCTTCATGTTCTCGTGGGTGTAGGTCGCGCCGATCCCGATCGAGCGGAACCCGTCGTTCGGCCCGAGGTTGCCCGTGTCGTCGCCCGTCTGGGGTTCGTAGGAAACGGTGACGGCGCCCGACCAGTGCTCGTTGAAGCGGCGGCCGACGCCCAGCGTGTAGGTCCAGCGGTCGGACTCGTAGGCCACCAGAGGGATGCCGGGGAAGTAATACTGGTAGATCTCGGGGTCGATCAGGAACTCGGTCCAGTCCACCCAGCGCACCGAGCCGAACAGCAGCGTGTCCTCGGCGATGCCGGTCTGGAACTCGAGGTTGACCGACTGCGGCACCGTCGTGTCGAAGTCGCTCTTGCCCGAGAAATTGCCGAAGACCGCGTTGGTGCCGCTCTCGTCGCCCTCGAGCGTATGGTCGATGGCCGAGTTGTAGGTCAGTGCCACGCGGGCGGCGATCTCGGGCTTCTCCCAGGCCACGCCCAGCACATAGCCCAGCGACCAGTCCCGGTTCGTCTCGAGATTGTAGTCGGTCGTCGCGACGAAGGTCCCGCTCTGGTAGATGTCGAACAGGATGTGGGCCTTGCCCTCGACCGATTGCGCGCGGAGCCCGCCGTAGAGCGAGACGTTGTTCTGGAACTTGTAGCGCAGGAGGGCCGTGATCGCGTTCGAGCGCAGCTCGGCCGTCGTGCCCGCCAGCGGGTAGAGGCCTTCGTCGGGGTAGTCCACGTCGGCGCCGATCGGCTGGTCGAGGATCAGCGCGAGATCCATGTTGGCGCCCAGAGGCTGCTTGTAGCCGAGCGACCAGGTGTTGAAGTTGCCCGCCATGTTGCCCGAGCCGAGCCCGCCCACCGAACCGCTCACGTCCGGGTTGACCGCGCCGAAGGTGAATTCGGCATAGCGCCCTTCCTCGAACAGGATGCCCACGCTCTGCTGCGACCGTTCGATGTCGCCCGCCGCCGCAGCCCCGGCGCCGAGCGCCAGCCCTCCCAGCGCCATGGTCCAGACTTTCATTGGCATCCTCCCCTAGCCAGACGAGACTGCATCATTTGGGGGCTGCTCCTCTCGGTCAATTGATTACGCCACGGAAGGCGTATGTCACCTTGCGTCCTGTGGCCGGCTTGCCCGTCCGGCCGCGCGGATGCTGATCCAGTTCGCTGCAAGAATGATGCCGCCCCCGAGGATGACCATGGCATCGAGCGGTTCGGAGAAGAGGATCATGCCGAGGATCGCGAAGACGGGCAGGCGGAGGAAGTCGACCGTCACGACGAAGCCCGCCGAGGCCCGCGCGAGCGCCTGGGTGAGGCAGAGGTGGGCCGCGAGGCCCGAGAGGCCGATCATCACGAGCCAGAAGCCCGAGACGGTCGTGGGCCAGGTGGTCTCGCCGTCGGCGAAGGTGCACAGGAGGCCCAACACCGCCTGGATCAGCGTGAGCCAGAACATGATGGTGACGATGGAATCGTGGCGCGTCAGCCGCTTGGTCAGGATGATCGAGCCCGCGAAGAACACGGCCGAGCCCGCGGCCGCGAGCACGCCCACATCGAGCGCGGCGAAGTCGGGCCGGGCCACGATCAGGATGCCCGCGAAGCCCACCACGGTGGAGAGGGCGCGCAGCGAGGTGATGCGCTCGCCCAGGAGGAAGGGCGAGAGCAGGATCACCCAGAGCGGAGAAGTGAATTCGAGCGCGATCACCTGCGCGAGCGGGATGAGGCCCAGGGCCCAGAACCACAGGTTCTGCCCGGTGAAGTGCGACAGGTTGCGCACCAGATGGCCCCCGAAATGCCGGGTGCGGATCTCGCCCAGCCGCCCGGAAAGGGTGGCCCAGAGGAGGACGACCGCGAGCCCCACCAGCGAGCGCCAGGCCATGATCTCGAACGTGTCGTGGATCCCCGAGACCATCCGCCCCGAGACGGCCATCGCCGAGAAGGAGGCGATGGCGCCGGCCATCCAGAAGGTGGCCGAGAGAAGGCTTTGCTGGGCAGGCATTTGCAGGTCCGGTTCTAGGGCCGGCCACCATGGCTCGCGCGCGGCGGATTGTCCAGACGGCCCGGGGCGAGGCGGGGGAGCCGTTCGCAAGGGCGCAGGGCCTGGACCGGAGCTATGTCGCAGGGGGGCAATGGGGGGCGGCGCAGGCAGGGCCGCGCGGCGGCGCGTGCGGAAAGGGCGGGGGCTGTCTGCCCCCGCACCCCCGAGGATATTTGGGCCAGAATGAATGCAGGAGGGTGCCTCGGGGCGGGCTCGGGGGCGGGGACGATCGGATGGGGGGCCAGGAGATGTCTGCCCGCGCGGCTGAGGCTCACGGGGAGGTCGTGACAAGGCGGAGGGAGGCGCATCTCTGGCCGCCGGGGCGCGGGGCCGCCGTGTCTCTCGGGCTTCGGAAGACGGGAGCGTTCCCGGCCGCGGATATGCGTCCGCAGCCGGGCAGGGGGTCTTCAGGCGCGCGCAGGCCGGGTCATTCCCACTCGATCGTGCCCGGCGGCTTCGAGGTGATGTCGTAGGTCACGCGGTTGATGCCCTGCACCTCGTTGATGATCCGCGTCGCCGTCTCGCCGAGGAAGTCGTGGGTGAAGGGATAGTAGTCGGCGGTCATGCCGTCGACGCTCGTCACGGCGCGGAGCGCGCAGGCATAGTCGTAGGTGCGACCGTCGCCCATCACGCCCACGGTGCGCACCGGCAGGAGCGCCACGAAGGCCTGCCAGATCTCGTCGTAGAGCCCGTGGCGGCGGATCTGGTCGATATAGACCGCATCGGCCCGGCGCAGGATCTCGAGCTTCTCGCGGGTGATCTCGCCGGGGCAGCGGATCGCGAGGCCGGGGCCGGGGAAGGGATGGCGGCCGATGAAGCTCTCGGGCAGGCCGAGCTCGCGGCCGAGGGCGCGGACCTCGTCCTTGAAGAGTTCGCGCAGCGGCTCGACCAGCTTCAGACCCATCTTCTCGGGCAGGCCGCCCACATTGTGGTGCGACTTGATCGTGACCGAGGGACCGCCCGAGAAGCTCACCGACTCGATCACGTCTGGATAGAGCGTGCCCTGCGCGAGGAAGGTGGCGCCGCCCACGTCGGCCGCATGTTTCTGGAACACGTCGATGAAGAGCCGGCCGATGGTCTTGCGCTTCACTTCCGGGTCCGAGACACCCTCGAGCGCGCCGAGGAAGAGATCGGACTCGTCGGCATGGATCAGCGGCATGTTGTAATGGTCGCGGAACATCTTGACCACCTGCTCGGCCTCGCCGAGGCGCAGCAGGCCGTGGTCGACGAAGACGCAGGTCAGCTGATCGCCGATGGCCTCGTGGATCAGCACCGCTGCGACCGAACTGTCGACGCCGCCCGAGAGGCCGCAGATCACCTTCTGGTCGCCCACCTGGGCCCGGATCCTGGCGATCGCCTCCTCGCGGTAGGCCCCCATCGTCCAGTCGCCCTTGAAGCCCGCGAGGCGCACGAAATTCTCGTAGAGCTTCGCGCCCTTCGGCGTGTGGTGCACCTCGGGGTGGAACTGCACCGCATAGAAATGGCGCGCGGGATCGCCGGTGATGGCGAAGGGCGCGTTGGGCGAGGTGCCGAACACCTGAAAGCCCGGCGCGATCTGCGAGACATGGTCGCCGTGGCTCATCCAGACCTGCTCGCGGCCCTCCTCGAACCAGCCGTCGAGGATCGCCAGACGCTCCGCCGTGGGGGTCACGAAGGCGCGGCCGAATTCGGCGGTGCCGTGGCCGCGTTCGACCTTGCCGCCGAGGCAGTGCATCATCACCTGCTGGCCGTAGCAGATCCCGAGGATCGGCACGCCGAGGTCGAACACGCCCGCGGGGGGCATCGGCGCGCCCTCGGCGAAGACCGAGGAAGGGCCGCCGGAGAAGATGACGGCCTTCGGAGCGAAGCCCTTCAGGAAGGCTTCGGTCACGTTCTGATAGGGATGGATCTCGCAGTAGACATTCAGCTCGCGCAGGCGGCGCGCGATGAGCTGGGTCACCTGCGACCCGAAATCGATGATGAGGAGACGGTCGTGCTGGGTCATGGCGTCCCATAGGCGGGAGAGGGGGACTCTGCAAGGGGGTGCCGCGATTTGCGCCAAGGGCAAGAGTTGGCCGAGGACGGCGTCCTGTGCCTCAGTGCACAAGTGCCGCGCGCGGAGGCCGCTGTGCGCATCGGCACCGCACGGTTAGGGTGAGGTCAGCAAGGGAGAGACATCATGAGCTGGAACCCCGCCCTCGACCCCGACATCCCCCTCGGCGATGCCGTCGACGCCATCGAGACCGTCATCGTGCCGCGCGCCCGCGATCTCGGCGGTTTCGAGGTGCGCCGCGCGCTGCCCTCGGCCCGGAGGCAGATGGTGGGCCCCTTCATCTTCTTGAACATGATTGGTATTGTGACCCCATCAGAGACGATGAGGCCGAGCCATGACCAATCCAGCAAGCCGACCGAAGGCATACAGCTACATTCGTATGTCCTCGGCTATCCAGATCAAAGGGGACTCATTTAGACGGCAGGCAGAAGCTTCCGCGAAGTATGCCGCCGAACATGATCTTGACCTTATCGATGACTACAAGCTTGCCGATCTCGGGGTCTCTGCCTTCAAGTCGGACAACCTGACTACCGGGGCTCTCGGACGATTTGTTGCCGAGTGTGAGGCGGGAGAGATTGAGGCAGGATCGTTCCTTCTCATCGAAAGCCTTGACCGTTTGAGTCGAGACAAGATCCTTGATGCATTTTCCCTGTTTGCTCGCATTCTCAAGACCGGGGTGAAGATCGTTACCCTGTCGGATGGGCAGGTTTACGATGGATCGTCAGATCAGGTTGGAAGCATTTACTACGCCATTTCAGTAATGATCCGGTCCAATGACGAGTCTAAGATCAAATCGACTCGTGGTCTCGCCAACTGGTCGCAGAAGCGGAAGCTTGCTGCCGAACATGGCGTCAAAATGTCGAGTCAATGCCCTGCATGGCTTAAGCTGTCCGTTGATCGCAAGTCTTACCTGATCGATAAGGAACGGGCCAAAATCGTTCAACGCATCTTCGAAGCTTCGGCATCGGGTAAAGGTGCGAACCTCATCACCAAAGAACTGAATCGCGACAAGGTTCCGACATTCGGAAGGGGCGCTTTGTGGGCCGAAGCTTTCGTCTCCAAGACGCTTCGCAATCGTGCAGTCCTCGGGGAATTTCAGCCGGGGCAGTATGTCAGTGGAAAGCGTCAACCGGCTGGTGATCCTATTCCGGGATATTTCCCTCCCGTAATCGAGGAAGAGCTTTTCGACATTGTTCAAGCATCGCTGAGAGGGCGGTTGCTTGCCGGGGGAAGAAGGGGAGAGGGTCAATCGAACATCTTCACCCATGTTGCTTTCTGCGGCTATTGCGGATCAAAGATGCGCCATCGGTCGAAAGGATCACGGGTAAAGGGCAATCCTCCGCATCGTTACCTGACATGCTTCAACCGCTTTAATGGTCCGGGATGCGATTGCAAACCTCTCCCTTACGCTGCCTTCGAACGCTCCTTCCTGACATTTGTTCGGGATGTTGATTTGAGGGGACTTCTGGAAGGTGCAAAGCGCAAGTCCGAAGCAAAGACGATTGCGGATCGGATAACGGTCAATGAAGAGAAAGTTAGAAAGGCAGATGAGAGAATTCGGGATTATCTGATCAAGATCGAAGGTGCTCCCGATCTTGCGGAAATCTTCATGGAGCGCATTCGGGAATTGAAAGCCGAGAAGGATGATCTTGTTCGATCTATCGAGGAATCGAATGATGCTCTTTCGAAGATCAAGTCGGATAACGTGACCGACGAGGAACTAGCATCCCTGATTTCGACGTTCCAAAATCCATGCGGGGAAAATCGTATTAGGCTTGCGGATCGTATCAAATCGATCATTGAGCGCATTGACGTCTATCCGAATGGTGAAATCCGCAAAGATGATCCGGCGATTGATCTTGTGCGCGCTTCGGGAGATCCTGATGCCGAAAAGATCATTGCGGCAATGAATGCGGGATCACGGTTGAAGGATGATCCTTACTTCATCGTAACTTTCCGCAATGGTGCGGTGCAGACGGTAGTCCCGAATCCTAGTAATCCTGATGATATTCGAGTGAGTGTTTATGCGGGTGAAAAGACGAGACGAGTTGAGGGATCGGCCTACGAATACGAAAGCGATTGACATTCCGAACGAATGAAACAATATCCGACTCAGCGATTTGGAAAGGAATTCTCCATGGCTAAGACTACCGGACTGCCGACCCTTGAAGACCTCGTTGACGTTCCGCGCGGTGATTTGCTCAAACTGAGGGCGAATGTCGAAGAAGCTCTTAGGGCCAATGAAGCTCGCGAAAAGCAAGCTGCTAAGGACAAGATCAAGGAACTCGTGGAGTCGTCGGGCTTCAACCTCGTGGATCTCTTCGGCGATATGCTGCCGAAGTCGGAAGGGACGGGGAAACGGAGTTACAACCGCAAGTCCAAGGATGGAGAACGCGAGCCTGTAGCGCCGAAATACCGGCACCCGGAGAACCCTTCGGAAACTTGGTCGGGACGCGGACGAAAACCGAAGTGGGTGGAGGCTCACCTTGAAGCGGGGGGCAACATGGAAGACCTGTTGATCAACAAAGACTGATCAACTGCCGAACAATGAAAGAAGCCCCTAGCGATTGCCGGGGGCTTTGTCTTTTTGATTTAGTCACTCTTTCTTCGCTTCTTCGGCTTCCCTTTCGGCAATCCACTGAGCAGCCATTTCGGTAAGCCCATTCTCGCGGACGTATTCCTTCACGTCTGAAAGCGACAGATGAAAATCGGTCTCATACGCATATTCGAGGGATTGAGCAACATTTAGAAACGGATTGTCAACTGGCCCTCCACCTTCGTATAGACGGGCACGACGTTCGGGCGGCAGGTTCGCATACAGCATTTGAATCGTGCCGAAGAGGATTGCCGTAGTATCAACTTTGCTCTCATTCTCGGCAATGCGCTCAAAAGATTGCTTGAATGCTTCTTCGCTCGAACAATCGATTGTCTCAGATTGGAACGGGAACGCATGAGCCGAAGTAGAGGCGAGGGCAAGGAAGATGGCGAGGGTCATTGATTTAAGCATTGATAATCTCCGTGTGATTCTAATGAGTGGATATATTGCTCCATTGTTTCGGATTGGCAAGTGTTATTTGGTTGAGGTTGAATTAACGAATTTTGGAAACCGGCAAATTTCGATTTTCCCGATAACTGATGCCGGATCGATCAAGCCAAAATGGCGACTATCTCGGCTGTTTCTCACGTTATCCCCAATGACGAATAGCCCTTTATCTTCGCTCCGCAGAAGTCGTTTGACTAGAAGGCGGGAACTGTCCTTCGGATCGGGGAAGACGATTATATCACCTAGCCCGAATTGATCGGTTAAGTTGACGTCGTGAACTGAGCCTTCCGGTAACGTCGGTCCCATCGATGGGCCGATGATTTTGATTTGCATGTTACGCAGCCTTCTTCTTTTCGTCAAAATACCGCTTGCGCCCTTCTTCAATCCGCCTGACGTTCGCAACACTTGGTTCAATGGACAAATCCACTGAAGTTTCTTGAATTTCCTTTGACGGCCAAAGATCGAAAACGTTTCTAAAAGAAGCCCTCGCCTTAGTCATGTCGCCTTTGGCATAACGAAGGCATTCAGCCCAAAAATCGGCTTTCTCGTTCGCTTCGTTGTTGGCGATACGATAGAATACTCCTTCGGCTTTCTTCGTCTTAATGATTGATCCTTCTTCGACCATTGCGGATAGAGTGGCTTTCAGCGGATAATCATACTCCTCGAATTTGCGAAACAAGAAATCCTCGCGAATGTCTCCGATCTTGTCGAACGACATCTTCACACAGGCGGCGTAGGACGGATTGATCTTGATCGGCGCAGGACGAGTTTCTTCGCAGGCTACCGGAGCCGGTTCCTTACGGTCAGAGTCATCGCCGAAAAATTCCGAGAAAGCAGCTAGAAGCTCTGCATCCTCGTCAGCCTCTACAGGAGCGGGCTGGACGGGCTTTGCGGGCTTCGGAGCATGGATGAGGCTGGCAGGATCAGAGGGCTTCTGTGACCGTTCTACGGGCTTGGATGGGGCAGGGGTCTCAGTGGCGTCTTGCTCTGCCAGAAGCGATGCAGACGGTTCAAGACCGAACGCGCGAACAACTGCTAGACGGTCGTAGATCTGTTTATTCGGAACCTTCTCGCGAAGATGGGCGACAAGCCTAACATTGATGTTCTTACCTTCCTCGTTCCAAACTTTATCTCGTGGAATGAATGAGTTTAGAAGAGCTTCCTTCGTTTTGAAGAATGAAGGCATTTCGCCATTGCACCAGTAAGCGTATTTGATGCCCCATTCTTCTATTTGAGTTTGCCGATCATGGGCGTTGTTGATGGAGAAAAATTCGGTTGCAAGAGCCTTATAAAGCTTTGCTAGCGACGATGTTGATTGGCGTTTATTGAACATCTTGCGGTGGCTATCGCAGCAAAACTTGCGCTGCCGACCGTTTGTCGTCGCCTCAAGCTGAATGCCGCAGTAACGGCAGCGAAGCAACGTATCTAATAATGGGAATTTGCTGTTGCACATAGGGAGTCCTCTTCGTATTAAATCATTTTTGCTGTCTCCAATTTGTGAGGGGATTGTTATTGCTTTTCGGTAGTGTCGGGATGAGGCTCATGACTTCCCCATCCCTTCACAAAGCAAAAATAACAATCGAAAGTCTCTCAACCTTTGACGAAGTATATAGGAATCCGACTGCCCAAAATCGGGCGTCCGATCATGAATTTTTTCATTTCTCGGATTGGCGTTGCAAAATAGCAACATCGAATTCATACCGACGTAAGGCCGATGCCGCACATAACGAATGTGAATGCGTAAGTAAAGGATTCGAGTGGGATAGTCGCAATGGAACGATGCTCAGATGAAGTGTTTCTTCGCTCGCACTTCTACTTTTCGACAGTATGGATTTCGGAATTTCGTAAATGGCATCGAAGGCGTTGATGGATAAGGATGAAAATCGAGGCTGTATGGTTGCTCGGATAGAGGAGAGGAGGATTGAGGTTTCGTCACCACATCGTCACCATACAACTTATGGTTGGGTTTCGTCACCACATCGTCACCGGGATCGTCACCACATCGTCACCGGGATCGTCACCACGAAAATGGGGGTTTCGTCCCCCTATAGAAATAGAGCTATAATCAGAATCTTAACTATAAGGTCCAGATGAGATCTGAGTTAGAGAAAGGAAGTTTGAAGATCCAAAATACCTTTATCTGATGAAATTTGATATCTCAAAATCTCTATCTGAGCATAGATCATTTATCCGATCTGTATGAGTCCAAATCTCTATTGGATAAACGATTCCATTGGCGCTTCGCGCGGCCTGCGGCCAGATTGCTTATGGTGACCCTTATTCGATGCAGTTTATCCGATCTCAAAACCTCTATGTGGATTAAAGGTTTATCCGATCTCAAAACCTCTATGTGAAAGAAGACTCCTTTCCTGATCTCAAACCTTTATCTGAAAGAAGACTCCTTTCCTGATCTCAAAACCTCTATGTGGATTAAAGGTGGCGTTCCGTTCGCTTCGCTCACTTACGCCAAAATGCACTTCTCGTCATGTTCATTGATGGAATACCCATTCAAGAACCATGAACATCAAATCTCGATTCATCCATTTCTTAATAAATCAATAAAATCAATCACTTAAACGATTTTCTTAAGAAAAACAAATCCATATGACACCCTTGATTTATTCAATAAAATCAATCACTTAAGAATACCAAAAATGTTTACTTTGTCTTAAATCCTGATCTCAACCTCTATTCGAGAGCAGACTCATGTTCCGATCTCATGATTGATACATCGTTGCCTTTCATTCAGTCACTCCGCGTTCCGCTCCGTTTCTTCATTCGGTCAACGTCTGCATTCGATCCTCAGTCACTTCGCTTGCGCTTCGTTCCCTCGTCCCTCATTCCGCCAATCCTTTGCCCCCCTCGTTCCGCTCGTCCCCCCACGCCAGTTCCGTGCCCCGCCGCCGCCGCATAGTGCCTCACAGGCCCCTTGACGCTTGACCGCTGGCCCTCGCCCTTGCGAAGCAGAAGGGACCATCAACCGCAGCCGGAAGCAGCCATGTCTAAGAACATTCAAGAGATATTCTATCCCAATTATAATAAGCGGGTGCAAAAAATCCGTGATAACGATAGGAAATTTGCACATTACACAAGTGCAGAAGTCGCCGTCTCGATATTGAAGAACAAGTCAGTGTGGTTGCGGAATGCATCCGTGATGAATGATTTCAATGAAATTGAACATGGCCTGAATTGTCTCCTAAAGGTTTTGGACTCTGATACGGTCGGAAAGCAATTTGCGAACCTTGTTAACGAGATCCACCCGACAGCATTCAACAGCATCATGATCCGTTATGCAATGCCTACCGATTTGCATGATACCTACCTGACATGCTTGAGTGAGCATGGACCTAATGGCGGAGCTATTAGCGAGGATAAGCTTGGACGTCTCTCCATGTGGCGAGCGTATGGTGGAAACACCAATGTTGCTATGGTATTTGATCGGGAAAAAGTGCTCAACGATCACAGCACGGCCACGACACTAAGTCCGGTTCTTTACGCAGACGCTTTCATGTTCCGTAGAGAATTCATGGAGGTTATGGAATCCATTGCCGAAAATATTGAGCTATTGAAGGGGAATAAGGACTTATCGCTAGCATATCTCTTTGGTGCTCTGGATGCCGCAGTTCTCAGCACGAAACATCCCGGATTCGAAGAGGAGCAGGAATGGCGTGTGATTCACCGTCCTACCCCATACAACAAGCTTCCATGTATGGTCGCCTCGGTTGGCGGAGTCCCTCAGAAGGTCTATCTCCTCAATCTAGATGGAGCCAACTCCGCGTTGAACCTTAACGACATTTTGGATCACATTATCGTCGGACCAACGGCATTTCCCGACGTTATAAGTGATGCGCTCATTCAGGTTATGACAAGCGAGCACTATCACAACCCTCAACTCCGAGTGAAGGTATCTGAAATCCCTCTTAGGCGCTAACTCAAATTTCCGATCCCCTAAATAAAGCACGGTTGATGTTTTAGCATTGCGTCAATCGGAATCTCCGTGTGTGACTGGCCGGGCAGGATGATGAATCCGTAAGACCCGGCTTCTTTTTGTCCCCATTGCACATTGTTGCCATTACGCAACATCAATTCATTTCCTCAAATAAATTTCCATCCGAACGTCTGAAACGACAATTTCGGCATCCTCGGATTACTAAATACATTCATGAGGAAAGCGAAAGGCGTTTATCGCCGCCGAAGTCATAAGCCATTTCATAATGCAGGCGTAATGGCGCTTCCCTCATTTTCGTAACAGTAACCATTAACCGAAGGATTTGCCATGCCATCCAGTCTTATTGAAACAGTCACACGCTCAATCTCGGACAAGGCAACGGCAAATCCTATCGAGGCTCTATTAGCTGCCTCATGGGCCTTCATGTTCGCCCACAAAGCTTACATCGCCCTAATCCTTCTCATCTGAAAATAATAACAACACCAACACACAGGGAAAAAAACAATGCTAGATCACCAAAAAATTAATGCGAAATGCGGCACGAATTACACCGCTGCCCAAGTCTCAAAGGCCATCGACTGCCCGGTCTCGATTAAGGGCATTGCCGACCGCATCATGACCGATCATGCAGGATCAATCCGCTTTGACACTATGCATAAAGCCTTTTTCATCTATGCCCATGGAGAATGGCGCAAGATCGAAGATATCGTCATTCGATCACTCATCCGTAGCGAGATCGATAACCTTCAAAAAGAAATTAGAATCCTTACCAATGCTCAAATCGCGGGTATCCTGCCGAACTTCGATCCTACCCCATCCATTAAGAAGATCCTCACGTTCCAGCAAAATGCCGATGATGCCTTGCGTAACAAGATTTTCGAAGCTTTACGCATCCGTTCTGCATCCATGAGGGTTCGCGGCGTCTCAAACGAGATCAGCGATCAAGTCTACGATGCAACCCGATAAGATCGATCAACACCATCTTGCGGATCTCATGAGAGAGGTTCGCGAGATTACAAAAGGCGAATTCCTGATTTGTTATTGTGAGTCTGGTTGGATAGCGATGGCCAATGGCGTTCGGTATTCAACCATTCATCCAACACCAGCCGATGCAGTAGGGGAAGCGTTGAACACTCTCCTAGACGATGAGGCTGAGAGCGCGAAACTGAGCGGCCTCGACCCACAGGCCTATCTGGCCGACGTGCTGGCGCGCATCAACGACCACATCAACCCGCGCGGACCAAATATCATTGATGGACCGATTTCCGCGAACAAGATCACCGCAACACATCTTCCGATTATGACTAATGGCGATGACAAACCGCAAGCAATCCAATTGGAGTAGTTCAAAGCGCAAGGTGACTGCGGCTTACCGGAAGAACCGGGATATCGTCCGCAATCGAGATCAAGGAATATGCGTCCGCTGTTTCATGCTTACAGGCAGGATCGTCTTGGCCTCAGACTGCGACCATCTTCAAAACGTCAACAGTGGTGGAACGGATGATCTAAGCAATCTCTGGATGCTTTGTAAGGACTGCCATAGATCGAAAACGCAACGTGAGAGTAACGGGCTAATCGGATTTGATCCTATCATTGATTATGATACCGGCTGGCCAATCCCGGAAATGGATTGGAAACAAGTAATATCCGAGCGTAATCGAGAATACTTCAAGCCTAAGTCATTCAGCCTCTAATCCATATCCAAATTTCAATTTCAAATTCAGGCAGATCATTCAATTGGTCTGCCTATTTTCATTCTACATCATGGAGTCACAATGTCATTCAAAACGAAAGACCTCCCATCATCCGAAAAATTACATGCGCTTTTTCGTTATGATGAAGATGGGCAAATATATTGGAAGAATCTCAATAATAGTCGCAAGAGTGCGGATCGTCCAGCGGGGTCGATTAACAGGAGTCTCGGATATCGACAGGTTCATATGATGGGTTCGCTATTCTATGCCCATCGCATCATCTTCAAGATGCACAATCCAGACGTCGATATTTCTAACCTCGTTATCGATCATAAAGACGGCGACAGACTTAATAACCGGATCGAAAATCTCAGGGCAGTTACACATTCAGACAACAGTTTGAACCGTCTGATGAATGTCAACCCATATGGACAGGGAGTCGAGAAGGTTAGCAATCGCTTTGCTGCAATCGTCGCAAGGCATGGGAAGAAGAAGCGTCTCGGAATATTCGATACTCCCGAAGAGGCCCATGAAGCCTACTGTCAGGCTACTGCGAAATACAATTTGAGACTTGCCCAACTGCGATGACCGGAAATCAACGAAACACTAAATAACATTACAACACACACATAAAGGAGAAAATGAAAATGGAAATCCGAAACAAGGAAGCTATTGCAAAAGCCCTGACTGATATCTTGGATGAAGTTGAACTTCATGCTGCGAACACCGACCAAGCATATGAGACTCTGAATGCGAAATGCAGTCGTGCATTGAAGCTGGAAGAAATTCGCAAAGCTCAACGGGAAGTTCTTGATTGTGAGGATAAGCTTGAAAGTCTCATCCGCGAGGTAAGGAGTGATATTCTTTTTTCAATCCCGGATGCGGTTCGGGGTATCGAGAAGGCAAAGGAGAAGCATGAGAAATTGCTTGAGGAACTAAAAGCCGAAAAGTGATCTGATCATCAACAGCATTTGCACAAGACCGGATCAATTAAGGTCCGGTCTTTTCATTTTCCGCAATCTGCCAAACGATTCTCTCGCAGATTTATTTGATCGGAAGGCAAAGAAAAATCCGATTTCAATTGACATTTTCGAATCATTTTTGACCGGGGGGAGGTCGATTCGATTTTCCCTTTCACAGGGTTCCCGCGCATGGTAGTGACGAGTTTTAAACGGGCAGTTTTTTCCTTTTTTTGCCATAGATCCCGATAAGCGGCTTGACTCCCAAATTCCCTACATACCGGGAGATTGCTATTTGGGAATCAACAATAATGGAAAACAACAAAAAGACACTCATTCCGCCAAATGACTTTTCGGATGATGAATTGGAGGTTTGGTGCCGCATCTTAGACAGTCTGGAAGATGGATGGATTACGGATCTGCAACGGGATTCACTCGTGGCTTTCTGCCGTCATGTCGTCCAAGCTGATTACGTTGCCGGTCTCATTAGAGAAGCCAAAGACAATCGCAAGATTGACGATATTATCGAATTCTCGAAACTGTTGAACAAGCTTACGGCGATGCTGGACCGCGAAAATAGGGCGGTATCTTCCCTCGCAACAAAGCTTCGGATTTCCAATCAATCACTTAGATCATCGAAAGAGTCTCCCGAGGCAAGGGCTTCCTCGTTCAAGCCATGGGAAGATGACGATGAGTGATCAATCTTTACCCGTTCTCTCGTCCGCTCAACCCGTCATTCCGCCTAAGCCGAAACTGTCTAGGGCAGAAAAGAATATCAAGTGGATTGAGTCGAACCTGTTTATTCCAGAAGGTAAGGACGTTGGTAAGCCATTCAGGCTTGTGGACTTTCAGAAGGATATCATTCGTTCGATCTATGACAATCCGGCTGGAACTCGTCGGGCTATTATTTCGATGCCCCGTAAGGCTGCGAAGACAACGCTCTGTGCCGCTCTGATGCTGTTGCATCTGGTAGGTCGAGAAGCCTTGCCCAACTCGCAACTATACAGTGCAGCCCGAAGCAGGGATCAAGCTGCGGAGTTGTTCAAACTGGCAGTCAAGATGATCAGGATGAGTCCGCGTATATCGCGTTTTGTTCGGATTGTGGAGACTAGTAAGCGGCTGAAGGTGCCCGAGCTAGGGACAGAGTATAGGGCTCTCTCCAAGGATGCTGGAACGGCTCAAGGGCTGAGTCCGTGCCTCGTGATCCACGATGAGCTAGGGCAGGTGAGAGGGCCAGTAGATCCGCTCTACGAAGCCTTGGAGCTTGCCACTGCGGCTCAGGCAAACCCGCTTACCCTCGTGATCTCTACGCAGGCTCCGACTGACAATGACCTTCTTAGTCAGTTGATCGATGACGCCGCAACCGGGGCAGATCCGACCAAGGTTCTTAAGCTCTATTCGTGTCCGATGAATATCGATCCGTTCTCAGAAGAAGCCCTAGCTGTCTCGCATCCTGCATGGAATTCCTTTGTGAACCGCAAGGAACTCAAGCAAATGCAGGCCGAGGCCGCACGGATGCCTGCCCGTGCTGCGGATTTCCGCAACTACACCCTCAACCAGAGGATCGAAGTCAACGCTCCATTCATTTCAAAAGATGTTTGGGATGAAGGCAAGGATAATCCCGAAGAATGGCATGGAAAGGATGTTTGGCTTGGCCTTGATCTATCTGAAACCCGAGATCTCACTTCTCTTACTTTAGCACATAAAGACGAGAATGGTTTGCTTCACGTTCATCCATTCTTTTGGCTTCCCGATGAGGGAATAGAGGATAAATCGAGAAGTGATAAGGTTCCTTATGACATTTGGGCCAAGGGTGGACTAATCCATTTAAGCCAAGGAAGAACCATCCAATATAAGGATGTCGCTGCCAAGCTTAAGGAGATTGCGGATAACGCCAATGTCCAGAAGGTAGCCTTTGACCGTTACAAAATAAAATACTTCAAGCGCGACATGATTGATTGTGGTTTTGATGAGCGATGGATTGACGAGCACATGGTTTCTTATGGGCAGGGCTTCGTTTCTATGGGCATCGGAATTAACGAGTTGGAGCGTTTAATTCTGGATGGCAAAATTCGCCATGGGAACAACCCCGTCATGAATATGTGCATGGCAAACGTGAAAGTTGTTTCGGACACTTCAAACAACCGCAAATTCATCAAGCATACTTCGACAAGACGAATTGACGGCGCTGTTACGTTAGCGATGCTCGCCGGAATGCTTGCTGATCCAGATAACAAGCCAAAGCCCAAGCGAAAAGCTCTATTTGCTTAATCCTAAATATCGCAAAGTATTATACTTGCGAGGATAAGCATGTTCGGATTTGGCAAACGAGAGTCAGGCAGCAATCAGCCGACCGTTATTAGTAGGATCTCTGAGGCGTTCGGCTGGTGGGGCGGATCGTCTTCTATTGCCCCGGCACTAAGCAATACAACTGCGATGCAGAACCCGGCTGTTATGTGCGCAGTCCGAACAATCGCGGAAGGTGTAGCTTCCATGCCTATCAATATTATCGAGACAAAAGAAGTAGACGGGCTGTCAAAGCGAACAATTCGGAAAGATCATTGGGCGTCAAAGCTGATTAATAAGCCAAATGCCTATCAGACCCGATTTGAATTTGTTGAAATGATGATTTCAAATGCCGTGCTCGGAAAAGGCGCATTGGCACTCAAAACCGTTGTCGGTGGAGAAGTCCGCGAACTCTTGCCTATCCCTAGCGGTATTTGGGAAATGGAAATCCTCACTAATGGATCATACAATTTCCGGGTAAGGTTTACCGATGGTTCCAGCCGCGTATTCGCAGCTAAGGATTGTCTATTCTTCCGTGGTTTGTCGCTTGACGGGTATTCGTCTATCTCCGCTATTGAGACCGCCAGAAAGGCTGTCGGTATCGCGAACGCCCTTGAAGGCCAGACTCTTCAGACGGCTTCGAATGGTGGAAGACCTTCAGGTGTCTTGAGCATCGGTGATCCAGAAGACGGCGTTGCTCTGGATGAAGATACCCGTGCCAAAATCATCGCACTTTGGAAGGACCGATTCTCATCGAATGGGGAAGGCGGTATCCTGATTTCATCTGGATATTCGACCGACTTCAAACCGATCCAACAGAACGCGGTTGATAGCCAACTTATCGAAAGCCGCAAGTATCAGGTCGAAGAGATAGCTCGCATCTTCCGGGTGCATCCGGCTTATCTGATGGCGTCCGGGACTATCACTCCCGAGATCCAACGGGCGCATGTCCGCAATACCCTCATGCCTTGGGTAGCTCGTTTTGAACAAGCATTAGCAGCGTCACTGCTCCAAGCCGAACCAAATCTGTTGTTTGATTTTGATGAGCACGAATTACTTCGCGGGGACCATTCTGCCCTAAAAGATTTCTTCGCATCAGTGACGGGCGTTGGTGGAAGTCCTGCAATCATGTCGGTCAACGAATGCCGTTATGAATTGGGCCTTGATCCTATTGCGGATGAATGGGCCAGAACTCCGCTCAAAGGCGGGTATGAAAACTCCGCTATTCAGAAAGAGGAAAGCAGCAAATGAGCGATATGGAATTCAAACACTTTAAATTCGAAATCAAAGCTGAAGATGATGGGGATATGACCGTATCGGGTTACGCTTCCATCTTCGGCAATCGCGATAGGGTCGGGGATGTTGTCGTTGCGGGGGCTTTCACTAAATCGCTCGCTTCTGGCCGCAGAGTCAAAATGCTTTGGCAGCATGACCCCCGCGAAGTTATTGGCGTTTGGGATGAAATGATTGAAGATGATAAAGGTCTATTCATCCAAGGCCGCTTTGCTAATACCGAAAAAGGAAAGGAGATTCGCGAATTAGCAATGATGGGAGCAATCGATAGCTTCTCTATTGGTTATCGGACCCTTGATTACGAGTATTCGAATAGCGGCGACCGACTGCTTAAAGAAGTTGATCTTTTTGAAGTCTCGCTTGTCACGTTTCCTGCAAACGAACTCGCCACTATCACTGCGGTCAAAACAGAATTCGATGAGGAACGCGAATTGCTTTCGCTAATGCTTAAGCGGATTGAACTGCTTACTGCGAAATAAGCCTGATTTTAACGTCCTACATAATGCATCAAAACGAATGAAACCATTCCATTTTGCAAAAAGGAAAGAAACATGACTATTGAACTTAAAAATGCCATTGAAGCTTCGAACCAGTTGATTCAAGCTATCCGTTCGGAAGTCGAAGGCGTTAAATCTGCCGACGCTCTGTTTGAAGGAAAAATGGCTCGCATGGAAGCCGAACTTGCGGCGTCTCTGTCGGCCAAGTCGGCTCTTGAAGCTCGCCTGAACGCTCTGGAAACCGCCGCCGCGCGTCCTGTGTCGGGTAAAGCTGCCGAAGCTGCCGATGAATGCAAGTCCGCGTTCCGCAACTGGCTTGCTAACCCGGAAAGCTTCGAAGCAAAACAAGCGTTCGAACAGAAGGCTCTTGCCACCACTGGCCTAGCGAACGTCATTCCGCGCACTGTTTCGGATGAAGTTATCGCTGCTGCTCGGGGTTATTCGGCTCTTGCTGGTCTTGCTAAGTATGTCGTTACCGGCACTTCGGAATTTGGCATCATGGTTTCGGGTGGTTCGGCTGTTACTCGCGGTGGGGAAACCACGGTTCGCGGCGAAAACACTACTTCGCTCGTTTCTAAAAAGCCGATCTGGACCGATGTGGGTTCGAACGTCGCCGTTACCAAGCATTCCGCTATGGACCTTCAAACGGACGTGATCTCGTTCATCGCTGATCAGTTTGCGGAAGACTTCGCTGCCGACATGGCCGATGGGTTTATCAACGGCACTGGCCTAAATGACGACCCGCAAGGCATCCTTACCGCTGGCATCGAACTGAGCGGCGCTTCGGTTACGCCGGAACTGATCATCGATCTTGCTTACAAAGTGAAGACGGTTGATCGCAACAACGGCGCTTACCTGATGGCTGGCACGACTGCTGCGGCTCTTTCGAAAGCCAAGGCTAACTCGCAATTCGTTCTCGAAATCAAAGAGGGCGTTACGATGATCAACGGTCGTCCTGTGCATGTTGACGATTACCTCCCGGAAGAGACGCCGGTTGTGTTCGGTAACTACAAGCGCGCCTTCCTGACTGCGGTTCGCGCCGAAGGTGTAACCGTCCAGATCAACCCGTATAAGCAATCGAACGTGATCTTCGTTGAAGGCAATCTTCGTTACGGTTCTGTTGTGCTTAACGGTGACGCTTACGCGAAGCTCGTTATCGCCTAATCTCGGCGACTAACATAAGGAAAATGGCCCGCTTCGGCGGGCTTTTTCTTTTTCTAAATACCGGAAAGATTATAAGGAATTGCGCAATGGTCGATTTAGAAAAATTCAAGTTTCATGCGCGGATAGACGATGACTTCGAGGACTCGTATATCCAGCTTCTTCTAGATGCCGCTATCAATTACGTCTCTAAAATTACTGGCGTTCCAAATGATGAGAATGCCCCGCCTGAATACGATTTGGCGATTATGATCCTTGCACTCCATTGGTATACAAACAGGGAAGTTTTATCGGATCGTGGAACCAATCAAGTCCCCTATGGCCTTGGAATGCTAATCGCCAATCTCAGAACGAATTGGACAATCTGAAATGCATACGGGACTATTGGATAAGCGGATTACGATCTTGTCGAGGCAAGTGATTGACAATGGATTATCGAAGAAAGAGACGTATGCGCCTTTGAAATCGGTATGGGCAAAGGTCTCTTATATCTCTGATGGGGAGCGTATTCAGGCTGCAATCGCTCAACGGCAAATCTCCATGCGGTTTGTAATTCGGCACTCAAAATCTCTGTCTCTGAATAACGAATATCGCATCCGCTACGATGGTCGAGATCTTGATATTGAGAACGTCAAAATCTCCGATGACCGGCAATGGATGGAAATTACTTGTGGGGCGCGGAAGTAAATGGCGAAGAACAAGTCCGGTATGGAGATCGATAAGAAGTCGTTTCGGGAACTCGAAAAGAACCTCATGTCCCTCGAAAAGTTGGCTACTCAAAAGCGGCTTATCAAGACTTCCATGAAGAAAGCAATGCAGCCGGTAGCTGATGCTGCACAGTCTGCCGCCCCGGTTGATGAAGGGGATCTTCGCGATTCTATTATCGTAACGGATAAACTCAACAAGACGCAGAAGAGGCTTGAGCGAAAAGAGGGCAAGCATTCGTTTGTGATGTATGCCGGGGCAGGTTCCCCCAAGGGGCATTTGCTAGAGTTTGGAACTGAGGAGACTTCCCCTCAACCCTATCTTCGCCCCGCGTGGCAAACTGAAAAAGAGAATGTGCTTAACATCCTGAAAGACGAAATGGCCGCAAGAATTCAAAAGGCCATTAAACGACAAGATCGGGCCAGAGCCAAGGCCGCGAAAGGATAAGACCAATGGAAAGACAACTTCGACAACTCATTACAGACGCATCCGGCATCGAAGTCCATTGGATTCGGGCTCCCGCAAATACACCGCGTCCATACATCAGGCTATCCCTTATCACCGAATTAGGGGATCATACGATGGAAGGTAGAACGCCATTGCGGCAATCGATGATTCAAGTTGATATTTGGGCCGAAGATATGGCCGATCTCTTGACTATTAAGAATGCGGTCATGGTTCTGGACGGTTACAACGATCAATCCGGCGATGATCCTATCAAGGTAATTCTTCTGGATAAGGTTAGATCGGGCGAAGACACTTCCAATCCGGCTGATATCGTGCTTCGTTATTCAATCGACTTTCGAGTTTTCCATTCTTAATGGGTCCGAAATCCCATCCTCTACATACCGCATAAAGGTATCAACTTAGAAGGATGGATTTAAATGACTATTGCAATTGGAATTGATGCTAAGGTCGAAATCGGTCGCGGCGCTACTCCGACTTGGACCGAATTGGCTTACGTTACGGATATCACGTTGCCTGAATTTACGCGCGATAAAATCGAAGTAACTCATCAGAAAAGTCCGAGTGGAAAGAAAGAATACATTCCCGGTCTAGGCGAATTTTCAGACATGACCGCTGCAATGCACTATGTTCCGGGCAGCGCAACTGATGACCTTTTGCTTGAACTTCAGGACTCCGGCGAGACTGTCAAAGTTCGCGTCACGCTCAAGGGCGAAGATGGTCCAGTTGTTTCGACTTATTCAGGCTTCATGCAGGGATATTCCAGAAACATCCCTGTGGGCGATGTGATGGAAGCCGAAGCTACCTTCAGCATTAACGCCTTGGTGGTTGGCCCGTAATCTCGACAACATCAATAACGAAGAGAACCCGGCTTAGGTCGGGTTTTTTATTTCACGAAATTGCATTTTATTTCTCAAATGGCCTGATTTGTTGCTTAAATATCACATTCGGAAATCTCGGTTTTTCTAAATATTTTATAACAATAAGATAACGGAGAAACCAAAATGCTTAAATCAAAACCATTGCCGAGCCAAGAACGCCTGAATGAAGTTTTCAAATACGATTCCGAAACCGGATATCTGATCCGCAAAGGGCAATCAGGTCATGCAGGCTGCATCAATAAACGAGGCTACTGGCAGGTCTATTGTGATGGGGTGCTCTATTACGCTCATCGTCTAATTTGGAAGATGCATTACGGCGACATCCCCAAAGGTATGACCATCGATCACATTTCGGGAGATCCGAGTGACAACCGCCTATCGAATATCCGACTGGCGAGAGTTGAAGAGAACAATCTGAATAGAAAAATTTATGCGAGTAACAAAAGCGGTTACGCTGGCATCTTTAAGTCAGGAAACAAATTCGTAGCCTCTATCGGTCGTGGAGGCGTCAATCACTATTTGGGGCGTTTTGATGATATCGAGACGGCGATTGCAGTCCGGGAAGCTGCAGCGATGAGACTTCATGGCGAATTTAGGAGGGTGCATTGAACATAAATAACGATGAGCTTGAATGTCAGGTCGAAAAGCATCCTGACATTGAGAGACTAAAGATTGAATCCGCAAGCGTGGATCGTCTGCTAGAGAATAACGAAAAACACATCTTGGAGAATAAGAATGAAAACGAATAGCAAAGGTATTTACACATTCCAGAACGGCATGAAGCTTGATTTGAACTTCAATGCTCTTGCGGAATACGAGTCCATGGTTGAGGGATCGAACGGACTCGAAGTTATGGCCCGCATGGCATCGGGCCAGCTTAATGTAACTGAATGGCGAACGCTGCTTTATTGCGGTCTCAAGGTGAATCAACCCGAAGTGACCCTAGAAGAAGCAGGGGAAATGTTGGCCATCTATTTCGAAGATCTGGTTGCTTCGATCAACAAGGATATCGATGAGGCTGCGGCAGAGGCGGGAAAGCCGAAGGCGGGGAGAAAGAAGGCGAAGTAACCCCGCCAACAATCGCTGATCTGTATGAGACCTATCTCATTTCCTATCCAAATACTCCCGATGCATTCTGGAATTTGAATCAGGTAACATTTTCGATCTTCATGAAGGCAGCAAGGAAGAAAGCAGAAACGCAATACGATAACGATATTCGAACTGCTTATTACACCGCCGTCCTAAGCCGTGTTGATAAGATGCCCAAACTCGAAACACTGCTCATCCGCCATAGGGAATTGAAGCCAAAGCTTTCACCTAAAGAGCGCAATAAGAAGTTGATCGCAGATATGAAGCGATATAACGATCATCTAATTAAGGCTGGAAACGTAATTGCAGAAGCCTCGGAGTAGATCCGGGGCTTTTTGTTTGGTCATACATAATGGAGTAATTTTTTCGCGAGGATTTCAATAATGTCTTTAGCATCAGTAGTCGGGGCTTTACGGGCGAACCTTTCACTCGATACAGCGGCTTTCGAGGCCGGTGGCCGCAAGGCTGTAAAAGGTGCGAAGAACCTTGAATCCTCGTTTACCAAAACTGCTGCGAAGATCGGCAAGGCCGCTGCGGCGATTGGAACGGCGATGGGTGCTGCCGTAACTACTGGCACGGTTTTGATGGCGAACAACGCCAAGGAAGTTGAACGTCAGGCCAATGCATTAGGTCTTTCTACTGAGGGATATCAAGCCCTTACTAGCGCTGCGAAACGATATGGTATCGAGGCAGACAAGGTGTCCGACATTCTGAAGGATGGCGCAGATCGACTCGGTGAATATCTCGCTACCGGTGGTGGTGAGATGAAGGACTTCATGGAAATGGTTGCGAAGCCGCAGGGAGTTTCCGCAAAGGATATACTCAGGCTGCCGCCCGAGCAACGTCTGATCGAGATCCAAAGCTTAATGGAGGGAATGAACCTTCCTCTAGAAACTCAGGTTTTCTTGTGGGAGAGTCTATCCGACGAGGCTTCGAAGCTCGCTCCTCTTCTGGCAAATAACGGTGCCGAATTCAAACGGATCAAAGCAGAACTGCTTTCGACCGGTCAAATTCTATCCGATCAAGTTATCAAAAACCTATCGACCTTCTCGGCAAACCTGTCGGGTATCGGAGGGATTGTCTCGGGATGGGGCAACATCTTCGTGTCCGGGTTCGCTGGCCCGCTGGCCGAAGTCTCCACTCGTCTTCAGGTCTTCCTAGCTCAGGCAGACGGTATCCGCACGGTCTTTGCCACGATGGGGCAGGCAGTTGGATCCAGCCTCATGGTTCTGGCAGACAACATCGGTCGGATTGCCACTTACGCCGCTACAGGAGCCGTTGGGCTGGCCGCCTACGGGGCTGCGACACTTGCCGCCAGTGTCTACACCCTTGGCCTTGCCGGGGCTCTGACGCTCATGCGGGCAGCATTGGTGCGGACTGGATGGGGAGCCCTAGCCGTCGTCATCGGCGAAATCGTTTATCAGACGCTCAACCTTGTGGACTCCGTTGGCGGGGTATCTAATGCCATGCAACTTGCCGGAACAATTTGGACCGGAGTCGAAAACACGATCAAGACAGGTCTGAGCGCCATTGGTTCGATGTTCGAGGGCGTCGGCAAAGTGATCTATGGCGCGTTTGCCTATGCCTTCGGTCAAGCGGAAGCTGCATTCGCCAAGCTGATGATGAAAATCGGGCAGGGCATCAACATAGCAATCGATGGCATAAACGCTATCAAACCCGGTGATAAAATTCCGAAAATCAACATTGGCGTCGAAATGTCCGGTGATGCTAAGGCATTAATTGCCGGGGCAAAGGCCACAATGTCAGAAGGAATGTCCGCTGTTACGAATGGCGCATCTTCGTTGGTCGATTCCGGTCAAGGATTTGCCGATGCAATGGCTAAAGCCCGGTCGGACTACGACGCTATGCAGGCCAAGACTAAAGCCGAACGTGATGCAAACGGTTCAAATCCGAACGTTCCGAAACTGCCTGATCTGAATACGAAAGGAATTGGCGATATCTCGGGCGGGGATGCTGCCGGTGGTGGTTCTGCGAAGCTTTCGAAATACCAAGAGACCATCAGGACTCTTAATGGCGATATCGAGCAACTGAAAAATACTATGGGCCAGACCGCTCTAGCCGAGCAAATTTGGAATGCCCAACGTCAGGCCGGGGTAACTGCATCGTCTCTACAGGGGCAGAAGATTGCCGGTTTGGTGACTGAGCTAGAACGGTTGAAAACTCAAGATGCTGCAATCGATAGGTTCAAGGGACAATTGGGAGACATGTTCTCCAGCATCGTCACTGGATCGGAGAGCGCAAGATCGGCCCTAAGCAACTTCTTCGCTTCTCTGGCAAGTAACCTCGCTAACGGGGCATTCACGTCATTCCTCGGCAGTCTTGGCGGTGGCGGTGGCTTCTGGGGAAGTGTTGCCGGGATCCTTGGAGGAGGAGCAATAGGAGCCAATGCGAATGGCACGAGTGGCTGGAGAGGCGGACTCTCATGGGTTGGAGAAAGAGGCCCTGAGCTTGTGTCCATGCCGCGTGGGGCACAGGTTCTCAGCAACCGTGAGTCCATGAACATGATGGGCGGGGCTGCTCAACGTGTTCACCTCGACCTGAGCATGAGTCCAGATCTTGAAGCTCGCATTCTAGATAAGTCTGCTCAAACCTCAGTCAAAATCACACAACAGGGCTTGAATCAGTATTCGAAAACGCAGCCCCAAAGAAACGCAATTATCAGCAAAGACCCGCGTAAGAGGTAAAAAATGACTGTTTATAACCTTCAAAACTTTCAATACAAACTCAAGATTCGAGACTACGCATTTAGCTTGTCCGAAAACTTAATTTCCAGCCAGTCCTATTCGGGTGCGATGACTGTCAATCAACTCGGCCCTCGTATCTGGATGGGATCGATTACTTGCTCTCCGACGAGTATCGAAGTTGCCCGCGAAATAGAAACTGCAATTCGTTCTATTCAGACTGCCGGAAACTATTTCGCATTCTGCCCTCCGAAATACGAATATCCGCAAGCTGATCCTACTGGTTCTAAATTAGGAAGTGCGACCGTAACGATTACTTCGCCAGTTGCCGGATACACCGTGAACCTTGCTGGTTTGCCTGCGGACTACAAGATCACGACAGGCGATTATTTCAGTGTGATCCAAAACGGCGTTTCTGTGATCTATCAATTTGCGGAAACTAAAACGGCAGCATTCAACGGAACGATATCAATCAAGATGTTGAACCCATTTCGTGCCAATTTCGTGCCAGCGAATGGTGCATCGGCATACCTCACTTATCCATGGGCGACATGCCGATACATTCCCGGATCGATGAAGACAGGCACGATTGGGCTAGATAGTGCGAGTGGCTATCAATTCGATTTCCAACAAGTATTTTCAACACAGTAAGGTGATCCATGCAATTGAATTCGACGTTACAGGCCGCATTATCCCGGACGACTATCCAGCCATATTGGTTTTTGTGGATTTCCGCGAAGAATAGGGAAACGGGAGCAATCGAGGAATCGGGGATTTGGAATGGTATTGGTCCGACGACCATTTCTGTTGCTGGTCAAACTCGAACTTATGCAGGAGCGGGCGGGCTGTTGAGTATCGATGATCTGGTTTACTCAAGCGGAACCAATATCCAGACGCAGAACGTTGCTCTGAGCATTCTAGATCCGAAAGTGGTGGAGGCTATTCGGGTGTATGACTGCACCTTCGCTCCTATTCAAATTCACCTTGGGCTAATTGACCCCGAGACCGAAGGCTTTCTAGGTGTCACCCCGGCATTTGAAGGCTTCATTGACTCAATCGATATCTCCACAGACACGAGTGAATCGACTGCAAGCCTTACTCTTGCATCTTCATTGAGAAATGGATCTAGACCGCTGTATTCTCGTCAGTCGGATGCCGATCAACGCAAACGTGATCCGAACGACAAAGGACGTCTGTATTCATCGGTTGCCGGAAACCAAACTGTATTCTGGGGTCGCAAAAAGAAAGGCGATAAGGAGGTTAATTCTTTTGCTGGCATCCTTATGGGGACCGTCTTGGATCACTTTAAGAAAAAGGTTCAGCCGCAGCCATAAGAAATAGACAATCTAAATACCTCGAATCTTCTTTGTTCGAGGTATTTTCATGTCAAGACTATCCGATTATAAAAGCCGACTGTTTGCGGTAATTCGAGATTACGAATTCGCAGAATTCCAATACGGCATTACAGACTGCGCCATGTTCGGTGGCGAATGTGTCGAAGCCATTACCGGGATAAATCCCGTTATTGAATGGAAGGGGCGTTATACAACGTCACTCGGCGGTCTTCGTGTTGCGAAGAAGAACGGTTACGAAAATCAAGCTGACTGGTTTGTAAAGAACGGATCGGAAATCCCGGTTGCCATGGCGCAATTTGGGGATTTGGCCTTGCTTGAAGGCGATGCTGCCGAGACCGGATGGACTGTAGGTTTAGTCGGCGGAAGCTTCATCCTCGCCATGAGTGAGAAAGGGCTAATTAGAGTCCCCTTGTTCAATGCGACTAAAGTATTTCGTTTCGGGGAGGATCAATAATGTCCTTCTCAATTATCAAAGCCGCTGCTCTATGCACTACTTCAATCACTCCGATTGACTCATTCACTTCAGATGTCCGCGAAGCTCATGCAGATCCGGTTACGGGTGCCATTGTCGCTATTACGGGATGGAGTGCCGCTACAGCCGCATTCATCGTGCAGGTCGGACTCTCTGTTGCGTTTTCGACCCTGAGCCGATTGCTTGCCCCAAAACCGACATTCGAGAGCGGGGGCATTCAAACAGACGTCACGCTTTCTGGTTCAAAGACGCCCCAAAAGATCATTCTTGGCTATTACGCTACTAACGGTTGTTTGGCCGTCGCTCCGCTTTCGCGGCATGGCTCCAATCGTAAGAAGCTGAATTACTGGTTGAACTACGTCACGGTGATTTCGGATCTCCCGATCAATGAACTTCTAGGCGTGATCGTTGATGGCAAAGAGCAAACGATCATCGATGACGGGAATAACGAGTTTGGACGTAAGGTCTCGGGCGATCTGGACGGGACAGCTAGATTCCGTTGGTATCTCGGAAACCAGACTGCCGCAGACGATTATCTGTTAGAGTCCTATGGCGAGCATCCTCAATTTCCTTGGACAACTCAACATATCCTTAAGGGCTGTGCTTATGTAATTTCTAGCTTCTATTACGATGATGAGCGTTACAGTCAGCTTCCTTCAACTCGTTTCATTGTAAAAGGTGCAAGTCTCTATGATCCGCGTAAAGACTCCTCAGTAGGGGGATCAGGTCCGCAGCGGTGGAATGACCGCTCGACTTGGACGTTTACGGCAAACCCAATCGTCATGGTCTACAACCTCATTCGAGGTATCACGATGCCGGACGGCCTTGTTTATGGGGTTCGGGCTCCCGCCGAAAAACTCCCATTGTCGTCTTGGTTCGCAGCGATGAACGTTTGCGACGAGAACGGGACGCAGCCGAATTCCACCGACTGGAAAGCAGACCGTAAACGTTATCAAGCTGGTATCGAGATCAGCCTCGATACAGAACCATTGGAAGTTATCGAAGAGTTGTTGAAAGCAGCCGGGGCCGAAATGGCGGAAGCTGGTGGGTATTTCTATGTCCGCGCCGGGGCTCCGGCTGCACCAGTTGCTCATATCACCGATGACGTGATCATTGTCTCCGATCCGATCTCGGAACGGCCATTCCAAGGGCTGAATGAGAGCTACAACACAGTTCGGGCAACCTATCCCGATCCGAAAGCCGTATGGGAATCGACTGAAGCCGAACCATTTAGTAAGCCGGAATGGGTGACTGCGGACCAAGGGCTTGAACTTGTGGCAGATATCAAACTGTCGGCAGTCCCGTTCCCGAGACAGGTTCGCAGATTGATGCGGGAAGCTGCGGCAGACCATCGTCGCAGACGTGTTCATACTCTTACACTGCCTCCAAGCTACCTCGGATTGAAGCCGTTGGACTCGATTTCATGGACTTCGCCTTCCAGATTCTATGATGCGAAGGTATTTGAAATCCAGCAAATTCGCATAAACCCGATGACGCTGAATGTTCAAATCGATATCAAAGAGCGGAATCCTGCGGATTACGACATTGACGCCGCTAACGACTCCATTGCGCCTTATTACCCGCCACCGCCCCCGGTTCCCCAAGAGGAAATCGGAATGGATGGATTGGCAGTTGCGGGAGTTGTCGTCAAAGACGCTGCCGGTAATGACCGGATGCCGGGGATTAAAGTCTCGTGGGATCTCGCAGACGACGGGACGTCTTATGACGCTGTGAATTACCAAGTTCGGCTCAAATCATCGGGGGCAGTTGTCGTCACTGGCACGACTCAAGCCACTGATGTTGGATCGGTTATTATTACTGAGTCACTTCTTCCGAATGAAATCTATCAGGTTCGAGCAAAGGTGCATGAGCCGGAATCGGGTGTCCGTTGGAGATATTCAAATTGGATTGATGTGACTACCCCGAATGTGCGGATTTCGCCAATTGATCTTGACGACACTATCTTCGATCAAATGAAGGAAACGGCAATTCGTCATGGTGTTAAACCCGTGACGACTCTTCCGGCTACCGGTCAACTCGATCAACTAGTTATGCAGGTTCCGACTGGCAAGCTTTACCGCTGGAACGGTTCTGCATGGGTATCTGAGCTTGTTGCTGCTCCGACTCCGGGCAGTGTCGATATTGCTTCTTTCGCATTGGGGATTGAGCCAATCACTCCATGGGCTGGTGCTGCACTTCCAACAACTAAGAAGACATCGCTGATTTTCTGGAAAGGTGAAACCTATAGATGGTCTAATGGTGCATACGTCAAGAACGTCAATGCTACGGATGTGATTGGCGAATTGGTTGCAGCACAAATCGCTGCCGGGGCAATCGGAACTAGGGAACTTGCCAGCCAATCGGTTGTTGCGTCGAAAGTTGCCATTAGCGACTTCTCGAACCTTGTTCCTGATGCAGACTTCTCGGAGTTTTTCAGCGGAGGGGCAACTTGGGTTGGAGGTGGCGGGCTTGGCCCGTTCCAAGCTTTCAGCGTGGCCGGTAATGCTGTCTGGGCAAGCCCTTATATTCTGCGGTTGAGCGTTAACGGGACAGGAGACACGAACTATTCTGGTGTTCAATCTTCTACCTTCGCCGTTACAGGCGGCACCGATTATCACGTTTCGGCTCTGCTCCAAACGCAAGGCTCAGGCGGTGCCAACGTTATCCTTCGTTTGGCGTTCTATAATAACGCTGGTGCTTTGCTCGGGCAAAGAAACGTTTATGCCGATACTGCTAACCTTGGTGTTGATCGAAAAACGGCTAACGTAACTGCTCATGCCAATGCGGCTTTCGCTCGGGTTCAGATGTATATCCGCAATGACTCCGTGGCTTCCTATGTCCAAATGGGTTCATTGGCCGTCCGTAAAGCAGCAGGAGGCGAATTGATCGTTGATGGAAGTGTTAAGGGGAATCACATTTCTTCTAACACGCTGACATCGAACCATCACACTACTGGTTCACTTCTGGCCGAGCATATCAATACCTCTAGCTTCAATGCCGCTGGATTGGCTGTCTTTAATAACGTGCTGCAATCTAATAACTTCGTTGCAAACACTTCGGGATGGCGCATTCAGCAAAATGGAAATGCTGAATTCAACAGTCTGAAAGTCCGTTCGGACATGATCGTGTCTGGTGCCGTATCGAAGACTTATTATCAGCAATTCCAGACATTCACGAAAGACGACACTTCGGTTTGGGAAGGTGTCATTCCTCTTGGATCTGGATTGAATTTCGCGGCGGCTGAAGATGACGGAGGAGCATTGCTTAACCCGATCAGAACTGAATTCTATTGTTCTCTTGGGCGTCGTTCATCGGTTTCGAGTTGCAGAATTGCAGTCACCTTGTGGGCTTCAACTGCGGCAAACCCGAATGCTTGGATTAACTTGTATGGGACGAACTCCGAATTCAATAGCATTTACTTGGCTTCGAAAGAATTGGAGGGTGGTGAGGCGCTGGCGGTGAATGGCCTTCTCATTGGAGGTGTATACTCAAGCATCTTATTCGAGCGCATTGCTAACCTGAAAGTTCGAGTTGTGATGGATACCGGTAAGGGTGTTGTTTACCGTCCGAAGGTGATTGTCAGTCAGATTAGCAGATAAAGATAAAGAGGGGATCGTTAATTCGGTCCCCTTTACTTTTTGCCGCCTAACAATCGAATGATGAAGTCGCGAATGGCATCTTTATCTTTTGACAGTTTCGTGAATCCATTCGCGATATTGTGAAATGTCATAGACAGGATGAGCGCCATAAATCCATGCAAATCAGGAGGCAATCCGAAATAGGCTGATATTGGCGAATACAGAACCAATGCCGATAAAAACGCCAATGTGAAGTGAATCAGGTAATCGAACATCCGACCAATTCGGGTTCCCCGTTTCGACTTGAATTCCTTAGTCGAATAAAGAGCCCCAATAAAGGCGGCTGTAAATACGAATAGCGGAATTCCAAATAATAAAGCTTCCATGTTTTGCAATCCGCCTTGCCTAAATTAAATGTATTTAGGCTGGCAATCGACTTGATAGTTTCGCGGGACTCGTATGTAGGTAGATCGGGGCAGGGGCTTGAGGCCCGATCTCGGCAAGTGCTGCCCTAAGTCACTGAAACGACAAGGGTAAAATACCCTTCACATTCTTCGACCAGATGGGCCCGGCGGAGTTCCTGACCGGGCGGGGGATCGATGTGCGGCCGCATCCGCATATCGGCCTCGGCACCGTGACCTATCTCCTGCGCGGGCGGCTCCACCACCGCGACGGCCTCGGCACCGACCAGTGGATCGAGCCGGGCGCGGTGAACTGGATGCTCGCGGGCCACGGAATCACCCATTCCGAGCGCACGGATGCGCCGGAGGGGCCGGGCAGCCTGTTCGGGCTGCAGACATGGCTCGCGCTGCCGAAGGACCGCGAGGACGATGCCGCGGCCTTCGTGCATCAGGGCGCCGACCGGCTGCCCGAGCTCGAGGGCGAGGGCAAGCGCGTCCGGCTGATCCTCGGGCAGGCCTGGGGCGAACGGGCGCCGGTCGATCTGCCGGTCGAGGCGGTCTATGCCGACGCCATTCTCGCCCCCGGGGCGCGGCTGCCGATGCCCGAGGGGCACGAGGATCTGGGAGCCTATGTCATCGACGGCTCGGTGAGCGTGGGCGGGCAGAGCTTCGAGGCGGGGCGGATGCTGGTCATGCGCCCGGTCGACCGGCTGGCGCTGACGGCGGGCTCTCAGGGCGCGCGCCTGATGGTGCTGGGCGGCGCCGTGGCCGACGGGCCGCGCTGGATCTGGTGGAATTTCGTGGCCTCCTCGAAGGAGCGGATCGAGGCCGCGCGCGAAGCCTGGCGGGCGGGGGACTGGGCGCACGGGCGCTTCCGCCTGCCACCGAACGACAGTGCCGAGTTCATTCCGGCCCCGGAGAAATGACTTTCACATTTTTCGGCGCGGGGGCGCTTGACGGCGCCCGTGAGGCTGCGTAATACGCCCCCACGTTCGGCGGCGACCGGACGGCGCACGCGGTTGTAGCTCAGTCGGTTAGAGTACCGGCCTGTCACGCCGGGGGTCGCGGGTTCGAGCCCCGTCAACCGCGCCACCGTCCGCCGCCGCCCGAACGTGAGGAAGAAGAGCGCGGTTGTAGCTCAGTTGGTTAGAGTACCGGCCTGTCACGCCGGGGGTCGCGGGTTCGAGCCCCGTCAACCGCGCCACTTCTTTCAGGATTGCGAAAAGGCCGGGCTTCTGCCCGGCCTTTTGCTTTTGGCGGGCAGGCCGGCCGGGTGATGCAGGGCGGGGCGGGCCGGGCGGGGCGCGGTGGAGCCCGCGGGGGGCCGTCTGCCCCCCGCACCCCCCGAGGATATTTTTCCAGAGTGAGACGGGGGCGGGGCTTCTGCCGCTGGCGGCGGGTCAGAGGGTGAGGCGGTAGCGGACGTGCCCGTCGGCGCGGGTGAAGCGGTCGTAGAGGGCGCGCGCCGTCCGGTTCCCCTCGTCCGTGTGCCAGTAGAGGCGGCCCCAGCCCGCAGCGCGTCCGAGTGCGATCAGATCCTCGATCAGGGCCCGGCCAAGACCCAGGCCGCGCGCGGAAGGCTCGAGATAGAGATCCTCGAGATAGACGTCGGGGCGGAGGTTCCAGGTCGACAGATGGGTGTGATGGAGCGCAAAGCCCCGTACGCGCCCCTCGGTCAGCACGAGGCGGCCCGTGAGCGGCGATGCGGGCTCGAGGAGGCGGGCCCAGGTGGCGTCGGTCACCTCGGGGGCGAGATCCACGCGATAGAAGCTCAGATAGTCCGCCCAGAGGGCGCGGAAGGCGGCCTCGTCGGCCGCCTCCACGCTGCGGATCAGGCGGGTCATTCCGTCACGCGGGCGAGGAAGCGCGCCCAGGAGCGGATGCCCTTGTGGAAGCTCTCGACGTCGTATTTCTCGTTCGGCGAATGGATCTGATCGTCGTCCTTCGCAAAGCCCACGAGCATCGCATCCATGCCGAGAAGCGTCTGGAAGTGGCCCGCGATCGGGATCGAGCCGCCGCAGCCCACATAGGCGGCGGGCCGGCCCCATTCCTCGGTCAGCGCGGCGCGCGCCTGCTCGAAGGCGGGCGCGGAGGTGCGCATGTGCGAGGCCTTGGAATTGCCGTGGCCGTGGAACTCGACCGTGCAGTCCGGGGGCAGATGCGCGCGGACATGGGCGCGGAAGGCCTCGCGGATCGCATGCGGATCCTGCTCGCCCACGAGGCGGAAGCTGACCTTGGCATGGGCCTCGGCGGGCAGCACCGTCTTGAAGCCCGCCCCGGTATAGCCGCCCCAGATGCCGTTGATCTCGCAGGTGGGGCGCGACCAGATCATCTCGAGGGGTGTGCGATCCTCTTCGCCTGCGGGCTGCGAGAGGCCCACGTCGCCGAGGAAGCGCGCGTGATCGAAGGCGAGCCCCTGCCACTGGGCGCGGATCGCCTCGGGCAATTCGCTCACGCCGTCGTAGAAGCCGGGCAGGGTGACGCGGCCGGTCTCGTCGTGAAGGGCCGCGAGCGCGCGGGTCAGCACGCGGATCGGGTTGATCGCGACCCCGCCATACATGCCGGAATGCAGGTCCTTCGAGGGGCCGCGCACCACCAGCTCCTCGCCCAGCAGGCCGCGCAGCATGGTCACGATGGCGGGCGTGCGCGATTCGAAGAGGCCGGTGTCGCAGATCAGCGCCACATCCGCGGTCAGCTCTTCGGCATTCTCCTTCATGAAGGGCACGAGCGAGGGCGAGCCCGATTCCTCCTCGCCCTCGAGGAAGATCGTGAGGCGGCAGGGCAGCGTGCCGTGCTCGGCCTTCCAGGCGCGGCAGGCCTCGAGGAAGGTCATGAGCTGGCCCTTGTCGTCGGAGGCGCCGCGGCCGCGGATCACCTTGCCGCGCGGCGTCTCCTCGATCGCCGGCTCGAAGGGCGGACGGTCCCAGAGCGAGAGCGGATCGACGGGCTGCACGTCGTAATGGCCGTAGAACAGCAGGTGCGGCCCTTGACCCGGGGCATGAGCCACCACCATCGGATGGCCGGGGGTGGGGCGCTTCGAGACCTCGAAGCCCAGCGACGCGAGATCGGCCACCAGCCAGTCGGCGGCGGCCTCGCATTCGGCGGCATGGGCGGGATCGGTCGAGATCGAGGGGATGCGCAACAGCGCCATCAGCCGGTCCAGAGCCTCGGGCAGGCCGGTGTCGATCCGGGTGAGCACGGCGTCGAGCGTCATCGTCTGGTCCTTCCACGTCCAATGTGTCCGCCGCAGCACGGCGGGCGGAGCGGTGCCCTTCGCCGGACTCGGCTCCTGCGCGTCCCGGTATGGGCCGCGGCTAAGGGCGAAGTCAATTTGGAGGATGGCCGTGGGGCAGGGCGGGGGGCGTTCACAAGACGGGGAGGCTCTGTGCAGGAGGGGCGCGGTGGGCTAAGAGGGCCGCGACAGGGTGCAGGTGGAGAGGATCATGCGTCTGGCAATGGTGGCAGCCCTCGGGATCTTGACGGCGGGGGCTGCGCTCGCCCAGCCGGTGACGGGCCGCGAGGCGAAGAAGATGCTCTTTCCCCCCGCGAAGGCCGAGGTGGAGATCCTGCCGGTCGCCTTCCTCTCCGAGAACGACCGCGCGCTCCTGCGCATGGTGGTGAGCGAGCAGCCCTATTACGGGGCCATCGCCGTCTCGCCCGATGAGGGGCTGGCCTCGGAGGCGACCATCGCGGCCGCGAACCATCACACGACCGAGGCCGCGGCGCGCGCCGCGCTCGCGGTCTGCGAGGAGAAGCGCAAGGGCAGGGCGCCGTGCGCGATCGTGGGATTCGTGCGCCCCAAGGGCTGGAAGAGCCGCCCGCTCAGCCTATCGTCCGATGCAACCGAGGGATTCCGGGCCGACTATGGCGCCCGCGGCCCGAGGGCGCTGGCGGTCTCGCCGGCCACCGGGCGCTGGGGCATCGGGACCGGAGCGGGGGCGGGAGAGAAGGCGCTTGCTGCCTGCGCGAAGGCCGGAGGCGCCGGGGATTGCGTGCTGGCGGTGGCCGATTGACGCAGGGACCAATGAACGGGTTTCAAATTGGCCGGTTCCAGACTTAGGATTTGATCCTTATCAAGGCCATGTTGCGCCGAAAATTGATGATGACACCCAGCTTGCTCGGCAGCCCGAGCGTCAGGGAGACGAAGATGGACTACAATCTGGCACTCGATACCGCTCTGAACCGGCTCCATACCGAGGGCCGGTACCGGACCTTCATCGACATCGAGCGGCGCAAGGGTGCCTTCCCGAAAGCCATGTGGCGCAAGCCCGACGGGAGCGAGAAGGAAATCACCGTCTGGTGCGGCAACGACTATCTCGGCATGGGCCAGCATCCGGTGGTGCTGGGGGCCATGCACGAGGCGCTGGATTCGACCGGCGCCGGGTCGGGCGGCACGCGCAACATCTCGGGCACCACGCTCTATCACAAGCGCCTCGAGGCCGAGCTCGCCGACCTGCACGGCAAGGAAGCGGCGCTGGTCTTCTCGTCGGCCTATATCGCCAACGACGCGACCCTCTCGACGCTGCCGCAGCTGATCCCGGGCCTCGTCATCGTCTCGGACAAGTTGAACCACGCTTCGATGATCGAGGGCATCCGCCGCTCGGGCACCGAGAAGCACATCTTCAAGCACAATGACCTCGACGACCTGCGCCGGATCCTGACCTCGATCGGCAAGGACCGTCCGATCCTCGTGGCCTTCGAATCCGTCTATTCGATGGATGGCGACTTCGGCCGCATCGAGGAGATCTGCGACATCGCCGACGAGTTCGGCGCGCTGAAATACATCGACGAGGTCCATGCCGTCGGCATGTACGGCCCCCGCGGCGGCGGCGTGGCCGAGCGGGACGGGCTGATGGACCGGATCGACATCATCAACGGGACGCTGGGCAAGGCCTATGGCGTGTTCGGCGGCTATATCGCGGCCTCGTCAAAGATGTGCGACGCGGTGCGCTCCTACGCGCCGGGCTTCATCTTCTCGACCTCGCTGCCGCCCGTCGTGGCGGCCGGTGCGGCGGCCTCGGTGCGCCACCTCAAGGGCGATGTGGAGCTGCGCGAGAAGCACCAGACCCAGGCCCGCATCCTGAAGATGCGCCTCAAGGGGCTCGGCCTGCCGATCATCGACCACGGCTCGCACATCGTGCCGGTCCATGTGGGCGACCCCGTGCACTGCAAGATGATCTCGGACATGCTGCTCGAGCATTTCGGCATCTATGTCCAGCCGATCAACTTCCCGACCGTGCCGCGCGGGACCGAGCGGCTGCGCTTCACCCCGTCGCCCGTGCATGATTCCGGCATGATCGATCACCTCGTGAAGGCCATGGACGTGCTCTGGCAGCACTGTGCGCTGAATCGCGCCGAGGTCGTTGCCTGACAGCTTCTGCGGATGCAAAGGCCCCTGCCCTGTGCTACTTCTTTCGGGACAGGGCACCCCTGAGTCGGAAGCAACCGGCCGGGGTAAATCGGGGCAGGACGGGCACACGCATGATCTGGCGGAGGACACAACCTTCGACGGCCGAAGTCGATAAACCCAAAGGGTTCGACGATTTCGAGTTGCGGTTGGGCGACCTGATGCGCGGTGAGCGGGCGACGCTCGGCAAGTCGCTGCTCGATGTCCAGCGCGAGCTGAAGATCAAGGCCACCTATATCGCCGCCATCGAGAATGCCGACGTGTCGGCCTTCGAGACGCAGGGCTTCGTGGCGGGATATGTGCGCTCCTATGCGCGCTATCTCGGCATGGACCCGGACGAGGCCTTCGCGCGCTTCTGCCACGAGGCGAACTTCACCACGATGCACGGCATGGCCGTTTCGGTGACCGGCGCGCGCCGCGATACCGGTCCGCGGTCCCGACCGCAGGGCGAGGGGCGCGATCCGCTGGCGGATCCGAATGCGCTGTTCGTACCCCGGGGCGAGAGTGTGCTGGCCAGCATCGAGCCCGGCGCGGTGGGATCGGTTCTGGTCCTGCTCGCGCTGATCGGCGGCATCGGATACGGCGGCTGGGCGGTGCTTCAGCAGGTGCAGCGCGTGCAGGTGGCGCCGGTCGATCAGGCGCCGCAGGTGGTGGCCGAGATCGACCCGCTGGGCAGCGTCGGCACGGTGGCGCCGCTCGTGCGGTCCGAGCCTGCCTCCGACACGATGGATCTCGCCGCCGCCGATCCGGCGCAGCCCGACCTCATGGGGCGGCTCTATCGTCCGCAGGCCCAGGCGCTCGACGTGCCGGTGCTGGTCTCGCGCGACGGGCCGATCGCGGCCATCAATCCGCGGATGAACGACAGCGTCCAGCAGGCCTCGCTCGAGCTGCCCGCGATCCCCGCCACGGCCGCTGCCGTGCCGGTGGAGGAAGAGGTGCAGGTGGCCGAGGCCGCGCCGCCGACGGTCGAGCTTCTGGCCGTGCGCCCCTCGTGGGTGCGGGTGCAGGCGGCCGACGGGACGGTGCTGTTCGAGAAGATCCTCGACGCGGGCGAACGCTATGTCGTGCCGCAGATGGAAGAGCCGCCGGTGCTGCGCGCGGGCAACTCGGGCTCGCTCTATTTCGCCGTCAACGGCGAGACCTACGGCCCGTCGGCGCCCGGTGCGCAGGTGGTGAAGAACGTGGCCCTCTCGCCCGAGGCGCTCACCGGCAAATATGCCATGGCGGACCTGACCGGCGACGCGGATCTCGCGCGCTACGTCACGGTCGCGCAGAACGAAACCCGCTGACCCCCGCGCGGATGTGATCGCGCGGGCGCGCCGTGCCTTGCCCGAGGGGCAGGGCATTTGGGCGCAGCCGGTTGTGCCGATGCCGCTGCGGGTTTAAGTTGCACGCGACCATCACCCGAGGTTTCCACCCATGTCGCTCAATCATGTCCGCCCCTGGCGCAACATCCACCGCCGCAAGTCGCGGCAGATCATGGTGGGCAATGTTCCGGTGGGGGGCGATGCGCCGATCTCGGTGCAGACGATGACGAACACCATCACCGCCGACGCGCCCGCGACCATCGCGCAGGTGCTCCGCGCGGCCGAGGCGGGGGCCGACATCGTCCGCGTGTCGGTGCCCGATGAGGCCTCGACCCGGGCGCTGAAGGAGATCGTGGCGGCAAGCCCGGTGCCGATCGTGGCCGACATCCACTTCCACTACAAGCGCGCCATCGAGGCGGCCGAGGCGGGCGCGGCCTGCCTCCGGATCAACCCGGGCAACATCGGCGATGCGAGCCGGGTGCGCGAGGTCATCAAGGCCGCGCGGGATCATGGCTGCTCGATGCGGATCGGGGTGAATGCGGGCTCGCTCGAAAAGCATCTGCTGGACAAGTATGGCGAGCCCTGCCCGGAGGCGATGGTCGAGTCGGGCCTCGATCACATCAAGATTCTTCAGGACAACGACTTCCACGAGTTCAAGATCTCGGTGAAGGCCTCGGACGTGTTCCTTGCCGCCGCGGCCTATCAGGCGCTGGCCGATGCGACGGATGCGCCGATCCATCTCGGGATCACCGAGGCGGGCGGGCTGACCGCCGGCACGGTGAAATCGGCCGTGGGTCTGGGGAACCTCCTCTGGTCGGGGATCGGCGACACGCTGCGGGTCTCGCTCTCGGCGGACCCGGTGGAAGAGGTGAAGGTCGGCTACGAGATCCTGAAGTCTCTGGGCCTCCGCCACCGCGGCGTCACCATCATCTCCTGCCCCTCCTGCGCGCGGCAGGGCTTCGACGTCATCAAGACGGTGGCGGAACTCGAGGATCGGCTGGCCCATGTCACCACCTCGATGAGCCTTTCCATCATCGGCTGTGTGGTGAACGGCCCCGGCGAGGCGCTGATGACCGACATCGGCTTCACCGGCGGCGGCAACGGCTCGGGGATGGTCTATCTGGCCGGCAAGCAGGCCCACAAGCTCGGCAGCGAGCGGATGATCGACGAGATCGTGTCGATGGTCGAAAGCCGTGCGGCCGAGATCGAGGCCGAAAAGCTCGCGGCGGCCGAAGCGGCCGAGTAACGCACCGTCGCAAACGCGAGCGGCGGCCTCAGGCCGTCATCGCGGATCGCCTCGCGCGGATGCGGTCACCCGGAGCATGACCTTGGGAAGCCGGGCCGGATCGTGAGGAAAGTCGGCCCGCAGGCTGCCGTTCGCGCTTCGTGAACGGCAGGGACCGGGACCGCAGCCCGAGCCCCATGAGTTGCGGCTGTCAACCCTGTCGCGAAGAAGCGGCGGGCAGGGGTCTGCGGCCCGCCTCTGCGTGTCTTTCGCCCCGCGGGAATGCCTCCGGCTCGGGCTTCTCCAAAAGAAAAGGCGCCCCGGAGGGCGCCTTGGGGCTCGGTCGCAGCGGGCGCTCAGCCCTTGCGCTGGCCTTCGACGATCTGGCGCATCCCGTCGAGCGGCACATAGCCGCGCACCATGGTGCGGTCGACGACGAAGGTCGGCGTGCCCGAGATCTCGAGCGTTTCGGCGAGCTTGTGGTTCGCGGCGATCACCGCCGTGACCTCGTCCTTGTCCATGTGGGCGAGGATCGCCGCGCGGTCGAGCTTCATCTCGTCGGCGAGCCGGCCGAGCGCCTCGGTCGTGATGTCGCCGCGGAAGGTGATGAGCTTGTCGTGCACCGCCTTGTAGGGCTCGGGGCCCGCGATCTGCAGCACGGAGATGGCGAAGCGCGAGGCCAGCACCGACTCCTCGCCGAGGATCGGATATTCCTTCAGCACGAAGCGGATGTTGCCATCGGAGGCCACCAGCTCCTCGACCTCGGCATTGGCCTTGCGGCAGTAGCCGCAGCGGTAGTCGATGAACTCGACCACCGTGATGTCGCCCTGCAGGTTGCCGCCGGCCCAGCTGGCCGGATCGGTGTAGATTTCCGAGGAATGGTCCTGAAGCCGGGCGAGGTCGGCATTGACCTGATCGAGCTGCTGGCGCTGTTCGAGCGCCGTGAAGGCCTCCATCAGCACCTCGGGATTCTCGAGCAGATAGGCCCGGACCTCGGCGCGAACGGCCTCGCGCTCGGCGGCGCTCATCTCGGCCCGGGCGGCGGGAGCGAGGGCGAGGGCGCCGGCGAGGGCGGCGGCACCGAGGGGGATCAGTCTCATGGAAAGGCTCCGGTTGGGGCGGGTCAGGGTCCGGCTCGCGGGTCAGGACAGGAACACCGATCCGGTTCATTTGGCAACCCGGATATGCGGCAGGGCGGCGGCGGGCCGCCATTGACCTTCGCGCCCCGGTGTCTCAGGAACGGCTGGCAAAGTGTAAGAGGCTGAGGATGCGGGTTTCAAGGCGCGGGGCGGTCGATCCCTTCATCGTGATGGATGTGATGGAGCAGGCGCGCAGGCTGGAAGCGACGGGGCGGGCGATCGTCCATATGGAGGTGGGCCAGCCGGGCACCCCGGCCCCGGCGGGGGCGCGGGCGGCGCTCGCGCGCGCCATGGAGGAGGGGCCGCTCGGCTATACGGTGGCGCTCGGCCTGCCGGAACTGCGGCAGGGGATCGCCGATCTCTACCGGCGCTGGTACGGCGTCGAGCTCGATCCGGGGCGGGTGGTGGTGACGGCCGGCTCCTCCTCGGCCTTCCTTCTGGCCTTCACCGCGCTCTTCGAGGCGGGCGAGCGGGTGGCGCTCGGCGAGCCCGGCTATCCGAGCTATCGCCAGATCCTGCGCGCGCTCTCGCTCGAGCCGGTGGGGATCCCCACGGAGGCCCGGAACCGGCTGCAGCCGGTGCCCGCGGATCTGGAGGGGGTGGAGGATCTGGCGGGGCTCATCGTGGCCTCGCCGGGCAATCCGTCGGGGACGATGCTTTCGAAGGAGGCGCTGGACGCGCTGATCGCCCATGCGCAGGCGCGCGACATGGCCTTCATCTCGGACGAGATCTATCACGGGCTGGATTATGGCACGAGATCCGTCTCGGCGCTGGAGATCACCGACGATGTCTATGTGATCAACTCCTTCTCGAAATATTTCTCGATGACCGGCTGGCGGCTCGGCTGGCTCGTGGTGCCCGAGGACCATGTGCGGCGCGTCGAACGGCTGGCGCAGAACATGTTCATCTGCCCGCCCCATGCGAGCCAGATCGCGGCGCTGGCCGCCCTCGACTGCACGCAGGAGCTGGAGGCGAACCGCGCGGTCTATGCCGAGAACCGGCGGCTGATGCTGGAGGGGCTGCCGAAGGCGGGATTCACGCGCTTTGCGCCGCCGGACGGGGCCTTCTATGTCTATGCGGATGTCTCGGACCTGACCTCCGACAGCCTCGCCTTCGCGGCGGAGATCCTCGAGGAGGCGGGGGTGGCGGTGACGCCGGGGCTCGATTTCGATCCCCTGCGGGGCGGGCGGACGCTGCGCTTCTCCTATGCGCGGGCCACTGAGGATATCGTCGAGGGGCTGGCGCGGCTCGAGGCCTTCATGGCGGCGCGCCGGCGCTGACGGCGGAGCCTCCGGCGGGGATATTTGGGCCAGAATGAAAGGGCGCGGATGGAGGGGCTGAGGCGGAGGAGCGGGGGGGCGCTCAGGTCGGTCGCGGCGGGTCTTCTTGCGGCGTTGCTCGCGCTGTCAGGGGCTGCGGCGCAGGAGCTGAGCGGGCTCGCGCGGCTCATGCCCGACGGATCCTCGATCGGGGCGCGCGGCTGGAGCGGGGTCTCGGTCGAGCTGCAGTTGAGCCAGCCGGTGCCCTGGCGGGTGCGGGTGATGGACGGGCCGCCGCGGCTGGTGATGGATTTCCGCGAGGTCGAGTTCGGCCCGGTCGAGGATCTGGCGCGGGACACCGACCGGGTGACGGCGGTGCGGGCGGGCAGCTTCCGCCTGGGCTGGTCGCGGCTGGTGCTGGAGCTGGCCCGGCCGATGGTGGTCGAGAGCGCGGACATGCGGACCTCCGACGGGGCGCGGATCGCGATCCGGCTGCGCAAGGCGGATGAGGCGGAATTCGCGGCCCGGGCCGCGGCGCCCGAGCCGCCGGGCTGGGCGTTGCCGAAGGCCGCCGACCTGCCGCGGCCGGTGCAGGGGGCGGGGCCGCTGACGGTGGTGCTCGATCCGGGCCATGGCGGCATCGACCCGGGAGCCGAGCGGGGCGGGGTGAGCGAGGCGAGCCTGATGCTCACGCTCTCGCGCGAGCTGAAGGAGGCGCTGGTGCGGGACGGCACCTTCCGCGTGGCGGTGACGCGGGCGGAGGATGTGTTCGTGCCGCTCGAGGACCGGATCACGCTGGCGCGCGAGGCGGGGGGGCAGGTGTTCGTCTCGCTGCATGCCGATGCCATCGCGGAAGGCGAGGCAGTGGGGGCCACGCTCTATACGCTGGCCGAGGAGGCGTCGGATGCGGCGGCGGCGGCCCTGGCCGAGCGGCACGACCGGGACGATCTGCTGGCGGGGATCGACCTCACCGGCCACGACGATCTGGTGGCGGGCGTGCTGATGGATCTGGCGCGCACCGAGACGGGGCCGCGGAACGAGCGGCTGGCACTGGCGCTGGAAGCGGCCATCAAACGGCGGCAGATCGCCATGCACCGCCATCCCCGGCAGGCCGCGGGATTCTCGGTGCTGAAGTCGCCGGACATGCCGTCGATTCTCGTCGAGACGGGCTTCATGTCGAGCGATGCCGACCTCGCGCGGCTGCGCGATCCGGGCTGGCGGGCGCGGATGGTGATCGCCCTCGTGGAAGGTCTGAAGGTCTGGGCGCGCGAGGATGCGGCGCTGAAGGACATGCTGCGGCGCTGATCGCGAAATCGCGAAGCGCGGGGGTTGGGCATGTTTTGCTCTTCCGGCCGCCCGCATGTATAAGGGCCGCCAACCAGAGGGGGCACCGCCATTGTTGAGGTTCGTAGGCTCGGTCTTCGGGGCCATCTTCACCGCGATCACGCTGGGGCTGCTTGCGCTCGCCCTCACGATCGGGGCGGTGTTCTGGATGTATTCGCGCGACCTGCCGAGCCATGAGAGCCTCGCCCAATATACGCCGCCGACGATCAGCCGGATCTATTCGGGCGAGGGGCGGATCATCGACGAATTCGCACAGGAGCGGCGGATCTTCGCGCCGATCGAGGAGATCCCCGACCTGGTGAAGAACGCCTTCATCTCGGCCGAGGACAAGAACTTCTACACCCACCACGGCTACGATGCCCGCGGCATCGCCGTGGCGGCCTTCGAGGCGGTGCGCTCGCGCGGCAAGACGGTGCGCGGCGCCTCGACCATCACCCAGCAGGTGATGAAGAACTTCCTCCTGTCGGGCGACCGGACGGGCGAGCGGAAGATCAAGGAGATCATCCTCGCCACCCGGATCGAGGAGACGCTGCCCAAGGACAAGATCCTCGAACTCTATCTGAACGAGATCTTCCTCGGGCAGAACAGCTATGGCGTGGCGGCGGCGGCGCAGACCTATTTCAACAAGACGCTGTCGCAGCTGACCCCGGCCGAGGCCGCAACGCTCGCCTCGATGCCGCAGGCGCCGAGCCAGTATCACCCGGTGCGGGCGAAGGAGCGGCTGACCCAGCGGCGCAACTATGTGCTGCGCGAGATGTTCGAGAACGGCTATATCGACGAGGCCACGCTGACCTCGTCGCTGAACGAGCCGCTGCGCTCGGTGCAGAACGGCGATTATCCGGCCTTCCGCGAGGCGCTGCCGCCGCGCGACTATTTCACCGACGAGATCCGCCGCCAGCTCTCCTCCGAGTTCGGCGAGCAGGAATTCTTCGGCGGCGGCCTCACGATCCGCGCCACCATCGACCGGGAGCTGCAGGAGGAGGCGGCGGCCGCCCTGCGCGTGGGGCTCGAGAAATACGACCGCAACCTCGGCATCTGGCGGGGAACGCGGCAGACGCTGCCCGCAGACAAACTCGGTTCGGAGGCCGACTGGCGGGCGGCGCTGGCGGCGGCCCGGGTGCCGCGCGACGTGCCGGGCTGGCATCCGGCGGTGGTGCTCGAGGTGGGCGACAGCGCGGCCCGCATCGGGATCGAGGGCGTCGAGGAGGACGAGGACGGCCATTACATCCCGGCCGAGGATGTGACCTGGGCGCGCAAGCGGCAGGCCGACGGCAAGCTCGGGCCCAAGGCGCGCAGGGCGGGCGATCTTCTCGCGGTGGGCGACGTGGTGCTGGTGCGCGAGGTGACGGGCGAGGACGGCAGCTTCCGCCGCTGGTCGCTGCGCCAGGTGCCCGAAGTGCAGGGCGCCTTCATGGCGATGGACGTGAATTCGGGCCGGGTGCTCGCCATGCAGGGCGGCTTCTCCTACCAGTATTCGGTCTTCAACCGCGCCACCCAGGCCACGCGCCAGCCGGGGTCGAGCTTCAAGCCCTTCGTCTATGCGGCGGCCCTCGATTCCGGCTTCACGCCGGCGACCATCGTGATCGACGCGCCCATCGAGGTGCAGACGGCGCAGGGGCTCTGGACGCCGAAGAACGCGTCCGGGAAATATTACGGGCCCACGCCGCTGCGCACCGGGGTCGAGCAGTCGCGGAACCTGATGACGGTGCGGATCGCGCAGGAGATCGGCATGGACACCGTGGCCTCCTATGCGGAGCGCTTCGGCGTCTACGACCGGATGGGGCAGTTCCTCGCCAATGCGCTCGGCGCAGAGGAGACGACGCTCTTCAAGATGGTGGCCGCCTACGCCATGTTCGCCAACGGCGGCGAGCGGGTGCAGCCCACTCTGGTCGACCGGGTGCAGGACCGCTTCGGTCGCACGATCTATCGGCACGATCAGCGGATCTGCGACGACTGCGCCCAGCCGCTGCTGCCCGAGGGTCGCGCGCCGCACATCACCTCGAAGCGCGAACGGGTGATGGATGCGATCACCGCCTATCAGCTCACCTCGATGATGGAGGGCGTGATCAAGCGCGGCACGGGGCGGGGGATCAACCTGCCGGTGCCGGTGGCGGGCAAGACCGGCACCACGAACGACGCCAAGGACGTCTGGTTCATCGGCTATACCTCGAACATCGTCGCGGGCTGCTACATCGGTTACGACCAGCCGCGCTCGATGGGCTCGGCCTCGGGCGGCGGCTTCTGCGGCCCGGTGTTCCAGAGCTTCATGACGAAGGCCGTGAAGAAATACGGCGGCTCCGAGTTCCGCGTGCCCCCGGGCGGCTATTTCATGAAGATCGACCGGTTCACCGGCGCGCGCCTGCCCGACGATGCGACGGGCGACAATGTGGTGGCCGAGTATTTCCGTCAGGGCGAGGATCCGGTCTTCGGCATGGGCGCCTGGGTCGACGGCGGCTTTGCCATGGGATCGAACCTGCCGCTGTTTGCTTATGGCGAGGAGGAGACCGAGCAGGGCGCGACCGTCACCACTGCCACGGGCGAGCGGAAGGTCATTCCCAAGAAGGCCGATTTCGGCACGCTCAGTTCCGGCGGTCTCTACTGACGCGGCCGTCCTGTCGCAGGCGCGGCCCGGCCTTGCCCGGTCCGCGCCTTCGCGCTATCACCCCCGCCTGAACCGATCCCCGCCTGAACCGTTCGAGGACCTTCGCCCATGCGCACCGAGACCCAGAACCAAGTCGAGGCCATCCGGCGCTCGCTCGCGCTGCTCGGCCAGCGCATGGATCTCGAGACCGCGCCGCACCGGCTCGAGGAATTCGACGCGATGATCGAGGACGGCAACCTGTGGAACGATCCGGCCCGCGCGCAGAAGCTGATGCGCGAGCGCCAGCAGCTCATGGACCAGCTCTCGACCTACAGGCTGATCGACACCGGGCTGCGCGACAATGTCGAGCTGATCGAGCTCGGCGAGGCCGAGGGCGACGAGGAGATCGTGACCGAGGCCGAGGCGTCGATCCGCGCGTTGGTCGAGACGGCCCGCGCGAAGGAGCTCGAGGCGCTGCTCGACGGCGAGGCGGACGGCAACGACACGTTCCTCGAGATCAATGCGGGCGCGGGCGGCACCGAGAGCTGCGACTGGGCCTCGATGCTGGCGCGGATGTATGTCCGCTGGGCCGAACGCAAGGGCTACAAGGTCGAGCTGCAGTCGGAATCGGCGGGCGAGGAGGCGGGCATCAAGTCGGCTGCCTACAAGATCTCGGGGCCGAACGCCTATGGCTGGCTGAAGTCGGAGAGCGGCGTTCACCGGCTGGTGCGGATCTCGCCCTACGACTCGGCGGCGCGGCGGCACACCTCCTTCTCGTCGGTCTGGGTCTATCCGGTGGTGGACGACAATATCGAGATCGAGATCCCTGCGAACGACATCCGCATCGACACCTATCGCTCGTCCGGTGCGGGCGGACAGCACGTCAACACCACCGACTCGGCGGTGCGGATCACCCACCTTCCCACCAATATCGTCGTGACCTCCTCGATGAAGTCGCAGCACCAGAACCGCGAGGCGGCGATGAACGCGCTGAAGGCCCGGCTCTACCAACTCGAGCTCGACAAGCGGAACGCCGCGATCAACGCCCAGCACGAGGCCAAGGGCGAGGCGGGCTGGGGCAACCAGATCCGCTCCTATGTCCTTCAGCCCTATCAGATGGTGAAGGACCTGCGGACGGGCGTCGAGACCTCGGACACGCAGGGCGTGCTCGACGGCGATCTGGACCGGTTCATGCAGGCGACGCTCGCGCAGGATGTGGCCGGCAAGAGCCGCGCGGAAGCCAACGCCGAAGAGTAAGCCTCGCGCGGCGCGGCTGCACCGGCGGCGCAGGGCTGTCGCCCGCGCGGCGGCAGGCCGTTGCAGTGCCCGCGAAAGGGGCAGGCGGAGCAGTGAGCCACCCGCTTTGCGCTTTCCTTCAGTGCAGCGTCCCTACGCTGAAAATCCATTTTAACGTCTAGAAGCTCACGCGCCGGGCCCCGCAGAGGGCGGGTGCAGCCATCCGTTTCGCGCCTGCCTCCAACCCGCGGCGGTCCTGCAGCGGCCCGCGCGCTGCGCCTCCGCCCTTTTTCCGAGGGCAGCGCGACCAAAAGCTGAGGTGCAGAATCATCTTGGTGCTGCACGGCACCTGCGCTTAGGCTCTCTCCTACGAGAAGGAGGAGTCTCGGAATGTCGCAAAGCTACCTGGAATCGGCCGAGGCCGTTCCGGAGGTGCGCTTGCTCACCCCGGAAGACCTGCGGCTTGTGCTATTTGCCGGAATGCGTGACTTCAGACGCGCCCCGGCCTTCGGTTTGTTCTTTGCCGCCACCTATGTGATCTTTGGCTGGATCATTCTCTATGCGCTCACCACGAGCGGAAATCTCTGGTGGATCTTGCCCGCTGCTGCGGGCTTTCCCATCCTCGGCCCCTTCATCGCCTGCGGCCTCTACGAGGTCAGCCGCCGGCTGGAACTGGGCCTGCCGCTGCACTGGGGGGAGGTGCTCGGCGTGATCCTCAGCCAGAAGGATCGCCAGATCCCGTCCATGGCGGCGATCGTGGTGATCTTCTTCCTGTTCTGGAACTTCCTGTCCCACATGGTCTTCGCCCTCTTCATGGGGATGCAGCCCATCGTGAACATCTCGAGCTCGTTCGAGTCTTTCCTGACGGCGCACGGGCTCACGCTGCTCGTCGTCGAGCTTCTGGTGGGCGCGGTCTTCGCGAGCATCCTGTTCTCGATCACCGTGGTCAGCCTGCCGCTGCTCCTCGACCGCGAGATCGATTTCGTGACCGCGATGATCACCAGCGTGCAGGTGGTGCAGGCCAATCCGGTGCTGATGCTGTCGTGGGGCATCACCATCGCGGGGATCCTGTTCTTCGCCATGCTGCCCGGATTTCTCGGATTGCTGATTGCCCTGCCGGTGCTGGGCCATGCGACCTGGCATCTCTATCGCCTGGCGCTCGACTGATCTGCGCCGGGCCGCCCCAGGGTGGCCCGGAGGATTGCCTGCACCCGCCGGGCTGGGGCGAAGTCGATGTCCCGATCTGGCGCGGGGACGGGCCGGCCGGCGTCGGAGAGAGGCCGTGGGAACCGACAGCCGCTGCCATGCAAAAGGGCGCCCGATGGGCGCCCCTGGTCGTGCCGGTCCGACGGCGAAGACGGATCAGAGATCGGCGGGTTTGGTGGCCTGCGGGGCCGGGGCCGCCTGCGGAGCCGCGGAGGCGCCGCCTTTGCCGCTCTGAAGCGGATCTTCCTGCCGCTGAACGGAGCCCTCGAAATGGGCGCCCGACTCGATGGCGATGGTCTTGTGGATGATGTCGCCCTCGACGCGGGCGGTCGAGGTCAGGCGCACCTTCAGGCCGCGGACGCGGCCGATGACGCGGCCATTGACCACGATGTCGTCCGCCACGATCTCGCCGCGGATCGTGGCGCTCTCGCCCACGGTCAGCAGGTGCGCGCGGATGTCGCCTTCGACCGTGCCTTCGACCTGAATGTCGCCGGTCGTGCGCAGGTTGCCCACCACCGTCAGGTCAGACGACAGGACCGAGGCGGAAGGCTTGGGTTTCGGCGCGCCGGGCGCAAAGTCGGTCGAGGGTTTCTGCACGGGAGCTTCCTGATTCTTCGGCCTTTCGGCCTCGCCCTGTTTGGGACCGGGCTCGTTGATTCTGCTCTTAGAAAACATCTTTCGCCGCCTTGATGAAGGTCATCGGGTTGACGGGCGAGCCGTCCACGCGGACCTCATAGTGAAGATGGGTGCCGGTGGACCGGCCTGTTGAGCCCATATCACCGATCCGGTCGCCGCGCGATACCCTTTGTCCCTTCTCCACCCGGATTCGGGACAGGTGGCCGTAGACGGTCTGGATGCCGAACTCGTGGCGGATCTTGATGACCTTGCCATAGCCGCTGGCCGTGCCCGCCTGGATCACCACGCCGTCGGCGGTGGAATAGATCGGGCTGCCGCTCGCGCCGGCCATGTCGATGCCCTCGTGGCGGCGGTTGCCGCGCCCGAACGGGTCGTTGCGCCCGCCGAAGCCCGAGGTGTAGCGGAAGGCGGTCTTGACCGGCATCGAGAAGGGCGCCTTGGTGGCCGCGAGCCGGTAGAGGTTCATGCGGTCGAGCCCGTTCAGGATCTCGTTGGCGCGGCGCTCCTCGGGGGTGAGATCGCCGCCGCCCATTGTCGAGACCGTCAGCTTCGAGAGTGGGCCGCCCTGACCCGAATAGCCGCGGCGCACCTGCTTCAGCAGCGAGTCGGTCGAGAGGCCCGCGGCGCGGAACATCTTGTCGAGCGGTTCCATCGAGACGGTCACCGCTTCCTCGAGCCGGCCGAAGATGAGGTCGTTGCGCGCCTGAAGCTCGGCCTTCTCCTGCAGGACCTCCTCGGTCTCTTCCTTGGCCAAGAGCACGGCATTGGCCATGTCGTCACGCTGGCGGGCGGTGGCCGCGAGCGTGGAGGACAGCTGGTCGAGCGTCGCCTCGGCATCGGCCATCCGCGAGCCGTCGGTGCGCGCCGAGCCGGTCTGTTCGGCCAGCGCGACCGTCACGCGCTCGGACTCCTCGCGGGCGTCGTCGCGTTCCTTGATGGTGCGGATCAGCGTGTCCTGCAGCACCTCGATGCCGGTCTCGAGTTCCTTGCGGCGATCCTCGGTGGCGAGGAGCGCCGTCTGCATCTTCGAGACCTCGGCGAGCGCGAGGTTGAACCGCTCCTGCGCGCGCACGGCTTCGTCGGCGCGGCGGTCGCGGTCGGCGGAGAGGGCATTGAGGCGGGATTCGTAGAGCGCCTGCTGGCGCTGGGTCTGGTCGCGGGTGCCGCCCGCGGTCACCGAGTCCATCAGCACGATGGAGGTGGCGAGGATCGTCCAGCTTACGAGGAGCGTGCCGCCGGCGAGAGCGGCGAGCTGCGTCACGGGTCGGAGCCGGATGAAGCGCGTGTCGCTATCGGATTTAAGAAAAAGCCGACGCTCCGGAAGGATGCGTTCGAGGCTCGTGTGAATCCGATAATGAAGTCGCGTCAGCACCGGTCGGTCCCGTTTGTTGTTGCGCGGTGACGAACCTTCGCCGACGCCGGGTCGGCCTTCCTGTCCCCGCAGACTGACTAGCCAGCGGTCGGCAGGGCTGCAACAAGTTTGACCAATCGAGGGAGGGCGAAGGCGAAACCTTGCCCGAATGGGCGAAAACTTGCCGATCTGGAGAAAGTTCCGTCAGGCGGGGGGCTTTTTCGGCGGAAGCTTGCCGAAGCATCTCCGGCCGTGACGATTCTGCAACAGGCCGGATCCCGCCACCGGTTTTGCACCCGCCGCTGGGAGGGGGCGGGCGGGCAAGATCGATGCCCGTCCTTCGGGCGGCTGCGGGCCTTCATGGTTGGCGCCCGCCACTTCGGCGGGCGCGGAGGAGGCCTTACCCCCGCCGCTCCGGCGGGCGCGGGCCGTCAGAGCGAGCGGGCCGCTTCGAGCACCTCGGCCGCATGGCCCCGCGCCGTCACCTTGCGCCAGACGCGGGCGATCCTGCCCTCGCCGTCGATCAGGAAGGTGGAGCGTTCGATGCCCATGTAGGTCTTGCCATACATGTTCTTCTCCTTCCACACGCCGTAATCTTCGGCGGTGGTCGCGCCCTCGTCCGAGGCGAGCACGATCCCGAGCCCGTGCTTGGCGCAGAACTTGTCGTGCGATTTCACGCTGTCCTTCGAGATCCCGATGACGGTGGTGCCGATCTCGGCGAACTGCGGCGCGAGGGCGGTGAATTCCTGCGCCTCGAGGGTGCAGCCCGAGGTATCGTCCTTGGGATAGAAGTAAACCACCACCTTGCCGGGCCGAAGGCCCGACAGGGACACGGTGGACCCGCCATCGCGCGGCAGGGTGAAATCGGGGGCGGTCTGTCCGGCATCGGTCATGGGCGGCTCCTTGCTGAGGGACTGGTCACGGCAGTTTTAGTTGTTCAACAGTCCCGGTAAAGGCAAGCCCATGCTCGGGAAAAGGATCTGATGGCAGAGAGCGGCGAGCGGCAGGCATCGGAGCGGAAGGGGCGGTCGCGGCGCGGCCGGGCGTCGCTGTGGTTGCTGCTCAGTCTCGCGCTGGTGGCGGCCGTCGCGTGTTTTGCCACGCTGGCCTTCACGGGGCGGCCGCTGCCCTTGCCCGGCTGGGCGGTGACCGAGGCCGAGACGCGGATCAACCGGGCGCTGGAGCCTGCGCTGTCGGTCTCGCTCGGGGGGCTCGTGCTGACGGTGGAGCCGAACTGGATCCCGCGGCTCCGGCTCGACGATGTGCGCCTGCGGCAGGCCGACGGGCGCACGCTCGTCACGCTGCCCGAGGCGCGGGTGGTGTTCGACCGGGGCGCCGCGCTGCGCGGCGCGCTCCATCCCAAGACCATCACCCTCTCGGGCGCGCGCATCGCGCTGCGCCGGCTGGCCGACGGGCGCTTCGACTTCGCCATGGGCGAGCAGGGCGGCACCTTCCGCCTCGCAAGCTATGCCGAACTGCGCGAGACGGTGGACCGGCTCTTCGCCCAGCCGGTGCTGGCGGACCTCCGGCGGATCGAGGCGGAGGGCACGACGCTGACGCTCGATGACCGCCGCGCGGGCCGGACGTGGCAGGCGGGGGACGGGCGTCTCACGCTGGTGAACGGGCCCGACCGGCGCGCGCTCGAGATCGGCCTGACACTTCTGAATTCCAAGGGCCGCGCGCCCGCGCAGGCGCTCGTGACCTTCGTCACCACGCCCGGCAGCCCCGAGGCGCGGATCTCGGCCACGGTCGATCATGTGGCGGCTGCCGACATCGCCGCGCAGGCCGCCCCCGTGGCCTGGCTCGAGGTGCTGGATGCGGCGCTCTCGGGCCGCTTCTCGGCGGCGCTCGACGGCGAGGGGCGGCTCACGCGGCTCGAGGCGGGGCTCGACAGCGGCGAGGGGGCGCTGCAGCCGCGGCCCGAGACCAGACCCATCGCCTTCGACAAGGCCGGGCTCGCCTTCGCCTACGATCCGGGACGCGAGCGGTTGAACCTCACCCGGCTCGAGGTGCAGGGCCGCTCGATCCGGCTTTCGGCGCAGGGGCACGCCTATCTGCCGGGGGTCTCGCGCGGGTTGCCGAGCGAGATCCTGGCGCAGATCCGGGTCGAGGATGCCAGCGCCGACCCCGAGGGCCTGTTCGAGACGCCGGTCCATTTCTCGGAAGGGGCGCTCGATCTGCGGATGCGGCTCGATCCGTTCCGGGTGGACATCGGGCAGCTCGCGCTGGTCGAGCAGGGGCGGCGCCTGTCGGGGCGCGGCCATGCCTCGGCCGAACCGGGCGGCTGGCGCGTGGCCTTCGACCTCGGGCTGAACGAGATCTCGCATTCCGACCTGCTCGCGCTCTGGCCGCTGTCGCTGGTGTCGAAGACCCGGGAATGGCTGGAGGAGAATGTGCAGGAGGGGCGGCTGTTCGAGGTCGAGGCCGGCCTGCGCATGAGCCCCGGCCACGAGACGCGCCTGTCGCTCGGCTACGAGTTCCGCGACGGGGACGTGCGCTATCTCAAAACCCTGCCGCCTATCGAGAAAGGGTCGGGCTATGCCTCGATCGAGGATCGCCGCTATCTGATGGTGCTGGAGGAGGGGCAGGTTACGCCCCCCGCAGGCGGGCCGATCCGGGTCACGCGCTCGGTCTTCGAAGTGCCGGACGTGACCGAGAAACCGGCGCAGGCGCGGATCTCGCTCAACAGCGAGAGCGGCGTCACGGCGGCCCTGTCGCTGCTGGACCAGCCGCCGTTCCGCTTCCTCGAAAAGGCCGGCCGCTCGGTCGATCTGGGAGAGGGCGTCGCGGTGATGGAGACGGCGCTCTCCCTGCCGCTGAAGCGCAAGGTCGAGCCCGAGGATGTCGAGTTCTCGGTCCGCGGCACGATCACCGACTTCCGCTCCGACACGCTGGTGCCCGGCCGCCGCATCGTGGCGCCCCGCCTTGCGCTCGAGGCGGAGCCCGAGGGTCTGACCGTGACCGGCGCGGGCAGCTTCGGCCGGGTGCCGTTCGATGCGACCTACCGGCTGGCCTTCGGCCGCGAGGCGGAAGGACGGTCGTCGGTCGAGGGCACCGCCACCCTCTCGCCTGCCGCCGTCGAGGAGTTCAAGCTGGGTCTGCCCGCAGGCACCGTCGAGGGCCGCGCGCCCGGCCGCTTCCGGGTGGAGATGGAGAAGGGCCGCGATCCGCGGCTCACGCTCTCGTCGGACCTCGTAGGGCTGCGCACGGGTCTGGCCGCGATCGGCTGGTCGAAGCCCGCGAACCGCGCGGGCCGGCTCGAGGTCGAGGCGTCGCTGGGCAAGCCGGTCACGGTCGGCAAGCTCGTGCTGGAGGGGGGCGGGCTCGCGGCCTCGGGCCGGGTCGATCTGCGCGCCGACGGCGGGCTGGATGCCGTGCGCTTCGACCGGGTGCGGCTGAACGGCTGGCTCGATGCGCCGGTGACGCTGGTCGGGCGGGGCGCGAACCAGCCGCCCGAGGTGCAGCTGCGGGGCGGGTCGGTCGATCTCACGCGGCTGGGCGATCTGGGCGGCGGGGGCGGCAGCGGGGGCACGCCGGTGCCGATCCTCGTCGCGCTCGACCGGCTGCAGGTCACGTCGGGCATCGCGCTGACCGGCGTCGAGGGGCGCTTCGGCACCCGCGGCGGGTTCAACGGCGCCTTCCGCGGACGGGTGAACGGGCGCGCCGTCGTCGAAGGGTCGGTGGTCCCGATGAGCGGGCGCAGCGCCGTGCGGCTGAGATCCCGGGACGCGGGCGGCGTGATCGCCTCGGCGGGGATCTTTCCCGATGCGCGGGGCGGCGATCTCGACCTGAGCCTCATGCCCGAGGGACGCGACGGCTACCGCGGACGGGCGGCGGTCTCGAACTTCCGCGTGACGAATGCGCCGGTGCTGGCGGCACTCCTCAATGCGATTTCGGTGGTGGGCCTTCTCGAGCAGCTGAACGGCGACGGGCTGCTCTTCGCCGAGGGCGATGTCCGGTTCCGCGTCCAGCCGGGGGCGGTCGAGATCTCCGAGGCCTCGGCGGTGGGGGCCTCGATGGGGGTCACGCTGGAGGGGCTCTATCGCACCGCCGACCGGCGGCTCGACCTGCAGGGGGTGATCTCGCCCATCTATCTGCTGAACGGCATCGGCTCGGTGCTGACCCGGCGCGGCGAGGGGCTGTTCGGTTTCAACTATTCCGTGACCGGATCGGCCGACCGCCCGGCCGTCTCGGTGAACCCGCTCTCGATCCTCACGCCCGGCATGTTCCGCGAGATCTTTCGCCGACCGGTGCCGGTTCTGCCCTGATCGCCCTTGCCTTCCCCGTGCCGGCACTCCAAGTCCCGGGCGGGGTGGCCGCCATCCCGCCCCCGCGTCCGACCCGGTTTCCGACATGCAGCTTTCCGACTTCGACTTCGACCTGCCCGAGCGCCTGATCGCCACGCGCCCGGCCCGCCCCCGCACCGCGGCGCGGCTTCTCTTGGCCGAAGGGGACCGGATCGAGGACCGGCATGTGCGCGATCTGGTGGGCATCTTCCGGCCCGGCGACCGGCTGGTGCTGAATAACACCCGCGTGATTCCCGCCCGCCTCACCGGCACCCGGACGCGGGGCGAGGCAGAGGCGCGCGTCGAGGTCACGCTGATGGAGCCCGCGGCTGCGGGCGGCTGGCGGGCGATGGCCAAGCCGCTGCGCAAGCTGAAGCCGGGCGAGACGATCCGCTTCTCGGACGCGCTCTCGGCCGAGGTGGCCGAGAAGGGCGAGACGGACCTGCGCCTCGTCTTCGACCGGGCGGGCGCGGCGTTCGACGCGGCGCTGGCCGAGGCCGGCGCCATGCCGCTGCCGCCCTACATCGCCGCCCGCCGCGCGCCCGACACGCAGGATGACGAGGATTACCAGACCGTCTTCGCCCGCCATGCCGGCGCGGTGGCCGCGCCCACGGCCTCGCTCCATTTCGACCGGCCGCTGCTCGAGGCGCTGGCCGCGCGCGGCGTGGGCTTCACCGAGGTGACGCTCCATGTGGGCGCGGGCACCTTCCTGCCGGTGAAGGTCGAGGATGTGACCACGCACCGGATGCATGCCGAATGGGGCGAGGTGACCGAGACCGCCGCCGCCGAGATCGCGGCCACGAAGGCCGCAGGCGGGCGGGTGATCCCCGTGGGCACCACCGCCCTCCGGCTGATCGAGAGCGCGGCCGCCTCGGGCGCGATCCGGCCCTGGCGCGGCGAGACGGATATCTTCATCTATCCGGGCTATAGATTCCGGGTGACCGACGCGCTGATGACGAACTTCCATCTGCCGAAATCGACGCTCCTCATGCTCGTCTCGGCGCTGATGGGACAGGAGCGGATCCGCGCGATCTACGACCATGCGGTGCGCCACGACTACCGCTTCTTCTCCTACGGCGATGCGTCGCTGTTGATCCCCGGCGGCTGAAACGGTCGTCGAACGTCGCCTTCCGGCGGTCCCTCCGGGGGCCGGATGATAGCCTGCCTGACAAGTCACGGAGCCGTTCATGTTCAAGGTCCTCGCCGCCACCTGGCCGCTGCTGCTGGGCGTCATGCTGCTGATGGTGGGCAATGGCGTGCAGGCCTCGCTTCTGGGCATCCGCGGCGCTCTGGAAGGCTTTTCCACCACGCAGCTCGCCATCGTGACCTCGGCCTATTTCGCAGGCTTTCTCGTGGGCTCTCAGGTGGCCCCCGACATGATCCGCCGCGTGGGCCATGTGCGCGTCTTTGCGGCGCTGGGGTCGATGATCTCGGCGGTGCTCGTGGTCTATCCGGTGCTGCCCGACTGGACGGCCTGGACGCTGCTGCGGGTGCTGATCGGCTTCAGCTTCTCGGGCGTCTATATCACGGCCGAAAGCTGGCTGAACAACACCGCCACCAACGAGACCCGCGGGCAGGCGATGTCGGCCTACATGATGGTGCAGATGGTGGGCATCATCACCAGTCAGGCGCTGCTCAATGCGGCCGATCCGTCCGGCTTCACGCTCTTCGTGATCCCCTCTGTGCTGGTGTCGCTGGCCTTCATGCCGATCCTGCTCACCGTCACGCCCACGCCGACCTTCGAGACGACGCGGCGGCTTTCGGTGCGCGACCTGTTCCGCGTGTCTCCCCTGGGCGTGGTGGGGATGCTGATGACGGGCGGGATCTTCTCGGCAATGTTCGGCATGGCCTCGGTCTGGGGCACGCTCGACGGGCTCTCGGTGCAGGAGATCTCGATCTTCATCGGCTCGCTCTATGTGGGCGGGCTCGTGCTGCAATATCCGATCGGCTGGGCCTCGGACCGGATGGACCGACGCCAGCTGATCCTCGGGCTTGCGGTGGTGGCGGGGCTGCTCATGGCCCTGACCGTGGCGCTGGCGCCGCCCTTCTGGGGGCTGATCGGGGTCGCGCTGCTTCTGGGCGGGATCACCAACCCGATCTATTCGCTGCTCATCGCCCATACGAACGATTTTCTGGGCAAGGAGGATATGGCGGCGGCCTCGGCTGCGCTCCTGTTCATGAACGGTCTCGGCGCGATCTGCGGCCCGCTGGTGACCGGCTGGATCATGGAGCAGGCGGGGCCGAGCGGCTTCTTCCTCTTCATCGGCATCCTCTATGGCGCGATGGCGGCCTATGCCGGATGGCGGATGACGCGGCGCGCGGCGCCCGCGGTGGCCGATACCGGCTCGTTCGCGACCGTGGCGCCCACGGCCTCGTCGGTTGCGGTCGGGGCGGTCATGGAAGTGGTGACCGAGGCGCAGGAGGCGCAGCAGGCGGCCGAGTGACGGGAGCCGTCCGGCGCTCCGGCCGCCGGGGGAAGGGGGCTGCGCGCCCCCGTCCGGCCCTGCGGGCCGGACTCCCCGCGGGATATTTGGACAGAGTGAAAGCGGGATCGGGCGCGCGGTGAGGGCGGTCCGCGCGCCGGGGCGAAGGCGGTTGCCGCCCTGCGCCCGACCTGTCAGGTTGCGCCCATGACAGCCAGGAGGCAGGAATGGCGGACGATCCGGTTGCGGTGCTCGACTTCTGGTTGGGCGAGGTCGGGCCCGAGGGCTGGTATGCGGTCGATCCGGAGGTGGACGAGACCATTCGCGAGCGGTTCGGCGATCTGTGGCAGGCGGCGCGCGACGGTGGGCTGGATCACTGGACCGAAGGGACGGTGGGCAGCCTCGCCTTCCTGATCCTCACCGACCAGTTTCCGCGCAACATGTTCCGCGGCAGCGCGGAGGCCTTCGCGACCGATCCGCTGGCGCGGGACTGCGCGCGCAAGGCGATTGCGGCGGACTGGGATCTGGGCGCGCCCGAGCCCGAGCGGCAGTTCTTCTACCTGCCGCTCGAACATTCCGAGGCGCCCGAGGATCAGGCCGAGGCGGTGCGTCTGTTCCAGGAGCGGATGCCCGAGACCGGAACCGAAGGGCTGCTGCATGCCCATGCCCATGCGGCCATCATCGCCCGCTTCGGGCGCTTTCCCTTCCGCAACGCAGCGCTGGGACGGACCTCCACCCCCGAGGAGGAGGCCTTCCTTGCGGAGGGCGCCTATGCGGCCGAGGTGCGGCGCCTGAGGGGGTGAGGCGCCGCGCTCCCGGGCTCCCGGGGCGGCCGTTGCGCAGGCGAGGGAAATGGTTTAAGGCCAAACTACTTTTTCCATGGAGGCGAGGATGCCCGCGAAGAGCTTCGACATGATCGTGATCGGCGCCGGTCCCGGCGGCTATGTCTGCGCGATCCGGGGGGCTCAGCTGGGCCTGAACGTCGCCATCGTCGAGCGCGAGAACTTGGGCGGGATCTGCCTGAACTGGGGCTGCATCCCCACCAAGGCGATGCTGCGCTCGGCCGAGGTCTACCACCTGATGCACCGCGCGAAGGAGTTCGGCCTGAAGGCCGAGGGCATCGGCTACGATCTCGGCGCGGTGGTGAAACGGTCGCGCGGGGTGGCCAAGCAGCTCTCCTCGGGCGTGGCGCATCTGATGAAGAAGAACAGGATCACGGTCGTCATGGGCGATGCCACGCTGGCCGGGAAGGGCCGCGTCTCGGTCAGGACCGACAAGGGCACGGAAGAGCTCGAGGCGAAGTCCATCGTCCTCGCCACCGGCGCGCGGGCGCGCGAGCTGCCCGGGCTCGAGGCGGATGGCGATCTGGTCTGGACCTATCGACATGCGCTGGAACCGAAGCGGATGCCGAAGAAGCTGCTCGTGATCGGCTCGGGCGCCATCGGCATCGAATTCGCGAGCTTCTTCAACACGCTCGGCGCCGACACGACGGTGGTCGAGGTGATGGAGCGCATCCTGCCCGTGGAGGATGCCGAGGTCTCGGCCTTCGCCAAGAAGCAGTTCGTGAAGCAGGGGATGAAGATCCTCGAGAAGGCGACGGTCAAGAAGCTCGACCGGGCGGGCGGCAAGGTTACGGCCCATGTCGAGACCGGCGGCAAGACCGAGACGATGGAGTTCGACACGGTGATCTCGGCCGTGGGGATCGTGGGCAATGTCGAGGGGCTGGGCCTCGAGGCCGCGGGCGTGACCGTCGACCGGAGCCATGTGGTGACCGACGAATATTGCCGGACCGGCGTCGAGGGGCTCTATGCCATCGGCGACATCGCGGGCGCGCCATGGCTCGCGCACAAGGCCAGCCACGAGGGCGTCATGGTGGCCGAGCTGATCGCGGGCGGGCATCCGCATCCGATCAAGCCGGGCTCGATCGCGGGCTGCACCTACTGCCAGCCGCAGGTGGCGAGCGTCGGCCTGACCGAGGCCAAGGCGAAGGAGAAGGGCTACGAGATCCGGGTCGGCCGCTTCCCCTTCATCGGCAACGGCAAGGCCATCGCGCTCGGCGAGGCCGAGGGCTTCGTGAAGACGGTGTTCGATGCGAAGACCGGCGAGCTGCTGGGGGCGCATATGGTGGGCGCGGAAGTGACCGAGCTGATCCAGGGCTATGTCGTGGGCCGCGCGCTGGAGACGACCGAGGCGGAGCTCATGGAGACCGTCTTCCCGCATCCGACGCTCTCCGAGATGATGCATGAGTCGGTGCTCGACGCCTACGGCCGCGCGATCCACTTCTGAGGCTTCCTCTTGAGAAGGCTGCGGCGGCGCCCTCCGGGGCGCCGTTTGCGTTGGGGCTGTGTGGCCCGGCATTCGCCGCCGTGGGGCTCTGGCAGCCCGGCGAGGCCTGACCATGGGGCGGTCAGGTGCCGGACGCTCTGGCCTTGGCCGGGGCGCGGGAGTAGGAGGGGGCATGATCCGCTCGCCCATGCTTCAGGTCTTCGTGCTCTGGTTCGCCGGACTGGGCGCGGCTGCGCAATTCTCCAAGGTGGGGGTGATCTTCGAGCCGATCTCGGCCGCTTATGCCGGGGCTGCGGAGGTGACGCTCGGGCTGATCGTCTCGGTCGTGGGCTTCGCGGGGCTGATCTTCGGCACGACGGCGGGGCTCTTCGTGGCCCGCCTCGGCTACCGCCGGGTGCTGGTGACGGCGCTCCTCGCCGGCGCGGGCCTGTCGCTGATCGAGGCGCTGCTGCCGCCGCTGGGCCTCATGCTGGGGCTGCGGGCGGTGGAGGGTCTGGCGCATCTCGCCATCGTGGTGTCCGCCCCGGTGCTCATCGCGCAGATCGCCCCGCCGGCGCGGCAGGGCTTTGCCATGACGCTCTGGGCCTCGTTCTTCGCCGTCTCCTTCGCCTTCACCGCCTGGATCGGGCGGCCGCTGGTGGCGGCCTGGGGCATCCCGCCGCTGTTCCTGATCCATGCGGCCTATATGGCGGCCTGTGCGCTCCTCGTGCGGACGCTCCTGCCCGCCGACGCGCGGAGCCCCCGCCTGCCGGGCGTGCAGCCCTCGCTTCTGCGCCAGCACGGGCAGATCTATGCCTCGGCCCGGGTGGCCGCGCCCGCCATCGGCTTCTTCTGCTACACGCTCGTCTATGTGGCGCTGCTGACGCTTCTGCCGCCCGAGACGCCGCATCCCGCTTTCCTCGCCTCGGCCATGCCGCTCGCCTCCATCGCCGTCTCGCTGACGCTGGGCGTCTGGATGCTGGGGCGAGTTCCGGCGGTGAAGGTGGTGCAGGGCGGCTTCGGCCTCGCCATCGTCTCGACGCTGGCGCTCTGGGCGGGCTGGGGGCAGGGGCTCGCCATGGAGGCGGCAGCGCTCAGCCTCGCCGCGGCGCTGGGGCTGGTGCAGGGCGCGTCCTTCGCGGCCATCCCGCAGCTGAACCCGGCCCCGGAGGATCGCGCGCGCGCCGCGGGCGCGGTGGCGCAGCTCGGCAATCTCGGCACCACCAGCGGAACGCCTCTTCTGGCGGCCCTCATCGCCGCCCAAGGGGCACGGGGGCTGATCTTCTTCGTGCTGCTGCCGAGCCTCGCCGGGATCTTGCTCCACCAGTGGCTTTCTGCCCGCCGCAGGGCGATGGCGTGAAATAAACCCTGCCATCCGGTTAAAGTTCATACTATGTTCGCGACCGGCGGTTGGAGACTCAGGCCCGGGCCTCTATATCCGCCGTTCCGGAAGACGAGATCGCGAGGATCGGGGCGATGGCCGAACAGAAGTTCATCTCGGTGCGCGGGGCGCGCGAGCACAATCTCAAGGGCATCGATGTCGACATCCCGCGGGATCAGCTGGTGGTCATCACCGGCCTGTCAGGGTCGGGCAAGTCCAGCCTCGCCTTCGACACGATCTATGCCGAGGGCCAGCGCCGCTATGTCGAAAGCCTCTCGGCCTATGCGCGGCAGTTCCTCGACATGATGGGCAAGCCGGATGTGGACCATATCTCGGGTCTGTCGCCGGCCATCTCCATCGAGCAGAAGACGACCTCGAAGAACCCGCGCTCGACCGTGGGGACCGTGACCGAGATCTACGACTACATGCGCCTTCTGTGGGCGCGGGTCGGCACGCCCTACAGCCCGGCCACCGGCCTGCCCATCGCGGCGCAGCAGGTGCAGGACATGGTCGATGCGGTGATGGCAATGCCCGAGGGCGCGCGGGGCTATCTGCTCGCGCCCATCGTCCGGGACCGCAAGGGCGAATACAAGAAGGAGTTCATCGAGCTCCGCAAGCAGGGCTTCCAGCGGGTGAAGGTGAACGGCACCTTCCACGAGCTGGAGGAGCCGCCGACGCTGGACAAGAAGTTCCGCCACGACATCGATGTGGTGGTGGACCGGATCGTGGTGCGCGAGGGGATCGAGACGCGGCTGGCCGACAGCTTCCGCACCGCGCTGAACCTCGCCGACGGGATCGCGATCTTCGAGAGCGCGCCCGCCGAGGGCGAGCCGGTGCGCACGACCTTCTCCGAGAAATTCGCCTGCCCGGTCTCGGGCTTCACCATCCCCGAGATCGAGCCGCGGCTCTTCTCGTTCAACGCGCCCTTCGGCGCCTGCCCGGAATGCGACGGGCTGGGGATGGAGCTCTTCTTCGACGAGCGTCTCGTGGTGCCCGATCAGGGGCTCACGCTGAAGCAGGGGGCCATCGCGCCCTGGGCCAAGTCGAAATCGCCCTATTACACCCAGACCATCGAGGCGCTGGCGCGGCATTACGGCTTCGATCCGAAGAAGAAATGGAAGGACCTGCCGTTCAACGTGCAATCCGTCTTCCTGCGCGGCTCGGGCGAGGAGGAGATCACCTTCCGCTACGACGAGGGCGGGCGGATCTATCAGGTCAGCCGCAGCTTCGAGGGCGTGATCCCGAACATGGAGCGCCGCTACCGCGAGACCGACTCGGCCTGGGTGCGCGAGGAATTCGAGCGGTACCAGAACAACCGGCCCTGCCATGTCTGCGGCGGCTACCGGCTGAAGCCCGAGGCGCTGGCGGTGAAGATCGGCGGCCTGCACATCGGGCAGGTGGTGCAGATGTCGATCAAGGAGGCCTTCGCCTGGATCGAGACCGTGCCGGGCCATCTGACCGCGCAGAAGAACGAGATCGCGCGCGCGATCCTCAAGGAGATCCGCGAGCGGCTGGGCTTCCTCGTCAATGTGGGGCTCGACTATCTGTCGATGAGCCGCGCGGCCGGCACGCTCTCGGGCGGGGAGAGCCAGCGGATCCGGCTCGCCTCGCAGATCGGCTCAGGGCTGACGGGCGTGCTCTATGTGCTCGACGAGCCCTCGATCGGGCTGCACCAGCGCGACAACGACCGGCTGCTGACCACGCTGAAGAACCTGCGCGATCAGGGCAATTCGGTGCTGGTGGTGGAGCATGACGAGGATGCGATCCGCGAGGCGGATTATGTGTTCGACGTGGGTCCGGGCGCGGGCGTCCATGGCGGGCAGGTGGTGGCGCACGGCACGCCCGCCGAGATCGCCGCCGATCCGGCGAGCCTCACCGGCCAGTATCTCTCGGGCACGCGCGAGATCTCGGTGCCCGCCGAGCGGCGGAAGGGCAACGGCAAGGCCCTCACGGTGGTGAAGGCCAGCGGCAACAACCTCCACGATGTGACGGTGGACTTCCCCTTGGGCAAGTTCGTCTGCGTGACCGGCGTCTCGGGCGGCGGCAAGTCGACGCTGACCATCGAGACGCTCTACAAGACGGCGGCCATGCGGCTGAACGGGGCGCGCGAGACGCCGGCGCCCTGCGAGACGATCAAGGGCTTCGAGCAGCTCGACAAGGTCATCGACATCGACCAGCGGCCGATCGGGCGCACGCCGCGCTCGAACCCCGCGACCTACACCGGGGCCTTCACGCCGATCCGCGACTGGTTCGCGGGCCTGCCCGAGTCGAAGGCGCGCGGCTACCAGCCGGGCCGGTTCTCGTTCAACGTGAAGGGCGGGCGCTGCGAGGCCTGCCAGGGCGATGGCGTCATCAAGATCGAGATGCACTTCCTGCCCGACGTCTATGTGACCTGCGAGACCTGCAAGGGCCACCGCTACAACCGCGAGACGCTGGAGATCAGGTTCAAGGGCAAGAGCATCGCCGACGTGCTCGAGATGACGGTCGAGGATGCGCAGGAGTTCTTCCAGGCGGTGCCTTCGATCCGCGAGAAGATGGACGCGCTGATGCGGGTGGGCCTCGGCTACATCAAGGTGGGCCAGCAGGCGACGACGCTCTCGGGCGGCGAGGCGCAGCGGGTGAAACTCTCCAAGGAGCTGAGCCGCCGCGCCACGGGACGCACGCTCTACATTCTCGACGAGCCGACGACGGGGCTGCATTTCGAGGATGTGAAAAAGCTGCTCGAGGTGCTGCACGAGCTGGTGGAGCAGGGCAACACGGTGGTGGTGATCGAGCACAATCTCGATGTGGTGAAGACCGCGGACTGGATCATCGACATCGGCCCGGAAGGCGGCGACGGCGGCGGCAAGATCGTGGCCGAGGGAACGCCCGAGGAGGTGGCCAAGGTCGAGGCCTCGCACACCGGCCGCTACCTCCGCGACATGCTGAAACCCCGGCGTCTGGCGGCGGAATAGGCCGGGGCTGCGCCGCTCGGGGGCATCGAGCCCCGCTCGCGCCGCGCTGCCGCGGACGGAGCGGGCGGGGAAGCACCTGAGGCAGGCGGTTGAAGCCGCCGCCCTGCCTGCAAGGGCCGCCGTCGGTGCAGCGCTTCCTCCGGGTCGCCCCGGCGCCTTTGCCCTGCACCCAATGGCGGCCGCGCCGCAGCCCATCGCGCCCTGAGCGACGCGCAGGCGGCGCGGCGGCGTCCTTCAGCCCTTCATCGGGCAGGTGTTGATGCCCACGAGCGAATAGAGCGGACAGGTCGAGAAGAGGCCGGTCAGGAGCGGCACGATGCCGATCAGCAGGACGGCGCGGTAGCTCGCGTCGGGCATCAGGAAGAAGGCCGCGAGCAGCGCGAGCCCGACGACGATGCGGAGAATGCGGTCGATGCCGCCGACGTTGGTCTTGAACATCCGTCTCACCTTTGGGTTGGATCCGCCCCGGCACGGGGCATGAGGCGACCCTAGGCCCCGGCCTGTCCGCGGTCTGTGATCTCGTCACGCTCGCCCTGGCCCGGCCGCGGAACGTATGGGTTCGGGAGCGACGTGCCTGCCTGATGGGCTCTCGTCCGGTCGGGGCAGCGTTCAGGAGAGTGGCTGAGCCGGGCCAGGTTCGATCCGGAGCCCTGCCTGCGCATGGCGGCGGTCCGACGAGCCGCTCTCGATCAGTCTGCGCCGTCGGCCGCGGCGAGGCGGCGCAGGGCGCCGGGGTCGAGGAGGCGGACCCGGCCGCGGTCGGTCCGGACCCAGCCGCGCCGCGCGAACTGGTCGAGGCGCCGCGAGACCACCTCTCGCGCCGAGCCGATCCGGGTGGCGAGATCGGCCTGCGTCGCCGTCACCTCGTTGGCTTCCGCCATGGCGAGGAGCGTGCCGGCGAGCCGGCTCTCGACGCGCTGGAAGGCCACCTTTTCCAGCACATGCATCATCATCTGCATCCGCCGCGCGAAGGCGGTGAAGACGAAGCTGCGGAAGGCGGCGCTCTCGTCCATCAGCCGCAGGAAGAGCGGGCGCGGGATGACCACGGCGGCGAGATCGGTCGCGGCGACGGCCTCGCCGGTATAGTCCTCGCCGCCCATGAGGCCGAGCGTCGTCTGCACGCAGCTCTGGCCGGGCTCGACCGCGTAGAGCAGGATCTCGCGCCCGGTGGGGCCGGTGAGGAACACCTCGACGCGGCCCTCGAGAACGACCACGAAGCCCTGCGCCGCATCCCCCGGACGGAAGAGGAGCGTGCCCCGGGCGAGCCGGACCGGGCGCAGCGCCTCGAGCCGGGCGCGCGCGTCGGCGGCAAGATCGGGCAGGCCCGCGTCGTCGATCCAGCTCATGGCGGCTCCTCGTGACAGGTCTTTGGTGTCCGGCAGTCGGGGCGGCCGGTCAAGCCCGCAAGGCCGCGCCCTTCCGACGCGGGCAGGCCAGCGGCGGGGGCTGGGAGGGTGCAGTTCGGACGGATCGGGGGAGGCAGTGCCCGCCAAGGGAGACAGCCTGCGCGGCGAGAGGCAGAGTTGCCAGCTGTCAACCGAGCGACGCACGGGGCACGGATGCGAACCCGCAGGCGGGGTCGCGGCGCGGGCCCGGCGGCCGGCGCTCTCTGCGTGGCCGGCGGTGGGGACTGCCGGGCCGCACGTCGGACGGATCGGGGCGCAGGGTCCGCAAAGGGATGCCGTCGACGCGGGGCGGGCTGCCGGGTCGCACGTCGGACGGATCGAGGCTCGGGGCCAGCAAACGGAAGCCGTCGACGGGGCGGGGCGGCGGCGGGCTGCCAGGTCTCAGCTCGGACGGATCGGGCACCCGCAAAGGAAAGCAGCCGGCGCGGGGGCGCCGGCTGCGGGAGGTGGAGCAGGACCGAAACTCAGTCCATGGCCTTGAAGTTGAAGGCGGAGCCCTCCTTGATGCCCGAGGGCCAGCGCGAGGTGATCGTCTTCGTCCGGGTGTAGAAGCGGAAGGAGTCGGGGCCGTGCTGGTTCAGGTCGCCGAAGGCCGATTTCTTCCAGCCGCCGAAGGTGTGGTAGGCCAGCGGCACCGGGATCGGCACGTTGATCCCGATCATCCCCACATTCACGCGCGCCGCGAAGTCGCGGGCGGCGTCGCCGTCGCGGGTGTAGATCGCGGTGCCGTTGCCGTATTCATGATCCATGGCAAGGCTCAGCGCCTCTTCGTAGGAGGCCGCGCGGACGGTCGAGAGGACCGGGCCGAAGATCTCCTTGCGGTAGATGTCCATGTCGGGCCTGACATGGTCGAAGAGGTGCGGGCCGACGAAGAAGCCCTTCTCGTAGCCCTGGAGCGAGAAGTTGCGGCCGTCGACCACCAGCTTGGCGCCCTGATCCACGCCCGACTGTACGAGGCGCAGGATGTTCTCGCGCGCGGCGGCGGTCACGACCGGGCCGTAATCCACGTCGTTGCCCGCGGTGTAGGGGCCGACCTTCAGCTTCTCGATGCGCGGGATCAGCCGCTCGATGAGCGCATCGGCCGTCTCGTCGCCCACCGGGACGGCGACCGAGATCGCCATGCAGCGCTCGCCGGCAGCGCCGTAGCCCGCGCCCACCAGCGCATCGGCCGCTTGATCGAGGTCGGCGTCCGGCATGATGATCATGTGGTTCTTGGCACCGCCGAAGCACTGCACGCGCTTGCCGTTCGCGCAGCCGCGGGAATAGATATATTCCGCGATCGGGGTCGAGCCCACGAAGCCCACCGCCGCAATGGTCGGGTTGTCGAGGATCGCGTCGACCGACTCCTTGTCGCCGTTCACCACCTGCAGGACGCCGTCGGGCAGGCCCGCCTCCTGGAAGATCTCGGCCAGCATCAGCGGCACGGACGGATCGCGCTCGGAGGGCTTCAGGATGAAGGCGTTGCCGGCGGCAAGCGCGGGGCCCATCTTCCACAGCGGGATCATCGCCGGGAAGTTGAAGGGCGTGATGCCCGCGGCCACGCCGAGCGGCTGGCGCATCGAATACATGTCGATGCCGGGGCCCGCACTGTCGGTGAACTCGCCCTTCAGCAGATGCGGCGCGCCGATGCAGAATTCGATCACCTCGAGGCCGCGCTGCACGTCGCCCTTGGCGTCGGGGATGGTCTTGCCGTGCTCGCGCGAGAGCGCCTCGGCCAGCTTGTCCATGTCGCGGTTGAGGAGGCGCACGACCTCCATCATCACGCGGGCGCGGCGCTGCGGGTTGGTGGCGGCCCATTTCGGCTGGGCGGCGGCGGCCGAGGCCACGGCGGCGTCGAGTTCGGCCTTCGAGGCGAGCGGCACGCGCGCCTGCACCTCGCCGGTGGCCGGGTTGAAGACATCGGCGAAGCGGCCGGAGGTGCCCTTCACGCGCTTGCCGTCGATCCAGTGGCTGAGTTCTTCCATGCAAATCTCCCTCGGTTTGGCGGCAGGATACCTTGCAATCCTGCCGAAGAAAGCGGCAAGTCTCCAAAAGCACTTTGCAGAAATGCCCGGACGAGGATCGAAATGGACTGGGACGACCTGCGCATCTTCCTCGGCGTGGCGCGCGCCGAAAGCCTCTCGGGGGCGGGACGGGGGCTGAGGCTCGACCCGGCGACGGTGGGCCGGCGCATTGCGCGGCTCGAGGAGGCGCTGGGGGTGCCGCTCTTTGCCAAGAGCCCGCAAGGCTATGCGCTGACCGAAGCGGGGCAGCGTCTTCTGGCCCATGCCGAGCGGGCCGAGCAGGCGGTGGGCGAGGCGGCCGAGGATCTGCAGGGGGCCGCGGGCCTGTCGGGGCAGATCCGCATCGGTGCCCCCGACGGTTGCGCCAACTATCTGCTGCCGCAGGTGCTGGCGCAGATCTGCACCGACAATCCGGGGCTCGAGGTGCAGATCGTGGCGCTGCCGCGGGTCTTCAACCTCTCCAAGCGCGAGGCCGATCTGGCCATCGGCGTGAGCCGGCCGGAGGCCGGGCGGCTCCGGGTGCAGAAGCTGGCCGACTACCGGCTGCATCTGGCGGCGAGCGCGGAGTATCTGAGCCGCCATCCGCCGATCCGCGCCCTTGAGGATCTGAAGGCGCACCAGCTGGTGGGCTACATTCCCGACATGATCTTCGACAAGGAACTGGATTACCTCACTGGGCTCGGCTCGGGCTCGGTGCCCTTCGCCTCGAATTCGGTCTCGGTGCAGCTCAACTGGCTGCGCGCCGGGGCGGGCGTGGGGATCGTGCACGATTTCGCCATGCCCTCCGCGCCCGAGCTGGTGAAGATCCTGCCCGAGGCGCTGAGCCTCAGCCGCAGCTTCTGGCTCATCCGGCATCAGGACGATGTGCGCCTCGAGCGGCTCAACCGCTTCACCGATGCGCTGGTGCAGGGGGTGCGCCGCGAGGTCCACCGTCTTGAGGGCATGACTCGCCTGTAAATTGCGATACACTGAGTCCGGGATGGAGAATTTACCGCGAAGGGAGGCTCGCCGATGCTCGTTCAGCAGATACTCAAGGCCAAGTCCGATGATGGTGTGGTGACGGTTCCGCCGGGATCGAGCATTGCGGCTGCGGCCGAGGTGCTGTCGTCGCGCCGCATCGGTGCGGTCGTCGTATCGCGCGACGGCAAGCGGCCCGAGGGCATGTTGTCCGAACGCGACATCGTGCGCGAGCTGGGCCGGAGGGGCGCCGGCTGTCTGTCGGACAAGGTGGAGGCGATCATGACGTCGAAGATCGTGACCTGCGCCTGCACCGACGAGGCCGACCGGATCATGCAGGTCATGACCGAGGGGCGCTTCCGCCACCTGCCCGTGATGGCCGAGGGCGAGATGGTCGGGCTGATCTCGATCGGCGACGTGGTCAAGGCGCGCCTCTCGGAACTCTCGATGGAAAAGGACGCGCTGGAAGGGATGATCAAGGGATTCTGACGCGGCTTTTGGGGCTTGCATCCTGTCCCGCGATGCGTTTGCGTGCCTTTCGACCAAGTGGGAGGCATCATGCGCATCGGTCTTTATCCCGGCACCTTCGATCCGCTGACGCTCGGCCACCTGGACATCATCCAGCGCGCGATGGCGCTGGTCGATCGCCTCGTGATCGGGGTCGCCATCAACCGGGACAAGGGGCCGCTCTTCTCGCTGGAAGAGCGCGTGCGGATGGTCGAGACCGAGTGCCGCGCCATCGCCGCCAATGGCGGCGAGATCGTGGTGCATCCGTTCGAGAACCTGCTGATCGACTGCGCCCGCGACGTGGGCGCCTCGGTGATCGTGCGCGGCCTGCGCGCGGTCGCCGACTTCGAATACGAGTTCCAGATGGTCGGCATGAACCGCGCGCTCGACGCCGGGATCGAGACCGTCTTCCTGATGGCCGACGCGCGGCGTCAGGCCATCGCCTCCAAGCTCGTCAAGGAGATCGCCCGCCTCGGCGGCGATGTCTCGAGCTTCGTCACGCCGGACGTAGGCGCGGCGCTGGTCGCCAAATATCGCTGACGGCGGAGGCCGGAGCCTTCCGGGGCTCAGCCCCAGATGGCGCGGCGGGCAGTGGCGTCGATGTCGTAGATGTCGAGATCGAGGCGCGCGTCGAGCGGCAGGCTGGCCAGCGCGGCGCGGGTGCGGCGGAAGCGGGCCTGATTGCGCAGCGCTTCGAGGATCGGGGCGATGAGGGTCTTCATGGGTGGGGTCCTTCCTGTCTTTCCTCCCTGCGCTCTAATTGGCCCGGAATGTTGGCGCTAACAACCGCCGTTCCCGCCGTGCTGCCATGCAGAGAGCACAAGTCATCCGACCCTTTCGGGCGAGAGGCGAAGCGGCCGGCAAGTCGTTGACCCGAAATGAAAAATGCCGGCCCGAGGGCCGGCATTTCTCAATCTGGAACGGCAGCGTTCAGATGAGCTTGCCCATGGCCACGGCCGTATCGGCCATGCGGTTCGAGAAGCCCCACTCGTTGTCGTACCAGGTGAGGATCCGCACCATGTTGCCTTCCATGACCTTGGTCTGGTCGAGGTGGAAGATCGAGCTGTGCGGATCGTGGTTGAAGTCCATCGAGACGTTGGGCTGGTCGGTATAGCCGAGGATGCCCTTCAGCTTGCCGTCGGCAGCCTCGCGGATGGCCGCGTTCACTTCCTCGACGCTGGTCGCGCGCGAGGCTTCGAACACGAGGTCCACCACCGAGACGTTCGGCGTCGGCACCCGGATCGCCACGCCGTCGAGCTTGCCCTTCAGTTCCGGCAGCACGAGGCCCACGGCCTTGGCGGCGCCGGTCGAGGTCGGGATCATGCTGAGCGCCGCGGCGCGGGCGCGGTAGAGATCCTTGTGCATCGTGTCGAGCGTCGGCTGGTCGCCCGTGTAGCTGTGGATCGTCGTCATGAAGCCCTTGGTGATGCCGATCGTGTCGTTCAGCACCTTGGCGACCGGCGAGAGGCAGTTCGTCGTGCAGGAGGCGTTCGAGACGATGAGGTCGTCCTTGGTCAGGGTCTCGTGGTTCACGCCATAGACGATGGTCTTGTCGGCGCCCGTCGAGGGGGCCGAGACCAGCACGCGCTTGGCGCCGCTCTCGAGGTGGACCTTCGCTTTCTCCTTGTCGGTGAAGATGCCGGTGCATTCCAGCACGATGTCGACATGGCCCCAGGGCAGTTCGGCCGGGTTGCGGATCGCGGTCACATCCATCGGGCCGCGGCCCACGTCGATGGTCTTCTCGGTGGTGGTGACGGTGGCGGGGAAGCGGCCGTGGACCGAGTCGAAGCGCAGCAGGTGCGCGTTGGTCTCGACCGGACCGAGATCGTTGATCGCCACCACCTCGATATCGGTCCGGCCCGATTCGATGATGGCGCGGAGCACGTTCCGCCCGATGCGGCCGAAGCCGTTGATTGCCACTTTCACGGTCATAGAGCTCTCCCACAATGGGCGGGCGCACAGCGAGGATCGAGTCGTGCGCCCGCGGACGGTCTCCAAGGTAACGACCCCAGATCCGAGCGCAATTCAACCGAAGAAAGGAGGAAATCGGCGCAGGACGGCAAGATAGTGCCCGGTTTAGAGACCTCGCCGCCGCGGGACGGCCCGCCTCGGGAGAGGACGGGAGGCGGGCCTCGGACGAACGGGATCGCTCCGGCCCGCGGAGGCCGAAGCCGCCCGTGAGAAATTCGGGGGCGGCCCGGCCTTGCGCGCAGGGCACGCTGCCCGCAGCGTGGCCTGCCGCGCATCGGCTGTCTTCCGGGTCGCAAAGCTCCCGGAGGGGCGCATAGGGAAGGGACCGTAGAGACATCGAAGGCTCGGCCTGGCCCCTTGTGGGCCGGTTCCTGTCCATCGGAACGCGCGGTTAAGGGAGGGTGGCGAGAATGGGCCGCTGCGGCAGGAGCGCGGACGCGCCGCCGGCCGCCGGGTTGGACTGCGCGACGCACTTTCTGCGGAACGCGGCTTCTGCCAGAAGGTTCTGGCTGGAACGGGCGAAGGAACGGGACATGAGCGGCTTGCTGGCCTTGCTGGACGATGTGGCCTCGATTGCGAAGGTCGCGGCGGCCTCGGTGGACGATGTGATCGGTCAGGCCGCCAAGGCCGGGGCCAAGGCCGCGGGGGCGGTGATCGACGATGCGGCGGTGACGCCCAAATATGTGCAGGGCTTCGATGCCTCGCGCGAGGTTCCGATCGTCTGGCGCATCGCCAAGGGCTCCATCTTCAACAAGCTCGTCCTCCTGCTGCCCGCGGCGCTGCTGCTCTCGACCTTCGCGCCGTGGCTGATCTCTCCGCTCCTGATGCTCGGCGGGGCCTATCTCTGCTTCGAGGGGGCGGAGAAGGTGGCCCATCTCTTCGGCGGTCCCCACGAGACCGCGGACGTGTCGGGCGCCGATCCGGCGCATCTCGAGGAGCAGAAGGTGGCGGGGGCGATCAAGACCGACTTCATTCTCTCGGCCGAGATCATGACCATCGTCCTTGCGGCGCTGCCGCCGTCGGGCATCGCGATGAAGGCAGCGTCGCTCGCCGCGGCCGGGGTGGGCATCACCGTGCTGGTCTACGGCGGCGTGGCGATGATCGTGAAGGCGGACGATCTGGGCGTCTTCATGAGCCTGCGCGGCAGGCTCGCCGCCACGCGCGCCCTCGGGCGCGGCATCGTCCACGGGATGCCGTGGTTCCTCAAGCTCCTGACCATCGTGGGCACGGCGGCGATGATCTGGGTGGGCGGCGCCATCGTGGTCCATGGGCTTTATGAGCTGGGGTTCGGCTGGCTGCACCACCATATCCACGACATCGCGGTGGCCGCGGCCGATGCCGTGGGGCAGGCCCGCGGCGCGGTCGAATGGGCCACCACCGCCTTCTTCGACGGTCTTCTCGGGCTGGCTCTGGGGCTTGCCCTGATCCCCGTCGCCAACTGGATCCTCCTGCCGCTCTGGGGCCTCGTGGCGCGGCTCCGGCCCGGAACATCCTCGGGGCGGTAGAAGTTTCTCCGGCAACAGACAGGAGTTGCCGATGAACCGTGAGGAATTCGAAGCCTGGGAGCGCCGGATCGACGATCGCGCCCGGCTCTTGTGGGAAGAGCAGGGTCGCCCCGAGGGCGGTCATGAGAGCTTCCGGGATCAGGCGCGGGAACTGCTCGCCATCGAGGAGAATCCGCACGCCGCCACCCATCCGGCCGATGAGCCCGAGCCGGAGGGCGAGCCGCTGGAAGCGATCGAGAACCAGGGAGAATTTCCGACCCTGACCGACCAGGGCGAGGAGACCACCTATCCGCACCGGGCCGACGAGCCCCAGTGGAAGGACTGAGCCCAGGGCGCGGAGGCACCAAAAAAAGAAGGCCGCGCCTCGGGCGCGGCCTTTCGCTGTCTTGGGGCCGGATCAGCCCAGAAGGGCTTTGGCCTTCGCCACGGTCGCCTCGTAGGTGATGCCGAACTCCTGGAACAGCCGCTCGGCCGGGGCCGAGGCGCCGAAGCCGGTCATGCCGACGAAGCCGTCCTTGCCTTCGCGGCCGCGCTCGCCCAGAAGCCAGCGGTCCCAGCCCATGCGCACACCCGCCTCGATGGCGATGCGGACCGCGCCCGCGGGCAGGACCTTGCGGCGGTAGGCCTCGTCCTGCTGCGCGAAGAGCTCCATGCAGGGCATGGAGACGACGCGGGTGCCGATGCCGTCGGCCTCGAGCGCCTCGCGGGCCTTCAGCGCGACCTCGACCTCCGAGCCCGAGGCGATCAGGATGACCTGACGCTTGCCCGTGGCCTCTTCGAGGACGTAGCCGCCCTGCGCCACGAGGTTCTTGTTGGTGTGGTTCTTGCGCACCGCGGGCAGGTTCTGCCGCGAGAGGGCCAGCACCGAGGGCGTGGCCTTGGCGCCGAGCGCGATCTCCCAGGCCTCGGCGGTCTCGACGAGGTCGGCCGGGCGGAACACCATCATGTTGGGCGTGGCGCGCAGCATGGCCAGATGCTCGACCGGCTGGTGCGTCGGGCCGTCCTCGCCCAGACCGATGGAATCGTGGGTGAAGACATAGACCACGGGCATGTGCATCAGCGCCGAGAGGCGGATCGCCGGACGGCAGTAATCGGCGAAGCACATGAAGGTGCCGCCGTAGGGCCGGAGGCCGCCGTGCAGTGCCATGCCGTTCATGGCCGCGGCCATCCCGTGCTCGCGGATGCCGTAATAGACGTAGCGGCCCTTGCGGTTGATCGGATCGAAGACGCCGAGATCGGCGGTCTTGGTGTTGTTCGAGCCGGTAAGGTCGGCCGAGCCGCCGATGGTCTCGGGCATGACCGGGTTCACGGCCTCGAGCACCATTTCCGAGGCGCGGCGGGTCGCGACCTTCGGCATCTTCTCGACCGCATCCTTCTTCACCGCGCGGATGGCGGAGGCGAGCTTCTTCGGCGGCTCGCAGGAGAACTGCTGCTGGAAGAGGGCGCGCTTGCCATCCGAGAGGGCTGCCAGACGCTCGTCCCAGGCCTTGCGGGCCTCGGCGCCGCGGGCGCCGATGGCTTCCCAGGCTTTCTTGACGTCGGCCGGGATCTCGAAGGCGGCGGAGGTCCAGCCGTAGGCGGCCTTGGTGTCGGCGATGAGCTTGGCATCGGTCAGCGCACCATGGCCCTTCGACGTGTCCTGCGCCGAGGATCCGAGCGCGATATGGGTGGTGCAGGCGATGAAGGCCGGGCCCTTCGACGCCTTGGCCGCGGTCAGGGCGCGGTCGATGTCGGCCGGATCGTGCCCGTCGCATTCGAACACGTCCCAGCCCGCGGCGGCGAAGCGCGCCTTCTGGTCGGTGCGGTCCGAGAGTGAGACCTTGCCGTCGATGGTGATGCCGTTGTTGTCCCACATCACGATGAGATGCGAGAGCTCGTGGCGGCCGGCGAGGCCGATCGCCTCCTGGCTCACGCCCTCCATCAGGCAGCCGTCACCGGCGATGCAGTAGGTGTAATGGTCGATGATCTTCGCGCCCCAGCGGGCGCGGAGCGACTCTTCGGCCATGGCGAGGCCCACGGACATCGCAAGCCCCTGGCCGAGCGGGCCGGTGGTGGTCTCGATGCCCTTGGCAAGGAAGTTCTCGGGGTGGCCCGCGGTCTTCGAGCCCCACTGGCGGAAGTTGCGGATCTGCTCGATCGGGAATTCGGGATCGCCCGTGAGATGCAGGAGCGCATAGACCAGCATGGAGCCGTGGCCGGCCGACAGTACGAACCGGTCGCGGTTCGGCCAGTCGGGGGACCGGGCGTCGAACACCATGTGCTTCTCGTAGAGCACGGTGGCCACGTCGGCCATGCCCATGGGCATGCCGGAGTGACCGGAATTGGCGGCTGCCACGGCGTCGAGCGTCAGCGCGCGGATGGCGCAGGCCTTCTTCCAGTGATCGGGATGCTGCTCGCGCAGGCTCTGTATGTCCACGGCATGTCTCCGACTTGGATCCCCCCGGGGTGCGACTTCTTGCGCGCCCGGCTTCTGGGCTGCATACCAGCCCGACCGGCAAGATCAAGCGCGCGGGCAAGTTTCTCATGCCAAAGGGGGGCGCATCGGTCGGCAACCGGCGATAAGATCGGGGAAAAGCGCCGGGCGGAGACGATTCGCGCGACAACGTGCCGCCGTGGTTCAGTGCAAGCGGAATTGCGGACGGCCCGGCGGCAACGGAACGGAAAGGCAGACCCATGCAGGAGATGGTGGAACTCGAGCGCCGCCTCACGGCCGCTCTGGAACGGATCGGCGCCGGGATCGATGCGATCCCGGTGATGCCCGCGGAAAATCCGCTTCAGGCCGAGCTCGACGAGGAGCGGATGGTCAATGCGCAGCTCTCCGAACGGCTGAAGTCCGTGAAGGAGCGCGAGGGCGTGAAGATCGCCCAGCTCGAGGAGCAGGTCGAGGCGCTGACGCGGCAGCTCGACGCTCAGGGCATGGAGCTTCAGCGCATGAAGAAGACGACGGGCCAGCTGCGCGAGGCGCTGCGGAGCCTGCGCGAGGCGACGGCCGAAGGCGTGGCGGATTCCGAGCTCGTCAACCGCTCGATGGTGGTCGAACTCGAGGCGCTGCGCGCTGCGCGCGCGACGGAAGCCGCCGAGGTGGAGGAGGTCCTCTCGGCGCTGGAACCCCTGATCTCGGAGGGCCGCACGGATGCCTGAACTGTCCATCACCATCGGCGGAAAGAGCTTCGAAGTGGCCTGTCAGCCGGGCGAAGAGGAGTTCCTGCACAGCGCCGCCGCGATGCTCGATGCCGAGGCCATGCCCGTGGTCGAGCAGATGGGGCGGATGACCGACTCGCGGATGCTCCTGATGGCGGGGCTGATGCTGGCCGACCGGATGGCCGGCGCCGACGAGGAGTTGCGGCGGCTCCGCGCGCAGCTGGCCGAGCTCGAGGCACGCCCCGCGCCCGAGCCGGAGCGGATCGAGGTGCCGGTGATCCCTGCGGGGGTGAAGGAGGCGCTGGCCGAACTTGCCGCACGGGCCGAGGCGATGGCCGAGCGGGTCGAGGAGCGGGCGCGGGCCTGACGGAGAGCCCAGAGCCGGACGGGGAGCGGGGGGCTGTCTGCCCCCCGGCCGCCCCTTGGGGCGGCTCCCCCCGAGGATATTTGTGCCAGAATGAAGGAAGAAGGGGGGCCGCGCGGGCGTGCTCTTCTCTCCCGCGACGCCTGGGCTTTGCCGCGGGAGAGGACGTGCCGAGGGCGGATGTCTGACGGGTGCCGGCGCGCCGCGAGGGCGCGCCCGGCGCCGGATCATGCGTTGGCTTCGCGGATCTTGTCGGCCGCGGTCTTGTCGTAGCTGACGCCCTTGGCCTCGAAGAGCTGGTCGAGCTCGCCCGAGAGCGTCATCTCGGTGATGATGTCGCAGCCGCCCACGAACTCGCCCTTGACGTAGAGCTGCGGGATGGTCGGCCAGTCGGAGAAATCCTTGATCCCCTGACGGACGTCGGCATCCTCGAGCACGTTCACGTCCTTGTAGGCGACCTGCATGTAATTGAGCACGCCCGCCACGCGGCTCGAGAAGCCGCACTGCGGCATGGACTTGGTGCCCTTCATGAACAGCACCACGTCGTTCGTGGTGACCATGTCACGGATCTGTTCTTCGACGGTGGTGGTCATCTGCGGATCGTCCTCGTGGTTGTGCCGCGCTTGCGCGGAGGTCGTGGAGAGGGTCTGGGTCAGTCGGGCACCTTGGTGGTCAGCGCGAGGGCGTGGAGTTCGCCATGCGCGCCGTCCATCTTGCCCTGAAGCGACGCATAGACCATGCGCTGCGCCTGAACACGGTTCAGCCCGCGGAAGCTTTCGTCGATCACCTCGGCCGCCCAGTGGTTCCCGTCGCCCGCAAGGTCGGTGATGGTGATCTTCGCCTCCGGGAAACGGGCGCGGATGAGGTCTTCGATGTCCTGGGCTTCCATGGCCATTCGGGGCGTTCCTGTGCGGTCACTCTGGGTCCAGATGTATGACGGGCGTCCGGGCCGCGCAAGCGGGGGCGGGCGCAAGGCTTGCGGCAGCGCAAGGGCGGGCGGGTGCGGGGAGGCATCCGGTCGCCGCTTTCGGGCGTCTTTGTCGAAGTCCGGCGGGCGAGGCATGCCGTGCGGGGCGCCCGTGCCGCCGCAGGGGTGCGGGCAGGGCGCGTCTCCCCGCCCGCGGAGGATCAGCCGCCGATGGCCTCGGCGAAGGCGCGGCGGTAGAGGCGCGAGAGGTCCGCGAGCGGGGCCGAGGCGCCCGCGAGCGTCACCGTCGCGCCGCCGAACCTGCCCACCTCCTGCAGGGGCACGCCTGCGGCCTCGGCCGCGGCCTGCAGTGCCTCGGCCCGGTCCGGCGCGCAGGCCACGAGATAGCGCGCCTGATCCTCGCCGAAGAGCGCGGCCGTGCCGCTGGGCGTCAGGGTGAGGCCCAGCCCCGCGGCTTCGGCCATCTCGAAGGCCGCGAGCGCGAGACCGCCATCCGAGAGGTCGGCCGCCGCGCGCACGAGCTTGCGGTTCGCGCGGAGGAACTCGCCATGGCGTTTCTCGGCCTCGAGATCGACCGGGGGCGCGTCGCCCTCTTCCCGGCCGAACATCTCGGCCAGAAGCGCCGACTGTCCGAGATGACCCGCCGTCGTGCCGATCACCAGCGCCAGATCGCCCTCTTCGGGCTGGCCCGCGATCAACTCGTCGAGCGAGGTCAGGAGGCCCACCGCGCCGATGGTGGGAGTGGGCAGGATCCCCACGCCGTCGGTCTCGTTGTAGAGCGAGACGTTGCCCGAGACGATCGGCATGTCGAGCGCCGCGACCGCCGCGCCGATGCCTTTGATGGCGCCCACGAACTGGCCCATGATCTCGGGCTTTTCGGGGTTGCCGAAGTTCATGTTGTCGGTGGTGGCGAGCGGCTTTGCGCCCACGGCCGTGAGGTTGCGGTAAGCCTCGGCCACTGCCTGCTTGCCGCCCTCGAAGGGGTTGGCCTTCACGTAGCGCGGGGTCACGTCGGAGGTGAAGGCCAGCGCCTTCGGCGTGCCATGGACGCGCACGACGCCCGCGCCGAGGCCCGGGGCGCGCACCGTGTCGGCCATCACCTGACTGTCGTACTGCTCCCAGACCCAGGCCTTGTGGGCGTAGGAGGGCGAGCCGATCAGCGCCTTCAGCCCCTCGATCGGATCGACCTCCGGCACGGCGCCCAGCGGTGCCGCGGCCGGCGTCTCGATCCAGGGCCGGTCATATTCCGGCGCAGTGCCCGAGAGCGCCTTCAGCGGCAGGTCGGCCTTCACCTCGTTGCCGTGCAGGATCAGGAAGCGGTCCTCGGGGATGGTCTCGCCGACGATGGCGAAGTCGAGATCCCACTTCTCGAAGATCGCGCGGGCCACGGCCTCCTTCTCGGGCTTCAGCACCATGAGCATCCGCTCCTGGCTTTCGCTGAGCATCATCTCGTAGGCGGTCATGTTGGCTTCGCGCTGAGGCACGGCGTCGAGTTGCAGCCGGATGCCGAGGTCGCCCTTGTCGCCCATCTCGACCGCCGAGCAGGTGAGGCCTGCGGCGCCCATGTCCTGGATCGAGATCACCGAATCCGAGGCCATCAGTTCGAGGCAGGCTTCCAGCAGGCGCTTCTCGGTGAAGGGGTCGCCGACCTGCACGGTCGGGCGCTTCTCCTCGATCGTGTCGTCGAACTCGGCCGAGGCCATGGTGGCGCCGCCTACGCCGTCGCGCCCGGTCTTGGCACCGAGATAGACCACCGGCATCCCCACGCCCGAAGCGGCCGAGTAGAAGATCCTGTCGGCATCCGCGAGGCCGGCTGCGAAGGCGTTCACGAGGCAGTTGCCGTTATAGGCGCGGTGGAAGCGGACCTCGCCGCCCACGGTCGGCACGCCGAAGGCGTTGCCGTAGCCGCCGATGCCCTCGACCACGCCCTTCACGATATGGGCGGTCTTGGGATGGTCCGGCACCCCGAAGCTGAGCGCGTTCATCGCGGCGATGGGGCGCGCGCCCATGGTGAAGACGTCGCGCAGGATGCCGCCGACCCCGGTCGCCGCCCCCTGATAGGGCTCGATGTAGGAGGGGTGGTTGTGGCTCTCCATCTTGAAGATGACCGCCTGACCGTCGCCGATGTCGACCACGCCCGCATTCTCGCCCGGGCCGCAGATCACCTGCGGGCCGGTGGTGGGCAGCGTGCGCAGCCATTTCTTCGACGACTTGTAGGAGCAGTGCTCGTTCCACATGGCCGAGAAGATGCCGAGTTCGGTGAAGGTGGGCGCGCGTCCGATGATCTCGAGGATCCGCTGGTATTCGTCGGGCTTCAGGCCGTGGGCCGCGATCAGCTCGGGGGTGATTTCGGGCTCGGTCATGGCGCATCTCTCCGCGGGCAGAGGTTGGGGGTCTGGCGCCTCATAGGACGGAACGGCCATCAGGGGAAGGAGGCGCACCGCGCCCCGGCCGAAGATTTTCGCCCGCCTCTTCGCATTCCGCCGCCCCCTGCGGCATCGGCGTGCCGTTTCGGCCCAAGGACTGGGCGTCCGCGAAAATCTTCTCGAAAAGCAAAAAAAAGGCCGAGCAGAAGCTCGGCCCAAGTCCAACAGGGAGGTATGAAGCGGACGAGAGAACCCTCTCGATCACCCGCTTCGAGTGGCGATTTAGGGCTGCGACTTTCCGCATTCAAGCGTCATGATGCTGCCGCAGCGACATGGCCGCCATGCGCTATGCGCATACCTTACCCGCGGACGCATCTTTTCTCTTCCGAACCGGGGGCTTAGCCCGAAAAGGCAAGAGGCCCGGACATGCCGGGCCTCCTCCTCAGGTCTGCTGCTGCTTCCGGTAGAGCGAGATCTCTTCCATCACAAACTCGCGGAAGGCCGCCACGCGCTTCGAATGGCGCAGCTCCTCGGGGTAGGCGAGGAACACCGGCACGTCGTTCGACTCGACGTCCGGCAGGACGCGGATGAGCTGGGGGAAGGCCACGGCCAGATAGTCCGGCATGACGCCGATCCCGAGATTGTTCAGCACCGCCTGAAGGACGCCGAAATAGTTGTTCACCGTGAGCATCGAGGGGATGTCGTTGGACATCAGCTCCTGCACGAGGGCCGCGCCGGCCGCCACCTGAGGCGCTCCGGGAAGCTGGCAGATCAGCCGGTGCTGCGCGAAGTCCTCCATCTTCTCGGGCATCCCGTGCTCGGCCGCATAGGTGGGCGAGGCATAGAGGCGCATCCGGATCGACATGAGGCGCTTGCGGATCAGGTCGGCCTGGCTCGGCTCCTTCATGCGGATCGCCACGTCCGCCTCGCGCATGGGCAGGTCGAGCACGCGCTCCTCAAGCATGAGGTCGATCTTCAGGGCGGGATATTTCTTGTAGAGCCCCACCAGACGCGGCGCGAGCCAGAGCGTGCCGAAGCCGGTGGTCGTGGTGACCCTGAGCTCGCCGAAGACCTCGTCCTCGCTGTCGCGGATCCGCGCGGCTGCGGCTTCCAGTCGCTTGACCATCTGGTTGGTGGCCTCGAACAGGAGCTCCCCCTGTTCGGTGAGAATCAGTCCCCGCGCGTGACGGTGGAAGAGGGTCACGTTCAGGCTCTCTTCCAGGGCCCGGATCTGGCGACTGACCGCCGATTGCGAGAGGTGGAGCGTATCTCCGGCATGGGTCAGGCTGCCCGCGTCGGCCACCGCGTGGAAGATTCTGAGCTTGTCCCAGTCCATGTCGCAACACTCCCGCCGCGGGAGGCGGCTTCTGCGCAACGATCCCTACCGGATTGCATAACCGGGTTGCAATGGAAACATGGCTCGGAAAGGACTTTGTAGGTCAGCCATTTTGACCTAAAATGGATCCTGTTCAAAGGCACTGGGAGGAGACCTATGAGCAGGCAGGATGTGAAGCTGTCGGACCGCACCGACCTTTCGAAATCGCCGGTGCTTCTGAACGGGACGCAGGCGATGGTGCGGCTGATGCTGATGCAGAAGGCGCGCGACCGGGCCGAGGGGAGGAACACCGCAGGCTATGTGACGGGCTATCGCGGCTCGCCGCTGGGCGCCGTGGATCTTACCATGGCCCGTGCCGAGAAGGATCTCAAGGCCGCCGACGTCCTGTTCCAGCCGGGGCTGAACGAGGATCTGGCCGCCACCGCCGTCTGGGGCAGCCAGCAGGCGGAACTGCGCGGCGAGGGGCGCTTCGACGGCGTCTTCGCCCTCTGGTACGGCAAGGGACCGGGGGTGGACCGCACCGGCGACGTGATGCGACACGCCAACATGGCGGGCACCTCGCCCTGGGGCGGCGTGCTGATGGCCATGGGCGACGATCACACTGGCGAAAGCTCGACCACGCTGCACCAGTCCGACTGGGCGATGGTCGATGCCTATATTCCGGTCCTGTCGCCCGCGGGCGTGCAGGAGATTCTCGATTACGGGCTCTATGGCTGGGCGCTTTCGCGCTTCGCGGGCGTCTGGGTCGGGCTGAAGACCATGAAGGACACGGTCGAGGCCACCGCCGTGGTGGACGGGCGACCCGACCGGATGCAGTTCGTCCGCCCGGAGTTCCGGATGCCCGAGGGCGGGCTCAACATCCGCCTCGTCGACACGCCCGTGGCTCAGGAAGCAAGGATGATCGACCACAAGCGCTTCGCGGCCGAGGCCTTCAGCCATGCGAACGGGATGGACCGTCGGATCTGGGGCAGGCCGGGGGCGAAGATCGGCTTCGTCTCGGCGGGCAAGAGCTGGCTCGATCTCGTCCATGCGCTCTCGCTTCTCGGCGTGGGAGAGGCCGAGGCCGAGCGTCTCGGCATCACCACCTACAAGGTGGGACAGGTCTGGCCGATGGATTTCCGCGGCTTCCGCGACTGGGCCGAGGGGCTCGACCTCATCGTCTGCGTCGAGGAGAAGCGCAAGCTGATCGAGGTGCAGGCCAAGGAGGCAATCTTCAACGACCGTCGTGGCCGGCGCATCTACGGCTGGCAGAACGACCGCGGCGAGGAGCTGTTTCCCACGAGATATGCCCTCGATCCCATTGGAATCGCCGAGAAGATCGGAAATATCCTGATCGAGGAGGGCAGGGGCACCGACCGGGTGAAGGCGGGCCTTGCACAGCTGGCCGAGGCACGGCGGGCGGACAATGCGCAGGATCTCGCGGCCCGGCTGCCCTATTTCTGCTCGGGTTGCCCGCACAACAGCTCGACCCGGCTGCCCGAGGGCAGCCGCGCCTATGCGGGGATCGGCTGCCACTACATGGTGCAGTGGATGGACCGCGACACGGTGGGCTTCACCCAGATGGGCGGTGAGGGCGCGAACTGGATCGGGGAAGCTCCCTTTTCCAAACGCCCGCATGTGTTCCAGAATCTCGGCGACGGCACCTACAACCACTCGGGCGTTCAGGCGATCCGGGCGGCGCTCGCCGCCGGCACCACGATCACCTACAAGATCCTCTTCAACGATGCCGTGGCCATGACCGGCGGCCAGACGAACGAGGGCGGCCTCAGCGCCGACCGGATCGTGCGTGAGATCCAGGCGATGGGCGTGAAGCGCATCGCTGTGGTGCATGACGCAAAGGAGGAGGTGGACCTCTCGCGCTTCCCCCCGGGCATCGAGATCCACGAGCGCGCCGAGATGATGGCCGTCCAGCGCGACTTCGCGACGGTCGAGGGCGTCTCGGCCATCGTCTATATCCAGACCTGCGCGGCCGAGAAACGGCGGCGGCGCAAGCGCGGCACCTTCCCCGACATCGACAAGCGGGTCTTCATCAACACCGAGGTCTGCGAGGGCTGCGGCGATTGCGGGGTGCAGTCGAACTGCGTCTCGATCGTGCCGGTCGAGACCGAGCTCGGCCGCAAGCGCGCCATCGACCAGTCCTCCTGCAACAAGGACTTCTCCTGCCTCGAGGGCTTCTGCCCCTCCTTCGTGACGCTGGAGGGCGCGAAGCCGAAGAAGGCCGCGACCGCCGAGATCGAGCTCCCCGACCTGCCGGAGCCGGACCTGCCCGCGATCCGCGGCACCTATAACCTCCTCGTGACCGGGGTCGGCGGCACGGGCGTGGTGACGGTGGGGGCGATCCTGTCGATGGCGGCCCATCTCGACGGCCGCGGCGCGGCCATGATGGAGATGGCGGGGCTCGCCCAGAAGGGCGGCGCGGTGCAGATCCATTGCCGCATTGCCGAGAAGCCGTCCGACATCAGCGCGATCCGCGTGGCCGTGGGCGAGGCCGACGGCGTGATCGGCGGCGACCTCGTGGTGACGGCGGGGGCCAAGACCCTGGGCCTCATGTCCCAGGGCCGGACGGGCGCGGTGGTCAACAGCCACGACATCGTCACGGGCGAGTTCACCCGAAACACGGATTTCCGCGTGCCATCAGATCGCTTGCAGGTCTCTCTTCAGGCGCGGCTTCAGGATCGGGTGGCCTTCCTCGACGCCACCGAGCTCGCCCGCATCCTGATGGGAGATTCGATCTACTCGAACATGATGGTCTTCGGCGCGGCCTGGCAGCGGGGGCTGATCCCGCTCTCGGCCGAGGCGATCCAGCGCGCCATCGAGTTGAACGGCGCGGCCGTGGCGCAGAATGCCCGCGCCTTCGCGCTCGGCCGCTGGGCGGTGCTGCATCCCGCCGAGGCGGACCGCATCCTCCTGCCCGAACCGCCCGCGCCGGTCGATCCGGTCGCCTATCGTGCCGAGCGGCTGGTGGGTTACCAGTCGCGTAGGCTCGCCCGGCGCTTCCGCACCCTCGTCGACAGCGCTCCGCCCGAGATCCGCGAGGATGTGGCGCGCGGCTACTACCAGCTTCTCGCCTACAAGGACGAATACGAGGTCGCGCGGCTGCATCTCGACACGATGGCGCGCGCGAAGGCCGAGTTCGACGGCGACTTCCGTCCGACCTTCCATCTCGCGCCGCCCTTCCTGAACGGCAAGGGCGAGGAGCGGCCCAGGAAACGCGCGTTCGGCCGCTGGATGCTGCCTGCCTTCCGCCTGCTCGCCGCGCTCAAGCCGCTGCGTGGCACGGCGCTCGATCCGTTCGCCCGCAACCCCGAGCGCCAGCTCGAACGTCGCCTCATCGCGGAATTCGAGGCCGACATGGCCGAGATTCTGCCGCAGCTCCGCCGCGAAACGATGGAGCTCGGCCGCGAGCTGGCGCGCCTGCCGCTCTCGATCCGGGGCTACGGGCCGGTGAAGGAGGCCAATGCCGCCACGGCTGCTCACCGGCGCGAGGCGCTTCTGGCTGCGATCCGGGCGGGCGGCGCCCCGGTGCCGATGGCCGCCGAATGAGCCCTCCCGCGTGGCCGCCATCCCGCGCGGGGGACGGGCTGAGGAATAGGTCGCAGAAGCGCCGCAAGGCGCTTCCGTCCGCTGCGGCATGATCCTATGCTGGCCCCAGAGAAAAGTCCTGAGGGGCGGGGGCAGGCATGGCGGTTGGTGTGTTCGACTCGGGGCTCGGTGGCCTCACGGTTCTCGATGCGGTGCAGCGGCGCCTGCCGGAGGTGCCCTTCGTCTATTTCGGCGACAATGCCCACGCGCCCTACGGCGTGCGCGACGCCGACGATATCTTCCACCTGACCTGCGCCGCGACCGAACGGCTCTGGGCCGAGGGCTGCGATCTGGTCATCCTCGCCTGCAACACCGCCTCGGCGGCGGCGCTGAAGCGGATGCAGGAGACCTGGATCCCGAAAGACAAACGCGTGCTCGGCGTCTTCGTGCCGCTGATCGAGGCCCTGACCGAGCGGCAGTGGGGCGACAACAGCCCACCGCGCGAAGTGGCGGTGAAACATGTGGCGCTGTTCGCCACGCCCGCCACGGTGGCCAGCCGCGCCTTCCAGCGCGAACTGGCCTTCCGGGCCATCGGCGTCGATGTCGAGGCGCAGCCCTGCGGCGGCGTGGTGGATGCCATCGAGCAGGGCGACGAGATCCTCGCCGAGGCGCTGGTGCGCAGCCATGTCGAGGCGCTGAAGCGGCGGATGCCGCATCCGCAGGCGGCGATCCTCGGCTGCACCCATTACCCGCTGATGGAGCCGATCTTTCAGGAGGCTCTGGGGCCCGAGGTCTCTGTCTACAGCCAGGCCAACCTTGTGGCCGAGAGCCTGGCGGATTATCTGGCGCGCAAGCCGGAGTTCGCGGGCGACGGGACCGAGTCGAAGTTCCTGACCACGGGCGATCCGCGCTCGGTCTCCAACAAGGCCACGCAGTTCCTCCGCCGGCGGATCACCTTCGAGGCGGCCTGAGCGACAGAAACGGAAAAGAGACATATGGTTCAGAACATCGCCATCCTCGGGGCTTCGGGCTATACCGGGGCCGAGCTGGTCCGCCTGATCGCCACGCATCCCGCGATGCGGATCGTGGCGCTTTCGGGCGACCGCAAGGCGGGCATGGCGATGTCCGAGGTGTTTCCCTTCCTCCGCCATCTCGACCTGCCGCGGCTCCAGAAGATCGAAGAGATCGATTTCTCGAGCGTGGACCTGGCCTTCTGCGCCCTTCCTCATGCCACGTCTCAGGCGGTGATCGCGGGGCTGCCGCGCGATCTGAAGGTCGTGGACCTCTCGGCCGACTTCCGGTTGCGCGATCCGGCGGCCTACGAGACCTGGTACGGCAAGCCCCATGCGGCGCCCGAGCTGCAGAAGGAAGCGGTCTACGGACTGACCGAATTCTACCGCGACGAGATCCGCGGCGCGCGCCTCGTGGCGGGCACCGGCTGCAATGCGGCGACGGGGCAATATGCGATCCGGCCCCTGATCGAGGCGGGCGTGATCGATCTCGACGATATCCTGATCGATCTGAAGGCGGGGGTCTCCGGCGCGGGGCGGAGCCTGAAGGAGAACCTGCTCCATGCCGAGCTCTCCGAGGGCACGCATGCCTATTCCGCCGGCGGCAGGCACCGGCATCTGGGCGAGTTCGACCAGGAATTCTCGAAGATCGCCGGCCGGCCGGTGCAGGTCCGCTTCACGCCGCATCTCACGCCGATGAACCGCGGCATCCTCGCCAATGTCTATGTGAAGGGCGACCCGCAGGCGGTGCACCGGGCGCTCACCGAGCGCTATCTCACGGAAACGTTCCTCGAGGTGCTACCTTTTGGCGCGCTCCCCTCGACACGCGACATCCGGGGGTCCAACTACGTCCATATCGGCGTGATCGGGGACAGGGTGCCCGGCTGCGCCATGGTGGTGGCGGTGCTGGACAACCTGTGCAAGGGCTCCTCGGGGCAGGCGATCCAGAATGCGAACCTGATGCTGGGGCTGGACGAGGCGGCAGGTCTCGGGCTCGCCCCGGTCTTCCCCTGAGCCGAGACGCCATGAGGGTGACATGAAGGGCCTGAAGAAGAAACGCCGCATCCAGATCATCGCGCTGGCCTTCGTGGCGCTGGCGGGATCGACCGCTCTGATCGGCTATGCGATGCGCGACGGGATCAACTTCTTCCGCTCGCCCACCCAGGTGGTCGAGGCGCCGCCGCCCGAGACCGAGGTCTTTCGCATCGGCGGCCTCGTCGAGAAGGGCAGCCTCGTGCGGGGGCAGGGCGAGACCGTCACCTTCCGCGTCACCGACACGAACGCGACCGTCCCGGTCAGCTTCACCGGCGTCTTGCCCGACCTTTTCGCCGAGGATGCGGGCATGGTCGGCACCGGCCGCCTCGTGGGCGGCGTCTTCGAGGCGTCCGAGATCCTCGCCAAGCATGACGAGACCTACATGCCGAAAGAGGTGGTGGACGCGCTGAAGGAACAGGGCGTCTTCCAGCACACCGAGGACCAGCCCCAGGGCTGAAAGCCACACGCCTCCGTCCCGCCTCCGCTTTCATTCTGGCTCAAATATCCCGGGGGTGCGGGGGCAGCGCCCCCGTCCGTCCCCGGCAGACCGCGCGCCCGCTTAACCCGCAGGTGAGCGGCCGAGGCCAGCCTGTCCTCCTTCAACCGAAGGGGGAGAGATGCAGAGCATTCAGGATATCGCCCGGCAGATCGTTGCCCGCGAGGGCGGGTTCGTCGAGGATCCCGACGATCCGGGGGGCGCAACCAACCGCGGGGTGACGCTCGCCACCCTCCGCCGCCTGGGCTTCGACACGACCGGTGACGGAAAGGTTCAGGTGGAGGATGTGCGTGCGCTGACCCACGCCCAGGCCGAGTCCATCTTCATCGAGCATTACTTCCGCCGTCCCGGCCTCGGCAACCTGCCCGAGCCGCTCCAGCCCGGCGTCTTCGACATGTATGTCAACGCAGGGTCCACTGCGGTGCGCCTCCTGCAGAAGCTCCTCGCCGACATGGGATACCCCTGCACGGCCGACGGGATCGTGGGGCCGCAGACCATCCGGCAGGCGCAGGCCGCGATCGAGGCCGCACCGGCGCATCTCGCCGATGCCTATGCCATCGCGCGGCGCAACTGGTATTACGCGCTGGCCGACAGCCGTCCCGCCTCGCGCAAATATGCCCGAAGGAAGGACGGCGGAAAGGGTGGCTGGATCGTGCGGGCCGAGGAGTTCATGGCGCCGCGCTACCGGTTGACCGAGGCGCAGCATCGCGAAAGGACAGCGGCATGGGCCTGATGGGACGTCTCATCGCGGGCAGCGGCGGCGTGGCGAGCGTGGGCGCCGCCGTCAGGGAGGTGGCCGAAGTATTCCGCCCCAATGCCACGCGCGCACTCGAACTCTCGGCCGAGGTGCAGGGCGAGGCGCTCCAGCAATATTCCGAGGAATTCGCCAATCCGGGCAACGGCTGGTTCGACCGTTTCGTGAACGGGGTGAACCGGCTGCCGCGGCCGATGCTGGCCTTCGGCACGCTGGCGCTCTTCATCTTCGCCATGGTCGATCCCGAGAGCTTCGGGCGGCGGATGTCGGGGCTGGCGCTGGTGCCCGATCCGCTCTGGTGGCTGCTCGCGGCCATCGTGGGCTTCTACTTCGGCTCGCGCGAGGCCCACTATTTTCGCGCCCGGCCGGCCGGTCCCGCGGCGCTGCCCGCCTCGCCGGCCGCGGCGCCCGAGGCCAATGCCGCGCTCGAGGACTGGCGCGCGGAGCGCAACTAGGCTGCGGGGGCGGGCGGCATTGACCTGTGCGCCCGCCTCTGGCAAAGCCGGGGCAACAATCAGGACATGCCCCGAATGAACCTCTTCACCGAAATCCGCACTCTCGTGACCGCCGAACTGGGCGCCATGACGGAGGCGGGCGATCTGCCCGCCGGGCTCGACCTCTCCGCCGTTGCGGTCGAGCCGCCGCGCGATCCGGCCCACGGCGACATGTCCACCAACGCGGCGATGGTGCTCGCCAAGCCGTCCGGCAAGCCGCCGCGTACCATTGCGGAGGCGCTGGCCACCCGGCTCGCGGCCGACCCGCGCATCTCCTCGGCCGAGGTGGCGGGGCCGGGCTTTCTCAACCTCCGGCTGCGCCCGGCGGTCTGGCAGGGCATGGTGGCGACCATCTTGCAGGCGGGCGACACCTATGGGCGGTCGACCATCGGCGCGGGCCAGAAGGTCAATGTGGAATTCGTCTCGGCCAACCCCACGGGCCCGATGCATGTGGGCCATGTCCGCGGCGCCGTCGTGGGCGATGCGCTGGCGCGGCTTCTGGCCTATGCCGGCTGGAACGTGACGCGGGAATATTACATCAACGACGGTGGCGCACAGGTCGACGTGCTGGCGCGGTCGGCCTTCGAGCGCTACCGCGAGGCGCACGGGCTCGAGCCCGAGATCCGCGAGGGCCTCTATCCCGGCGACTATCTGATCCCCGTGGGCGAGGCGCTGAAGGCCAAATATGGCGACAGCCTGCTCGACAAGGGCGAGCAGCACTGGCTCACGGAGGTGCGCGAGTTCGCCACCGAGATGATGATGCAGATGATCCGCGAGGATCTGGCCGCGCTCGGCGTCGAGATGGATGTCTATTCCTCCGAGAAGGCGCTCTACGGCACCGGCAAGATCGAGGCCGCCCTCGACCGGCTGAAGGAGATGGACCTGATCTACGAGGGCGTGCTCGAGCCGCCGAAGGGCAAGACGCCCGAGGATTGGGAGCCGCGCGAGCAGACGCTCTTCCGCTCGACCGCGCATGGCGACGACGTCGACCGGCCGGTGAAGAAGTCGGACGGCAGCTGGACCTATTTCGCCCCCGACATCGCCTATCACTACGACAAGGTGACGCGCGGGTTCGACCAGCTGATCGATATCTTCGGCGCCGACCACGGCGGCTATGTGAAGCGGATGAAGGCGGCCGTCGCGGCGCTCTCCGCGGGTCGCGTGCCGCTCGACATCAAGCTGATCCAGCTGGTGAAGCTCTGGAAGAACGGCGAGCCCTTCAAGATGTCGAAGCGGGCGGGCACCTATGTCACGCTGCGCGACGTGGTGGAACAGGTGGGCACGGATGTCACCCGCTTCGTGATGCTGACCCGGAAGAACGACGCGACGCTGGACTTCGACTTCGACAAGGTGCTGGAGCAGTCGAAGGAGAACCCGGTCTTCTACGTCCAGTATGCCAATGCCCGGATCAATTCTGTGCTACGCAAGGCGCGCGAGCAGGGGATGGACGTGTCCGACGCGACGCTGGCCACGGCCGACCTCGACCGTCTCGACCATCCGGCCGAGATCGCGCTCATCGCCAAGCTCGCCGAATGGCCGCGTCTGGTCGAGATCGCGGCCCGCACCAACGAGCCGCACCGGGTCGCCTTCTACCTCCACGAGCTCGCTTCCGAGCTCCACGGTCTCTGGAACCGGGGCAATGACGAGGCCGGATTGCGCTTCCTGCAGGACGATCCCGTGGTTTCGCAGGCAAAAATCGCCCTCGCCCGGGCCGTGGGCGTTGTGATTTGCGCGGGTTTGGGTATCTTGGGCGTCACTCCGGTCGAAGAAATGCGCTGAAAATATGCATCCGCCGGGGCATAACAGGCAAGCAGCGCCGGGGCGTGCCCCGCGCGCAGTGGGGCAGAGCATGGCGGACGTGGATTTCAACGATTTCGAGGGCTATTCGGCCCCGCAGCGGCCTGCCAAGGTCCAGCGCATGATGAACATCGCGGGCGGCGTCTCGTCGATCGCGCTGATCCTCGGTCTCGCGGTCTGGGGCTACAAGCTCGCGGTGCGCGATGTGAACGGCATTCCCGTGGTGCGCGCCATCGAGGGGCCGATGCGGATCGCGCCCGACGATCCCGGCGGCGAGATCACGGCCCATCAGGGACTTGCGGTGAATGACGTGGCTGCGGCGGGAACCGCCTCTCCGCCGCCCGACCGGCTGGTGCTGGCCCCGAAGCCCGTCGAGCTCGCGCTCGAGGACGGGCCGGGACTCGAGCAGCCGGGGGCCGCGCCCGAACAGGGGGCGTCGGAGACCGAAAGCCTCGCCGCCACGACGGAGGAGCTGCCCGAGAGCGCGCCGATCGAGGATGAGGGGTCCGCCTCTGCGGTGGCCGAGGAGCAGCTGCCCGCCATCGACGCTGACGCCACGAAGCTCGCGCTAGCCGAGGCCATTGCGGGCACGGTCGAGCCCGAGGCCGCAGAGCCCGAAGCCAACGAGGTGCTGGCCGATCCGCCGCCGCCCGGGGCCGTGACGCGCTCGCCCGTGCCGCCGCCGCGGCCCGCCCGTGCCCAACGCACCGCGGAAGCCGCTCCGGCCGCGGCCGGAGCCGCCGTGACCGCTGCGGCCGTGACCGAGGTCGATGCGGCCACTCTGCCTGCGGGCACGCGCCTCGTGCAGCTCGGTGCCTTCGACGATGCCGCCTCGGCGCGACGGGAATGGGACCGGCTCGCCGGCCGCTTCGGCACGCTCCTGACCGAAAAGAGCCGCGTCGTGCAGACCGCGCAGAGCGGCGGGCGCACCTTCTACCGGCTGCGCGCCTCGGGCTTTGCCGACGAGGGCGAAGCGCGGCGCTTCTGCTCGGCGCTTCTGGCCGAGGACACCGCCTGCATCCCGGTCGCCCTGAGATGAGCGAGGCTGGCCGGACGGCCGCGATTTTCGGCTGCTCCGGCCCGGTCCTCACGGATGCCGAGCGGCAGTTCTTCCGCGAGGCCGACCCCTTCGGCTTCATCCTCTTCGCGCGCAACATCGACAACCCCGCGCAAGTCTTTGCCCTGACGCAGGAACTGCGTTCCACCGTGGGGCGCGACGCGCCCATCTTCGTCGATCAGGAAGGCGGCCGCGTCCAGCGTCTCCGCGCGCCGCACTGGCGCGAGTGGCTGCCGCCCCTCGAGGCGGTGGAGCGCGCCGGGGACCGGGCGGCCCGGATGCTCTGGCTGCGCTACCGGCTCATCGCCGAGGACCTGCGGGCGGTGGGCATCGACGGCAACTGCGCGCCCGTGGCCGACATCCGCACCGCGGCGACCCATCCGTTTCTCGCCAACCGCTGCCTCGCCGACGAGGCGGCGCGCGTGGCGGAGCTTGCCCGCGCGGCGGCCGAGGCGCATCTGGCGGGCGGGGTCCTGCCGGTGATGAAGCATCTGCCGGGCCACGGACGGGCCGCGGCCGACACGCACCACGACCTGCCCACGGTAACCGCCAGCCGCGAGGAGCTGGCCGCCACCGACTTCGCGGCCTTCCGGGCGCTCGCGGATCTGCCCTTGGCCATGACGGGTCATGTGGTCTTTTCGGCCTATGATGCGCAGCCTGCGACCCTCTCGGGGCCCATGGTCGGCGTCATCCGCGACGAGATCGGCTTTTCGGGCCTCCTCATGACGGACGATCTGTCGATGCAGGCCCTCTCGGGCGGGATCGGCGCGCGGGCGGGGGCGGCCATCGCGGCCGGCTGCGATCTGGCGCTCCATTGCAACGGCGAACTGGCCGAGATGGAGGCCGTGGCCGCCGCCGCGGGCGCGATGGGGCCCGAGGCGCTGGAGCGCGCCGCAGCGGCGCTGGCCCGCCGCAGGCCGCCCGAGCCGGTTGACAGCCGGGCGCTCGAGGCCGAACATTCCGTCCTTCTGGGCGGGCATGGACATGGCTGACGTTTGGGAAGAGACTTCGGTCCTCAGCGTCGCGGACCGTCTGGCGGCCGAGGCGCTGATCGTGGATGTCGAGGGCTTCGAGGGGCCGCTCGACCTTCTGCTCACGCTCTCGCGCACGCAGAAGGTCGACCTGCGGCGCATCTCGGTGCTGAAGCTCTCCGAGCAATATCTGCTTTTCGTCAATCACGCCAAGCAGTTGCGGATCGAACTGGCGGCCGATTATCTGGTGATGGCGGCCTGGCTCGCCTATCTGAAAAGCCGGCTTCTGCTGCCGCCGGACCCGACCGAGGAAGGTCCGTCGGCCGAGGAACTCGCCGCGCATCTGGCCTTCCAGCTCGAGCGGCTGGAGGCCATGCGGGATGCCGCCGCCCGGCTGATGGCGCGCGACCAGAAGGGGCGCGACTTCTTTCCGCGCGGGCTGCCCGAGGATGTGACGCGGCACCGCAAGGTGACCTACACCGCCACATTGATCGATCTCATGCGGGCCTATGCCCGTATCCGCACCAAGGACGAGTTCCGGCCCTTCGTCATGGACCGGCACCATGTCTTCACCATGGAGCAGGCGCTCGACCGGATGCGGGGGATGCTGGGCTGGTTCGGCGACTGGGCCGAACTCACGAGCTACCTGCCCGAGGGCTGGGACGGCCATCCGATGCGCCGCCGCTCGGCCACCGCCGCCCATTTCGCCGCCGTGCTGGAAATGACGAAGCGCGGGCAGATCGAGCTGCGGCAGGGCGAGACCTTCGCGCCGATCCTGATCCGCCGCAGGGAGGGGGCATGAACGAGAGGCCGGAAAAGAGCCTGTTCGAGGCGCCGGTGATGGCCGAGCAGGAGCGGATGGTCGAGGCGATCCTGTTCGCCTCCGCCGATCCGGTGACGGTGGCCGAGCTTCAGGCGCGCTTGCCGCATGGCTGCGATCCGGCCGAGGCGCTGACCCATCTGCGCCGCCGCTACGAGGGGCGCGGCGTGCAGCTCGCGCGCGTGGGTGACGCCTGGGCCTTCCGCACGGCGGCCGATCTGGGCTTTCTCATGCGCAAGGAGACGGTCGAGCAGAAGAAGCTCTCGCGCGCGGCCATCGAGACGCTGGCCATCGTCGCCTATCATCAGCCCGTCACCCGCGCCGAGATCGAGGAGATCCGCGGCGTGGCCGTGAGCCGGGGCACCATCGACCAGCTTCTCGAGCTGGAATGGATCCGTTTCGGCCGCCGGCGGATGACGCCCGGCCGCCCCGTGACCTTCGTCGTGACCGAGAGTTTCCTCGACCATTTCGGGCTCGAGTCGGCGCGCGACCTGCCGGGGATCAAGGAGTTGCGCGCGGCGGGTCTGCTCGACAACCGCCCGCTGCCGGGCAGCACGAAAACACCGGACGAGGATGAGCCGGTGACAGGACAAAGCGAACTCTTCGAGGATTGAGCATGATCGCGAGCGGTTTCTTCAGCAGGCTGAAGCGCCTTTTCACCGGCCGGGGGCCCAAGGCCGCGCCCGCCAAGCCGCGCCCCGGGGCGCCGGAGGCAGGGCCTCAGGCCGGCGGGGCGCGCTCGGCGGCCAAGCTCGCCCGGAAGGCCGCGCAGCGCACCCGGCGCTCGGGCCGCTAGAGGCCGTTCGCAGGGGCAGGTGCCGGTTTCCGCCGACTTCGGCGCTGCGATCTGTCCCTTTGCCGCGTTTCGTGTTAAGGATTGGCTGCGGTCCGTTGGGGTCGTCAGGGCGCCTCGCGCCTCTGTACCAAGACCTTTGTCAGATCCTTTGCACGAGTCATTCGGAGTTTCCCATGTCCACGCGATCCCTTGCAGGACGCTTCTTCCAGACCCTGTTCTTCGAAGGCGCGGCGCTTGCCCTCGCCGTGCCTCTCTATGCGCTGGCCTTCGACGCCCGCGGCGGTGCGGCGCTGCCGGTGCTGCTCGCGGTCTCCGCGGCGGCCTTTCTCTGGGCCGCGCTCTACCGCGTGCTGTTCGACTGGTTCCACTGGCACCTGACGCGGCGACCCGAGGCCCTGCGGGCGGCGGGCACCGGGCTTCTGCGCCGCATCTCGGGGCGTGCGACGGCGCTGCTCCTGACCTTCCCGCTGCTGATCTGGCTGGGCGCGCTCGGGCCGCGCGAGGCTCTTCTGGCGGCGCTGGCGCTGGCCGGGCTCCATGCCGGGCTCGGTGTGGCCGCGGGGTTCCTGCGCGGCCGCGGTCGCCCCACCGCGCTCTGCTGAGCCGCTAGGACCGGGCGAGGGGCAGCCGTTCGAGCAGGCGGAAGCGGCCGTCGGCGGCCTCGGCGCAGAGGCTGAGACTGTCCACCCGCAGGGGCTCGGCGAGGATCGGCGACAGCAGGTGGCCCAGCACCGCCTCGACCTCGGCCAGTTCCGCCTCGGGCAACTCGCCCGTGAGCGTGAGGTGGAAGCGGAAATCCTCGAAGACATAGGGATAGCCCCAGTCGGCCAGATGGCCGCGCTGGCGCGGGGTCAGCCGATCGGGGCGCCGCCGCGCGAGCTCGGCCTCGCTCAGCGGCGCACGGAAGCCGTCGAGCGCGCGCACCACTTCGCCCGCCAGCGCCTGCAGCGCCTCCTCCTCGCCCGCGGGCACGAGGGCCAGGAACCCGCCGATCCGCGTGAGCCTGAGACCCGGCAGCGTCACGGGCGCGAGATAGGGGCAGAGCGCCAGCACCGCGGCATGGAGATCGGTGACATCCGTGCCCTCGGCCAGCCGGAAGGGCGGCTTCAGCGTGCCGTGCAACCCGTATTTCCGCGGCGCCTGGGTGATGAGGGCCAGATCGCGGGGCAGGCCTGCCACGGCCGGATGGGGCACGGGCTCGGCCGCCTCCGCATCCCAGCCGAGCCAGCCGCGGCCGAACTGCGCAAGTGGGCCCTCCTCGGGCGTCCAGTAGATCGCATATCGCGAGAAGCCTTCCATGCGCCGCCCTCTCTGCAAGCCCCGTTTCAGCATAGCGCGCGATGGCGATGAAGGAAGGGCCTCGGCGTGGGCCATTCCCTGAGAGCCACCGGCCGGCTAGTCTCGGGCCGATCAGCCAAGGACCCGCCCATGACGCTCTCTGCCTTCACCGCTCCCGGCCGCTTCTGGCGCGGGAACCTCCATACCCATTCGACCCGCTCGGACGGCTGTCTCGAGCCCGCCGAGGTCTGCCGGCGCTACCGCGACGAGGGCTACGATTTCCTCGCGCTGACCGATCATTTCGTGGGCCGCTACGGCTATCCGATCACCGACACGCGCCCCTTCCGCGCGCCGGGCTTCACGACGCTCCCCGGGGCCGAGCTGCATTCGGGGCCGATGGAGAATGGCGAGCTCTGGCATATCCTGGCCGTCGGTCTGCCCGAGGATTTCACCCCGCCCGATGTGCCGGACTTCCGCGCGGGCCCCGGGCAGGAGACGGGGCCCGCACTCGCCGCGCGCGCCGTGGCGGCGGGCGCCTTCGTGGCGGTGGCCCATCCGCAATGGTCGGGTCTGACGCTGGCCGATGCGCGGAGCCTCTCGGCCGCCCATGCGGTCGAGATCTACAACCACGGTTGCGCCATGGGCTGCGAACGCCCGGACGGCGCCGCGCTGGCCGACCTCCTGCTGACCGAGGGGCGGCGGCTCACGCTGATCGCCACGGACGATGCGCATTTCACCGAGCCCGACCATTTCGGCGGCTGGGTCATGGTGAAGGCCGAGGAGAATGAACCCAAGGCGCTGCTCGCCGCGCTGAAGCGGGGCGATTTCTATGCGAGCCAGGGGCCGGAGCTGCGCCGTGTCTCGCTGGAGGGCGACTGGATCGAGCTGGAGTGTTCGGCGGTGACGGCCATCGTGCTGCAGGGGGCGGGCACGGCCGCGACCGCGCTTCACGGCGCCTCGATGACCCGCGCGCGCCTGCCGATCGAACGGTTCCGGGCGAGCCCCTTCCTGCGGGTGACGATCCGCGATGCGGCCGGGCGGCGGGCCTGGTCGAACCCCCTCCATCTCTGACGGGAAGCGCGAGGGGCCGATGGCGGACGGGGGGCTGTCTGCCCCCCGCGCCCCCCGAGGATATTTGCGCCAGAATGAAGGGGCGAGGGGGGCGGGCCGTGGCGGATCAGGGGGCGGGGATGGAGGGGAGCGTGAGGCCGTGGGTGCGGGCGCATTGGAGCGCCTCCTCGTAGCCCGCGTCGGCGTGGCGCATGACGCCGGTGGCGGGATCGTTCCAGAGCACGCGGGCGAGGCGTCGGTCGGCGGCCGCGCTGCCGTCGCAGCAGATCACCATGCCCGCATGCTGCGAGAAGCCCATCCCCACGCCGCCGCCGTGATGGAGCGAGACCCAGGTCGCACCCGAGGCGGTGTTGAGGAGTGCGTTCAGGAGCGGCCAGTCCGACACCGCATCGGATCCGTCCTTCATCGCCTCGGTTTCGCGGTTGGGCGAGGCGACGGAGCCGGAATCGAGATGGTCGCGCCCGATCACCACGGGCGCCGCAAGCTCGCCCCGGCGCACCATCTCGTTGAAGGCGAGGCCCGCGAGGTGGCGCTCGCCGAGGCCGATCCAGCAGATCCGCGCGGGCAGGCCCTGGAAGGCGATCCGGTCGGCCGCCATGTCGAGCCAGCGGTGGAGATGGGCATTGTCGGGGAAGAGCTCCTTCATCTTCGCATCGGTCCTGCGGATGTCCTCGGGATCGCCCGAGAGGGCGACCCAGCGGAAGGGGCCGATCCCGCGGCAGAAGAGCGGGCGGATGCAGGCGGGCACGAAGCCCGGGAAGGCGAAGGCGCGCGCGAAGCCCTCCTCCAGCGCCATCTGGCGGATGTTGTTGCCGTAATCGAGCGTCGGCACGCCCGCATCGTGAAAGCCCACCATCGCCTCGACATGGGTGCGCATCGCGGCGCGGGCGGCCTTCGTGACGGCGGCGGGATCGATTTCGGCCCGGGCCCGCCAGTCGCCGAGGCTCCAGCCCGCGGGGAGGTAGCCGTGGAGCGGATCGTGGGCCGAGGTCTGGTCGGTCACGATGTCGGGGCGCGGCCCGCCCGCCCGCATCCGCGCGAGGATCTCGGGGACGACCTCGGCCGCATTGCCGAGGAGCCCCACCGAGCGCGCCTCGCCCGCGGCCGTCCAGCGCGCGATGAGCGCCAGCGCCTCGTCGAGCGTCTGCGCCTTCTCGTCGAGATAGCGGGTGCGCAGCCGGGCGTCGATCCGGCTCTCGTCGCATTCGACCGCGAGGCAGGAGGCGCCGGCCATCACCGCGGCGAGCGGCTGCGCGCCGCCCATGCCGCCGAGACCCGCCGTCAGCACCCAGCGGCCGGTGAGATCGCCGCCATACTGCTGGCGCCCCACCTCGGCGAAGGTCTCGTAGGTGCCCTGCACGATGCCCTGCGTGCCGATATAGATCCAGCTGCCGGCCGTCATCTGGCCGTACATCATGAGCCCCTTGCGGTCGAGCTCGTGGAAATGCTCCCAGGTGGCCCAGTGCGGCACGAGGTTGGAATTGGCGATCAGCACCCGCGGCGCATCCTCGTGGGTGCGGAAGACGCCGACCGGGCGGCCCGACTGCACGAGCAGCGTCTCGTCGGCCTCGAGCGCGCGGAGCGCCGCCACGATCCGGTCGAAATCCTCCCAGCTGCGGGCGGCGCGGCCGATCCCGCCATAGACCACCAGCTCGTGCGGACTCTCGGCCACATCGGGATGGAGGTTGTTCATCAGCATCCGCAACGCCGCCTCGGACTGCCAGTTTCGGGCCGAGAGGGTGGAGCCGGTGGGCGGGAAGATGTCGCGCAGGTTGTGACGGCTCGTCATGGGCTGCTCCTCAGAGGGCGGGAAAGGGAAGGCCCGCGGCCCGGGCCAGCGCGCCTGTGCGCACGAGGCGGGCGGCCGCGGCGAGGTCGGGGGCGAGGATGCGGTCGGCCGCGATCCGCGGCACCTCGGCGCGCAACCGCGCCAGCACGGCGCCGAGCGGGGCGGAGGTGGCGAGGGGCGCGCGGAACTCCACCCCTTGCGCGGCGCAGATCGCCTCGGTCCCGAGGATCACCGCGAGGTTCTCGACCATCCGGCCGAGCCTGCGCGCGCCATGGGCCGCCATGCTGACATGATCTTCCTGATTGGCGGAGGTGGGCGTGCTGTCGGTGACGGTGGGGGCGGCCATGTGCTTGTTCTCGCTCATGAGCGCGGCCGTCGTCACTTCGGCGATCATCAGCCCGGAATTCAGCCCCGGCTCGGGGGTGAGGAAGGGCGGAAGGTCGAAGGAGAGCGTCGGATCCACCATCAGCGCCACGCGGCGCTGCGCGATGGCGCCGATCTCGGAGAGCGCCAGCGCGATCATGTCGGCGGCGAAGCCCACGGGCTCGGCATGGAAGTTGCCTCCCGAGACGATGCGCCCGTCCGAGAGCACGAGCGGATTGTCGGTGGCGGCATTGGCCTCGGTGGCCAGCGTGCCCGCCGCCATGCGCAGCACATCCATCGCGGCGCCCGTCACCTGCGGCTGGCAGCGGATGCAGTAGGGGTCCTGCACCCGCTGGTCGCCCTCACGGTGGCTCTCGCGGATGGCCGAGCCTTCGAGCAGGGCGCGCATGGTGGCGGCCGCCTCGATCTGGCCCGCATGGCCGCGCAGCGCGTGGATCTCGGGGCGGAGCGGCGCAGTCGAGCCCATGATCGCATCGGTGGAGAGGGCCGAGATCACCAGGGCCGCCTGAGCGGCGCGCCAGCCCTCGAAGAGGCCGGCGAGGGCATAGGCGGTCGAGAATTGCGTGCCGTTGATGAGGGCGAGCCCTTCCTTGGGTCCGAGGGCCACCGGGGCAAGACCGGCCTCGGCCAGCGCCGCGGCACCGGGCAGGCGCCTGCCGCCGACCTCGGCCTCGCCCTCGCCGATCATGACCGCGGCCATATGGGCGAGGGGTGCCAGATCGCCGCTCGCGCCGACCGACCCCTGCGCCGGGATCACCGGCGTGACGCCCGCGGCCAGCATGCCTTCGAGCAGCGCCACGATCTCCCAGCGCACGCCCGAGGCGCCGCGGCCGAGCGACAGGAGCTTCAGCGCAATCATCAGCCGCGCCGTGGACGGGGGCATAGGCTCGCCCACGCCGCAGCAGTGCGACAGGATCAGGTTGCGTTGCAGTTGCGCCGTATCGGCCGGAGCGATCTTGAGGCTCGCGAGCTTGCCGAAGCCCGTGTTCACGCCATAGACCGGCGCCGTGCCGGCCGCGGCCTCGGCCACGCGGGCGGCGGCCGCCTCGACGGCGGGGCGCGCCTCGGGGGCCAGACGCGCGCGCCGCCCCTCGCGCCAGATCGCTTCGAGCTGCGCGAGCGTGGCTTGGCCCGGGACGAGGATTTCCATCAGACGAACTCTCCCTCGTGGAGGCGGGCATGGAGGGGCGCGGGGCCGATGCGCCAGCTGAGTTCGGCCGGATGCTCGGCCTCCCAGATGGCGAGATCGGCGCGGAAGCCCGGCGCGATGCGGCCGGTGTCGGAGAGCCCGAGTGCACGGGCGGCATGGATCGTGGTGCCGGCCAGAGCCTCCTCTGGCGTCAGGCGGAAGAGGGTGCAGGCCATGTTCATGGCGAGCCCCAACGCGCCCAGCGGAGAGGTGCCGGGGTTCAGGTCGGTCGCCACCGCCATCGGCACGCCCGCCGCGCGGAGCGCCGCCACCGGGGGTGCCTGCGTCTCGCGCAGTGCGTAGAAGGCGCCGGGCAGCAGCACGGCCACGGTTCCCGCCGCGGCGAGCGCCGCCACGCCCTCGGCATCGAGATATTCGAGATGATCGGCCGAGAGCGCATCGTGGCGCGCCGCCAGCGCCGCGCCGCCGAGGTTCGAAAGCTGCTCGGCATGAAGCTTCACCGGCAGCCGCAGCTTGTGCGCCTGTGCGAAGAGATGGGCGATCTGCGCGGGCGAGAAGGCGATGCCCTCGCAGAACCCATCCACCGCATCGACGAGTCCCTCGTCCTGCGCCACCTTCAGCGCGGGCAGCACGACTTCGGCCAGATAGGCGTCGGGACGGCCGCGATGGTCCGGCGGCACGGCATGGGCGCCGAGAAAGCTCGTGCGGACCCGGACCTTGCGCAGCTCACCGATCCGGCGCGCGACGCGCAGCATCCGGAGCTCGGTCTCGATGTCGAGCCCGTAGCCCGACTTGATCTCGACCGTGCCGACGCCGCCCGCCAGCATCGCATCGATCCGGGGCAGGCTCGCCGCCAGAAGCTCGTCGGCGCCGGCGGCGCGGGTGGCCATCACCGTCGAGACGATGCCGCCGCCCGCTGCCGCCACCTCGGCATAGGAGGCGCCCTTCAGCCGCATCTCGAACTCGGCCGCGCGGGTGCCTGCGAAGACCGCATGGGTATGGCAGTCGATCAGCGCGGGCGTGCAGAGCCGCCCGCCCATGTCGTGCCGGGGCGCAGCGGAGGGCGGCAGGTGGGCCTCGGGACCGACCCATTGGATGCGGCCGCCCTCGATCAGGATCGCGGCGTCGGGGATCAGCCCGTAGCCGTCGCTCAGCGTTGCCACCCGCAGATTGCCGAGAATCATCATGCATCTTGCCTTCTGAGCGCGCTTGATCGTAATTTGTGTGCACATAATGGAACCTGTCAAGGGGAGGGGCCATGCAGCTCATCCATGCCGAGGAGGCGCTCCTGCCCGAGGGCTGGGCCCGGGACGTGACGATCCGCATCGAGGGCGGGAAGATCGCCTCGGTCCTCCCCGGCACGGCTGCCGGGGCGGAGGCGGTGCGGGTGGGCTGTCTCCTGCCGGCGCCGGTGAACCTGCATTCCCACGCCTTCCAGCGCGCCATGGCCGGCCTCACCGAGGGCCGCGGCCCCGACGGGCAGGACAGTTTCTGGACCTGGCGGCGGCTCATGTTCCGCTTCCTCGAGAGCCTCACGCCCGACGAGGTCGAGGCGATTGCCGCCTTCGCCCAGATCGAGATGCTCGAGGCGGGCTTCGCGGCGGTGGCGGAATTCCACTATCTCCACCACCGGCCGGACGGGCGCGCCTATGCCGATCCGGCCGAGATGGCGGCGCGGATCTGCGCGGCCTCCGAGACCTCGGGGCTGGGGCTCACGCTGCTGCCGGTGCTCTATCAGCAGGGCGGCTGCGACGGGCGGGCGCTCGCGCCGGGGCAGGTGCGGTTCGGCTCGGATCTGGCCTCCTATGCGGGCCTCCTCGACGGCGCGCGGCGGGCGCTGGCCGGCCTTCCCGCCGATGCCACCCTGGGTGTGGCGCCCCATTCGCTGCGCGCCGTGAGCGCGCAGGGGCTTCAGGCCGCCGTGGCTCTGGCGGGCTCCGGGCCCATTCACATGCATCTGGCCGAGCAGGCGGCAGAGGTGGCGGAGGTGGAGGCAGCGCTCGGCGCGCGCCCCGTGAGCTGGCTCCTCGACCATCAGCCGGTCGACGCTCGCTGGTGCCTGATCCATTGCACCCAGATGCAGCCCGTCGAGACCGACCGGCTGGCCCGGACCGGCGCGGTCGCGGGTCTCTGTCCGGTGACGGAAGCCAACCTCGGTGACGGGATCTTCGACGGGGCGCGCTATCTGGCGGCGGGCGGGCGCTTCGGGATCGGCTCGGACAGCAACATCCGCATCGCGCTGTCCGAGGAACTGCGCCAGCTCGACTATTCGCAGCGACTGCGCGACCGGGTGCGGGCGCCCTTCGCCACCGCCGGCGGGTCGAGCGGACGCGTGCTCCATGAGGCGGCGCTGGCGGGCGGGGCGCAGGCCGCGGGAAGGGCGTCGGGCGCGCTCGCGCCGGGGCTCTGGGCCGATCTCCTTGCGCTCGACCGGGGGGCGGTCGATCTCGAGGGACGTTCCGGCGACGGGCTCCTCGACGCCTGGATCTTCGCGGGCAGCGACCGGATGGTCTCGGAGGTCTGGTCGGCCGGGCGCCATGTCGTGACGGGCGGCCGCCATGTCGCCCGCTCGCGGATCGAGGCCGGCTACCGGCGGGTGATGGCGCGGCTGCGGGGGCTCCTCTGATGGCGCTCGGCTGGGAGGACATCCGCGCCGAGGTGCTGCGCCGGATCGAGGCGCGCCATTGGGCGCCGGGGACGCTGATCCCGACGGAGGAGGCGCTGGCCGAGGAACTTGGCTGCGCCCGCACCACCGTGAACCGGGCGTTGCGCGATCTGGCCGCGGCCGGGCTACTGGAGCGCCGCCGCAAGGCCGGCACGCGGGTGGCGCTTCATCCGGTGCGGCGCGCGCGTTTCGATATTCCCGTGACGCGGCTCGAGATCGAGGGCCGCGGGCAGAGCTATGCGTTTCACCTGATCGAGGAGCGCCGGGCCGAGCCGCCCCCCGCCGTGGCCTCGCTCTTTCGGAGCCTGCCGGGGGTGCCTCTCCTCCGGCTGCGGGGTCTGCATCTGGCCGACAACCGGCCCGCGATCTACGAGGAGCGCTGGCTCGATCCGGCCGTGCTGCCCGAGCCCGCGCCCGATTTCCGCCGCATCAGCCCGAACGAGTGGCTGGTGAGCCATGTGCCCTGGACCGGCGGCGACATCGTCTTCTCGGCCGCGAACGCGAGCCCCGAGGAGGCGGACATCCTCGGCTGCGCACCGGGCGCCGCGCTCTTTCTCTGCGAGCGGGTGACGGAGGCGGAGGGCCGCCCGATCACCTCGGTGCGTCTCCTCCATGCGCCGGGCTACCGGCTGCGCGCGGATCTGTGAGGCGGAGGCCCGGATCAGTCCCGCTTCAGCGCGGCCGCGATCCAGAGCGCCGCCAGGAGCGCCGAGAGGATCACGTTCCAGCCCGCCATCGAGATCCCCAGCATCTGCCAGGCGATCTCGTCGCAGCGCACCACCGGCCCCAGATCGACCGACGGGTTCAGCAGGTCGGCGGCCGAGATGCCCTCGATCGAGCCGGTCGAACAGGAGGCGAGCCCTTCCCACCATTTCTGCTCGACGCCGACATGGAAGAGGCCGACCCCGGCCGAGGTCGCCGCGCCGAGCGCCCCGAGAAGCGCCACGATCCGCGCAGGCCAGACGAACGCCACCGCCCCCGCGAGCACCGCCAGCAGGTGCGGCCAGCGCTGCCAGAGGCAGAGCGGGCAGGGCGGCAGACCGCCGATGAACTGGAAGGCCAGTGCGCCGAGCAAGAGCCCGGCCGATCCGGCAGCGGCTGCCAGCATCAGGAACCTGCGTGTCATCGCTCCGCCTCCAGCTTCGGTGTCGCGCGGGTTGCAGCATGCGCGCCGGCGGCGGTCAAGACGAAAGACCGTGTGCCGGTCGCGGCCCCGCTGCCCGTCCGGCCACGGCCGTCACTGCCTCCCGAAGGGTCCGGCTTCGGCAGATTGACGGAGGCGGGGCCTCAAGCTACACCGTGCCTCGCGTGCGGTTGTGGCGGAATGGTAGACGCGGGGGTCTCAAACACCCTTTCCTCACGGAGTGTCGGTTCGAGTCCGACCAGCCGCACCAGTGATCCGGATATTCCAGTGAAAACGGCGCCCAGCCGCTTCCCGGTCCCCCGATCTCAACGGGTGGGCCGCGCGCGCGCCGCGCGGATCAGTGGGAGGAAGACCATGGGATTTCAGCTCTCGACCGGGGCTGCGCTCGCGCGCGCGGATCAGTGCCTCGGGATCTCGCGGTCTCGCCGGGGGCAGATCCCACAGGGCGCGCCCGTTCGCAGGGACGGACATGGCGCAATTCGCGCCAACGGAACCGAGACGGACGTCCGGCGCCTACTAGGACGGCTCTGAAAGCCCGGTCGGGCATCCCAACCGATCTTTCAAGCGCAAGTTGTGCCTCGGACGGGTGTCTCATCCTGCCGCGAGCGCCGGATCCCCCCAGCATCTGACCAATCCCCCGTGCCGCTTGAGGGATCGCCATCAATGCGGGCCGAGGCGCCCTTCCGCGCGAGGGACAGGCTCTGCCAGCGCCGGTTGATTTCCTGCCCATCGCCTGCCCGTCAGACCTGCGGCGCAGGGCATGGAGACAGCGGGCCTCCTGCGTTGTCCTTGGGGCAAGCCGCAGAAATTGCTACTGTTTTAATGTCCCGCCTTGGTGGCGCCGGACCTTGCGGCGGTGAGTTTGACCGGGCAACCGCAGGTGCGGATCGGGAGTTCCAGGTGCGGCTTGAGGCCAGAGTTCATTTGATCCTGATGCTTTTCATATCGCCTTTCGCCGGCTCCGGGTCGTCGCGCCCGGAGCAGCACCGGAGGTCTCCCGATCCGCATTGCGGAGCCGCGACCCGGGCCTGTCCCGATCCGCGGCGCGGGAACGCGGGAAGGAGCCACCATGGCTGACCAAATCCAGATCGGCAGGCCGCCCGTGGTCGCCTGCTTCACCCCCGGCACGCTGATCGCGACCGTTCGCGGCGAGGTGGCGGTCGAGGCGCTGGCCGCCGGCGACCGGATCGTCACGCGCGACAACGGCCTCCAGCCCCTCCGCTGGATCAGCCGGCGGCGGCTCGATCATGCGACGCTCGCCGCCTTTCCGCACCTGAAGCCGGTGCTGATCGAGAAGGGAAGCCTCGGGCCGGACCTGCCCGACCGCGACATGATGGTGAGCCCGAACCACCGGATCCTCGTCTCGCGCGACCGCACGGCACTGCATTTCGATGCGCCGGAGGTGCTGGTGGCCGCGAAGCATCTGGTAGGCCCGCGGGGCATCCGCGAGGTCGAGTGCAGCGGCACGACCTATCTCCACCTGATGTTCGACCGGCACGAGGTGGTGCTGGCGAACGGAGCCTGGACCGAGAGCTTCCAGCCGACGGCGCGTCTTATCAACGGTATGGGCAACGCGCAGAGGACCGAACTTCTGGAACTCTTCCCCGAGCTGCGCAGCCCAGAGGGTCAGGCGGCCTTCGCTTTGGCCCGTCCCGTCCGTGTTCCCAAACCGGAAAGGGTCCTCGTCCGCTGACGGCGGGGCATCGGGGGCGCTTTCCCAGTCCGGGCGGAAATCCCATTGCGCGCTGGCTCAGTGGCCGGTGCGGGCCCGCCAGAGCGCCCAGTCCTCGGGCGTATCGAGATCGGTGACAGCCCGCGTGCCCGCGAGCGGAACGAGGCGAAGCCGCCCGGCCGCGCGCTCGAGGATGCGCCGCGCACCCTGATCGCCCTTTAGCGCCTGAAGCTCGGGGCGCAGGTCGGCAGGAAAGAGGATGGGATGGCCCGGCCGCCCGTCGGCGGTTGTGGCGCGCAGGAGGGCCTTCGGCGCTTCACGGTGCAGCGCGGCCATTTGGGCAAGGTCGGTAGCCTCGATCTCGGGCAGGTCCGCGAGGAGGAGGAGGACCGCCGCATCCGGCGGTGCCGCCGCCACGCCGGCGCGGATCGAAGCGGCAAGCCCCTCTGCCGCGTCGGGCACCGGCAGGCGCTGCACCGCGAGCCCCTCGAGCGCCGCCCACCGCTCCGGCCTGTCCGGCGGCAGGGTCACGAGGACGGCAAGCCCCGCCGCGATCCCCCGGCGGGCCTGAAGCCGGAGGAGGGGCTCGCCCGCCACCGGCTCCATCAGCTTGTCCGCGCCCCGCATCCTGCGGGACGCCCCGGCCGCCAGCAGCAGAAACACCGGCGCGGGCGGCACCGTCTCAGCGCCCTGGGATAAGCCCGCGCGGCGAGAAGCGCAGCACGAGAAGCAGGATCAGCCCCATGGTCAGGAGCCGCATATGCGCCGCGGAATCCTGCAGATGGGCCTTCAGCCACGAGCCATCGGCCATCCCGGCGGTGATCGCTCCGAGGAGAGACAGCCCGATCGGCTCGACCATGACCCAGAGCCACCAGATGAGGAAGCCGCCCAGCACGGCGCCCCAGTTCGAGCCCGACCCGCCCACGATCACCATCACCCAGACGAGGAAGGTGAAGCGCAGCGGATTGTAGGTTCCGGGCGTGAGCTGGCTGTCGAGCGTGGTCATCATCGCCCCCGCGATGCCGATGACCGCCGCGCCGAGGACGAAGATCTGCAGATGCCGGCGGGTCACATCCTTGCCCATGGCTTCGGCCGCCACCTCGTTGTCGCGGATCGCCCGCATCATCCGGCCCCACGGCGATCTCAGCGCGAGCTCCGAGAGCGTCACGATGATCGCGAGCACCGCCACGAACAGGGCCGCATAGCAGAGCTTTACCACGATGGCCGAAGCGGTGACGGGATCGTAGCCCCAGCCCTGCGCCCAGGCCACGAAGCCGGCGCTCTGCTGGAGATCCACCTCATAGGGCACGGGGCGGGGCAGCGAGATCATGTTCTTGACCCCGCGCGCCAGCCAGTCCTCGTTCTTCATCACGGCGATGATGATCTCGGCGATCCCGAGCGTCGCGATGGCGAGATAGTCGGACCGCAGCCCCAGCGCCGTCTTGCCGATGGCCCAGGCGGCGAGGGCCGCGAGAAGCCCGCCCGCGGGCCAGGCCAGCAGCACCGGCAGGCCGAGGCCGCCGATATTGCCGTAGAGCGCAGGGTTGATGGCCTCGATGGCGGCGACGGCCGGATCGAAGATGGCGCGATAGGCGAAGAAGCCGCCGATCAGCACCGCAAGCAGCGCCACCGTCCGCGCCCAGCCCTTCGCCATCCGCCGCCAGACCGCCACGGCCCCGCCGATCGTGGCCGCGCCGAGCGCCAGCGCGGCAAGGACGCCCCAGCCGCCGGCCGAGAAGGCCCCCGGCACCGGCTGCGCCGCCGTCACCACCACCGCAAGGCCGCCGAGCGCCACGAAGCCCATCACGCCCACGTTGAAGAGGCCCGCGTAGCCCCACTGCATGTTCACCCCGAGCGCCATGATCGCCGAGATCAGCGCCATGTTCAGGATGCCGAGCGCCGAGTTCCAGCTCTGCAGGACGCCCGTCCCCACGAAGAGCAGCGCCACGAAGGCGAAGAGGAGGAGGGTGCGGTTCATACCGATTTCCCCTTGAAGAGCCCGGTGGGCATGAACAGCAGGACGATGATGAGGATCGTGAAGCTCACCGCGAACTTGTAGTCGGTGGACATGAGCTGCACGAGCCCGTCGGGGGCCAGCGCGTCGGGCAGGAGGTAGGTCGCAACCTTCTTCCAGGCATAGGTCACCGTCACTTCCGAGAAGGCGATGACGAAGCCGCCCGCAATGGCGCCGAGCGGGCTGCCGAGCCCGCCCACGATGGCCGCGGCGAAGATCGGCAGCAGGAGCTGGAAGTAGGTGAAGGCCTTGAAGCTCTTGTCGAGCCCGTAGAGCACGCCCGCCGTGGTGGCGAGCGCCGCGGCCAGGATCCAGGTCACGGCCACCACCCGCTCGGGGTTGATGCCCGAGAGCAGCGCCAGATCCTCATTGTCCGAGAAGGCGCGCATCGACTTGCCGGTGCGGGTGCGGTTCAGGAACCAGAACAGCGCCGCCACCACGATCAGCGCCGTCACCACCGTGATCGCCTGCGTGGTCTTGATGGCGAGTCCCTCCGAAAGCCCCGTCATCTTGCGGAAATCGCCGGCAGTGATCAGGAACCGCTCGCCGTCGGCGAAGCCGATCTCCTCCACGCCAATGATGAAGCGGACGATCCCGTTCATCACGAACATGACGCCCAGCGAGACGATGACGAGGATGGTCGGCGCCGCCTTCTGCCGCCGGTAGAAGCGGTAGACCGCGCGGTCGGTCGCCAGCACCAGCGCCGCCGTCACCGCGATGCCCAGGGGCAGGGCGAGAAGGGCGGTGGGCAGCGGTCCCGCCGTCACCCCCGCCGCCTGCAGCCCCCAGGTGCCGAGGATCGTCACCATTGTGCCGAAGGCCATTGTGTCGCCGTGGGCGAAGTTCGAGAAGCGCAGGATCCCGTAGATCAGCGTGACGCCGAGCGCCCCGAGCGCCAGCTGCGCCCCGTAGGCCAGACCCGGCACGAAGACGAAATTGAGGAATGCCACGAGGGCGTTCAGGATATCCATCTCTCAACCCCCGAGGAAGGAACGGCGCACCTCGGGGTCGGCCATCAGCGCGGGCCCCGTGTCGGTGAAGCGGTTGGCGCCCTGCACGAGGACATAGCCCTTGTCGGCGATCATCAGCGCCTGCCGGGCATTCTGCTCGACCATCAGGATCGAGATGCCGGTGCGCGCCACCTCGATGATCCGGTCGAACAGCTCGTCCATCACGATCGGAGAGACGCCGGCCGTCGGCTCGTCCAGCATCAGCACCTTGGGCTGGGTCATCAGCGCGCGGCCCACCGCCACCTGCTGGCGCTGCCCGCCCGACAGCTCGCCCGCCGCCTGCCGGCGCTTGTCCTTCAGGATCGGGAACAGCTCGTAGACCTGCTCCATCGTGCCCCGGATGTCGTCGCGCCGCAGGAAGGCGCCCATCTCGAGGTTCTCCTCCACCGTCATCGAGGTGAAGATGTTGTGGGTCTGGGGCACGAAGGCCATGCCCTTGGCCACGCGCGCCTGCGGCGTCAGGGCGGTGATGTCCTCGCCCTCCAGCTTCACATGGCCGGCCCGCAGGCGCAGCATCCCGAAGACCGCCTTCATGGCCGTCGACTTGCCCGCGCCGTTCGGGCCCACGATCACCGCGATCTGGCCCTTCTCCACGGCCAGCGTGCAGCCGTGCAGGATGTCGGCGGCGCCATAGCCGCCCGTCATGCTCTCGCCGATCAGGAAAGGCTCAGCCACGGCAGCCTCCCAGAGGCAATTGCCCTTTCACGCTGGTCCAAATATCCCCGCCGGAGGCTCCCACGGCGGCCTCCCGCACGGCGCCGGAGGTCTCACGCATGACCCACCACCTTGTTCTTGAGGCCGGTGCCGAGATAGGCCTCGATCACCCGCTCGTCGTTCTTCACTTCCTCGACAGTTCCTTCCGCCAGCACCTTGCCCTCGGCCATGCAGATGACCGGGTTGCAGAGGCGGGCGATGAAATCCATGTCGTGCTCGATGACGCAGAACGTATAGCCGCGCTCCTCGTTCAGCCGCACGATGGCATCGCCGATCGTGTTCAGAAGCGTCCGGTTCACGCCGGCGCCCACCTCATCGAGGAAGACGATCTTGGCATCCACCATCATGGTGCGCCCGAGCTCGAGAAGCTTCTTCTGCCCGCCCGAGATGTTCGAGGCCTTCTCGTCGGCGAGATGCGAGATCGTCAGGAACTCCAGCACCTCGTCGGCCTTGTCGCGCAGCCGCCGCTCCTCGGCCGCCACCGCGCCGCGGCGGAACCAGGCGTTCCACAACGTCTCGCCGGACTGGCGGGCCGGAACCATCATGAGATTTTCCCGTACGCTCATCGAGCCGAACTCGTGCGCGATCTGGAAGGTGCGCAACAGTCCCTTGTGAAAGAGCGCGTGCGGCGGCAGGCCGGTGATCTCCTCGCCGTCCATCGTGACCCGTCCCGAGGTCGGCGGCAGCCGCCCCGCGATCACGTTGAACAGCGTGGTCTTTCCCGCCCCGTTCGGTCCGATCAGCCCGGTGATCGAGCCGGTGGCGATCTGCAGCGATGCGCCATCCACGGCCCGGAAACCGCCGAAGTGCCTGTGCAGGTTTTCGACTGCTATCATTCTTTCCCCTTTGCCCGCCGTTTCGCACCCTCCCGCATGGGCGCCGGGCCTTGTTCTTGGAATGGCAACGGCCCAAGGCACACAGATGCGCGCCCCGGGCCGTGCCGGTCCTTATACGCTTGCCTGTCTTAGCGGAAGCGGTCCGTTTCGAACTTGCCGTCCTTCACGGTATATTCCCGGAAGCTGCCCGCGCTCTCGCCGGGGCCGATCAGCTCGACGTTGGTGGCGCCCACATAGTCGATGTCGGTGCCGGCCTTCAGCAGCTCGATCGCCTTGGCGAGATCGCCGGGATAGATCTTTTCTCCAGGCGCGTTCGCCACTTCCTCGATCTTCGACTTGTAGTCGGCCGGGGCCGCGGACCCCGCCGCCTGCATCGCGAGCAGGATCAGCGACGCCGCGTCGTAGCTCTCGCCCACATAGGAGGAGGTGCCGTCGAAGCCCGCTTCCTTGGCCATATCGAGAATCTTCGTCGCACCCTCGCTGTCGGTGCCGGGCACGGTGCCGAACGAGCCGTCGAGCGGCGATCCGATCGCCTCGACCAGCGCATCGCCATACATGCCGTCGGGCAGGAAGAAGGTCTCGAAGGCGCCGGTGTCGAGGGCCGCCTGGATCACGCCCTTGCCGCCCTGATCGACATAGCCCGCCACGACCAGCATGTCGCCGCCGGCCGCCGCGAGCGCCGCCACTTCGGCCGAATAGTCCGCCTTGCCGTCTTCATGCGCGGCCGAGATCGTGACCTTGCCGCCGGCCTTCTCGAAGGCCTGCTGGATCGAATCCGCGAGGCCCTTGCCGTAGTCGTTGTTGGTGTAGGTGATCGCGACCGAGCCGATGTCGCGCTCCTTCAGGATCTCGGCGATCACTTCGCCCTGACGGGCGTCGGAGGGGGCGGTGCGGAAGAACAGCCCGTCGTCCTCGGCCTCCGACAGGGCGGGCGAGGTGGCCGAGGGCGAGATCATCACGACGCCGTTCGGGCGCGCGACGTTCTGGAGCACGGCGCCGGTGACGCCCGAGCAGTCGGCGCCCATGATGCCCTGCACCTTGTCCGAGGTGACGAGACGTTCGGCCGCAGCCGTCGCCGCCGCCGCATCGACGCAGGTCGAGTCGGCGCGCACCACCGTCACCTTGGAACCCTCGAGCAGCGTGCCCGCTTCATTCACCTCGTTGACCGCGAGCTCCGCGCCCGAGGCCATGTTCGGCGTGATCGATTCGAGCGGCCCGGTGAAGCCGAGGATGATGCCCATCTTGACATCTTCTGCCGAGGCGGCACCGGTCAGTGCGAGGGTGGCCGTGCCGGCCAGAAGCAGCTTTTTCATTGTAGAACTCCCTGGTTGGATCGAGATCCTGCCGCAGACCCTATTTTGCCCCGGTTCAAAAGAAAAGGGAGCATCTGAGGTGCAGGTGCCGCACGAAGATCGCCACCGCTGCGGCCTCGTCCATGCCGCTCGCCGGAAGCCGCTCCGCCTGCCCGGGCAGAGGGTCCGCCGCATCGCTCACTCCTCCTCGACCGCCCCGGGCGCGCTCTGCGTGCCGCGCTCGCGGTAGGGGGTGGTCGCGTAATGGGCGCGGTAGCATTTCGAGAAATGCGACGGGCTCGCGAAGCCGCAGGCCAGCGCCACGTTGATGACGCTCATGTCGGTCTGCATCAGCAGGTTGCGCGCCTTCTGCAGCCGCAGTTCCATGTAGTAGCGCTTGGGCGAGCGATTGAGGTAGCGGCGGAACAGCCGCTCGAGCTGGCGGGTCGACATGCCCACCTCCTCGGCCAGATCGGCGGGGCTGATCGGATCCTCGATATTGGCCTCCATCTTGCGGATCACCTCGGAGAGCTTCGGGTGCCGCACGCCGATCCGGGTCGGGATCGAGAGGCGCTGCGTGTCCTGATCGGTGCGGATCGAGGAATAGATCAGCTGGTCGGCCACGGTGTTGGCGATGTCGTCGCCCTGATCGCGGGCGATGATCTTCAGCATCATGTCGATCGAGGCCGTGCCGCCCGCAGTGGTCAGCCGGTTGCCGTCCATCACGAAGACGGATTTCGTCAGCCGCACCTCCTCGAATTCCTCGGTGAAGCCGTCCTGGTTCTCCCAGTGGATGGTGGCCTTCTTGCCGTCGAGAAGCCCCGCCTTGGCCAGCGCATAGGCCCCGGTGCAGAGCCCGCCGATCGTGACGCCCCGCCGCGCCTCGCGCCGGAGCCAGTTCACCACCGGCCGGGTGGTGGCCTTCTGCACGTCGATCCCGCCGCAGACCAGAAGCACATCCTCGCGGTCGATCTCCTCGAGGCCCATGTCGAGCCGGAAGGCCGCGCCGTTCGAGCAGACCGCCTCGGTCCCGTTCTCGCCGGCCAGCGCCCAGGCATAGAGCGGCCGTCCCGCGACCCGGTTCGCGATCCGCAAAGGCTCGATGGCGCCCGCGAAGGAGATCATCGTGAAACGGTCGAGCAGCAGGAAGACGAAGCGTCGGGGCCGGCGGGCCTTGTCGGGGGCGGCGGCCTTGGCGGGAGAGATGGTCATGTTGCGACCTTGTGCGTCGTTTGCAGTCCTGTGAAACAGGATTTGAAACACCCTTCAAGGTGCAACTTCGACCAATTCCGCTTCCCAAGGGCGGTCGCTTTCCGTATATCGCGCCCCAGACCGAAAGCTGCCGGAGGACCCGTGATGACCAGGGGCTGGACCAAGACCGACTGGCGCGCCAAACCGCGCATCCAGATGCCCGATTACCCGGACGCCGCTGCCGTCAAGGCGGTGGAGGGGCAGCTTGCGAAATATCCCCCGCTCGTCTTTGCTGGCGAAGCCCGCAAGCTGAAGGCGGCGCTGGCGGAAGCGGCCGAGGGACGTGCGTTCCTGCTGCAGGGCGGCGACTGCGCCGAGAGCTTCTCGGAATTCTCCGCCGACAACATCCGCGACACGTTCCGTGTGCTGTTGCAGATGGCCATCGTGCTGACCTACGGCGCGAAAGTGCCGGTGGTGAAGGTGGGCCGCATGGCCGGCCAGTTCGCCAAGCCGCGGTCGGCGCCGACCGAGGTCATCAACGGGATGGAGCTGCCCTCCTACCGGGGCGACATCATCAACGGCTTCGACCCGAGCCCCGAGGCGCGCATCCCCGATCCGCAGCGGATGCTGCAGGCCTATACCCAGGCAGCGGCCTCGCTCAACCTGCTGCGCGCCTTCTCGACCGGCGGCTTCGCGGATATCCACCGCGTGCATTCCTGGACGCTGGGCTTCTGCGAGCAGGACAAGGCAGAGCGCTACCGCGACATCTCGAACCGGATCTCGGACGCGCTCGACTTCATGTCGGCCGCGGGCGTGAACGGCTCGACCTCGCACAATCTCTCGACGGTGGATTTCTACACCTCGCACGAGGCGCTTCTGCTCGAATATGAGGAGGCGCTCTGCCGCATCGACTCGATCACCGGCCAGCCCGTCGCGGGCTCGGGCCACATGATCTGGATCGGCGACCGCACCCGTCAGATCGACGGCGCGCATGTCGAATTCTGCCGCGGCGTGCTGAACCCGATCGGGCTGAAATGCGGCCCCTCGACCACGGTCGAGGATCTCAAGGTGCTGATGGCCAAGCTCAACCCGCAGAACGAGGCCGGGCGGCTCACGCTGATCGCGCGCTTCGGCGCGGGCAAGGTGGGAGAGCACCTGCCGCGTCTGATCCGGGCCGTCCGCGAGGAAGGGGCCAAGGTGACCTGGTGCTGCGACCCGATGCACGGCAACACGATCAAGGCGGCTTCGGGCTACAAGACCCGCCCGTTCGATTCCGTGCTGCGCGAGGTGCGCGAGTTCTTCTCGATCCACAAGGCCGAGGGCTCGATCCCCGGCGGCGTGCATTTCGAGATGACGGGGCAGGATGTGACGGAATGCACCGGCGGCCTGCGCGCGGTGACGGACGAGGATCTGTCCAACCGCTACCACACCGCCTGCGATCCGCGCCTCAACGCCTCGCAGTCGCTGGAGCTGGCCTTCCTCGTGGCCGAGGAGCTGACGACGATGCGGGAAGCGGCGCGGCGCGTGGCCCTCTGACACCGCTTCAGCTTTTGGCTGCAAGCTATTGATATGCAGGAAAAGCCGCCCTCCGGGGCGGCTTTTTCGTCCGGCAGGACTTGGGCGTTGCGGTCAGCCCTTGACCAGCCGGAGATGCTTGCGCCCCGGGGCGGCGCGCGGCGGCGGCGGCGGCGGTTCGAGCCCGGCCGCGCCGAAATCGGGCAGGCGCAGGCGCAGGCGCGGGCCCGGCCGTTCGGCGGGCTGGGCATCGACCATGTCCACGGCCGAGCGCAGGATCGTGAGCCGCCGCGGCGCGCGGCCGATGGCACCATCGGTCACGAGGCAGCCGAAGATCAGCGGCTGGCTTCCTTCCGGCCGCAGCGGCAGCAGCAGGAGCCGCCCGGTCAGCGCGGCGCGACCGAGCGAGGCGGGCGACCCGAGCCAGACCTCGCCCACGCCCGGCCCGGTCAGAACGCGCGCCACGACGCTCGCCAGACGTTCGCGCGAGTCCACGTCGAACAGGGTCGAGATCGGGATGCCGCGCACATCGATGCCCATGAGGTCGGCCAGATGCATCCCGGCGAGGCGGAAGCGCGCCATGCCGGGCGCGATCCGCTCGGCGAGGAAGGCGCAGCTCAGCGCCTCCTCTATGCGGCGCGGATCGATGTCTCCCCGACGCGGCAGCTCGCCCTCGGCGCGCAGGCGCAGCTCGTGCCAGTAACTGCGCAGCAGCGCGAGCGACGCCGGATCGACCCCCGTCCGCCCGCCGCCGGTCTGTCCCACGCCGGTGCCGCCCATCCTCATGCTCATGACTTGCCTCCCGTTTCCCATGGGGCCGCGCGGCTTGCCGCGCATCCGTCGCTCTGTTATGCGCCGCTGCGGGCGAAGCCGGGCTCCGGCCGCAATGGTTATTCAAATGTTAATCTATCCCTCCTTTCGTATCTCGGGGTGAAGATTCTGAGAGAATGGTAAACGGACGGGCGGGGTCGAGGAGGACTGCATGATCAGCTCGATGACCGGCTTCGCGGCGCGCCGCGGCCAGGGCGAGGGCCACTCCTGGCTCTGGGAACTGCGCTCGGTGAACGGCAAGGGCCTCGATCTGCGGTTGCGGGTGCCGGACTGGATCGAGGGGCTGGAGCCCGCGATCCGGGCCGAACTCGGCCGGGTTCTGCAACGGGGCAGCGTCAGCCTCTCGCTCAAGGTCGCGGCCGAGGGCGGAACGGACGGGCTCCGGGTCAACGTCGGCGCGCTCCAGTCGATGCTGCGCGCGCTGGCCGAGGTTTCGGCGGCTGCGCACGGCTCGGGGATCGAGCTGCGCCCGGCGAGCCCGGCCGACGTGCTGGGGCTGCGTGGCGTCCTCGAACAGGCGACGGGGGTCGAGGATACGGGCCCGCTCCGCGCGGCGCTGCTGGCCGAACTGCCGGAGCTGCTGGCGGCCTTCACCGAGATGCGGCGCAGCGAGGGCGAGGCTCTGGCCCGGCTGATCGGCGCGCAGCTCGACCGGATCGAGGCGCTTACTGCCGAGGCCCGCACCGAGGCCGAGGCGCGCCGCGAGGCCGCGCCATTCGCGCTTCGTGAAAATCTGGCCCGTCTCCTCGCGGCAGGCGAGGGTCTCGACGAGACCCGCATCGCGCAGGAGCTGGCGCTTCTGGCCGTCAAGCAGGACGTGACCGAAGAGCTCGACCGGCTGGCGGCCCATGTCGCGGCCGCCCGCACGCTTCTGGGCGAGACGGCGCCCGTGGGGCGGCGGATGGATTTCCTCGTGCAGGAGTTCATGCGCGAGGCCAACACGCTCTGCTCGAAGGCGCAGTCGCTGGCGCTGACGCGGGTCGGGCTCGACCTGAAGACCGTCATCGACCAGATGCGCGAGCAGATCCAGAACGTGGAGTAAGCCCTTGGCCCGTCGTGGACTTCTTCTGATCCTCTCCTCGCCGTCGGGCGCGGGCAAATCGACCCTCTCGAAGCGGCTGACCGCCTGGGATCCCTCGATCCGCTTCTCGGTCTCGGCCACCACCCGCGCGCCGCGGCCGGGCGAGGTGGACGGGCGCGATTACTACTTCCGCACCCGCGACGAATTCATCGCCGCCGTCGAGGCGGGCGAGATGCTCGAACATGCCGAGGTCTTCGGCAATTTCTACGGCTCGCCCAAGGCTCCGGTCGAGAAGGCGCTGGAGCAGGGCCACGACACCTTGTTCGACATCGACTGGCAGGGCGGCCAGCAGATCCGCAACTCCTCGCTCGGCCGCGACGTGGTCTCGATCTTCGTGCTGCCGCCCTCGATCGGTGAGCTCGACCGCCGCCTGCGGTCGCGGGCGCAGGACAGCGAGGAGGTGATCGCCACCCGCATGGCGCGCTCGAAGGACGAGATCAGCCATTGGGCGGAATATGATTATGTGCTCGTCAATCGCGATCTCGACCTTGCGGAGGAGCAGCTGAAAATGATCCTCTCCGCCGAGCGTCTGCGCCGCGACCGCCAGCCCGACCTGATGGACTTCGTGCGCGGCCTCAACGGGGAGTTCGAGACGAGATGATCTATGCACTGGACGGCGTCGCGCCGCGCATCGATGCCGAGGCCTGGGTCGCACCCGGCGCGAGCGTGATCGGCAAGGTGGTGCTGGAGGCCGGAAGCTCGGTCTGGTTCGGCGCGGCCCTGCGCGGCGACAACGAGGAGATCGTGATCGGCGCGGGCTCGAACGTGCAGGAGAATGCGGTGCTGCACACCGACATGGGCTATCCGCTGACGGTGGGGGCTAACTGCACCATCGGCCACAAGGCCATGCTGCACGGCTGCACCATCGGCGAGAACAGCCTGATCGGCATGGGCGCCACGGTCCTCAACGGCGCGAAGATCGGCCGGTTCTGCCTGATCGGCGCCTGTGCGCTCGTGACCGAGGGCAAGGAGATCCCGGATTTCTCGCTGGTCAAGGGCTCTCCCGGCAAGGTGGTGAGAGAGCTGACCGAGGAAGAGCGCGCCCGGCTGATCGCCTCGGCCGAGGGCTATGCGGCCAACGCCCGCCGCTTCCGCGCGGGCCTCACCGCGCTCTGACCGGCGCGGCCGCTGACGGGGGGCGGGTGGCCGCCCCTTTCCATTCGGCCGGGGCCGCCCCGGCAGCCTGAAGGAGACGCCCATGGCCGATCGCGACGACATTCCCGAAAGCCTCGTGCGCCGGACGCCCTGGCCCGAGAGCGTGAGCCGGCCGGTGGTGACGCCGCTGCAGCCCTCGGTGGTCTATGCCTCGCTCGACCCCGACCAGCTCGACGCGCAATATGCGGGGCAGGTCAAGGGTTTCACCTATGCCCGCGAGGGCCATCCCAATGCCGAGGTGCTGGCGCGCAAGATCGATGCGCTGGAAGGGGCCGAGGGCGGGATCGTCGTGGGCTCGGGGATGGCGGCGGTGGCGGCGGTGCTACTGGGCCTTCTGCGTGCGGGCGATCATGTGGTGGGCGGCGACCAGCTCTATGGCCGGTCGCTGCGGATGATGGCCGAGGATCTGCCGCGGCTCGGGATCGCCACCTCGCTCGCCGATGCCACCGATGCGGCGGCGGTCGAGGCGGCGCTCCGGCCCGAGACGAAACTCGTGCTGATCGAGGTGGTCTCGAACCCGACGCTTCGGGTAGCCGATCTCGATGGCATCGCCGCGCTCTGCCGCGCGCGGGGGATCCTTCTTGCCGTCGACAGCACCTTCTCGACCCCGCGGGGGATCCGGCCCTTCGACCATGGCGCGGATATCGTGATCCATTCGGTGACGAAGCTTCTGGCCGGCCATTCGGACGTGACGCTCGGCTATGTCGCCTGCCGCACGGCCGAGCTGCGCCGGGCGGTCGAGCTGTTCGCGGTGACGACGGGCCTTACGCCCAGCCCGTTCGACTGCTGGCTGGCCGAGCGCGGGCTTCTCTCCTTCCACCTCCGCTACGACCGGGCCGAGGAGACTGCCGCCCGGCTGGCCGATCATCTGGCGGGTCTGCCGGGGGTGCGGCGCGTGATCTATCCGCTGCGGGCCGATCATCCCGATCAGGCACGAGCAGTGGCGCTGCTCGGACGGCGCGGCGGCAACATGCTGTCCTTCGAGCTCGAGGGCGGGCGCGCGGCGGCCAATGCGCTGACCCGCGCCATGCCGGCCGTGGCCTTCGCGCCCACGCTGGGCGACGTCGGCACCACGCTCTCGCACCCGGCCTCCTCCTCGCACCGGGCGGTCGCGCCTGAGGTGCGGGCGCGGCTCGGCATTTCGGAGGGCTTCTTCCGCATCTCGGTGGGCGTCGAGGAGGCGGATCTCCTGATCCGCGACTTCACCGCGGGTGTGGCCGCAGCCCGCGACGCCTGAGGCGCTAGTCCCCGGCCACGAGGTTTATGGCGAGGCCCGCCGCATGGCGGGAGAGCTCGCGCTCGACCAGATCCGGCGCGGGCAGCGGCGGGCAGCGCACGATCACGCGCCCCGCATAGCCCAGCCCGCGCAGCCGGTGGAGAAGATCCACGGCGTCGCAATCGGCCGCGATCAGCGGCACCGAGACAGCCGCGGGTGCAAGATCGGCCAGAAGCAGCGCGGTGAGGCCCGAGAGACCGGTCTCGGCCATGGAGGACGGCCCGGGAGGTCCGCCCTCGGTCGCGATCAGCCGGATGGCGGCGGGACCGTCCCTCAGCCGCGATGGACCCGCCGTATCGGGCAGCGGTGCGACCCGCTTTTCGCCGTCCCAGACCAGTCTCAGCCAAGGCCGCCCGTGCCTGCTCGCGTCCTGTCGTCTCACCCCGATACCTGCCCCCGCCGGATTTGTTTCGAAAGAAATGTTCAGGTTCCCGATCGGGTCCGGTTGAAGAGGCATTCTCTGTCCTCTGTTGCGGAAATGGCACGGCTGGCACTGACCCTCGGCGCATGGCAGGAAGGGGTCGAGGCAGAGGGAGACCGCAATGCAGGCGCAGGATGCAACTCAGCTTCTGGAGGGTGTGCCGCTGCCCCTCGTGCTGATCGGCCCGGATGAGCGGATCCGGGCGGCCAACGCGCCGGCGCAGCGGCTGTTCGGCGCCGCGAGCGTGGCGCGGCATTATGTGATGGCGATGCGGCAGCCGGCGCTGCTCGATGCGATCGAGGGCGCGATCCGGCTCGATCGGCCGGGGCGCGCGCGCTACATCATCACCGGACCCTCGCGGGAGGTGACCTATCGCGCGACGGTGACGCCGGTCCGCATCCACGGCGAGAGCTGCGCGCTCTGCGCCTTCGAGGACATCACCGAGCAGGAGCAGATGGGCGCGATCCGGCGCGACTTCGTGGCGAACGTGAGCCACGAACTGCGCACCCCCCTCACGGCGCTCCTCGGCTTCATCGAGACGCTGCAGGGCGCTGCGCGCGACGATCCCGCGGCACGGAGCCGGTTTCTCGGCATCATGGCGCGGGAGGCGGGCCGGATGAACCGGCTGGTGCAGGACCTCCTGTCGCTGAGCCGGGTGGAATCGGAAGAGAGGGTGCGGCCGAAGACCCCGGTGGATGTGACGGCGGTGATCGGACAGGCCATCGCGGCGCTGCGCCCCATGGCCGAGGCCGCGGGCGTCGAGATCCAGCGTCAGGGCGAGGCGGGGCCGATCCTGCTGCCGGGAGACCCCGACCAGCTCACGCAGGTCTTTCACAACCTCATCGAGAATGCGGTGAAATACGGCGCTTCGGGCAAGCTTGTCACCGTCGGGATCTCCCGCGATGCCGAGGGCCTCGCGCGGCTCGGGCCCGCGGTGCGGATCGAGGTGGTGGATCGGGGCGAGGGGATCGACGCCATCCATCTGCCGCGGCTGACCGAGCGGTTCTACCGCGTGGACAACCACCGCTCGCGCGAGAAGGGCGGCACCGGGCTGGGCCTCGCCATCGTGAAGCATATCGTGAACCGGCACCGCGGCCGCTTCCTCATCGAGAGCGAGCTGGGGCAGGGCAGCCGCTTCATCGTGACGCTGCCTCTGGCCTGACCCGGCCTGCTCCTGCGGAGAGCGGGCGCGCCCGGGCAGGTTCCGCACCCGGGCGGGTGCCGGCGCCTCAGAGCCGCGCGATCCGTTCGGTCAGGAGCGCGAAGAAGCCGTCCGCATCGAGGTCGCGCATGAAGAGCGCGTTCGGTGTCCGGTCGCTCACCCGCCACCAGTCCGCCACCGTCATGCCGGTGGTGAAGCGGCCCTCGGTCTCGATCTCGACATTGATGTGCCGCCCGAGGAAGAGGTCGGGGTTGAGGAGATAGGCGATCACGCAGGGGTCGTGCAGCGGCGCGCCCTCGCTGCCGTATTTCTCGCGGTCGAACCGCTCGAAGAAGTCCATCCATTCCTCGACCAGCTCCCCGATCCGGGTGCCCATCTCGCGGAACCGCGCCACGCGGGCCCTGTCGGTGACGGCCTTGTGCGTCACGTCGAGCGGCATGACGACGAGCGGCACGCCGGCGCCGAAGACGATGGCCGCGGCCTCGGGATCGACGAAGATGTTGAACTCGGCGGTGGGGGTGATGTTGCCCACCTCGAAATAGGCCCCGCCCATCAGCACGATCTCGCGGATGCGCGGCGCCACGTCCGGCGCGCGCTGAAGCATGGCCGCGATGTTGGTGAGGGGACCGAGCGGGCAGAGCGTGATGCTGCCTGCGGGCTCGGATCGCAGCGTCTCGATCAGGTAATCGACCGCGTGGCGCTCCTGCAGGGGCAGGGTGGGGTCGGGCAGGGCCGGCCCGTCGAGGCCGGTCTTGCCGTGGACATGCTCGGCCGTGACGAGGGGCCGAGCCAGCGGCGCGTCGCAGCCCGCGAAGACGGGAATGTCGGTCCGGCCCGCGATCTCGCAGAGGATGCGCGCATTGCGCTCGGTGAGCCGCAGCGGCACGTTGCCCGCCACGGCGGTGATGCCCAGCACCTCGAGTTCGGGGCTGGCCAGCGCGAGCAGGATCGCCACGGCGTCGTCCTGTCCGGGGTCCGTGTCGATGATGATCCGGCGGGGCGGGGTCATGGCGTCTCCTGAGCTGGGTCCGGGCACCAAAGCGCAGGACGCGGCGCTTGTCCATCGCGACGCAGGGGGAGGATCCGCGCGACCCGTACGCCTGCGGTTCGCCGTGGGACGGGCAGCGGGCCGGGTCAGGCAAGGAGGGGAAAGCAGAGCGCCCCGGCGAGTTGCCGGAGCGCCGGTCAGCCGCTACCGCCCGTCACCGCAGGGGATGCCGGACGGCTGCGGAAGGTCAGCCGTCGAAATCCACGGTCTCGATCAGCTTCAGCGCCTCGCCGCGATGCGAGGCCACCTCGGCGAGGCTGACCGCGTCGGGCGTGAACTCGCCCCAGCTCTGCACCAGCTCCGACCGCGCGACACCGGGCTCGACCGGGAACTCGTGGTTCGTCTCGGCGTAGATCCGCTGCGCCTCGTCGGAGGCAAGCCACTCCATCAGCTTCAGCGCGGCCGCGCGGTTCGGCGCGGCCTTCGTCATGGCGACGCCCGAGATGTTCATGTGGGTGCCGCCGCCCTCGAAGGTCGGGAAGACGATGCGGACTGAGTCCGCCCATTCCTTCTGCTCGGGATCGGCCAGCATCTGCCCCATGTAGTAGGTGTTGCCGAGGCTGATGTCGCATTCGCCGGCCCAGATCGACTTCACCTGATCGCGGTCGTTGCCTTCGGGCTTGCGGGCGAGGTTCGCCTTCACCCCTTCGAGCCAGGTCTTCGCGCCCTCGGTGCCGTGATGCGCGATAACGGCGCCGGTCAGCGCCACGTTGTAGTCGCTGGTGAAGGAGCGGGTGCAGATCCGGCCCTTCCACTTGTCCGAGGCGAGATCCTCGTAGGTCGTGACCTCGCCGTCCTTCACGCGCTCCTTCGAGGCATAGACGATGCGGGCCCGGCTGGTCAGGCCGAACCAGTGGCCCGCCGGATCGCGGAACTCGGCCGGGATGTTCGAGGAGAGCACGTCGGATTCAACCGGCTGCGTGACGCCCGCCTCGACGACCTGCATCAGCCGCGCGATATCGACCGTCAGCACCAGATCGGCCGGCGAGCGGTTGCCTTCGGCCACGAGCCGTTCCGCCATGCCCTTGTCGACGAAGGCCACATTGACGTCGATGCCGGTCTCGGCGGTGAAGGCATCCACCAGCGGCTGGATCAGCTCGGGCTGACGGTGCGAATAGATGTTCACCTCGTCGGCCAGAGCGGGCAGGGCGGTGGTGCCAAGGGCAAGGGCTACCAGCGGAAGAGCGGCGTGACGCATATGTGACCTCTTTTGTCAGGTATTGCCCGACCAATAGGCGGGTTGGCAGCAGTCGTCAATCGCTGAGTCTATCAGTCAACAAAGCGGCCCGGGGCAAGCGCTGCCGTCACGGCTGATCTCGCCTGCCGCGGCAGAGCCTGTTCCAGCTCCCCCTCCGGCTTCGGGACGGCCGCTCTCACTCGACAAGCCCAGCCCGATCCGCCCGACGCTGCTGTTGACCCGACACGGGCCGAGCAGGAATTCCCAGAAGCCTCGACGTCCCTCAGGTGCGTTCCTCGGCCTTGGCGCGATCCCAGAGCGCGTCCATCTCGGCCAGGGTGCTGTCCTCGGGGCCGCGGCCCTCTTCGGCGAGCCAGGCCTCGATTCGCTCGAAGCGGCGGGTGAATTTGGCGTTGGCCGCGCGCAACGCCGCCTCAGGATCGATCTTCAGATGCCGGCCGAGGTTCGCCATCACGAAGAGAAGGTCGCCGAATTCTTCGAAGGTCTCCTCGGCGGTGAGGCTGTCACGCGCCTCGACCAGCTCGCGCGCCTCCTCGGTGATCTTGTCGAGCACCTCGCCGGTCGAGGGCCAGTCGAAGCCCACGCGCGCGGCCCGCTTCTGCAGCTTCACGGCCCGCGTCAGGGCAGGAAGGCCGAGCGCCACCCCGTCGAGCACGCCCGCCTGCGCCCGGCCCGCCCGCTCGGCGGCCTTGATCCGCTCCCAGTCCAGCGTCTGCTGGTCGGACGACTTGTCGCGCGATGCGTCGCCGAAGACATGCGGGTGGCGGGCGATCATCTTGTCGGCGATGCCCTTGGCCACCGCCTCGAAGTCGAAGAGCCCGCGCTCTTCGGCCATACGCGCGTGGAACACCGTCTGCAGGAGAAGATCGCCCAGCTCGCCCCGCAGCTCGTCCCAGTCCTCGCGCGCGATGGCATCGGCCACCTCATGCGCCTCCTCGAGCGTATAGGGCGCGATGCTGGCAAAGGTCTGCTCCACATCCCAGGGGCAGCCGCGCTCTGGGTCGCGCAGCCGCTCCATGATGGCGAGAAGCCGGGGCAGGCCGGGGCCGGCGGTGAAGGGATCGGACATGGAGAGCCTCGCGAGGGTTCGGTCCGGCCCGGCATAACGGGCGCCGGGGCAGCGGTAAACCGTCCGGTGGGGCGGCCCCCTCTGCAGGGCGGCTGCTCGAGCGAGGCACCTGCAGGCGAGTCCGGCCCGGTTGACGTAGCGCCATCCGGCTTGCGGCGGGAGCCGATTTGGGCTTCCTTGCCCGCCTGACCCTTGAGCCCAGGAGTGCCCCATGCCCGTCGTCAACCGCATCGCCGATTACGCGGAGGAAATGACGGCCTGGCGCCGCCACCTGCACCGTCACCCCGAACTGCGCTTCGACTGCCAGAACACCGCGGCCTTCATCGCCGAGCGGCTGCGCGCCTTCGGCGTGGACGAGATCCACGAGGGCATCGCCACCTCCGGCCTCGTGGCGATCATCGAAGGGCAGGGCGAAGGCCCCACCATCGGACTGCGGGCCGACATGGATGCGCTGCCGATCGAGGAGCTGACGGGGGCCGACTATGCCTCGACGGTGCCCGGGCGGATGCATGCCTGCGGCCACGACGGCCATGTGACCATGCTGCTGGGGGCCGCGCGCTACCTCGCCGAGACGCGGCGATTCGCGGGCCGCGTGGCGCTCCTCTTCCAGCCCGCCGAAGAGGATGGCGGCGGCGGCGAAGTCATGGTTCGCGAGGGCGTGATGGACCGGTTCGGCATCTCGCAGGTCTACGGCATCCACAATGCGCCGAACGTGCCGCTGGGGCGGTTCGTGACCGCGCCCGGGCCGCTGATGGCCGCGGTGGACACGGCCACGGTGCGGGTGATCGGCAAGGGCGGCCATGGCGCCACGCCGCACGAGACGGTCGATCCGGTGGTGGCGATCGTGGGTATGGTCTCGGCGCTCCAGACCATCATCTCGCGCAACCTCTACACGCTCGACGATCTCGTCCTCTCCGTGACCCAGATCCACACCGGCTCGGCCTCGAACATCATCCCCGAGGACGGCTGGTTCTGCGCCACGATCCGCACCTTCACGCCCGAGGTGCGCGACCTCGTCCGCCGCCGCTTCCACGAGATCGTCGAGGGCCATGCGGCGGCCTATGGCGTGCGGGTCGAGATCGACTACGAACTGGGCTACCCGCCTACGGTGAACGATCCGGCAAAGGCGGGGTTCGCGGCCGAGGTGGCCGCCGAGATCGCGGGCGAGGCCGGGGTCGAGGCCAATGCCAATCGCGAGATGGGCTCGGAGGATTTCGCCTACATGCTCGAGGCGCGCCCGGGGGCCTATCTCTTCCTCGGCACGGGGCCGGGCGCGGGGCTGCACCATCCCGCCTACGATTTCAACGATGCGGCAAGCCCGCTCGGGGCCAGCTTCTTCGCCCGCCTCGTGGAACGCGCCCAGCCGCTCGAGGCGTGACCCGCGCGCCGGACGCCGACACAGGCGTCGGCCGCTGCGATGGACAGGTCTCACCGCCCGACCGGTGCGCCCAGGGTCCCCTCGGCCGACCGCGGATGGATCTGGGTGCGACAGGCCGGGGACCCGCCCCTGACAAGCGACGGGGCGGCGGCAGAGGCCCGTGGCGCGATGCGCGGCGGCCTGCGCAGGAGGCGCGGCTGCGGCCCGGAAGGGGCTGGCGCCGGGCGCGCGCATGACTAGACTGCGCCGCGATTGCCGGCCGAGGGAGACAGATGGCGCTTGAGGATGCGAAGAACGAGGTGGACGTCGCCTTCGGGGGCCGCGGCCCCCGCGGCTACGCCTACGAGAACGCCTTTGCCGGGGCCACGAGCTTCCTGCGCCGCCGCTACACGAAGGACCTGACGGGGGTCGATCTGGCGATCACCGGCGTGGCCTTCGATCAGGCGGTGACGAATCGCACCGGCACCCGCTTCGGACCCCGCGCGATCCGCGAAGCCTCGACGCTTCAGCCCTACGACCGGCCGTTCGGCTGGGGCTTCGATCCGCTGGAAGAGCTGACGGTGGTCGATTACGGCGACCTCGCCTTCGACTATGCCCGCACGGCCGAGTTTCCCGCCCGCCTCACCGCCCATGTCGCGGGCATCCTCGCGGCGGGCGCGGGCGCGCTCACGCTCGGCGGCGATCATTCGATCACCCTGCCGATCCTGCGCGCCCATGCGGCGGTGTTCGGGCCGCTTTCGGTGGTGCAGTTCGATGCCCATTCCGATCTCTGGGTCGATGACGATCCGGGCCGGATCGACCATGGCACCTTCATGTACAAGGCGGTGAAGGAGGGCCTCGTCGATCCGGCCCGGTCCGTGCAGGTGGGCATCCGCACCGACACGCCCGACTGGCTGGGCATGAACGTGATCGACGCGCGGACGGCGCACGAACAGGGCCCGGCCGCGGTCGCGGCGCGGGTGCATGCGATCGTGGGCCACCATCCCACCTACCTCACCTTCGACGTCGACGCGCTCGACCCGGCCTTCGCGCCGGGCACCGGCACGCCGGTCTGGGGCGGCCTCGCCTCCTGGCAGGCCGCGGCGATCCTCCGCGATCTCGCGGGCCTGAACCTCGTGGGGGGCGATGTGGTCGAGGTCTCGCCTCCCTACGATCCCTCCGGCATTACGGCCGTCGCGGGCGCCCATGTGGCTTACGAGTTGATCTGTCTCTACGGTTGGAGAAGGCGCAAGGAATGAAACGGATGAGCTATCTTCTTCTGGTCCTCCTCGTCCTCGTGGGCGGCCTCGTGGGCTATGTGCGCTTCTCGCCGAATGAGCCCGGGGCCTGGCACGCCGATCCGCTGCAGGTGACCGAGCGGGGCGCCGACAACAGCTTTCTCGCGGCCCCCGGCGGCGATGTGGCGCCCCTGCATCTGGCGCTCCCGCCCGATCAGGTGGCCGCGCGTCTCGAAAAGATCGCCGCCGCCTGGCCCCGCACCAAGGCAATAGCGGGCGCGGGCTTCCACCGCACCTGGATCACCCGCACGAAATGGTGGGGGTTCCCCGACTTCACCTCCGTCCGTCTGGTCCCCACCGACGACGGAGGCACCGACGTCACGCTCTTCGCCCGCTCGCGCTTCGGCAGGAGCGATCTCGGCGTGAACCGCGCCCGCGGCCAGGAGTGGCTGGCCCGGCTGCGTTCCTGATCTTCAGTCTGGCGCAAATATCCTCGGGGGGAGCCGCCCCGCCCGGGGCGGCCGGGGGGCAGACAGCCCCCCGCTCTCCGGCCGGCCATGGGCCGCCGCCGCCCGTCCCCCTTGACCCCATCCGATCCGCAGGTCAAACCGCCCCCATGGTGCCGATGGATCGCCTCCTCCAGATCGTCCGCCGCTTCGAGTTCCTCGAGGCGCGCCTCTCGGCAGGCGCCGCCCCGGCCGAGATCGCGGCGCTCTCGCGCGAATATGCCGAGCTGAAGCCGGTGGTGGTCGAGATCTCCGCCTACCGCACCGCGCTCGAGGATCTGGCCGAGGCCGAGGCCATGCTCTCCGATCCCGAGATGCGGGCGCTGGCCGAGGACGAGATTCCGGCCCTCCGGGCCCGTATCCCCGGGATGGAGCAGGCGCTGCGGCTCGCGCTCCTGCCCAAGGACGCGGCCGACGCGCGCCCCGCCATCCTCGAGATCCGCCCCGGCACCGGCGGCGAGGAAGCGGCCCTCTTCGCGGGCGATCTCCTGCGCATGTATCAGCGCTATGCCGAAGGGCAGGGCTGGCGGTTCGAACTGCTCGATCTCGCCCCGTCCGAGCTCGGCGGCATCCGCGAGGCGACCGCCCGCGTCGAGGGCGAGGGCGCCTTCGCGCGGCTCAAATACGAATCCGGCGTCCATCGCGTGCAGCGTGTCCCCGAGACCGAGGCGCAGGGCCGCATCCACACCTCCGCCGCCACCGTGGCCGTGCTGCCCGAGGCCGAGGAGGTCGATCTCGAGATCCCCGCCGCCGATATCCGCATCGACACGATGCGCTCCTCGGGGGCCGGCGGGCAGCATGTGAATACCACCGATTCCGCCGTCCGCATCACCCACCTGCCCACCGGCATCATCGTCACCTCCTCCGAGAAGTCGCAGCACCGCAACCGCGAGATCGCCATGCAGGTGCTGCGCGCCCGGCTCTACGATCTCGAACGCCAGCGTCTGGCCGACGCACGCTCAGCCGACCGCAAGGCGCAGGTGGGTTCGGGCGACCGCTCCGAACGGATCCGCACCTACAATTTCCCGCAAGGCCGCATGACCGACCACCGGATCAACCTCACGCTCTATGCCCTGCCGCAGATCATGGCGGGCGATCTCTCGGAGGTGATCTCGGCGCTCACCGCCCACGATCAGGCCGCCCGTCTGGCCGAGATGGAGGCATGAGGGCGGCCGACGCGCTCCGCGCGGCCGTCCCGCGCCTCGCGGCAGCCGGGATCGACGAGGCCGCCCGCGACGCCCGCCGCCTTCTGGCCCATGCGATGGCCATCGATCCCGCCCGTCTGACGCTGCATCTGCCCGACCCGCTCCCGCCCGAGGCCGCCGCCCGCTTCGAAGCCGCGCTGGCGGCCCGGGCCGCCCGCCAGCCGGTGGGCCAGATCGTGGGCGAGCGGCTCTTCTGGGGCCGCCGCTTCCGCGTGACGCGGGACACGCTCGACCCCCGCCCCGAGACCGAGGGCCTGATCGAGGCGGCCCTGGCCGAGCCCTTCGCGACCGTCCTCGACCTCGGCACGGGCACCGGCTGCATCGCGGTGACGCTCCTCGCCGAACGGCCGGCTGCGCACGGGATTGCGACCGACCTGTCGCCCGCGGCCCTTGCCGTGGCCGCCGAGAATGCAGCGGCCCTCGGTGTGGCTTCGCGGCTCGAACTGCGCCTGTCGGACTGGTTCGCGGCCGTCCCCGAGCGCGTGGATCTGATCCTGTCGAACCCGCCCTATATCGCCGCTGACGAAATGGCTGCCCTCGCCCCCGAGGTGCGGCTGTGGGAGCCGCATCTGGCGCTCAGCCCGGGCGGCGACGGGCTCGATGCCTACCGCGCCATCGCCCGAGGTGCCCCGGCCCATCTCCGGCCCGGCGGACGGCTCCTGCTGGAGATCGGCGCCGCGCAGGGCCGGGCGGTGGCGGGGCTCGTCGAGGCCGCGGGTCTGGCCCGGGTCTCCGTGCTGCCGGACCTCGACGGCCGCGACCGGCTGGTCTCTGCGCGCCTTCCCGCTGCCTGAGGCGCCGGAACCCCCTGTCAATTCGTCGCGCTCTTGCCGAAACCGCAGATTCTCCCCATTTTTCCCTTGCCAGCCACCCGACGGCATGGTTACTCGGAACTGCGCCGAGGGGATGGTCCGCGTGACCCGTGATCGTTCTCCGCGCGGCCAAGCCTGAAATGCACGTTATGCCCCGGATCGGATTCGAGCCACCGGGAGCGGCCACCGCAAGGCTGCAGCATACCGGCAGGGCCAGTTCATCTGGATACAAGGACAAGATGAGATCCTCCAAGTCCCGCTCGCGTTCGAAATCGAACCGCCCGCGTAGCCTCGGCAATATCGTCAACCGCGTGTTCGACAGCTCCGGTCCCGAGGGCAAGGTGCGGGGCACGCCGGCTCAGATCATCGAGAAATATCTGTTTCTCGCACGCGACGCCCAGCTGTCGAACGACCGCGTCGCGGCCGAGAATTTCCTGCAGCATGCCGAACATTACACCCGCCTTCTCGGCGAGGCGCAGCGCGAGCTTGCGGCCGAGCAGGAGAACCGCCGGTCCGAGCACCAGCAGAACCAGGGCGGTGCCAGCCATCAGGGGCAGGGCGGCAGCCCGTCCCAGCCCGGCAACCACCGCCATGAGCGCGGCGATCGTCCCCGGGACGACCGGCGCGAGGACCGGCAGGACCAGCCCCGGGCCGAGCGCGAACCGCGCCCCGAGGCCGCCCCGCCGGCTAAACCCGAGACGTCCGACAGCTCCCATGCCGTGATCGACCTCTCGGAGAATGCCGAGGAAGAGACCGGCCTCGTCGAAACGCCCGAGGCCCGTCCGCGGCACCGCCCGCAGCGCCGGCGCTCCGAACAGCCCGCCGAGCCGGCGGCGGGCCAGCCTGAGGCGGCCCCTCAAGCCGTGACCGAAGCCGCTCCGGCGTCTTCCGCCGACGAGTCGGCCCGGACGGCCGAGGCTCCGGCCGCCGGGGCGCAGGCAGAGAGTGCCCCCGAGCCCAAGGCCGAGCGTCCCCGCCGCCCGCGCGGCCCGCGCAAGCCCAAGGCCCGCGAGGGCGAGGGCAACGGCTCGCCCGACGACAGCGGCCCGCGCGAAGCCGCCGAGTGACACCGGCGCGGGGCCTCACGGCCCCGCCGCCGCCCCCCGCAGGTCGCCTCCCCGGATCGCGGGGCCCGTCGGCCCGGCCGCGGCCCGTCCGCCATGGTGGATCCGCGCCCTTCCGGCAGCGCGCTGAAGCGGCGGGACAGCCGACCGGCACCAGTCGGTGCGACCTTCTCCTTCAACACCATCGATCGCTCCCGCCAACGGGCAGGCATCGGGTGGCCGAATGGCTTCCGGGCCACTCGCTGCCTGCGGACCGGATCACCTCACGGGCCTCGCTGGCCGTCCGCAGGCCTCACCGCCCGCCCCTCGGCGCAGGCCGCATGCCATGGCACCCGGAGCCTCGGGTCTCCGGTCGGCGACGGCTCTCCCGCAGCGTCGCCGAGATCCGTCGCCAGACCACGGGCAAGGCAAGGAAGCAGATCGCGCGACTGACCGGCCGAAAGGGCCTCAGCCCGCCAATCGGCGGGCCAAAGCGCAGAAGCCTTCGAGCGGGATCTCCTCGGCCCGCTGCGTGGGCTCGATCCCCGCCTCGCGCAGCACCGTCTCGATATCGGGCACCAGGCCTTTCAGGCTCGAGCGCAGCATCTTGCGCCGCTGGTTGAAGGCCATCGCCGTCACCCGCGCCAGCACCTTCGGATCGGCCGGATGGCGCGGCGCTTCGAGCCGGGTGAAATGGACCACGGCCGAATGGATCGAGGGCGGCGGGGTGAAGGCATCGGGCGGCAGCGTCAGCACGATCTTCGGATCGGTCCGCCATTGCGACAGCAGCGCGAGCCGACCATAGGCCTTGGAGCCGGGCTTCGCCACGATCCGCTCGGCCACCTCCTTCTGGAACATCAGTGTCAGGCTCTCCCAGAAGGGCGGCCAGTCCGACGAGAGCCAGCGCGTCAGAAGCTCGGTGCCCACATTATAGGGCAGGTTCGCCACGATCCGGATCGGCGGCGTGAGCCGCGCCGCGACATCCACCTCGAGCGCATCGGCATTCAGCACCTCGAGCCGCCCGGGCCAGGCGGCGGCGACCTCGGCCAGAGCGGGCAGGCAGCGCGCGTCCTTCTCGATGGCAAGCACGCGCCGCGCCCCCTCGGCCAGCAGCCCGCGGGTAAGACCGCCCGGCCCGGGGCCGACCTCGAGCACGTCCGAATTCGTCAGGTCGCCCGCCAGCCGCGCGATCTTCGCCGTGAGGTTCAGGTCGAGCAGGAAGTTCTGCCCGAGCTGCTTCTTCGCCGAAAGCCCGTGCGCCCGGATCACCTCGCGCAGGGGCGGCAGTCCGTCAATCGAGGCCAATGTCAGCCCTCCGCCTCTTTCACTCTGTCCAAATATCCTGCGGGGGTGCGGGGGTGCAAAACCCCCGCGGCGGGCTATCAGCCGCGCGCCTGCGCCATCTCCGAAGCCATCTCGAGCGCCGCGACGAGGCTCGACGGATCGGCCACGCCCTTGCCCGCGATGTCGAAGGCCGTGCCGTGATCGGGCGAGGTGCGGATGAAGGGCAGGCCCAGCGTCACATTCACCCCGCCCGCGAAATCGATGGTCTTGATCGGGATCAGCGCCTGATCGTGATACATGGCCACCGCGCAGTCGTAGCGCGCCCGGGCGCCTCCGTGAAACATCGTGTCCGCGGGCAGCGGCCCGGTCAGCCGCAGCCCTTTGGCCCGCAGCCGCTCGATCACCGGAGCGATCACCGCCGCATCCTCGGCGCCCATGGCCCCGCCCTCTCCGGCATGGGGATTGAGCCCCGTCACCCAGATCCGGGGCGCGGCGATGCCGAAGTCCCGGCGAAGCGCCGCGTCGGTGATGGAGAGCACACTGTCGAGCAGCTCCTGCGTCAGGGTCGCGGGCACCTCGGCCAGGGGGATGTGGATCGTCGCGGGCACGACACGCAGCCCCGGGCAGGCCAGCATCATCACCACCTGATCCACGCCCGCGAGCGAGGCGAGGAACTCCGTGTGGCCGGGAAAGGCAAAGCCCGCGCCGTCCTTCAGCGCCTTCTTGTGGATGGGCGAGGTGCAGATCGCCGAGGCCGCCCCGGACTGGACGAGCGAGACCGCGCGGGCGATGACCGCCACCACCTCGGCCGCATTGCCGGGCGTGGGCTGCCCCGGCGGCTGCGGGTCGGGAAAGCGGTGCAAAAGCACGGGCAACGCCTCGGCCGGAACCTCGGCCGCTTCGAAGGGCGCCGTGATCCCCTGCCATGCGCTGCCCTCGGGCAGGTGCGCCGGATCGCCGATCCAGAAGAAGGGCAGCCGCTTCCCCAGCGCCTGCCGGGCCTTGACGGCAATCTCGGGGCCGATGCCCGCGGGCTCGCCGCAGGTGAGGGCGATCGGCGCGATCACGGCTGGCGGATGATCGCGTTGGCGCGCAGATCGGCCATGTAGGCGTCGGCCGAGGCCGAGATCGACTGGTTCGCCAGCGCCTGCGCCAGCCGGCCGCGGTCGATGGGTTCGGCCGAGACCGGACGGCGCGCGCAGAGCATCAGCACCCGGCGCGTGTCCCCGGGCAGGGCCGAGCTCGAAACCTCACCTGCATCGAGGCCGGCCAGCTCCAGCGCGACATCCTGCGGCACCTGCGCCAGCGGCAGGGTGGTGCGGCGCAGCTGCTGCTCCGTCGCGCCCTTCATCACCGTATAGAGGTCGTCGCAATCGTCCGCCCGCGAGGTGATCCGGCCGAGCTCGGCCGCGAACTCCGCGTCGTTGGGCAGGAAGAGCTCGGCATATTCGAGCTCGATGCCCTCGGGCGGGGGGGCGCTGGATTCGTCCCGGCCGCGCAGCTGGAACAGCGCGACCGCGTTCGGGATCTTCACCGGGTCGCTCACCTGACCGGGCGAGAGCGTAAGCAGCATCGGCCCGAGGGTCGGCGGCAGGTTCTGCAGCGGCACCCAGTCGATGCGCCCGCCACGTTCGGCGGAAGAGGAGGCGGAATAGGTCCGCGCGGCCTCGGCGAAGGCGCCCTCGCCGCGCACGTTGCGGCGGATCTCGGCCGCCAGCGCCTGCGCCTCGGCTTCCTGCCCGGGCGGGGCCGGAATGATGATCTCGGAGAGCAGGAGCCGGATCGAGGCGCGGCTGGTCTGGCGCGTGATGGCGCGGTCGATGGCCGTCTCGGTCGGGCGGGCGACGGCGCCGAACTTGGCCCGCATCAGCTCGCGCCAGATCAGGCCCGCATGGACGAAGTCGCGGAAGGTCTCGACCGCGACGCCCGCCTTGCCGAGCTCGGCGGCGAACTGCTCGGCCGAAAGGTTCGCGCGGCCGGCGAATTCCTCCATCCCCTCCTTGATCTGCTCCTCGGTGGCCTTGAGGCCCGCCTGCTCGGCGGCATCGAAGCGGATCTTGTCCTCGATAAGCGCGTCCATCGCCTGCTTCTCGACATCCCCGGTCGCGCCGAGAATGGTGAGGAAGCGCACCCGCTGCTCGAACTCGTAGTTGGTGATGACCCGGTCGTTCACCACGAGACGCGGCGCGAACAGGTTCTGGGCCAGCGCGCCGGGGGCGCTGGTGAACGTCAGGCCTGCCGCCACGACGAGGGCGAGGCAATGGGAAACGAAAGTCTTCATCTGTCCGTCAGCCGTCTTCTGCTCTTGGTCCCGAGGGTTCGGTGCTCTTGGTCGCGACGATCCGGCTTCTGCCGGCAGCCTGCGCGACATGTCCCGTGCGTCTGCCTCACCTGCGGCAGACCCGCGACGGGCCAGGGGTCGCTCCGCTGCCGAAGCCGATGAGATCGACCGACAGGCCGAAATCCGTGCTCGGCGTCACACTAGTCGAGGAAGTGAACCGACGCGAGAGGGAAAGATCCACCTTCAGACACTCGTTCCGGAACTCGAGCCCGACCCCGGCCCGCGCCGTGCGGTCGGCCTCGAAATCGTAGCGGCCCTCGGCGTTTGCGGTCCAGGCGTCGGTCAGCCGGTAGCGCGTGTCGAGCGTCAGTTCCTCGACCGGATCCGGCCGCGCCTCCTCGGTGCTCTCGCGGATGCGGACATAGCGCGAGGTGATGCCGTAGCGGTCGCGGTCGAGGTCGATCTGCCATTCGGCCTTGGTCACGCCGAAGTCCTTGTCGACGATGGTGCGCTGGGTGAGGGTGAGCCCGTTCTGCAGCGACAGCTGCAGCGCGGCCAGCCAGTCCGACTGATTGCCGTCGAAGCCGGAGGCCTCGGAGAAGCCGGGATCCTCCTCCTGCCAGATCACCTGACCGAGGGTGGCGCCCAGCGACCAGCCTGCCGGATCGTAGCGCGTCCAGTTCACGCCGATGGCCGCGCGCCCGCCGTCCTCGACCGCGTCCGAGCCGGGGAATCGGTCGAGCGAGAAGAGGCTGCCTTCGTCGAATTCCACCAGGACCGAATCCTCGTTCGGGATGCGGTCGCCGGATGTATCGGCCCAGACCGCCTGCAGCACCGGCTGGATCACGTCGCTGGCGCCGCTCGCGCTGCTGCGCACCCAGGGCCAGCGCAGCTCGATGCCGCCGGCGCCATGGATCCGCGTGTCCGAGCCTTCCCAGGCGGCGTCCTGCGAGATGTCGTAGGCGTCGGCGCCGATCTCGGCCAGCGCCGAGCCGAGGATCCCGCCGCCGAGCATCCAGTTGCGGCGCCAGTCCACCAGCACCGAGGCCCGCGACATGTCGCGTCCGTCGGCGATCGTATCGGCGTCGAGGTCGCTGTCGAGCGGATCGGTCGAGTCGCGCCGGTGGCTGTGGGTCGAGAAGCGGATCCCGCCCTCGCCGCCGAGCGGTCCGAAGCCGAAGCGTCGGTGGAAGGTCGCGTCCGCCACGAGGGAGGGGATCGTATCGTTGTCCTCATCCTCGCGCAGCGTGCGGAATTTCAGGATGCGCCCCGAGATGTACTCGTTCCGCCGCGCCCGATCGACCTGAAAGCCGGAGGCGAGACGGTCCTTCTCGCCGAGGCCATAGTCGAGATAATAGGCCCGGTCGCTCACCTCCTCGATCTGGAAGGCCAGCGTGAAATCGCGCGGCAGGTCGAAGGCGCCGCGCGCGAAGAGATAGCCCCGCCGGTCGTCGGGCAGGATCTCGTCGCGCGAGACCGCACCTTCCGCCTCGATGGCTCCGAAGGAGAAGGCCTCGCGGTAGCGCGCGCCGAGCGAGCGGCCGCCCTTGGTGGTGATCTGGGGCAGGAGCGTCAGGTCGCGGCTGTCGCCGAGCTTGATGAAGTAGGGCGCGAGCACGCCGGTGCCGAGCTGGCTCGTGGTGCGCAGCTCGGGACGCAGGAAGCCCGTGGCCCGGTCGAGCGTCGCATCCGCGATGCGCAGCCGCGGGAGGTAGGCCACCGGGACCCCGGCGATGCGCAGCGAGGCATTGTCGAAATAGATCTGCCGCTCCTGCGTGTCGTGGACCACGCGGCTGGCGCGCACTTCCCAGAGCGGCACCGGATTGTCCGCGCAGATCTGGCAGGAGGAGGCGACGGTGCGGCCGAGGGCCGTGTAGCGGTTGCCCACCCGCGCAAGCTCGGAGGAGGCCAGCTGAAGCTGCTGGTCGAGCACCAGCCGGGCGCTGGTCAGGACCCCGTTGGCCAGATCGCCCGACAGCGCTGCCTGATCGGCCAGCACGATCTGGCCCTCGCCGTTGTCGAGCACGATGGGCCCGTCGATGGTCAGCCGGTCCGCCGCCTGATCGTAGAGCACGCGCGTCGCACTGAGGCGCGTGCCCTGATAGAGCACCTCGACATGGCCCTCGGCCACCAGTGTGGTGTCGTTCGCAATCGACACGCTGTCGGCTACGAGCGTGGCCTTCTCCTGCGCGGCCGCGGGCAGCGGCGCGAGGATGGTGGCAGACAGAAGCAGAGTCCGCAAAAAGCGCATCAGCCGTCCTCGAGATGCAGAAGCAGGCCGAGCGAGCCCATGACGCCGATCAGCGGCGGGCTCCAGGCGGCGAGCAGGATGGGGATCTGTCCGTTCTCTCCCAGCACCTGTGCGAAGTTGCGCAGGAAGAACAGGCTGAAGCCGCCCAGAAGGGCGAGAAGGACCATGCGGCCCGTGCCGCCGAAGCGGCTGTGGCGCATGGTGAAGCCCGCGGCCACCAGCACCATGGCGGCAAGCGTCGCGGGGAGGGCGAATTCCATCTGCATCCAGACCCGGTGCTTGCGGGCCGAGAAGCCCGCGCGCTCGAGCCCCGCCACATAGGCCGGAAGCTCCCAGATCGGGATGGCCGAGGGATCGCCGAAACTGTCCTGGATCCCCTCGCGCGTGAGCTCGGAGGTGACGCGGAGGTTGCCGGGCAGGCCCGCGCGCGCCTCGGGATTGGCTTCGGTCAGATCCCAGCTCTTCGCGCCCGAGAGCTGCCAGTAGCCGCGCTCCAGCGCCGCCTGCTCGGCGGCGATCCGCCCGGTGGGCCGGCCCTCGGCGTCGAAGGTAAGGAAGGTCACCGCATAGAGCCGGGTGCCGTCGGTGTTCGAGCGCAGGGCATGGATCACCGTCTGCTCGCCCGATCCGCCCTGCCGCAGCCAGAGCCCTTCCTTCGAGATCGACAGGATGCTCGCCTCGCCCCGGGCGAGCCGGCCCGCTGCGGCATCATACTGCCGCGAGGTGCCCGCGACGATCGGGTTCAGCACCGTCACCGCCACCGTGCCGAGCGCCAGCGCCACCACCATCGGGGCCACGAGGAAGCGCAGCCCCGACCGGCCCGCCGCGCGCACCACCACAAGCTCGCTCGACCGGGCAAGGCCGAGGAAGAGCGCGACGGCAGCGAGGATCACGATCAGCGGCAGGATGGTATAGAGCGTGGCCGGCACGCGCAGGAGCGACAGGAGCCCCGCCTGCACGAGGGTGATGCCCTCATCCGAAAAGCGGCGCATCTGATCCAGCACGTCGATCAGCATCATCAGGCCGAAGAAGGCCAGGAAGACGATGAACACCATGCGCAGGAAGCGTCGGGCGATGTAGCGTGACAGGATCATGAGGCGAAGATCCCGTTCAGCGCACGCCGGAGCCGCCGCGGCCGTTGTCCGATCCAGAGCAGGAGGATCCCGATCGCGAAGCCGGTGACGGGGGCGGCATAGGCGAGCGGCCAGAGCTGCTCGTCGGTCACGCCCACGCCCGAGGCCGCCACGTTGATGGTCTGCACGACGATCAGGAGGAGCACGGCGAACAGGATCTGCCACCAGAGACCGAAGCGGCTGAAGCTGCCGAGCAGCAGCGCCGCAAAGCCGATCAGCGAGGAGGCGAACCCGAGGAACGGCTGGCCGATCCGGCTGTGCCCTTCGTAGAGCGCCGCGGCGCGGGTCGAGCGCGTCTCTTCCAGCACCTCTGCCGTGGGGGCGAGGAGCGTCATCGTCGGCAGTTCCTCGAGCACGCGGCGCTTCGGGCCCGAGCCCGTCATGAAGGCGCCGAGATCGTAGGTCACATCGTCGAACCGGGTGAGCTCGAGCCTGCGCCCCTCGCGGGTGAGGGTCTGGGCGCTGCCGTCGATCATCAGAAGCTTCGGTGTCGTGTCGGTGCGCACGAGCAGCGCGCGTCGCGCCGTATAGGCGGTCGAGCGCGCAGGGTCGCGGTCGTCCACGAGCAGCAGGTCCCGCAGCTCGCCCGTCTCGGTCACCTCGCGGATATAGAGCGTCACCCCGTCGGCGGGATGCAGGAACTCGCCATCACGCAGGAAGCGGGCGGTCGCATTCTGCGAGATCTCGGCCGAACGGGCCGAGAGGGTCGCGCGGCTGGCGGGCACCAGCAGGTTCATCAGCACGATCATCATGAGCGCCACGATCAGCCCGAACCAGATCACCGGCCGCGCGAGGCGGAAGGCCGAGAAGCCCGTGGCCTGCATCACCACCAGTTCCGATTCCTGGCTCAGGCGGTTCACGACATAGATCGTGGCCGCGAAGGCCGAGAGCGGCAGCACGAGCCGGATCACGTTGGGCAGCGCGAGGAGCGAGAATTCGAGGAAGACCAGCGCCGACTGGCCGTCCGAGATCAGGTCGTCGAACAGGCCGACGGCGCGATTGATCCAGTAGACGAGCACCAGAACCAGCGAAAAGAAGCCGAACAGCGCCACGAGTTGCGACAGGAGATATCTGTCGAATCTAGCCACGCCTCGCTCGTCCTGTCCGTTGTCCCCGGGGTTTCCGGGACGCTACCGGAAATCGCCGCCGGGGAAAACTGGTATCTGGCGCTCGGGCGGGGCAGGGGCTAGCCTCGGCGCACAGAACGGCCGGCGCTGCGGCATCCGCCGCGATCCGGCCCCGTCCCTCCGGCGCTCCGGCGCCTGTCCATCAACGGCGCGGTGGCGCCGAGCGTTGCAGCGGAGTTATCTGATGACCCATCCCGTTCCCATCCAGTTCCAGGGGCTCGACCTCGACGCCCTGGCCGGCGTTGCCGGTCGCATCGTGGTTTTCGCGGGCGAGGGAGGCACGATGGGCGCGGCGGCCAAGAAGGTGAACCGCCTGATGCGGGGCGCGCTCGAGCGGGCCGCAGGCTCGGAAGCCTTCGGCAAGCTGAAGCAGGGCGATGCGATGGAGCTGGGCTTTCCCGTGGGTCTCGCGGCCGATGCGGTTCAGCTCGTGAAGCTCGAGCGGCGCACCGACAAGGCCGCTGCGCGGAAGGCGGGCGGCACCATCGGGCGGGCGCTCTCGAAGGTGGGCACCCTGGTGCTGGCCGACACGATCCAGCGGGCGGCCGATGTCTCGTTCGGCATCGCGCTCCGGGCCTATGACTTCACGCCGCACAAGACGGGCGAGAAGAGCCTGCCGGGGCCGGTGACGCTGATGGCGGCCAACCCCGAGGCGGTGGCGGCCGAGGCAGGCCCGATGGCGGCGCTGGCCGAGGGGATCTTCTTCACCCGCGATCTGGTGAACGAGCCCGCGAACGTGCTCTCGACCTTCGATTTCGCGGCGCGGCTTGCGGCGATGCACGAGCTCGGCCTCGAGGTGGAGATCCTCGAGGAAGAGGAGATGGAGAAGCTCGGGATGCGCGCGCTTCTGGGCGTGGGGCAGGGCTCCGAACATCCTTCGAAGCTCGTCGTCATGCAGTGGAAGGGCGGGCCCGAGGATCAGGTGCCGCTGGCGCTCGTGGGCAAGGGCGTGGTCTTCGACACCGGGGGCATCTCGATCAAGCCCGCGGGCGGCATGGAAGACATGACCATGGACATGGGCGGCGCGGCGGTGGTCGCGGGCGTCATGCGCACGCTCGCCATGCGCAAGGCGCGGGCCAATGTCGTGGGGCTCGTGGGCATCGTCGAGAACATGCCCGACGGCAATGCGCAGCGTCCGGGCGACGTGGTGCGCTCGATGAAGGGCGACACGATCGAGGTCATCAACACCGACGCCGAAGGCCGCCTCGTGCTGGCCGACGTGCTCTGGTATGCGCAGGAGCGTTTCCAGCCGCGCGGCATCGTCGATCTGGCGACCCTGACGGGGGCCATCATCGTGGCGCTCGGCCACGAGAACACGGGCGTCTTCTCGAACGACGATGCCTTCTGCGGCGCCTTCCTGAAGGCGGCCGAGGCGGAGGGCGAGGGCGCCTGGCGGATGCCGATGGGCGAGCGCTACGACGAGATGCTGAAGTCGCGGATCGCGGACATGCGCAACTCCTGCGGGCGCGAGGCGGGCTCGATCACCGCGGCCCATTTCCTGCGCCGCTTCGTGAAGCCCGAGACGCCCTGGATCCATCTCGACATCGCGGGCACGGCGCTGCTGAAATCGGACACGGCGCTGGCGCCGAAGGGCGCCACCGGCTGGGGGGTGCTGGCGCTCGACCGGATGATCCGGGACATGCTGGAGACGTGAGACAGGGCGCGCCGGGACCGGAGGGGTCCCGGCGGTTCGACCCGCCGGGGCTCTGCCCCGGACCCCGGGATATTTGGACCAGACTGAAGGAGAGGCGGGCCGCGTGGGGGTCGTGATGTTCTATCACCTGACGCGTTCCTCGGCCGAGGACACGCTGCGGCTGCTGCTGCCGCGGGCGCTCGGGCAGGGGTGGCGCGTCATGCTGCGGGGGACCGACCGGGTGCGGCTCGAGGCGCTGGATCTGGCGCTCTGGCGGGTGCCGGAGGAGGGATTTCTGCCGCACGGGATGGAGGGCGGGCCGCACGATGCGGTGCAGCCGGTGCTGCTCGGGACCGGCGCGATCGGCAACGGGGCGCAGGCGCTGATGCTGCTCGACGGGGCCGAGACGCAGGCTGCGGAGGCGGCGCCGCTCGAGCGGGTCTGGATCCTGTTCGACGGGCTGGACGAGGCGGAACTTGCCCGGGCGCGCGGGCAGTGGAAGGCGCTGACCGGCGCCGGCGTGAAGGCGCAATACTGGTCGGAGGAAAGCGGGCGCTGGGAGAAGAAGGCCGAGGCGGGCTGAGGCGGAGGACCCGTCAGCGGCTCAGGATCATCCGGTCGTCGGCGATCTCGATGCGGAAGCGGCGCAGATAATCCATGCCCAGAAGCGACATGTCCATCGGCCCTTCATTGACCCAGGCGGGGATGCGCTGTTCGCTGTAGGGGCCGAGGACCACCGGGCCGATCCGCACCCGCGCCGTGCGCACCGGGCCGTTCGCGGTGATGGCCTCGCCCATGTAGTCGAGCCGGTCCGGCTCGATCCCGAGCCTGCGGGCGTCCGCCTGCGAGAGGACGATGGAGCTGGCTCCCGTATCGGCCATGAAGCGGATGGGCGTGCCTGCCACCTCGAGCGTGAGATAATAGTGGCCATCGCGCGCGCGGGGCACCGCGATGCGGCTGTCTTCCATCACCGCCTGCGTGGGGATGAGATCGCTGCGGATGTCGCGCCAGAGGCCATAACCCGCGAGCACCGCCACGAAGATCAGCGCCCAGGCGAGGCCCGCGCGGATCGCCGCGCCGAGGCGGCCGCGATATTCGACCAGCACCCAGGCGCCGAGCGCGGTGAGGAGAAGCCCGAGATAGATCAGCCGTGCCGTCAGATCGCCGTCCATGTTGTCTCCCGGAGCCCTGCCTCGGGATATGGGGCCGGGGCGGCGGATGCTCCAGCCCCCGGGGGCGGAAAGTGGCCCGGCGCGGCCTTCCGCCGGCTCAGCCGAGCAGGCCCGAGCCGCGGATGCCGTCGATCACGAACTGCACCGAGAGGGCCGCGAGCAGCATGCCGAGAAGCCGGGTGATGACGAGCGTGCCGATCCGGCCCAGCAGCCGCTCGAGCGGACCTGCGACGAGGAACAGGAGGAAGGCCGAGGCCACCGTCACCAGCATCACCAGATGGACGGCCAGAACGCCCGTCCAGTCCTCGGCCGATCCCACGAGCAGGATCATCGAGGCGATGGCGCCCGGGCCCGCGATGAGCGGGATGGCGAGCGGGAAGACGGACGGATCGTGGTCGTGGTCGGCCGCGGTCTGGCCCTCGCGGCGCTGGGTGCGGCGCTCGAACAGCATGTCGAGCGCGGTGAGGAACAGAAGGATCCCACCCGCGATGCGGAAGGCGGACATCGAGATGCCGATGAAGCCCAGCACCGCCTCGCCGAGAAGGCCGAAGGTGGTGAGGATGCCCACCGCCACGAAGCAGGCGCGAAGGCCGATCGCGCGGCGCTCCTCGCGCGTCATGCCGGGCGTCAGCGCGATGAAGAGCGGCACCAGCCCCAGCGGATCGACCACCACGAAGAGCGTGGCGAAGGCGGTGATGAGGAAGCCCGTCTCGATCATGGATCAGCCCGCCGCCTCGAGCCGCTCCTGCGCGGTCAGCCACAGCGCCTCGGCCCGGTCGAGCCCCTCCATCACTTCGGCATATTTCTTCTGCCAGGTCTCCATCTCGCCCAGGCGCTCGGGCTCGTAGAGCGCAGGATCGGCGAGCTTGGTCGCAAGCTTGTCGCGCATCCCGTTCAGCTTCTCAAGCCGCTCCTCGCAGCGGCGCACCTCGGCGCGCAGCGCGAGCTTCTCCTCGCGGCTGGCGGCCTTCGGCGCGGGCTTCTCGGCCTTCTTCTCGGGCGGCGGATCGTCGCCCGCCAGAAGCTGGCGGCGGTAGGCCTCGAGATCCTCGGTGAAGGGGGCGACCGCGCCGCCCTTCACCAGCCAGAGCCGGTCGGCCACGAGGCCCAACAGGTGCATGTCGTGGCTGACGAGGACCACGGCGCCGGAATATTCGGTGAGCGCCTCGACCAGCGCCTCGCGGCTTTCCATGTCGAGGTGGTTGGTGGGCTCGTCGAGGATCAGCAGGTGCGGCGCATCGATGGTGGCGAGGAGCAGCGAGAGCCGCGCCTTCTGCCCTCCCGACAGCCGCCCCACGGCGGTCTCGGCCTGATCGGCCATCAGCCCGAAGCCCGCGAGACGGGCGCGCAGCCGCGGCTGGCCCTCGTCGGGGCGCAGGCGCATCACATGCTGGAGCGGCGTCTCTTCGATGTGGAGTTCGTCCACCTGATGCTGGGCGAAATAGCCGATGCGCAGCTTCGAGGAGCTGACCATCCGCCCCTCCTGCGCCGCAAGCTTGCCGGCGAGCAGCTTCGAGAGTGTGGACTTGCCCTCGCCGTTGCGGCCGAGAAGGGCGATCCGGTCGTCCTGGTCGATCCGCAGGCTCAGGCGGCGGAGCACGGGCGGGCCATCGTAGCCGACCGACACGCCCTCCATCGTGATGATGGGCGGCGACAGTTCCTCGGGCTTGGGGAAGGTGAAGACCTGCCGCTTCGCCTCTTCGGGCGGCGTGATCGGCGTCATCTTCTCGAGCATCTTCACCCGGCTCTGGGCCTGCACCGCCTTCGAGGCCTTGGCCTTGAACCGGTCGACGAAGCTCTGCAGGTGGGCCCGGCGGGCCTCCTGTTTCTTGGCTTCGGCGGCCTGCACGGCGCGCTTCTCGGCCATCTGGCGGGCGAACTGGTCGTAGGGGCCGGTCCAGTAGGTCAGCTTCTTCTGGTCGAGATGCAGGATGCCCTGCACCGCGCGGTTCAAGAGCCCGCGGTCGTGCGAGATGATGAGCACGGTGTGCGGATATTTCTGCAGGTAGCTCTCGAGCCAGAGCGCGCCTTCGAGGTCGAGGTAGTTGGTAGGCTCGTCAAGGAGGAGCAGGTCCGGCTGGGCGAACAGGACGCCCGCCAGCGCCACGCGCATCCGCCAGCCGCCCGAGAAGTCGGAGCAGGGGCGAAGCTGCGCCTCGGCGTCGAAACCCAGCCCCTTCAGGATCGCCGAGGCGCGGCCCTCGGCCGACCAGGCGTCGATATCGGCCAGACGATGCTGGATCTCGGCGATCCGGTGCGGATCGGTGGCGGTCTCGGCCTCCTCCATCAGCGCGGCGCGTTCGGTATCGGCGGCCAGCACCGTGTCGAGAAGCGAAGTCGAGGAGGAGGGCACCTCCTGCGCCACGCCGCCGATGCGCGAGCGGGCGGGCAGGGCGATCTCGCCCCCTTCCAGCGCGAGCTCGCCCCGGATCAGCCGGAAGAGCGTGGTCTTGCCGGTGCCGTTACGGCCGACGAGGCCGACCTTGTGGCCGGTGGGAATCGTAGCGGAGGCGCCCTGAAAGAGCGGCCGTCCCTCGACCGAGTAGGAGATGTCCGAAATGCGCAGCATGGGCAGGGTGATGGACCGCCCCGCTCGGGCTGTCAACGCCGCCGGGCGGCCCCTTTGCCCCTTTTGTCGCGATGGCACCCATGGTAAGGCCCGCGCCCAGAGTTACACCCTTCCGAGGAGAGCCTTCATGGCCATCGAACGCACCCTGTCGATCATCAAGCCCGACGCCACCCGCCGCAACCTGACCGGCAAGATCAACGCCAAGTTCGAGGAAGCCGGCCTGCGCATCGTGGCGCAGAAGCGCATCCACCTGTCGCTCGCTCAGGCGCAGAAGTTCTACGGCGTCCACAAGGACCGCCCCTTCTTCGGCGAACTGACCGAATTCATGGCGTCCGAGCCGGTGGTCGTGCAGGTGCTGGAAGGCGAAGGCGCCATCGCGAAGAACCGCGAAGTGATGGGCGCGACCAACCCGGCCAATGCCGATGCGGGCACGATCCGCAAGGAATTCGCGCTGTCGGTCGGCGAGAACTCGGTCCACGGCTCGGATGCGCCGGAAACCGCGGCCGAAGAGATCGCCTTCTTCTTCTCGGGCCTCGAACTCGTCGGCTGAGGCCTGCGGCGGGCGCGGGAGGGTCGATCCCGCGCCTTCGCCCGGAGACTGTGTCCTGAGAGGAAGGCCGGGCTCGTCCCGGCCTTCTTCATTCGACGGGCAGGTCATCTTTCTGAAGAGGCTAGAGGGAACGCGCTTCTGCGCCTCGCGCGGGGCCATCCGTGACCGGACATCTTCCGGAAAAGAAAAAGGCCGGCGCAGGCGCCGGCCCCTTTTCTTCCGCCTGGGGTGCCTCAGATCGAGGCCCAGTCGTTGAACACCGGACGCGCCGGATCGGGCCGGCGAACGGTTTCGGCGCCACCCATCTGCGGCGACGCGGGCGTGCTGCCCTGCTGCGGCTGGACGGGTGAGGCTTCCTGAGTCATTGGTCTGCTCCGATTGTCGTTCAGGTTACTGGGTTACAACGCTGTGCCCCGGCCGGCGGTTCATCGCCCTCCCGGGGGCCGATGGCGTCAACATGACACATTCACTCTCATCTATGCCTGCGCCTCGAGTCGGACAAGGTCATTGTATGCGAGCGAATACTGTAGTTGAGCAAAGATGCGCCGCTTTTGCCACGTCCTGCCACAGTTCTGTCGCAAAAGGCAAAATCCTGAAACAAGCGGTGATGTTCTGACACGCGCAGGGCGAGTCGGACGGGCTGAACAACACCGGATAGGGGATCTACGCGCACGGCATCGTGAAGTGGTCGACCGCATACGGAATGGCGGAATTGTGAGGCATTTCCTGTCCCGCTCCGGACTGACAGGACGGCTGGCGCATGGGCCCTTGCCGGAGGACCGGCTCCCGGGACGGCGGCGCCTCCGAGAGCATTCTTCGCTGCACCGGATGGTGCGTCGCTATTGCGGTGAGGCTCTGCGTCTTACGGATGAACGGGGGCAGAGAGGCCGCGGCATGGCCTCTCCGATGTCCCCCGTCGCCGCGGTCAGCGCACGACCTCTGCCGGGAAACCGATGGAGTCCAAGGCGGAGAGCAGCGTCCGTTCGGGGACGGAGCCCTCGACGTCGGCGGTGCGGGCCTCGGGGTCGAAGCGGATGCCCTCGAAGCCCGGAAGCGGCGCGAGCGCGCCCTCGATCGAGGCGCGGCAATGGCCGCAGGACATGTCGGGGATGGACAGCTTGGTCATGTTCGTCTCCTTTCCCCGCAGAAGAAGGCGTTCCACCGGGGCAAGGTCAAGCGCCCCGGACCCCGCGACAGGAAAATTCCGGCACAGCCCGGATGGCCCTTGACCTTCCAGTTGTGGGAAGCCCCATCTTGGGAGGCCAAGGAGACTGCCATGACCGACCAACAACCGATCCGCACGGGCCTGCGCAGCCTGCGCCTGCACCCGGACGGAATGAGCTGCGCCTCCTGCGTGGCGCGCACCGAGCGCGTGCTTGCCGCGGTGCCGGGCGTGGCCGAGGCGCGGGTGAGCCTCGCGGACGAGAGCGCGGACATCCGCTATTCCGATCCGGCCACGCCGGAGGCTCTGGCCGAGGCGCTTGCGCGCGCGGGCTACCCGGCCCGGCAGGAGCGGCTCACCCTCTCGGTCGAGGGGATGAGCTGCGCCTCCTGCACCGGCCGGGTCGAGCGGGTGCTGAAGGCGCAGCCGGGGGTGATCGAAGCCACGGCGAACCTCGCGAGCCGCCGCGCGCAGGTGACGCTCTGGGAGGGCGCGGCCACGGCCGCCGCCCTCGCGCAGGCCGTCACCAAGGCCGGGTTTGCGGCCTCGCCCCTCACGGCCGATGCCCCGGATCGCCGCGCCGAGGAGATGGCGATGCTCCGCCGCGATGCCTGGCTCGCGGCGCTGCTGACGATCCCGGTGTTCCTCGTCGAGATGGGCGGCCATCTCGTGCCCGCCTTCCACCACTGGATCGCGGGCACCATCGGCACGCAGACCTCGTGGATCGCGCAGTTCCTGCTCACGAGCCTCGTGCTGGCGGGGCCCGGGCGACGCTTCTATGCCAAGGGCGTGCCGGCGCTCCTGCGCGGGGCGCCCGACATGAACAGCCTCGTGGCCGTCGGCACTTTCGCGGCCTGGGCTTACTCGACGGTCGCGACCTTCGCGCCGGGCCTCCTGCCCGCAGCCGCCCGCTCGGTCTATTTCGAGGCCGCGGCGGTGATCGTCGTGCTGATCCTGCTCGGCCGGCTGATGGAGGCGCGCGCGCGGGGGCAGGCGGGCGCGGCCATCGCGGGGCTCCTGCGCCTCCAGCCGAAGACGGCGCGGGTGAGCCGCGACGGCACGGAGACCGAGGTGCCGATCGAGAGCATCGGGCCCGGCGCGATCCTCCTCATCCGTCCGGGCGAGCGCATTCCCCTCGACGGGGTGGTGGTGGCAGGCGAGAGCGCGGTCGACGAGAGCATGTTGACCGGCGAGGCGCTGCCGGTCGCCAAGGCCGAGGGGGCCGATGTCACCGGAGGCACGGTGAACGGCACCGGCGCGCTCACCATGCGGGCGACGCGGGTCGGCGCCGACACGGTGCTCGCGCGGATCGTGGCCATGGTCGGAGAGGCGCAGGGCGCCAAGCTGCCGGTGCAGGCGCTGGTCGACCGGATCACGCTGCGCTTCGTGCCGGTGGTGATGGGCGTGGCGGCGCTCACGGTGCTCGTCTGGCTCCTGTTCGGGCCGGGCCTTGGCGAGGCGCTGGTGGCGGGCGTGTCGGTCCTCATCATCGCCTGCCCCTGCGCGATGGGGCTGGCGACGCCGGTCTCGATCATGGTCGGCACCGGCCGGGCCGCCGAGCTGGGCGTGCTCTTCCGCAAGGGCGAGGCGTTGCAGCGGCTGTCCGAAATCGAGCGGGTGGGGTTCGACAAGACCGGCACGCTCACCGAAGGCCGGCCGCAGGTGACGGACGTCCTGCCCGGCGAGGGGTTGGGCCGCGAGGAGCTTCTGGCGCTGGCCGCGGCCGTCGAGGCCCGGTCGGAACATCCGCTGGCGGGCGCGATCCGGCGCGCGGCCGAGGACCTTCCGCCGCTCGAGGCTGAGGGCTTCTCCTCCCGGCCCGGCCACGGTGCCGAGGCGCGCGTCGCGGGCCGGCGCGTGCGGGTGGGCAGCCTCCGGATGATGGAGGGGCTGGATCCGGGCCCGCTCGGGCCCGAGGCGGCGCGGCTCGAGGCCGAAGGGCGCACGCCGGTCTGGCTCGCTCTGGACGACCGGATCGCCGGGCTGATCGCCGTGGCCGACCGGGTGAAGCCCACGGCGCGGGCGGCGGTCGAGGCGCTCGGGCGGCTGGGCCTGCCCGCCGCGATGGTCACGGGAGATGCCCCGGGCGTCGCGCGCGCCATCGGACGGGAGCTCGGGATCTCGGACATCCACGCGGGTGTCCTGCCCGGCGGAAAGGTCGAGGAGGTGACGGCCATGGGCCGGGCGGCCTTCGTGGGCGACGGGATCAACGATGCGCCGGCGCTCGCCGCAGCCGAGGTGGGCATCGCCATCGGCACGGGCACCGATGTGGCCATCGAGGCCGCGGATGTCGTGCTCATGTCGGGAGATCCGGTGGGCGTGGCCACGGCGGTGGCACTCAGCCGCCGGACCATGCGCAACATCCGCCAGAACCTCGCCTGGGCCTTCGGCTACAATGTGGCGCTGATCCCGGTGGCCGCCGGGGTGCTGGTGCCGTTCGGCGGGCCGCAGCTCTCGCCGATGCTCGCGGCGGGCGCGATGGCCTTCTCGTCGGTCTTCGTGCTGACGAACGCGCTGCGCCTGCGTCGCGCGCCCGCGGCGGAGGCTCTGGCGTGACGCAGCGCGTGGCCGTCGCGCACGGATGACCGGGCTGCGCTGCGGTCAGCCGCCGCGCGGGACCCAGAGGGCGGGCAGAGGCCCGCAGGACACAGAGGGAGAGGGCAGGAGGCGGCGGTGCCGGTCCTCGGCCGGAAGAGGGAACGGAGGAACCCCGCATGAACATCAAGGAAGCGGGAGAGCGGTCGGGGCTGCCGGCCAAGACGATCCGCTATTACGAGGAGATCGGCCTCGTTCGGCCGATGCGCGATGCGAACGGCTATCGCCGGTTCCGCGAGGACGATCTGCACAAGCTGGCCTTTCTCGGGCGCGCACGCTCGCTCGGCTTCTCGATCGAGGAATGCCGCACGCTGCTCGCGCTGTGGGAAGACCGCAGCCGGGCCAGTGCCGACGTGAAGCGGCTGGCCGAGCGTCATCTCGACCAGATCGAGGGGAAGATCGCGGAACTGCAGGCAATGCAGACGACGCTCTCGCATCTCGTGTCCGCCTGCAGCGGCGACGACCGGCCGGATTGCCCGATCCTCGAGGGGCTCTCGGCGGGCCCCGTCTGCTGCGCTGCGGATCAGGGCTAGAGGCGGCTGCGCGGCCTCTCGCCCGTCAGGCGACCTTCAGCAGGTCTTCGAGTTCCGTATTTTCCTGCACCATGTCGCGCAGCGAGAGCTTGTCGAGCGTGCCGTAGAAGGCCGCGAGCGCGTCGTTCAGCGCGCATTTCAGCCGGCAGGAGGGCGTCAGCGGGCACTTGTTCTCCTTCTTCGAGAAGCACTCGGTGAAGGGGAGGTTCGATTCGAAGGTGCGGAAGACGTCGCCCACCACGATCTTCTCGGCCGGCCGACCGAGGGCCAGGCCGCCGCAGCGCCCGCGCACGGTGCGCAGGAATCCCTTCTGCGCGAGCCCGTGGATGACCTGAGCCAGATGGTTCTCCGAGGCGTTGCAGGCGGCCGCCACCTCGGCCTTGCGCACCACGCGGCCCTCGTTGATCGCGCAGAACATGAGCGTCCTCATCGCGAGATTGGTGCGGGTGGTCAGTCGCATGGCCTGCTGCCTTTCGCCTTTGCTGTCGCGAATCCCCGCCAGTCACAGGGTTTCGGCGCAGACATGATCCCGGACGGCGGCCTTGGAGGGGAGAGGAAAAGTCGTATCCGGCACAAGCAATTTGTCGCAGCCCCTTGTGCCCGCGCCCCATTTCCGGGCCGCGCCGCCGGATCTGCCCATTCCTGCGCCGGCAACTGTTACCCGTTTGCAACCTTCGCGCGATCTCCGCGCGATAAGATGGGAAACCCTATCCGAATGTAGCAGTTGATGTGAGCACTTGCCCATCGGACGATCAAGCGCCACCTTGCGAAGACCTGTACAGCGTGCCGGGCGACCCAGACCCCGGGCGCGCATCTCGATGTGCCGGGAGCCGTGAGCCCCGCCTAAAGGCGCGGATCGCTTGCGTGGCCTCCTGCCGATGCCGGGCCCCTGCGCTTGACCCTAGCGTAAGGGCACGGCAAACCTCGTCGAACCCCTGCCGTCCGGCACCTCGGACAGCTTTTGCTACGGACCATGCCCGTGAACGATCAGAGCCTGACCCCGAACGTCCTCAAGACCGACGTGATGCGCCACCTCACCTTCACGCTGGGCAAGGATGCTCCGCACGCGAGCCTCTATGACTGGCGGATGGCGCTGTCCTACGCGATCCGCGACCGGATCATGGAGCCCTGGTTCGCCTCGACCCGCCGCACCTGGGAAGAGGATCGCAAGCGCGTCTACTATCTGTCGATGGAATTCCTGATCGGCCGCATCCTCGAGGATGCCACGATCAACCTCGGCCTGCACGAGATGGCCGAGCGGACGATGGCCGAGCTCGGTCAGGACTTCAAGGCGATCGTCGGCGACGAGCCCGACGCGGCGCTCGGCAATGGCGGTCTCGGGCGGCTGGCCGCCTGCTTCATGGAATCGATGGCCACGCTCGGCTGCCCGGCCTACGGCTACGGCATCCGCTACGAGCACGGTCTCTTCCGGCAGCGGTTCGAGGGCGGCCAGCAGGTCGAGACGCCCGAGGACTGGCTGAGCCAGCGCAACCCGTGGGAGTTCGACCGGCCCGAGGCCACCTACATCGTGGGCTTCAAGGGCCATGTCGAGACACGCGACGGCCGCGAGGTCTGGGTGCCGGCGGAGACCGTGAAGGCCTCTGCGCACGACACGCCCGTGGTGGGCTGGCAGGGCCGCTGGGCCAACACGCTGCGGCTCTGGGGCGCCGAGCCCACGACGCTCTTCGATCTGGAACGCTTCAACCGCGGCGATTACACGGCCGCGGCCGAGCCCGAGACGCTCGCGCGCACGCTCTCGCGCGTGCTCTATCCCGACGACACGACCTATCAGGGCAAGGAACTGCGGCTGAAGCAGGAATTCTTCCTGACGTCGGCCGCGCTGCAGGACATCCTGCGCCGCTTCAAGAGCGGGCACGGCGACCTGCGGGCGCTGTCGCGGCATGTCGCGATCCAGATGAACGACACGCATCCGGCCATCGCGGGCCCGGAACTCATCCGGCTCCTCGTCGATGAGCATGGGCTGTCCTTCGACGAGGCGCTGCCCGTCGCGCAGGAGTGCCTCGGCTACACCAACCACACCCTCCTGCCCGAGGCGCTGGAACGGTGGGCCACCTTCACCTTCGGGAACGTGCTGCCGCGCCACATGCAGATCGTCGAGCGGATCGACGGATGGCACCGCCGGACCTTCCCGGCGCGGCCGCATTATGTGGGCATCGTCAAGCACCACGAGGTGCGGATGGGCGAGCTGGCCTTCATCATGTCGCACAAGGTGAACGGCGTCTCGGCGCTCCATACCGATCTCGTGAAGGCCAACCTCTTCCCCGAACTGGACCGGTTGCATCCCGAGAAGATCGTGAACCAGACCAACGGCGTCACGCCGCGGCGCTGGCTGAAGATGGCGAACGCGCCGCTTGCCCGGCTGATCGGCGAGACGATCGGCGAGGGCTGGGAGGACGATCTCGACCGGCTGAAGGGGCTCGAGCCGCATGTGAAGGACCAGGGTTTCCTCGGCGCCTTCGATGCGGCCAAGCGGCAGAACAAGGTGACGCTGTCGAACTGGCTCGGGGCGGAGTGCGGGGTGAAGGTGAGCCCCGATGCGCTCTTCGACGTGCAGGTCAAGCGGATCCACGAATACAAGCGCCAGCTTCTGAACATCCTCGAGACGGTCGCGCGCTGGCAGGCGATCCGGGCCAATCCCGATGCGGGCTGGGTGCCGCGGGTGAAGATCTTCGGCGGCAAGTCCGCGCCGGGCTATGCCGTGGCCAAGGAGATCATCCATCTCATCAACGATGTGGCCGCGGTCATCAATGCGGATCCGCTGGTGGGCGATCTGCTGAAGGTGATCTATCCCGCCAACTACAATGTCTCGATGGCCGAGCGGCTGGTGCCGGCGGCGGATCTGTCCGAGCAGATCTCGACGGCGGGCAAGGAAGCCTCGGGAACCGGCAACATGAAGTTCATGATGAACGGCGCGCCGACCATCGGCACGCTCGACGGCGCCAATGTCGAGATCCTGCAGGAGGTCGGCCGCGAGAACTTCTTCCTGTTCGGCCTGACGGCCGAGGAGGTGATGAAGCGCCGCGAGGATCCCGATCACGCGCGCAAGGCCATCGAGGCCAGCCAGATCATGCAGAACGTGCTGCAGGCCATCGCCGAGGGCCAGTTCAGCCCGGGGCAGGCCGATCGCTACCACGGGCTCGTGCACCGGGTCTGGCACCATGACTATTTCCTCGTCGCCTCCGACTTCGATGCCTATCTCGCGGCCCAGGCCGAGGTGGATGCGGCCTACAAGGACCGTGCGCGCTGGCTGACCATGGCCGCGCTCAACACGGCGCGGTCGGGCTTCTTCTCGTCGGACCGCACGATCCGCGGGTACATGAAGGAGATCTGGGGGGTGGAGTCGGCCCTGCAGGACTAGCCCGGGGCGCGCGCGCTGCGAAGGTCGCCGGGACGCCTCGACGACGGGCATCGGAGAGGGGCAGGGCGCCTGCGGCGGCTTCTTAAGCCGGGGCCGGCGCCTGTCGCGGTCGGGTTGCGTCCGCATCTGACGGGCCGCCGCCACCCCGTGACGCTTCCATGCAGGCCAGACCCGCGCGCCCGGCTTGTGCGGTGACGGCTTCGATCCTCCGCAACGCTGCATCTCGGGGATGCGTGAAGCGCGCCGACGAGCACGATGGCCGAAGGGTCGCGTGTCATCGGAGCGTCGATCACGCCCTGCAAGGCCCGTCTCGGCGGTTGGAAGCGGGCGAGGGCATCGTCTCCTGTCCCCGATCCCGTGGATCTTGCGATCCGGCAGGCGCGTCCTTCATCCCGACCTGATGTCTTTTCTGAGCGGACCTCGGGCCTGACGGTCAAGCCTGCCCTTTCACTTCCCTCTGATGAATGCGCCGACAGGAGCTTCCCCCCCGGTCGAACGAAGGATCCGCCTCGGCCTTTCGGGGGGCGGGACGGGGGGAAGCGCGGACGCCCCCTGCCGAAATCCGCGTCGGCGGGAACCGCTGCAAGTCCGGCCGCGTCGTCTCTGGGCCCGATGGCCGGCACGGTCGGATGCAATCGGCGCTTGTCACGCTCCCGCCGCTGTCTACGGTGATCTTCAGGCGGGCCGGGCTTGCGCAGAGGCGAGTCCGACCCGGCCGGAGCAGGCACTTCAAGAGCGGGGCCAACCCGCGACACGGGAGGACGGAATGAAGGCGCAACCCCCACTCAGGCTGACCGCGCAGGCGATGGCCTTCGTGCTGGCCGGCGGCCGCGGCAGCCGGCTCAAGGAGCTGACGGACCGGCGCGCGAAACCCGCCGTCTATTTCGGCGGCAAGGCGCGGATCATCGACTTCGCCCTGTCGAACGCGATGAACTCGGGCATCCGCAAGATGGCCATCGCCACCCAGTACAAGGCCCACAGCCTGATCCGGCACATCCAGCGCGGCTGGAACTTCTTCCGCGAGGAGCGGAACGAATATCTCGACATCCTGCCGGCAAGCCAGCGGGTCGACGAGAACCGCTGGTATCTGGGCACGGCCGATGCGGTGACCCAGAATATCGACATCGTGGACAGCTACGACATCAAGTATGTGATCATCCTCGCGGGCGATCACGTCTACAAGATGGATTACGAGATCATGCTGCGCCAGCATTGCGAGACCGGCGCGGATGTGACCATCGGCTGCCTGACCGTGCCGCGGGCCGAGGCCACGGCCTTCGGCGTGATGCATGTGGATGCGAACCTGCGTATCACCGACTTTCTCGAAAAGCCCGCCGACCCGCCGGGCATCCCCGGCGACGAGGCCAATGCGCTGGCCTCGATGGGGATCTATGTCTTCGACTGGGCATTCCTGCGCGACCTGCTGATCCGCGACGCCGAGGATCCGAACTCGAGCCACGACTTCGGCCACGACCTGATCCCCGCCATCGTGAAGAACGGCAAGGCCATGGCGCACCGTTTCTCGGACAGCTGCGTGATGACCGGCCTCGAGACCGAGCCCTACTGGCGCGACGTGGGCACGATCGATGCCTTCTGGCAGGCCAACATCGACCTCACCGACTTCACGCCCAAGCTCGATCTCTACGACCGCGAATGGCCGATCTGGACCTATTCGCAGATCGTGCCGCCGGCCAAGTTCATCCATGACAGCGAGAACCGGCGCGGCACGGCCATCTCGTCGCTGGTTTCGGGGGACTGCATCGTTTCGGGCAGCGAGATCCGCAGCTCGCTGCTGTTCACCGGCTGCCGGACGCACAGCTATTCCTCGATGAGCCATGTGGTGGCACTGCCGCATGTGACGGTGAACCGGAAGGCGGATCTGACGAATTGCGTGCTCGACCGCGGCGTGGTCGTGCCGGAAGGGCTGGTGATCGGGCAGGATGCGGAGGAAGATGCGCGCTGGTTCCGCCGCTCGGAGGGCGGCATCGTGCTGGTGACGCAGGACATGCTCGACGCCCGGGCGCGGGCGCTGAACTGAGGCCCCGGCGGGGGCTTCGCGCCCCCGCACCCCCGCGGGATATTTGAACAGAGTGAAAGAGGCCGGGGGCGGGACCGCCCGCGCCACGGGAAGCGGATGAAGGACAGGGACAGGATGGAGACGGCGCGCGGACGGGTGTTGTCGGTGGCTTCCGAATGCGTGCCGCTGCTGAAGACCGGGGGGCTCGCCGATGTGGTGGGCGCGCTTCCGGGGGCGCTGGCGGCGGAAGGCTGGGAGATGCGGGTGCTGATGCCCTGCTACCGGCCGCTGAAATGGCGGCTCGAGGAGATGGAGGAGGTCTTCGCCGAAGAGGATCTCTTCGGGGGGCCGGGGCGGGTGATGGCGGGCGAGGTGGCCGGGCGGAAGATGCTGCTCCTTGATGCGCCGCATCTCTACGACCGCGAGGGCGGCCCCTATGCGGGTCCGGACGGCGACTGGGGCGACAATGCGCAGCGGTTTGCGGCGCTTTCCTGGATCGGGGCGCGGATCGCGCGCGAGGGGCTCGGGGACGGCTGGCGGCCGGATGTGGTTCATGCCCACGACTGGCAGGCGGGCTTCACGCCGGCCTATATGAACTATTGGGGCAGCGGCGGAGCGAGTTCGGTGCTGACGGTGCACAACATCGCCTTCCAGGGCTGGGCGCCGGCGAGCCTTCTGTCGGCGCTGCGCCTGCCGCCGCAGGAGTTCCATCCGGCCGCGCTCGAATATTACGGCGGGCTCTCGTCGCTGAAGGCGGGGCTGGTCTCGGCCGATCATATCACCACCGTCTCGCCCACCTATGCCTGCGAGCTGATGCGGCCCGAGTTCGGCATGGGCCTGCAGGGCGTGATTGCCCAGCGGGCTGGGCAGGTGACCGGCATCCTGAACGGGGTCGACACCGACATCTGGTCGCCCGAGGTCGAGGAGCGGCCCTATGACGCCGAGAGCCTGAAGGCCAAGGCGGAGAACCGCGCCGTGCTGTCGGGCGCCTTCAAACTGTCGGTGCCGGGGCCGCTTGCGATCCTCGTGAGCCGCCTGACCTATCAGAAGGGCATCGACCTCATCCCCGAGGTGCTGCCGGACTTCATCGCCGCGGGCGGGGGCCTTGCAGTTCTGGGCACGGGTGACGCGCCGCTCGAGGCGGCGATGCGCGAGCTCGAGGTGCGCTTTCCGGGTCGGGTCGGGGTGCGGATCGGCTATGACGAAGGGCTGTCGCATCTGATGTTCGCGGGCGGCGATGCGGTTTTGGTGCCCTCGCGGTTCGAGCCCTGCGGGCTCACGCAGATGTACGGGCTGCGCTACGGGGCCATTCCGGTGGTGGCCCTGACAGGGGGCCTTGCCGACACGATCATCAACGCCAATCCGGCCGCCATGGCCGCGGGCTGTGCGACCGGCCTCACCTTCCATCCGACCGAGCCGCCCGCCTTCGCCGAGGCGCTGAGGCGGCTGATCCATCTTTATGCCGATCCCGCGGCCTGGGAGACGGTGCAACGGAATGCGATGCGCCATCCGGTGGGCTGGGAGACCTCGGCCGCGGCCTATGCGGCGCTCTACCGGGAGCTCGTCGCGTGACAGCGGCGGCGCAGCCCAGCGGGCTGCCGGGCCTCGCCACCGCCCCCGGCCGCCCCTGGCCCCTGGGGGCGAGCTTCGATGGCGAGGGGGTGAATTTCGCGCTCTTCTCGGCCCATGCCGAGAAGGTGGAGCTCTGCCTCTTTGCGCCCGACGGGCGGCGCGAGGCGCTGCGGCTGCCGCTGACCGAGCGGGACGGGGACATCTGGCACCTGAAGGTCAACGGCCTGCTGCCCGGGCAGCTCTACGGCTACCGGGTGCACGGCCCCTATCAGCCCGAGCAGGGCCACAGGTTCAACCCGAACAAGCTGCTGATCGACCCCTATGCCCGCAAGCTCGAGGGGCGGTTGCGCTGGTCGGATGCGGTGATGGGCTACAGGGTCGGGAGCGCGCGCGCCGATCTGTCGTTCGACGGCCGCGACAGCGCCTTCGCCGTGCCGAAGTCGGTCGTGGTGGGGCACAATTTCAACTGGGGGCCGGATGCGCCGCCCGAGCGGGCGCTCACCGAGACGCTGATCTACGAGGCCCATGTGAAGGGTCTGACCGCGCTTCATCCCGGGGTGGAGGACGGCCTGCGCGGCACCTTCCTCGGGCTCGCCTCGGACCCGATCCTCGAGCATCTGACGCGGCTCGGCGTGACCGCCGTCGAGCTTCTGCCGGTGCAGGCCTTTCTCGACGACCGATTCCTCGTGAACCGGGGGCTCTCGAACTACTGGGGCTATCAGACGGTGGGCTTCTTCGCGCCCGACCCGCGCTATCTGGCCAAGGGGGCGCTCTGGGAATTCGCGGCCATGGTGCGCCGCTTTCATGCCGCCGGGATCGAGGTGATCCTCGACGTGGTCTACAACCACACCGGCGAAAGCGACGAGCTGGGTCCCACACTCTCGTTCCGTGGGATCGACAACCGGAGCTACTACCGGCTGACCGAGGGCGGGCGGCGTTATGCCAACATGACCGGCACCGGCAACACGCTCGATCTGTCGCATCCGATGGTGCTGCGCATGGTGATGGATTCCTTGCGCTACTGGGTCGAGGTCATGCATGTCGACGGCTTCCGCTTCGATCTCGCCTCGACGCTCGGGCGCGAGGAGGATGCGTTCGACGAACAGGGCGCCTTCTTCGATGCGATCCGGCAGGATCCGGTGCTGACGCGGGTGAAGCTCATCGCCGAGCCGTGGGATCTGGGGCCGGGCGGCTACCGGCTGGGCGGCTTTCCGCATCCGTTTCTCGAATGGAACGACAAGTTCCGCGACGACGTGCGCCGGTTCTGGCGCGGCGAGGGCGGCATGACGGGCGATCTCGCCCGCAGGCTTCTGGGCTCGGCCGAACGGTTCGACCACCACAGCCGCGCGGCCACCAGCTCGGTCAATTTCGTGACGGCGCATGACGGTTTCACGCTCCTCGATCTCGTGAGCCATGCGCGCAAGCACAACGAGGCCAACGGCGAGGACAACCGCGACGGCCACGACGACAATCATTCCGACAATATGGGCCTCGAGGGCCCGACGACGGATGCGGGAATTCTCGCCGCCCGGGCGCTGCGGCGGCGGAACCTCCTTGCCACCCTGTTCCTTTCCCAAGGCACGCCGATGCTGCTCGGGGGCGACGAGATCGGCAACGGCCAGGGAGGCAACAATAACGCCTATGCGCAGGACAATCCGATCGGCTGGATCGACTGGGACCGGCCCGACGAGACCATGCTGGCTTTCGTCGCCCGGATCTCGGAGCTGCGCCGGAGCCTTCCGGTGCTGCGGCAGAAGGGCTTCCTGCACGGTCGGATCCGGGAGGCGGACGGGCTGCGCGATGTGGTCTGGCGGCTGCCCGACGGGCGCGAGCCGGGCCCGCAGGACTGGCATTCGCCTGCGATGAGCTGCCTCTGCGTCGAGATCCGCATGGATGCCGACCGGCCGGATGCGGGCGAAAGCCCGGTGTTCGCCGTCTTCAATGCAGGCGAGGCCGTGCCACTGGCACTCCCGCCCGTCCCCGAGAGCTGGAGCCTCGTGCTCGATACGACACGGCCCGAGGCCGGCCCCGAACCCGCGGCGCCGGGGCTTGAAGCCCCGGCCCGTTCCGTGCTGGTCTTCGTGCCGGCACCACCTGGAGAGACTGGATGACCGTCAAGACCGTTTCCACCACGCCCTTTTCCGATCAGAAGCCCGGAACCTCCGGGCTGCGCAAGAAGACGCCGGTCTTCATGCGGCCGCATTATCTCGAGAATTTCGTCCAGTCGATCTTCGACGCCATCGGCGGAGCCCGCGGCAAGACCTTCGTTCTGGGCGGCGACGGGCGCTATTTCAACGACCGCGCGGCCCAGGTGATCCTGCGGATGGCCGCCGCCAACGGCGCGGCGCGGGTCATCGTGGGGCAGGGCGCCATCCTCTCCACCCCGGCCGCCTCGCATCTGATCCGCCTGCGCAAGACCGACGGCGGCATCATCTTGTCGGCCAGCCACAATCCCGGCGGCCCCGAGGAGGATTTCGGCGTGAAGTTCAACACGCCGAACGGCGGGCCCGCGCCCGAGAGCGTGACCGAGGCGATCTTCGAGGCCACGAAGACCCTCTCGGAATACCGCATCTTCGAGGCGCAGGATGTGGATCTGTCGGTCGTGGGCCGGACGGTGCTCGGCGACATGCAGATCGAGGTGGTGGATCCGGTGGCCGACTACGCGGCGCTGATGGAAAGCCTGTTCGATTTCCCGGCGATCCGCGCGATGTTCTCGGACGGCTTCACCATGCGCTTCGACGCGATGTGCGCGGTGACGGGCCCCTATGCGACCGAGATTCTCGAGAACCGGCTCGGTGCGGCGAAGGGGACGGTCGTCAACGGCACGCCCTTGCCCGATTTCGGCGGGATGCACCCCGACCCGAACCCGACCTGGGCCAAGGCGCTGATGGACGAGATGTTCTCGGCGGAGGCCCCCGATTTCGGCGCGGCCTCGGACGGAGACGGCGACCGCAACATGGTGGTGGGGCGCGGGATCTATGTCTCGCCCTCCGACAGTCTCGCGGTGCTGGCGGCCAATGCCCATCTCGCGCCCGGCTACAAGGCGGGGCTCAAGGGCGTCGCCCGCTCAATGCCCACCTCGGCCGCGGCCGACCGCGTGGCCGAGGCCCTCGGTGTCGAGGAGTTCGAGACGCCGACCGGCTGGAAATTCTTCGGCAACCTGCTCGATGCGGGCCGCGCCACCATCTGCGGCGAAGAGAGCTTCGGCACCGGCTCCGACCATGTGCGCGAGAAGGACGGGCTCTGGGCGGTGCTCCTGTGGCTGAACATCCTCGCTGTGCGCAAGGAAAGCGTGCGCGAGATCCTCGAGGCGCACTGGCAGCAGTTCGGCCGCAACTACTATTCGCGCCACGACTTCGAGGCGATCGAGACGGCGCGGGCGGACGCCATGATGGAGGAGCTGCGCGGCAAGCTCGTGGGCCTAACGGGCGCCGCCTTCAACGGCCATTTGAAGGTCGCCGAGGCGGACGATTTTGCCTATACCGACCCGGTGGATGGCTCGGTCAGCCGCAAGCAGGGCGTGCGGATCCTGTTCCAGGATGGCAGCCGGATCGTGATGCGGCTGTCGGGCACCGGAACCGAGGGGGCGACGCTCCGGCTCTATCTCGAGCGCTATGCGCCCGGGCCGGAGGGTCTGGATCTCGACCCGCAGGAGGCGCTTGGCCCGATCATCGCCGCCGCGCACGAGATTGCGGGGATCGAACGCCATACCGGCCGCCGCGAGCCCGACGTCATCACCTGAGCCGGGACGCCGAGGCCCCCGGGCCGGCCCGGGGGCGCCTCGCCATCGGGTGGCGCGCCGGACCTACCCCTCGGTCCGGCAGGCGCCGCGGCGCTCAACATAGCGGATCCGGGCATGCCTGCGGCCGAAGGATGCGGGAACCGCTCCGCACCGACAGATGCGCGAACCGTATGGCCGGCCGGGAAGTGGGGGGCTCCGCCTCTCTCGGTAAGAACAGGTCGGTGCGCCGTAGCGGCAAGGGCGCCGGTGCTCCGACCTTTGGCCGGGTTATCGCGTCAGGCGGATGTGCTAGCCTCGTGAAAAGACGTATGGGACCGCCATGATCGAACCTTCCCGCCCGCTCCAGTCCGCGCTGATCGTCGACGATCATCCGCTCTTCTGCGATGCGCTGTCGATGACGCTCAAGGCGGTGGCGGGACTGACCCACATCGAATCCGCCGACCGGCTCGAGACGGCTCTGGCCCGGCTCGACCTGCAGCCGGCGTTCGATGTGGTGGTGCTGGATCTGAACCTGCCGGACGTGAACGGCCTCGACGGCCTCATCCGTCTGAAGGCGAGCCTCGGGGCGGTGCCGGTGGTGGTGGTCTCTTCCCTCGCCGACAACCGGGTGATCGGGGCGGCGCTGAAGGCGGGTGCGGCGGGCTTCGTGCCCAAGCACTCCCGCCGCGAGGTGTTCCGCGCGGCCTTCGATGCGATCCGCGAAGGGCGCAGCTACCTGCCCGAAGGATTCACGCCTCATTCCCCCGGCGCGCCCGCCAGCCAGCGCGAGGAAGCCATCGCACGGCTTGCGCTGCTCACGCGGCAGCAGGCGAAGATCCTCCAGCTCATCTGCGAGGGGCGGCTGAACAAGCAGATCGCCTATGACCTGACCATCGCCGAGACGACCGTGAAGGCCCATGTCACGGCCATCATGCGCAAGCTCGGCGTCCAGAGCCGGACCCAGGCGGTGCTCATGGTGCAGGAGGCGAGCTTCGCGAGCCTGATGCCGGAAAATTCCTGACAGCCGGTTGGGCAGCGGCTGCGCGCTTCGGGGGCCTGTCGAACGGCTTGTCAGCCGTGCGGGCAGCAGATTAGGTTTGCTGGCTGGGAGGACGGCGATGGAAGGACTGCGCGAGCGGGCGGTCGCGGCGGAGCGGAACGGCGCCCCGCTGGTGCGGAGCGCCCATCTGCCCGGAGACGTGCCCGCAGCCGCAGAGCGGCTGGCGGAAGCTCTGGGCGAGGGGCCGTTCGCCCTCGTGATCCTGTTCGTGACGCCCGAGACCGACGTGTCGGCCCTCGCCCTCGGGGCGCAGGAGGTCTTCGGCCCCGTGCCGGTGATCGGCTGCACCACGGCCGGCGAGATCAGCGCCGAGGGCTATACCGAAGGCGAGGTGGTGGCGGTGGCGCTTCCCGCCGCCCATTTCCACGTCCGGCCCATCCTGATCGGGGCTTTGGCCGATCTCGACCGCGAGGAACTGATCGGCCGCCTCATCCGCGAGCGGGATGCGCTGGCGCGCGAGCGGCCCGACTGGGGCAGCGAATTCGCCTTCCTCATGGTGGACGGGCTGTCGACGCGCGAGGACGAACTGGCCTCGACGCTCGCCGCGGGGCTGGGGCCGGTGCCGCTCTTCGGCGGCTCGGCCGCCGACGGCGTGCGCTTCCGCGAGACCTTCGTGATCCATGGCGCCGATGTCCTGAGGGACGCGGCGGTGCTGGCGCTGGTGCGGAGCGACTGCCGGGTGCGGGTGTTCAACCTCGACCATTTCCGCCCCACCGATCAGCGCATGGTCGTCACCGAGGCCGATCCCGCGCGCCGCATCGTGCGCCGGATCAATGCCGAGCCCGCGGCGCAGGAATATGCCCGGCTGCTCGGCAAGGATCCGGGGCAGCTCGACAGCTTCACCTTCGCGGCCCATCCGGTGGTGGTGCGGATCGGCGGCAAGCATCACGTCCGCGCCATCCGCGAGGTCGCGCCGAACGGCGATCTCGTCTTCTTTTCCGCCATCGACGAGGGGCTGGTGCTTGCGCTGGCCGAACCGCAGGATCTCGTCGGGCATCTGACGGACGAGCTGGCGGGGCTGGGGCGCGAGCGCGAGCCCTCGGCCATTGTCGCGTGCGATTGCGTGCTGCGCCGGATGGAGGCGCTCGACAGCCAGTCCATCGGGGCGGTCTCGGCCCTTCTGCGGCGGCATCGCGTGGTGGGCTTCTCGACCTACGGCGAGCAGCTGAACGGGATGCATGTGAACCAGACCATGACCGGGGTCGCGATCTACCCGCCGGAGGAGCGATGAGGGCGGGCCGGGGCGGTGACCTGCGTCCCAGTGGGGGAAGGACCATGCGCCACGCGGAGCGGGAGCGGACATGAGCCTTGCTCTGATCGATCCCAGCGATCCGCCCGAGCGACAGCGGGACAAGCTTCTCGAGATCGTGCGCGCGCTGATGGCGCGGGTGGAGCGCACGACCGACGACGGCGGTGCGGCCTATGCGCAGTTCCAGCGCGCCGCCATGCTCGAGGATCAGGTGCGCGAGCGCACAGCGGATCTGCAGCGCACGCTGGAACTGCTGAACCTCTCGAACGAGCGGCTGGCGGAAGCCACGCGCGCGGCCGAGGAGGCGCGCCAGAACCTCGCCAATGCCATCGAGACGGTGCAGGAGGGCTTCGCGCTCTTCGATGCCGACGATGTGCTCGTGCTGTGCAATTCGCGCTTCGGGATGCACATGCTCGACATTCAGGAGCATCTGAAGCCCGGCCTCTCCTTCGGCGGCTATATCGACCGCGTGAGCCGTTCGCGGTATCTGGCGCTGCCCGAGGCGGAGACACCCGAGGATTGGGCGGTCCGGCGCAAGCGGCGGCACTACGACCGGCATTCGATCTTCAACGTGCGGCTGATCTGGGACCGCTGGCTGCAGGTCTCCGAGCATCGGACGGCCGATGGCGGCACGGTGATCCTGCAGACCGACGTGACCGACCTCATCCGCATCGAGCGGCTCGAGCGCGGCAAGATGCTCGACGATCAGGCCCGCGTGATCCGCGCGACGCTCGATCACATCAATCAGGGGGTCTGCATCTTCGATGCCGAGGGGCGGCTCGTCGGCTGGAACCAGCGCCTCGGCTCGCTGCTCGCGATCCCGATGAACCGCTTCCGGCTGGGGGTGAGCTTCGGCTACCTGCTCGAACGGTTCGCGCACGAGATCAGCTTCGGCGAGGGCATGGATGCGGCCCATCTCGAGGCCTGGGTCCAGGCGCGCCACGAACGCGCGCCGCTCTCTTTCGAGCTCCGCCGCCACGACGAGCTGATCCTCGATGTCTTCGCGCAGGAGATGCCCGACCGCGGCTTCGTGATGAGTTTCACCGACGTCACCGCCGAGCGGGCCGCCATCGAAGCGCTGAGCCGTGCGAACGAAACGCTCGAGGCGCGGGTGATGGAGCGGACGCTGGAGCTCGAGGATGCGCTGGGTCATGCCGAGCGGGCCAATGCCTCGCGCTCGCGCTTCGTGGCGGCGGCGAGCCACGATCTGTTGCAGCCGCTGTCGGCGGCCAAGCTCTTCATCGCCACCATCGGCGACGAGGCGGTGGCGCCCGAAAGCCGCGAGGCGCTGACCAAGGCGCAGAAGGCGCTCGACTCGGTGGAGGGGATCCTCGGCGCGCTTCTCGACATCTCGAAACTCGAGTCGGGCCGGGCGGCGGTCTCGATCCAGCCGGTGCGCCTCGACCGGCTGATGGCGCAGCTCTCCGACGAATTCGCGCCCATCGCCGCGGCGCGCGGCCTCCGGCTCACGGTGCTGCCCTCGAGCGCGGTGGTGGCCTCCGACCCGACCTATCTCCGGCGGATCCTCCAGAACCTGATCGGCAATGCGATCCGCTACACCGCGAAGGGCAGGGTGCTTGTCGGCGCGCGGATGACCGCGGGCATGGTGCGGCTGGAGGTCTGGGACACCGGGCCGGGGATCGCCGAGGCAGATCAGGAGGCCATCTTCAAGGAGTTCCACCGGCTCGACGCGCCCGCCTCACCCGCCGAGGGCATGGGGCTGGGCCTCGCCATCGTCGAGCGCGCCTGCGGGCTTCTGGGCCATCCGCTGGGGCTCCGATCCGAGATCGGGCGGGGCACCTGCTTCATGCTGCAGGTGCCCCGCGCCGAAAGTGCGCCCGCTCCGTCCGTGCCCGATGCCTCGGCGGTGCGGGCGCAGGCCAAGGTGGCGGTGCAGGACAAGATCGCCTTCCTCGTCGAGAATGACGACGACCTGCGTCAGGCGATGGGACTGCTGCTGGAGAAATGGGGGGTGAGCGTGCTCGACGCGCCCTCGGGCGAGGAGGCGCTGGCGCTGATCGAGGAGATCGGGATCCTGCCGGACTTCTTCCTCGTGGACCAGCAGCTCGGCGCGGGCATGACGGGGGTGGAGTTCATCCGCACGATGCGCGACCGGCACGGGCCGGTGCCCGCCTGCATCGTGACCGCCGCCCGCCGCCCCGAAGTGGCCGCCCTCTGCGCCGAGACGGGCATCCGGCTGATCCAGAAACCCATCGACGCCCGCGTGCTCGAGGAGTTCCTGCGCGCCCTCTAGGGCTGCCGGACGGCAGCGGCGGCGCGTCAAAGGCATCCCTCGCCCGGTCAGTCCCGCGTCACTACGACCAAGGTCACATAGCCGCAGCGTCAGGTTTGGTCCTACTCTCGGCGCAATAAGGGGGGATCTGCCATGCTGCTAGCCGATCAGAGAACCATTGCCGCCGACCCTGCGACGGTCTGGGCGGCCATCCTCGACCCCGAGGTGCTGAGGGTCTGCATTCCCGGATGCGAGAGCCTGACGGGCAGCCCCTCCGAGGGCTACGAGGCGATCGTGACCCAGAAGGTGGGTCCCGTGAAGGCGCGCTTCACCGGCCATGTCACGCTGTCGGACATCGTGGAGGGGCAGTCGCTCACCATCTCGGGTGAAGGCAAGGGCGGGGCCGCGGGACACGCGCGCGGATCGGCCAAGGTCGCGATGACCCCGTCGGAGGGCGGCACGCTCCTGTCCTACGAGGTCGATGTCCATGTCGGCGGCAAGCTCGCGCAGCTGGGCAGCCGGATCATCGACGGCTTCTCGCGCAAGATGGCCGACCAGTTCTTCGAGCGGTTCCAGACCGCCGTGGAAGGTCCTGCCGAGGACGAGCCCGAGGTTGTCGCCGTCGGCGCCGAGGAAGAGGCGCCCGCGAAGAAGGGCTGGTTCAAGCGCATGATCTCGCGCTGAACCCGAGACGGTATCAGGGAGGGTATTGATGAAAGTCACGATGACCGTGAACGGCAGACCCATGTCCGCCGAGACCGAGGGGCGCACGCTCCTCTCCAGCTTCCTGCGGGACGGGCTGGGGCTGACCGGCACCCATGTCGGCTGCGACACGACGCAATGCGGCGCCTGCACCGTCCATGTCGATGGCGAGCCGGTGAAGAGCTGCACCGTGCTGGCGCAGGACGTGGCCGGCAAGAGCGTGACGACGATCGAGGGGATGGCGAACAAGGACGGCTCGCTCTCGGTGATCCAGCAGGCGTTTCAGGATCACCACGGCCTCCAGTGCGGCTTCTGCACGCCGGGCATGGTGATGATCTCGGCCGCGCTGCTGAACGAGAAGCCGAACCCGACCGAGGAGGAGGTGCGCCACTACCTCAAGGGCAACATCTGCCGCTGCACGGGATACCACAACATCGTCAAGGCGGTCATGGCCGCCGCGGGTGCCGACAGCCGGAAGCTCGCCGCCGAATAAGCGGGCCAGCAAGAAAGGGAGGAGTTTCATGCCGAAGGACGGAGGCATCGGCGCGAGCACGCTGCGCCGCGAGGATATCCGGTTCCTGACCGGAAAGGGCCGCTACACCGCCGACATCAGCCTGCGCGGACAGGCCCACGCCTGCTTCCTGCGCTCGGAAGTGGCGCATGGCCGCATCCGCTCGATCGACACCAGCGCCGCCGAGGAGATGCCGGGCGTGCTTGCGGTGCTGACGGGCGAAGACTTCACCGAAGTGGGCGGCAACCCGACCGGCTGGCTGGTCCAGAGCCGGAACGGCGCCACGATGAAGGAGCCGAAGCGCCCGGTGCTGGCGCACGGCAAGGTCCGCCATGTGGGCGATGCCTATGCGATGGTGGTGGCCGAGACCTACGAGCAGGCCAAGGATGCCTGCGAGGCCATCGAGGCCGACATCGAGGAGCTGCCCGCCATCGTCGACATGGCGCAGGCGGTGGCCGACAGTTCGAACCGGGTGCATGACGAGATCGAGGACAATGTGGTCTTCGACTGGGGCTGGATCGAGGAGAACCGCGCCGCCGTCGATGCCGCCTTCGAGACGGCGCCGCATGTCACCACACTGGAACTGGTGAACAACCGCCTCTCGCCCAACGCGATGGAGCCGCGCGCCTCGATCGGCGATTTCGACAGCGGGACGGGCGACTACAAGCTCTACACCACCTCGCAGAACCCGCACCTCACGCGGCTCTTGATCTCGGCCTTCGTCATGGGGATCCCCGAGAACAAGCTGACGGTGATCGCGCCCGACGTGGGCGGCGGGTTCGGCTCGAAGATCTACCATTACGGCGAGGAAGCGGCGGTGCTCGCGGCCTCGAAGCGGCTGAACCGGCCGGTGAAATGGGTCTGCGACCGCTCCGAGGCCTTCCTGTCGGACGCGCACGGCCGCGACCATGTGACGAAGATCCAGCTCGCGACCGACATGGAGGGGAACTTCCTCGCGCTCAGGACCGAGACGCTGGCCAACATGGGGGCCTATCTCTCGAACTTCGCCACCTGCACGCCCACCTTCCTGCATGGCACGCTGATGGCGGGGCCCTACAAGACCCCGCTCGTCTATGTGAATGTGAAGGCGGTGCTGACGAACACGGTGCCGGTCGATGCCTATCGCGGCGCGGGGCGGCCCGAGGCCACCTATTCGCTGGAGCGGGTGGTCGACAAGGCGGCCGACGAGCTGGGGCTCGACAAGTGGGAGATCCGGCGCAGGAACTTCATCGATCCCGGCGCCTTCCCCTATACGACGCCGGTGGGCCTCGTCTACGACACCGGCAACTATCACGCCACGATGGACAAGCTGCACGAGCTGTCGGACGCGGCGGGCTTCGAGGCGCGGGCCGAAGAGAGCCGCCAGCGCGGCAAGTGGCGCGGCTTCGGCCTCTCGACCTGGATCGAGGCGTGCGGGATCGCGCCCTCGAACCTCGTGGGGGTGCTCGGCTGCCGCGTGGGCCTCTACGATGCGGCAACCATCCGGGTGAATGCCACGGGCAACATCTCGGTGCTGGTGGGTGCGCACAGCCACGGGCAGGGGCATGAGACGGTCTTTGCCCAGCTCATCGCCGAGAAGCTGGGGGTGGACGCGAACTCGGTCGAGATCGTCCACGGCGACACGTCGAAGATCCCGTTCGGGATGGGCACCTACGGCTCGCGCAGCCTCGCCGTCTGCGGCTCGGCCATGATGAAGGCCGCCGACAAGATCATCGACAAGGGCAAGAAGATCGCGGCCCACATGCTGGAAGCGGCCGAGGGCGACATCGAGTTCACCGACGGCAGCTTCTCGGTTGCGGGCACCGACCGGCAGAAGAGCTTCGCCGAGATCGCCTTCTCGGCCTATGTGCCGCACAACTACCCGCTCGAGACGCTGGAGCCGGGTCTCGAGGAGACCGCCTTCTACGATCCGGCGAACTTCACCTATCCCGCCGGCGCCTATGGCTGCGAGGTCGAGGTGGACCCGGAGACGGGCGGCGTCGACATCGTGCGCTTCACCTGCGCGGACGATTTCGGCAATGTCATCAATCCGATGATCGTGCAGGGTCAGGTGCATGGCGGGGTGGCGCAGGGCATCGGCCAGGCGCTGCTGGAAGGGGTGGTCTATAACGAGGACGGTCAGCTCCTGACCGGCTCCTACATGGATTACGCCATGCCGCGCGCGGACGATGTGCCCTCCTTCACGGTGGACCATTCCTGCGTCACGCCCTGCACCCACAATCCGCTGGGCGCCAAGGGCTGCGGCGAGGCGGGGGCCATCGGGACGCCACCCGCGGTGGTCAATGCGGTGGTGGATGCGCTGCGGCGCGCGGGCCACGGTCACGTCACCCATATCGACATGCCGCTGACGCCCTCGCGCGTCTGGACGGCGATGCAGGGCTGAGGAGGGGATCATGCACAATTTCGACCTGGTGAAACCCTCGTCGGTGGCGGAAGCGGTGGCGGCCCTCGGATCGGAGGGCGCACAGGCGCTGTCCGGCGGGCAGACGCTGCTGCCCTCGATGAAGCAGCGGCTGGCGGCGCCCGAACGGCTGGTGAGCCTCGCCGACATCGCCGAGATGAAGGGGGTCTGCCGCGGCGACGACGGCCTCGTCGTGGGGGCCGCCACGCCGCACGGGGTGGTGGCGCGCGAGGCGAAGGCGCATTATCCGGCGCTGGCCTGGCTCGCGGGCGAGATCGGCGACCCGTCGGTGCGGGCACGCGGCACGATCGGAGGCAGCCTTGCCAACAACGATCCTGCCGCCTGCTATCCGGCGGCGGCGCTGGCATCGGGGGCCACCATCGTCACCGACCGGCGCGAGATCGCGGCCGAGGACTTCTTCCAGGGCCTCTTCACCACGGCGCTGGAGGAGGGCGAGATCGTCACTTCGGTCCGCTTTCCCCTGCCGGAGCGGGCGGCCTACATGAAATTCGCGCAGCCCGCCTCGCGCTTCGCGCTCGTGGGCGTGTTCGTGGCGCAATTTGCCGATGGGGTGCGGGTCGCGGTGACGGGAGCGGGCGAGGATGGGGTCTTCCGCTGGACCGAGGCGGAGAGCGCTCTGTCGGCCGATTTCCGGCCCGAGGCGGTGGAGGATCTGATCCTTCCCGCGGAAGGGCTGCTCGGCGATCTGCACGGGACACCGGCTTACCGCGCGCATCTGGTGAAGGTGCTGACGAAACGGGCGGTCGCGGCGGCCTGAGACGGAGCAATGCGGCCGAGGATGCGCTTCGGCCGGCCGCCGGGGGCTGTCTGCCCCCGGACCCCCGAGGATATTTGCGCAGAGTGAAAGCGGGCGGACTGTCCGGCGGGGGGAGCGGCAGGTTTGGCGGTCTGCGTTACGTCCGCCCGGACATGGCGCGGACGGGGACGTGCCGCCCGAGAGCGGTCAGAGGGTGGCGAGGTAGGCTGCGCAGCCGGTGAGGGCCGCGTAATCGTCCTCGACGATGCAGACCGGGAAATCGTCCATGAAGGCCGAGAAGCGGCCCTTGTCGCGGAAGTTCTCGGCAAAGCCCATCGGGCCCAGATGGGCGGCGAAGGCCCGGGCCACGCCGCCGCAGAGATAGAGGCCGCCGAAGGGCAGGTGGATCAGGGCGAGATTGCCCGCCTCGGCGCCGAGGAGCCGGGCGAAGAGCTCGGCCGCGGCGCGCGCCGGGCCGGGTTCGGCGATGGCCGCCATGATCTCGGCCGCCGACTTGCGGTCCTCGAGGCCGGCCTCAGCGGCGGTGAAGGCATAGAGCCGCTCGAGACCGCGGCCCGACAGCACATCCTCGACGCCGGCGAAACCGTGGGCCGTCTGGACGAATTCCGCGAGCCGGAGGTCGCGCGCGGTGCGGACGGGCATCCCGGCATGGCCGCACTCGGAGGCCGCCACCAGGCGCAGGCCCGCGACATCGTGGACGGGCGCCGCGTTGAAGCCGGTGCCGACGCCCACGACGAGCATCGGGCCCCCGCGGCGGGGAGTAGGCCCCGGGATCAGGACGCGCAGATTGGCCGGATCCAGATGGCCCAGCGCATGGCCCTGCGCCTGAAGATCGTTCAGCACCGCCACGCGCGGCGCGCCGGTCGCGCGCTGCAGTTCGGCGCCGTCGACGGTCCAGGCGAGGTTCGTGAGAAGGGCCACCCCGTCCCGGACCGGGCCCGCGGCGGCCACGCAGGTGCCGTCGATCTCGGGGCTGCCGGCGACGGAGAGGAAGTCGCGCAGGACCGGCGCCAGAGCAGGATAATCGGCATTCCGGAAGCGGCGCGTCGTTTCGGGCCGCAGCCGGGATCCCTCCGCCAGCGCCACGCGGGTGTTCGTGCCACCGATGTCGGCGACGAGGCAAAGGGGCGCGTCGGCCATGGCGTTCTCCGGACTGGCTTACCGCGCCAGCGCGCGGGCCAGGGCGTGATAGGATGCTTTCGGGGTGCGCTGCAAGTTCTGGAAGTCGACATGAACCAGACCGAAGCGCTGGTCGTAGCCGAAGGCCCACTCGAAATTGTCGAGAAGCGACCAGACATGGTAGCCCCGGACCGGCACGCCCTGCGCGATGGCCCTCTGCACCGCGGCGAGATGGCCCTCGAGATAGGCGATGCGGTCGGGATCCTGCACCTCGCCCGCCTGCACCCGGTCGGCGGCGGCCATGCCGTTCTCGGTCACGATGAGCGGCAGACCGCGGGTGTAGCCCTCGTGAATGCGGAGCAGGATGTCGCTCAGGCCCTCTGGATGGATCTCCCAGCCCATCCGGGTGCGCGGCAGGGGGCCCTCCACCTCGGACAGGCCCGGCCAGGGGCCGGGTGCGGCCGCCACCAGCTTGCGGGTGTAGTAGTTGATCCCGAACCAGTCGAGCGGCTGGGCGATGCGGTCGAGGTCCTTCTCCCATCCGCTGGGCAGGTGCGGCGCGATCCCGTCCAGAGCCTCCTCGGGATACTGGCGGTTGAAGAGGGCCGAGACGAACCAGCGGTTGATCAGGGCGTCGTGCCGGCGGGTCGCTGCGGCCGAAGCCTCGCTGCCGTCGGCGGGGATCGCATGTTCGAAGTTGCAGACCGCGCCGAGATTGCCCACGCCGAGCCCGCGCGCGCTCTCGACGGCGGCGCCATGGGCGAGGAGCACATGATGCATCGCCCGGGCCGCGGCGCGGATGTCGCGCAGTCCCGGCGCATGATGGCCGAGGAAGTGCGACAGCCAGGCCACGCACCAGGGCTCGTTCACGGGCGCGGTGGACCAGACCCGGTCGCCAATGCGCCCGAGCAGTACCTCGGCATAATCGGCGAACCAGCCTGCGATGTCGCGGTTGCGCCAGCCGCCCAGATCCTGCAGCGCCGAGGGCAGTTCCCAGTGGTAGAGCGTGAGGGCGGGCTTCAGGCCGCGGGCGAGCATGCCGTCGACGAGACGGTCGTAGAAGTCGAGCCCCTCGGCATTCACCGTGCCGCGGCCCTCGGGCATCACCCGCGCCCAGGAGGCCGAGAAGCGGTAGCTGTCGAAGCCCGCATCGCGCACGAAATCGAGATCCTCCTCCCACCGGTGGTAATGGTCGCAGGCGCGGCGGCCATCCTCGGCATGAGCCACGTTGCCGGGGGCGGCGGCGAAATCGTCCCAGTGGGTGCGTCCTGCGCCCCCCGCGCCGTGGCCCTCGATCTGGTAGGCCGAGGTGGCCACCCCGAACAGGAAATCGGCGGGGAAGTCGGCGCGGGAAAAGGTCATGGAAGGCTCCGTCAAGGCTGTCGGGCAAGGCTGTCGGGCGGCGGGGCCCGCGCGGATCGGGGCGGCCGGCTGCGGTCGGGCGGGAGTGGTCCCCCGGGGCGGGGCATGCCGGATCCCTGCCGGAACGGATGATCCCCGGCTCCTCTCGAACGGTCGTCCGGCGGCGGCGGTTCCGCCGCAAGGGGAACCGCGGGTCGCCGGGCGACGTTGCGCCCTCGAGGCAACCGGGCATCTGCCGCCTGCGGTTGGGCTTTCCTGCCACGGGAGGGGCAGGCAGAAGCCCGCGACAGCCCATTCGGGCGGGCCCGGTCTCTTGTGTATCTGGTGGGGAGGACGCGATGAAGGCGAGGGGTCCCGCGATTGCGGCCGCGCTGGCACTGGTTTCCGGCCCGCTTGCGGGGCAGGAGCTGAGGTTCCCCCCGGGCGAGGATGCGCGCTTTCACTGGGACAGTTTCGAGGCGCTGAAGAGCCAGGATCTCGCCGGGCAGCGGCTGACGATCCTCGGGCCCTGGCTGGGGCCGGACAAGGCTCTGTTCGACTCGGTCATCGCCTATTTCGAGGCCGCGACCGGCGCCGAGGTGACCTACAACGGCTCGGACAATTTCGAGCAGCAGATCGTGATCGACGCAGGCGCGGGCTCGCCTCCCGACATAGCGGTCTTTCCCCAGCCGGGTCTGGCGCGGGATCTGGCCTCGAAGGGCCAGCTCGCGCCGCTCGATCCGGCGACAGCCGACTGGCTGCGCGAGAATTACGCCGCGGGCGAGAGCTGGGTGAGCCTCGGGACCTTTCCCGGACGGGACGGCACCGAGGCGCTCTACGGTTTCTTCTACAAGATCGATGTGAAATCGCTCGTCTGGTATGTGCCCGAGAATTTCGCGGACTTCGGCTACGAGATCCCCCGGACGATGGAGGAGCTGCGCGCTTTGACCGAGCGCATGGTCGCGGACGGGGTGACGCCCTGGTGCATCGGCCTCGCCTCGGGGGGGGCCACAGGATGGCCCGCGACCGACTGGGTCGAGGACATGATGCTGCGCATCAACCCTCCCGAGGTTTACGATCAATGGACCTCGAACGGGATCCCGTTCGACGATCCGCAGGTGGTGGCCGCCATCGAGGAGTTCGGTTGGTTCGCGCGCACGCCCGACTTCGTGGCGGGAGGCCCGAATGCCGTGGCCGCGACCGACTTCCGCGACAGCCCGAAGGGCCTGTTCTCCGCGCCGCCCCAGTGCTTCATGCACAAGCAGGCGAGCTTCATCCCCTCGTTCTTTCCCGAAGGCACGGTGATCGGCGAGGATGCGGATTTCTTCTATCTGCCGGCCTATGCCGACCGCGATCTGGGCCAGCCGGTCTTGGGGGCGGGCACGGTCTTCGGCCTTACCCGCGACACGCCGGCGGCGCGCGCCTTTCTCGAATTCCTGAAGACGCCCATCGCGCACGAGGTCTGGATGGCGCAGACCGGGTTCCTCACCCCTTTCACCGGCGTGAATACCGATGTCTACGGGGATCCCACGCTGCGCAAGATGGGAGAGATCCTGCTCAATGCAACGACCTTTCGCTTCGACGGCTCGGACCTGATGCCGGGTGCGGTGGGGGCGGGGGCCTTCTGGACCGGCATGATCGACTACATGGGCGGCAAGAGCGCCGAGCGCGTGGGCGCCGACATCCAGCGGACCTGGGATACGTTCAAGTGAGGCGGCGGGCGGCTGCCGGGCGCCCGGGCAGTCCGGGGCCGGAGGCGGCGCTTGCCGCGGGGAGGAAGGAGGCGGCATGGACCAGCTGATGATGGCGGGGGGCACCATCGTGGTGGGGGTGTTCGGCTGCGTGGCCTATTTCTTTGCCGCCAACCTGATCCTCGATGCGATCTATCCCGCCAGGGGTCCCCGGGCCGGCGCCAACATCTCCCGGGCGAGCGCGATCCGGCCCTGGCTCTTCCTTCTGCCCGCGATCCTGCTGCTCGGCATCTATCTCGTCTATCCGGTCTTCGTCTCGATCTGGCTCTCGCTGCGCGACGCGAGCGGCGAGAAATTCGTGGGCCTCGCCAATTACGAGTGGCTGGTGAACGACACCAAGTTCCGCGAGTCGATCCGCAACAACTTCCTGTGGCTACTCGTCGTGCCCGCCGCCTCGACCTTCTTCGGGTTGGTCGCGGCCGCGCTGACCGACCGGATCCGCTGGGGCAACCTCGCGAAGGCGCTGATCTTCATGCCGATGGCGATTTCCTTCGTCGGCGCCTCGGTGATCTGGAAATTCATCTACGACTATCGCGGCGAGGGGCGCGAGGAGATCGGCCTCCTGAACGCGGTGATCGAGGGGCTGGGGGGCACCGAGCAGACCTGGCTCGCCATCCCGTTCTGGAACAACTTCTTCCTGATGGCGGTGCTGATCTGGATCCAGACGGGCTTTGCCATGGTGATCCTTTCGGCCGCCCTGCGCGGCATCCCCGAGGAGACGGTCGAGGCCGCGGTGCTCGACGGCGCCTCGCCGTTGCAGATCTTCCTCAGGATCAAGGTGCCGCAGATCTGGGGCACGATCGCGGTGGTCTGGACCACGATCACCATCCTCGTACTCAAGGTCTTCGACATCGTGCTGGCCATGACCAACGGCCAGTGGGGCACGCAGGTGCTGGCCAACCTCATGTTCGACTGGATGTTTCGCGGCAACGACGCGGGCCGGGCGTCGGCCGTGGCGCTGGTCATCATGGTCCTCGTGACGCCGATCATGATCTGGAACATCGCCAACGCCCGGAAGGAGACCCGCTGATGGACAACATCGCCGGCACCCGATCGAGCCTCGTCTGGGCGGTCCATCTGGCCGTGGTGGCGCTGGTCCTCCTTTGGACGCTGCCCACATTGGGCCTCCTCGTCTCGTCCTTCCGCGACCGCGACCAGATCGCGGCGACCGGCTGGTGGGCCGCGCTCTTCCCGGCGGAACAGCGCATGGTGGTGCGGCTCGCCGGGGCGGACGAGCAGCGGCAGGACGGCGATCTCTGGATCGTGGAGGGCGATCTGACCGAGGAGGGGACGCTGAACCGCTTCGGCACCTCGGCGCGCGCACCCTTCGCCCATGCCGCCGGAGAGACGGGGGAGCTTTCGAACGGCGGCCGCGTGACGGTCGAGGCCGACGGCAGCTACCGCGCCGAGGCGGCACAGCCCTTCGGGGACCGCGGCCCGCGCCTCTTCGTGGCGGTCGATACCGCGCCGCGCTTCACGACCGCCAATTACGAGCGGGTGCTCTTTGCCGAAGGGATCGGCCGCGCCTTCCTCAACACCATGACGGTGACGATCCCGGCCACGATCATCCCGATCCTCGTGGCGGCCTTTGCGGCCTATGCGCTGGCCTGGATGGAATTTCCCGGCCGGGCGCTTCTGATCGCGGCCGTGGTGGGGCTTCTGGTGGTGCCGCTGCAGCTGGCGCTGATCCCGCTTCTGCAGCTCCACAATGCGGTGGGGATCGGCAAGGACTACCTCGGGATCTGGCTCGCCCATTCGGCCTTCGGCCTGCCGCTCGCGATCTACCTGTTGCGCAACTACATGGTGGGCCTGCCGCGCGAGATCATCGAGAGCGCCCGCGTCGATGGCGCCACGGACTTCCAGATCTTCGTCAAGATCATCCTGCCGCTGTCGTTTCCGGCGCTGGCGAGCTTTGCGATCTTCCAGTTCCTCTGGACGTGGAACGACCTTCTGGTGGCCACCGTGTTCCTGTCGAACACGCCCGAGCAGCTGGTGATGACGGGCGTCTTGCGCGAGCTGCTGGGATCGCGCGGCGGCGACTGGGAGATCCTCGCCGCCTCGGCCTTCGTCTCGATCGCGGTGCCGATCGTCGTGTTCTTCGCGATGCAGCGCTACCTCGTGCGCGGGCTGCTGGCGGGGTCGGTGAAATGAGCGTGCGCCGGAAGGGAGGGGACAATGGCTGATCTGAAGCTGACCGGGGTCGAGAAGGCCTATGGCGAGGTGCGCGTCCTGCGCGACATCGATCTGACCATCGAGAAGGGCGAACTCATCGTCTTCGTCGGGCCTTCGGGCTGCGGCAAGTCCACGCTCCTGCGGATGATCGCGGGGCTCGAGCGGATCAGCGGCGGCACGCTCGAGATCGACGGGCAGGTGGTCAACGACGTGCCGCCCGCGCAGCGCGGCATCGCCATGGTGTTCCAGAGCTACGCTCTGTATCCGCATATGACCGTGCGGCAGAACATGGAATTCGCGCTGAAGATCGCGGGCCAGTCGAAGGCCGAGATCGCCCTCGCCGTCGAGAACGCGGCCCGGATCCTGCAGCTCACGCCCTATCTCGACCGGCTGCCCCGTGCGCTCTCCGGCGGGCAGCGCCAGAGGGTCGCCATCGGCCGGGCCATCGTGCGCGATCCCAAGGTCTATCTCTTCGACGAGCCGCTCTCGAACCTCGATGCGGCGCTCCGGGTGGCCACGCGGATCGAGATCGCCCAGCTCAAGGAGAAGATGCCCGACCGGACGATGATCTACGTCACGCACGATCAGGTCGAGGCGATGACGCTGGCAAGCCGGATCGTCGTGCTGGAGGGTGGCGGGATCAGCCAGGTGGGCACGCCGCTCGAGCTCTACACCCGCCCGCGCAATGCCTTCGTCGCCCGCTTCATCGGCTCGCCCGCGATGAACCTCCTGCCGGGCGAGATCGTCGAGACCGGCCCCGAGACGGTCGTGCGGCTCGATTCAGGCGGCGTGGCGCGCACGGCGATTCCGACGAGCCCGGAGGATCTGGGGCTTCTGGTCGATCTCGGTGTGCGTCCCGAAGATCTGGTCAAGACCGACGGCCCTCCGCTCTACGAGGGCGAGGTCGAGATTACCGAGGCCCTGGGCGAGGTGACGCTGCTCTATTTCGTGCCGCGCGACGAGGGCGGGCAGGTGGTGGCGAAGCTGCCCGGCATTCAGGCCGACCTGCGCCACCGGACCGTGCGCCTCGGCGCCGACCCCGCCCGGCTGCACCTCTTCCACGAGGGCCAGTCCCTGCTCTACCGCGACCGGACGGAGCTCGCCCCGGCCTGAGGGAGGAACGCGCGCTCCCCTTGCCGGCCATCAAGGCCCGCGTCTCGTGCCGCGGTTCAGCCCTGCGAGCAGGCGTAGAGCGACACGAGGGCAAGCACGAGGGCTGCGACGCCGATCCAGGTGACGCGTCGCGATTCCTTCTTCTTGTCGGGGACCGGCCTCGAGCGCGGCGGCTGGCGAGGCTGCGTCCGTCCGGTCCCTTCGGCCGGAGTGGCCGTGGCTGCTTCGGGGCGCGTCCCGGCTCCGGCAGGGCCTGCGGGCGGGCGGGGGTCTGCCCCGCGCTCCGGGACGGGGCCGCCGGGGTTGTGCCGCTCGGCCGGCGGACCGGCCTCGGGTTGGCGGGCGGGGCCGGGCTGCTGCGCCGCATCGCCGGGTGCGGGGCCTCGGGTGGGTCTGTCGTCGCTCATCGGATCCTCCGGGTTGCTTCCCTGCGCAACCGGAACGGCGGGCGATTGTTTCCGGCGGCGGGGGCGACTACCCTCTGCCGCCGGATGCGCTTGCGCAGTAACCGCTTCTCGAAGGTCGTTCCATGTCCCGTCCGCCGGTCTTTCCTCCGCCCCAGTTTCCGCCGCCCCGGCCGCGGCCGTTTCAGCGCACGCCGCCGGCGATCTTCCCGCCGATCCTCGGGCTTCTGGCGCTCGGGCTCGGGCTGCGCCGTGCGGCAGAGATCTGGGGCCTGCCCGCGGGACTTGCCGAGGCGGTGCTGGGGGCCACCACGGGCCTCGGCGCCTTCGCGGTGGCGGCCTATGCGGCGAAGGTCGCGCAACGGCCGGGGGTGGTGATCGAGGATCTGCGCGTGCTGCCCGGCCGCGCGGGGCTCGCCGCGCTGGTGCTGGGGTTGCTCGTTCTCGCGGCGGTGCTCGTGCCCTACGGTCCTGCGGCTGCGCGGGCGGTGCTGGTCGCGGGCCTCGGGCTGCAGACGATTCTCGCTGTCACGGTGGCCGCGCTGCTTCTCTCCGGGCCGAAGGAAGGGCGCGTGGTGACGCCAGCCTTTCACCTTCATTTCGTGGGCTTCATCATCGGGGGGCTCACGGCCGCGCCGGTGGGCTGGCCGGGACTGGGGACGGTGCTGCTGGCGGTCTGCGCGCCGGTGGCGGCGGCGATCTGGATCGCTTCCCTCGTCCAGTTCCTCCGGCGCGTGCCGCCGCCGCCGCTCCGCCCGCTGCTCGCGATCCATCTCGCGCCTGCGGCGCTGCTGGGGCTCGTCGCGGGGCAGCAGGAGCTGCCGCTGGTGGCGCAGCTCTGCGCGGCGGCCGGAGGCGTGCTGCTGCTGGCCTTCCTCGCCTCCGCGCGCTGGCTGCTTGCGGGCGGCTTCAGCCCGCTCTGGGGGGCGCTGACCTTTCCGCTCGCGGCCTATGCCGGGCTTCTCCTCGTCGTCTGGCCCCAGGCGGGGGCGGTGCTGCTGGCGGCGGCGGCGCTCGTCATTCCGCCCATCGCGGCGAAGATCCTGCAGGAGTGGGCGAAGGGCCGTCTCGCCGTGCGCACCAACGCGGCGCAGGCCTGACGCCCGGGGTCCGGCCGGACCTGCCGCCGCCTTGCAAGGTGTCCCGGACCGCGCCGGAACGCCGACCCTCGGGGGCGTCCGGGATCGCGCCCCGGCGCCCGCTTCCGTCGCAGGAAGAGCCGGTTTCCCCTTGCCTTCCCTGCGCCCCCATGAAACAGGGAACCGCCAAACGATCCCATCCAAGGAACACCCCATGGAGATTCGCGAGGCTCTCACCTTCGATGACGTCCTTCTCGTTCCCGCCGCCAGCAGTGTGCTGCCGTCGGACGCGGACACGTCGACCTTCGTCACGAAGGCGATCCGCATGAACATCCCGCTCCTGTCCTCGGCCATGGACACGGTGACCGAGGGACGTATGGCCATTGCGATGGCGCAGGCGGGCGGGATCGGCGTGATCCACCGCAACCTCGGCATCGAGGAACAGGCGCGCGAGGTGAGCCGCGTGAAGCGCTTCGAGAGCGGCATCGTCTATGCGCCGATCACGCTGCGTCCCGACCAGACGCTCGCCGATGCGAAGGCGCTGCAGGAGCGTTACAACGTGACGGGCTTCCCCGTGGTGGACGAAAGCGGCCGCGTGGTGGGGATCGTGACCAACCGCGACATGCGCTTCGCCAATGACGATCGCACGCCGGTCAAGGTGATGATGACCTCGGACAATCTGGCGATCCTGCAGGAGCCTGCGGACCGCGACACGGCCATCAGCCTGATGAAGGCGCGCCGGATCGAGAAGCTTCTGGTGACGGACGGGCAGGGCAAGCTCACGGGGCTTCTCACGCTCAAGGACACCGAGAAGTCCGTGCTGAACCCCAACGCCTGCAAGGACGAGCTGGGCCGGCTCCGGGTCGCCGCGGCCTCGACCGTGGGCGAGGCGGGCTTCGAGCGCAGCCAGGCGCTGATCGAGGCGGGCGTCGACATGGTGGTGATCGACACGGCGCACGGCCATTCGGAAGGCGTGTCGCTCGCGGTCGAGCGGATCAAGGCTTTCTCGAACTCGGTGCAGGTCGTGGCAGGCAACGTCGCCACCGCCGAGGCCACGCGGGCCCTGATCGGCGCGGGCGCGGATGCCGTCAAGGTGGGGATCGGCCCCGGCTCGATCTGCACCACGCGGATCGTGGCGGGCGTGGGCGTGCCGCAGCTGACCGCGATCATGGATGCGGCGGGGGCGGCCGGCGACGTGCCGGTGATCGCCGATGGCGGGATCAAGTTCTCGGGCGACTTCGCCAAGGCCATCGCCGCCGGCGCCTCCTGCGCCATGGTGGGCTCGGCCATCGCGGGCACCGACGAGAGCCCGGGCGAGGTGATCCTCTATCAGGGCCGCAGCTTCAAGAGCTACCGCGGCATGGGCTCGCTCGGCGCCATGGCCCGCGGCTCGGCCGACCGCTACTTCCAGAAGGACGCGGCTTCCGACAAGCTGGTGCCCGAGGGGATCGAGGGGCAGGTGCCCTACAAGGGGCCTGCCGCGGCGGTGATCCACCAGATGGTGGGCGGCCTGCGCGCCGCCATGGGCTACACCGGCAACCGCACCGTGGCCGAGATGCGGCAGGGCTGCCGCTTCGTCCGCATCACCGGCGCCGGGCTGAAGGAGAGCCACGTCCACGACGTGCAGATCACGCGCGAGAGCCCGAACTACCGGCTGGGCTGACGTGCCCTTCCGTCCCGGGCAGCCGTTGCCCGGGACGGCAACCGGCCGAAGGATCTCGGATGAGAGCGGCCGGAACCCGTTCCCGGAGGCCGCGCAGACAGAGCTCTGCCATCGTAGGTCGGCAGACCCCTCTGCATCCGGACTGCGGGCCGGAGGTCAGTTCCTGCCGCCGAGCGGGACAGGCTGCCGGCCGAAGGCCACTGCCTCCGAGCCCGAGGGAGCCGCCCTGCGTCTCACGGCGGCAGGCGGCAGACCCGCGAGCGTGCGGTGCTTGGCCACGGTTCTTCGCGCGACATGGATGCCGCGCCGGGCCAGCGCCTCGACGATCTCGCCATCCTCCAGCGGCGCGTGAGCGCTCTCGGCGGCAATGGTCTCGCGGATCAAGGCCTGAAGGGCCGGTGCGCTGAGCGCTCCGGTGCCCTCCGCGAGCCGCGCGCAGAAGAGATCGCGCACCGCCACAAGCCCGCGCGGGGTCGCCATCAGCAACCCAGTGACCGTGCGGCTGATCGTGCTCGGGTGCAGGGCCAGCGCATCGGCCGCCTCGCCGATCCCCAGGGCGACGAGGGCGGCCGGCCCCTCATCCAGAAAGGCGCGCTGGCGCTCCACCACCAGCGCCCCCACGGCAAGGAGGGTCCGGCCGCGCAAGCCGGTCGCCTTTGCCAGTGACAGGGCCTCCTGATGCATCTGGCGGACATCGGCCGGGCTGCCGTCCGGCAGGGGCGCCACCCGGACCTCCGGCAGAAGCGAGCGGTTCAGCTCGACGCTCCAGCCCGAGGCGGTGCGGCGCGCGATAAGGTCGGGCTCGCGCAGGGGAGCGTCTTCGGCGGCAAAGGCAGCGCCCGGTTTCGGATCCATGCGCCGGATCAGCTCGAGGCAGCGGAGCACCGTCTGCTCCTCGAGCCCGGCTGCGCGCGCCACGGCTGCCGGTCCGTCGGAGGCAAGACAGTCGAGGCGATCCAGCACGGCCGCCATCGCGGGATCGAGCTGTCCCCGGTCGCGCGCCTGCAACATGAGGCACTCGCGCAGGTCGCGGGCGAAGATGCCGGCGGGCTCCATCTGCTGCAGGCGGTGGAGCACCCGCGCCGCCTGCTCTTCGGCGCCGGGCGCGAGGCGCGACAGAGGCTGGCCCAGCCAGCCCGAGGGCTCCAGCGCCTCGAGCAGGCGGAAGGCCAGCGCCCGGTCCTCGGGATCGGCCATGGCCATGCGGATCTGCGAGCCGAGCCAGGCGTGCAGGTCGGGCGGCAGGGCTGCGCTTTCGGGGATCGGCGCGGCGGTGGCCGGCTGCCTCACCCGCAGGAACGGGTTCCGCTGGGCCTCGGCCGCGATCCGCTCCGCCCAGTCCGTTCCGGTCGCCTCAAGGATCTCGGCCCGCTGCACGAGAACGGCCCGCTGGGCCAGCCGCTGGCCCAGCCGGAGCTGCATCGACACCATTCTGTGCCCTCGGTGGCGCTCAGTGAGCCGCCGTGGGCGAGGGCGGGGCGCCCGGCTCGCCGCCCTTGCGCGAGGCGATGAAGCGGGCGGCAAGCACCAGCGCACCCATGGCGAAGTCCGGACCGTGGGCGGCGATCATCTCGTCGGAGATCCCGGCGAGGCGGGCGAAGAAGTCGTCCTTGCTGGCGTCCGGGCTGGCATCGGGGGTCATCACGGGTCCTTTCGTTTACGGATCGGGTCTCACTTGAAGATCATGTCGGGAAGTTCGACGAGGGCTGCCGTCCCGCTCGCCGTGCCGAGGCCCATGTGGCGGCCGCCGGGGGCGAAGGCGAGGGCGGTGATCTCGTCGCCGCTGCCGGGAAGCAGAACCAGCTCCTCAGGCCTGCCGAGGCGGGCCAGGACCAGCTCGCCTCCCGCCCGGGAGAAAGCCACCAGATCCCGCGTGGGATGGGCCGCGGCGCAGGTCACCGCCACCGCCGAGGCGGTCCCCGTGGCGAGGGCGCCGCCGTGATCGCCCGCGAAGGGCGGACGGTCGAGCGACCAGGCCACCAGCCGGAAGGCGCCGGAGGCGACGAGCGTCCCGCCGGAGGCAAGAAGCACCGAGCGGGAGGCGGTCGGAAATCCGGCAAGATGGGCGAGCCGTCCGCTGTCCCGCTCCAGAAGCCAGATGCCCGCGCCCTCGCAGGCCCCGGCGATCCAGCGCCCGGAGAGGGCGAGCGGTCCCTGTGCCGAGGGCAGGGGATATCTGCGGGGAGCCTGCCCGGCGCAGAGCCACAGCCCGTCCGCGGTCGAGATTGCAAGAGTGCCATCCTCGGCAAAGGCCAGCGCGCGCGCCCGGGCCTCGAGGACTGTCCCTTCGCTTCCATCCTCGCGCAGCACCACCCGGCCCGGAAGAGCCAGCGCCAGCTGCCCGTCGGTGGGATCGACGGCCAGCGCCTGCACCGGATCTCCTCCGGCGGCGCGGAGCCGGACCACCTGTCCGCGCGGCGTGACCTGATGGACCGATCCATCCGCTCCGCCCACGGCGAAGCCGCCGCGCGGCAGCACCGCCACCGCCGCGGCGGCGGGCAGCGCTTCGGGCTCGATCAGGGGCGGCAGCGCCCGGCGCCGGGGCCGGATGGTCATGCGGCCCACGTCGCCCTCCATCCGCATCCGCGCCGAGGCGGGTTCGCCGTCGGCCACGGCGCCGAGGGTGAGACCGCCCTTGGCGTCCCGGAACAGGACGGCTGTGCCGGCCGCATCGAACATCACCTCGGCGATGGCGGCCGGGCGCTGCCAGCTTCGGGCCAGAAGGTCGAGAAGTCGGGGGCTGAAGCTCTGGTTCACGTCCGTCCTCCTGTGCCGTTCGCGGCATCGTCATGAGCGGCAAGGCGCTGTTCGGCCTCCTCCACACGCAGGGTGGCCTCGCGGACCTCTGCCAGCGCTTCGGCGATGGCCTCGTCCGGCCCGTCCGCAATCTGCAGGCCGGCCAGCCGCCGTGCCGCCCGCTGCTGCTCGGCGATGCGGCGCGCGACCTCCGCCACCAGACCCGCCCGCTCCATCATGGGTCGCGCCGCGGCGGGCGCACCGCCGCCTCCTGCTCGCGAAGCCGCTCGACCACGGTGCCGATGCCCTCGGCGAAGCGCGCCTCGGCCATCTCGATCAGGCTGGCGATCGCATCCCAGATATCGACGCGCAGCATTGTCTCGGCATCCGCCGTCAGGGCCTCGATCTCCTGCAGGTGAAACGGGCGGGCGAGGGCCGCGCCGGTAAAGACGAAGTCGCGCATCTCGGCCGCATGGCTGTCGACGAAGAAGGGCAGCAGCGGATGCTCCTCGGGGGTGGCGCCGGCATGGGCGAGGCTCCGGGTCAGGAAGGCGCGGAAATGCGACTGAAGCAGATCCTGACTCTCGCCCAGAAAACGCATGGTGAAAATCAGGTCCTGCGGCGCGCGCGCCACGAGTTCATTGGCGATGCGCCGCGAGGCGGCTTCGGGCGGGAAGGAGGGAACCTGACTGGCTGGCATGCGCTGTCTCCGCACTGTCCGCTGCCCTCAGCCTAGCAGGGTCCGCGCCGGGCGGATCGGCTCCGATGGCCTTTTATGGATATGCGGGGTGACTTTTTTCGGCCCGGGCGCGGAGCACTGTCGCAGGATGTTACGGCGCACCGTTACAGCTGTATCGTCCTGCTACCTTCGCACCTGCAAAAGGGTGCGCCGCGGCGCGGAAACGATTGAAACGGCGGCGAATCATGCCGCGGCACCCGGCGCTGTAAAGGGCCGTGACAGTGCCCATTACAGCTGTAACGGGCCTTGACCGCGAGCCACGACGGATGGGGATGCGCCGGGCACGCCTGTGGCGCATGCCGCAGAAAAAATATTTCCTTCAGTCTCAGAATGTTGACGCTTGAAAAGCCATTTCATCGCGGCCTTTTGCCGCCGGTGGCACCGGCTGTGCGGCAGGAGGATCACAACAAGTCCGAACGGCCCTCAGGGCCCAAAGGCGCAAGAACGAAGGGAGGAGGCCCGGCGGCACGGTGCGCCGCGGGGCAGTGACCTGAACCTTTGCCGTGATCCGCAGACCCAGGGCGGCCCCCGGCCGCATTCCGTGGGAGCAGGCTCCCACGCCATAGATGGAGGCTCATGGCATGACGTCCCTCACCTTGAACAAGATCACCTCGCAGCGCGGAATCTCCGTGGGCGAGGCGACCAAGAAGATCTCCGACCTCGGGTGGAACCCCACCTACGTTCAGGAGGCGGCGACCTTCCCGACCGACTACAAGATCTCGAAGGCGCCGCGCGACCCGATGAAACAGGTGCTGCGGTCCTACTTCCCCATGCAGGAGGAGAAGGACAACCGCGTCTATGGCGCCCTCGATGCGGCGCTGCGCGGCGACATGTTCCGCAATGTCGAGCCGCGCTGGGTCGAATGGATGAAGCTGTTCCTGGCGATCATCCCGTTCCCGGAGATTTCGGCCGCGCGCTCGATGGCCATGGTGGCCCGCCTTGCCCCCGGCGAGGATCTGCGCACCGGCTTCACCATGCAGATGGTCGATGAATTCCGCCATTCCACGATCCAGATGAACCTGAAGAAGTGGTACATGGAGAATTACATCGACCCGGCCGGGTTCGACATCACCGAAGAAGCCTTCGGCAAGTGCTACGCGACCACCATCGGCCGGCAGTTCGGCGAGGGCTTCATCACCGGCGACACGATGACGGCCGCCTGCATGTATCTGACGGTGGTGGCCGAGACCGCCTTCACCAATACGCTCTTCGTGGCCATGCCGTCGGAAGCGGCGCGCAATGGCGACTATGCGCTGCCCACCGTCTTCCTGTCGGTCCAGTCGGACGAGAGCCGGCACATCGGCAACGGCCACTCGCTCCTGATGGCCGCGCTGAAGGAGCCGGAGAACCACCTGCTGCTCGAGCGCGACCTGCGCTATGCCTTCTGGCAGAACCACGCCATCGTCGATGCGGCCATCGGCACCTTCATCGAATACGGCACCACCAACCGCGACAAGGACAAGGAATCCTACGCGGAGATGTGGCACCGCTGGATCTTCGAGGACTACTACCGCACCTACATGCTCCCGCTCGAGAAATACGGGATCAAGGTCCACCACGACGACGTGCAGGAAGCCTGGAACCGGATCACGAAGAAGCACTATGTCCACAAGGTCGCGCAGTTCTTCGCGGTGGGCTGGCCGGTGAACTTCTGGCGGATCGAGGCCCAGACCGACCGCGACTTCGAGTGGTTCGAGCAGAAATATCCTGGCTGGTATGCCGAGTTCGGCGAGTTCTGGCGCTGGTATGCCAAGCTCTCGAAGCCCGGACAGAAGGTCATCACCTTCAACGAGGAAGTGGGCTACGTCTATCCGCACCGCTGCTGGTCCTGCCTCGTGCCCTGCCTCATCCGCGAGGACATGGTGGTGGACGAGATCGACGGACAGCTCCACACCTTCGCCCACGAGCTCGACCGCTGGACGGCCGTCGAGGCCTTCTCGGACGAGTATCAGGGCCGGCCGACCCCGGCGATGGGCCGCTTCTCGGGCAAGCGCGAATGGGAGACGCTCTATCACGGCTGGGATCTGGCCGACGCCATCAAGGACCTGAACTTCGTCCGCGATGACGGCAGGACGCTGACCCCGCAGCCGCACCTGCGCTTCGACGACAAGGACATGTGGACGCTCGACGACGTGCGCGGCCACACGCTGCTCTCGCCGCTCACGCTCCTGCGCGAGATGAGCCCCGAGGCGCGCGAGAAGCACCTGGCGGAATACCGCGCCGGTTTCACCATCAATCCCTGCCACTGACCAAGACCGGGGGGCCGGCTGCGGCCCCCTCACCGCAAGGGAAGAACGGACGGCAAGGAGGCCGAACCGAATGGGAGAGGTTTACACAGCGGAGAAGCGGCCCGGGATCGAGGTCGAAACCCACACCGTGCGGCTCGAGCCGGTGGGTGTGGAATTCGAGGTCCGCGAGGATGAGACGATCCTCGATGCCGCCTTCCGGCAGGGCATCTCGTTGCCGCACGGCTGCAAGGAGGGCCAGTGCTCGGCCTGCAAATGCGTGCTGACCGAGGGCGAGGTGGAGATGCTGAAATATTCCACCTTCGCCCTGAACGAGAGCGAGCGCGACAGCGGCCATATCCTCATGTGCCGGGCGAAGGCCTATGACGACCTTTGCATCGACCTCCTGAACTATGACGAGGAGGTGCTGTCGAAATCGATCCCCGTCCGGAGCTTCCAGGGCCGCATCTCGAGGTTCGACCGGCTCACCCACGACATCCGCGGGGTCGGGATCGAGATCGACGCTCCCCTGAAATTCTGGGCGGGACAATATGTCGACATCACCGTCACCACCGAAGAAGGGGAGACGATTACGCGCTCGTTTTCCATGGCAAATCCGCCGAGCGAAACCCAAAGCCTCGGGTTCATCATCAAGAAATACCCCGACGGCAAATTCTCCAACCAGCTCGACAGCGGAGGAATCCGCCTCGGAGCCGAAGTCACCGTCACCGGACCCTACGGGATGTGCTTCCGGCGGGAAGGACGGGACGGACCCGTGATCCTCGTGGGGGCCGGATCGGGGATGTCGCCCGTCTGGTCGATCCTGCAGGATCATCTGGCCAGCGGCGAAGCGCGCGAGGTGCTTTTCTTCTACGGCGCGCGCACGCCGGAAGATCTTTTCCATCTGGAGGAGATCGGGTCGCTCACCGAGGCGCATCCGTCGGTGCGCTTCATCCCGGTCCTGTCGCACGCCTCGATCGATTGCGGTTGGACGGGCGAGCGCGGCTTCGTCCACGAGGCGGTCTCACGCATCCTGCGCGAGGAGGGCCTCGAGGGGCAGGGCGATGTCTATGCCTGCGGGCCGCCGCCGATGATCGATGCGCTCCAGCCCGTTCTCTTCATGCTCGATTTCGACAGCGAGCGGATCTTCTTTGACCGCTTCACCACAACTTCCGGCGCCTCGGGGCACTGACGCCGGCCGTTTCATCAGGGAGGAAGACCAATGCCAGCAGTCTCGAGTTCCGTGGGCTCCGGCGCCGCGGGCGCGGCGATCTTCGCCGGCTCCGCCAGCCGCCGCTACAATTACTTCGAACCGCGGGGCAAGCGGGCCACGCATTACGAGGACGTCACCTGCGATGTCCAGCCCGATCCCGAACGCTATCTGATCCAGGACTGGATCATCAGCTTCAACAACGGCAAGGGCGCCTACACCAAGGACAATACCCGGGCGCTGAGCTCGAACTGGCACGCGTTCCGGGCGCCCGACCAGGAATGGGAGCGCACCCACTACCAGCGCCAGTCGAAGATCGAGACCATGGTGCAGTCGGTGATCGCCAATGCCCGCAAGGCGGGCGCGCCGCGCGCCTTCGACCGCGCCTGGATCAAGATCCTCCAGACCCATCTCGGCGCGTGGAAACATGCGGAGTTCGGGCTCGGCACCTCGCTCATGCAGGCGCAGCGCTACGGCTACACGCAGATGATCAACAATGCGACGCTGACCAACGCCTCCTACAAGATGCGGCTCGCGCAGGACATCACGCTCTATCTGGCCGAGATCGGCATGGACATCGACGGGTGGGATGACGAGGCCGGCAAGCGCGCCTGGCTCGAGGATCCGGTCTGGCAGCCCTGCCGCGAGGCGGTCGAGACGATCATGGGGGCGGAAGACTATCTGGAACAGTATTTCGCCATCAACCTCATCTTCGAGCCGCTGGTGGGCGAGCTGTTCCGGTCGGGCTTCCTGATGCAGGCGGCGGCGGCGAACAACGATTTCATCACGCCCCCGGTGATCTCGGCGGCCGAGGCCGACTACGAGCGCAACCTCGCGAACACCATCGACCTGATGTATCTGCTCGCGACCGACAACCAGCATGCGGAGGCCAACCGCGCGCTGATGACCGCCTGGATCGGCAAGCACGCGACGCTTGCCGACAAGGCGGCCGCGGCCCTGCAGCCGATCTGGTCGCAGCCCCACTCCAAGCCCGTGAGCTTCGAGGATGTCCGCGCCGTCTCGCATGAGCGGGTGGGCCGGATCCTCGGCGAGCTCGGCCTTTCCCGCTAAGGAGACAGCACATGTCCGTTGCAGCGCGCGACAGCACGAAATCCAACATCTTCAAGTCGATGAAGGACATCACCTTCGAGCAGACGATCTCGCACCAGTGCGGGGTCACCATGAACGACTCGGTCGAGGCCCGCGCCATCGCCGAATTCATGGACCAGGATCCGAAGGTCACCGTCACCTACAACCCGGCGCTCATCCGCATCGACGGCGAGGGCAAGCTGATCTTCAAGATGGATGAGATCAGCGAGTTCCTCGGCAAGGAGATGACCGCCGAGATGTTCGAGGTGAACACCTCGACCCACTACGGCCGCATGGTCCGGGTGGACGACAATACGGTGATCCTCTTCGGCGACATGGAAGAGGTGATGGAATACATCTGACGACGCCGGGGCGGGCCGCCGCGGCCCGCCTCACCCACGACGCGAAACAGGGAGAGAGCGATGTACAAGACCGCCGACGGCCGCGAGATCTTTATTGTGGATGCCCATACCCATTTCTGGGACGGCAGCCCCGAGAACCAGCGCAACATCCACGGCAAGCAGTTCATCGACTGCTTCTACGCCTATCACTCGGCGCTGAGCCCGCCGGAGGAGAAGTGGGAGAAGTCGCGTTTCGAGAAATATTCCGAGGACGACATCTATCGCGACCTGTTCGTGGACGGTCCCGATGACATGGCGATCATCCAGACCACGGTGCTCGGCGATTTCTACAAGACCGGTTTCGGCTGCATCGAGCGGTCGAGCCGCATGGCCGCCCGCAACCCCGGCCGCTTCATCGTCAATGGCGCCTTCGATCCGCGCGACGGCGAGAAGGCGCTGGAATACATCCACTACATGAAGGAGACGCACGACATCACCGGGGTGAAGCTCTACACCGCCGAGTGGCACGGCGACAGCCGCGGCTGGAAGCTGACCGACCCCGCCGCCTACAAATGCTTCGAGCTGTGCGAGAAGCTCGGCATCCGCAACATGCATGTCCACAAGGGCCCGACGATCATCCCGCTGTCCAAGGACAGTTTCTCGGTGGGCGACGTGGACGATGCGGCCACCGATTTCCAGGGCCTCAACTGGATCGTCGAACATTGCGGCCTGCCGCGGCTCGATGATTTCTGCTGGATCGCGGTGCAGGAGACGAACGTCTACGGCGGGCTCGCGGTGGCGCTGCCCTTCATCCACACCCGTCCGCGCTACTTCGCCGAGGTCATCGCGGAACTCCTGTTCTGGCTGGGGCCGGACAAGATCCTTTTCGGCTCGGACTATGCGATCTGGACGCCGAAATGGCTGGTCGACCGGCTCTGGAACTTCCAGATCCCCGAGGACATCGCGGCCGAGCGGGGCGTGCAGCTGACCGACGAGATCAAGGAGAAGATCCTCGGCCTGAACGCGGCGCGGCTCTACGGCATCGACGTGGATGCGAAGCGGCGCGACTTCGCGGACCATCCTGTCCTGATCGCGGCGGAGTGAACCGATGGAGGTGCCGACGACTGGAAAGGCGGCCGCCGTCTGGGCCCGTCTCGCCCGCGTGGCTGACCCCGAGCTGGACGAGCCTGTGACCGACCTCGGCTTCATCGAGCGCCTCAGCGTGCAGAAGGGGGCGGTCGAGGTGGACTTCCGGCTGCCCACCTACTGGTGCTCGCCCAACTTCGCCTTCCTCATGGCCGAGGGGATCCGGCGCGAGGTGGCGGCCCTGACCTGGGTCGGGCAGGTGCGGGTGCGCCTGCTCGACCATCTCTTCGCCGACAAGGTGAACCGCGGCGTGAACGAGGGCCTGGCCTTCGGCACCATCTTTGCCGAGGAGGAGGGTGGCGATCTCGAGGAGCTCCGCGCGATCTTCGCCGAAAAGGCCTTCCAGAGGCGACAGGAGGCGGTGATCCTCGCGCTGCGTCGGGCGGGGACGGGGGCGGACGAGCTCTGCCGGATGACGCTCGGCGATCTCGGCCGGGTGCGGCTCGGCGACGATCCGGGGGCTGCGGAACTGCCGCGCTATCGCGCCATCCTGCGCGAGACGCTGCGGGCGATCGATCCGGGGGATCCTGCCTTCGTGACCTGGGGCGGCGAGGCTCTGACACCCGAAACGCTTCCCGACCACATGGCGCGGCTGCGGGCGGTGCGGATCAACATGGAGTTCAACGGCGCGCTCTGCCGTGGGCTTCAGGCGGCCCGCTACCGCACGCAGCCGGAGGCGGAGACGGCGCCGGACCAGCCGGAGCTGATCGACTTCATCCTCAACCGCGTTCCCCCGCGCGAGGCAGCCGCCAGCCGCCTCTGAGCGGCTGGCATCGACAGGGAGCCGCGACCGGTGGATCGCGACGCACAGACGCCCCGCGATGGCGGCGGCGCAAGGAGGACCATATGCCGAAGAAGATGCTGCACAGCCACGACGCGCGAAAGGCGCTGGCCCGAGGGGTCGCCCGTCTCGCCGCGGCGGTCGAGCCGACCCTCGGTCCGAAGGGCATGAATGCGATGATCGACCGGCCGGTGGGCACGCCGCTGGTCACGCGCGACGGAGTCTCGATCGCGTCCGAGATCGAGCTGCCCGACCGGTTCGAGAATATGGGTGCGCAGGTGGTGCGCGAGGTCTCGATGCAGACCAACGAGGTGGCGGGAGACGGCACTACCACCGCCATCGTGCTGGCCAACGCCATGATCCAGCAGGGGGTGATCCTGGCCGAGAAGGGCGCAAAGCCGGTCGATCTCTGCCGCGGCATCGAGCTGGCCGTGGCTCGCGTGGTGGGCGCGCTGAAGGAGACCGCGCGCCCCGCCGCCACCGACGAGACCATCCTCGGCGCGGTGGCGCGGATCGCCGCCACCGACGAGACGCTGGGGGCCCTCGTGGCCGAGGCCCATGCGCGCGTGGGCACCAGCGGCGTCATCACGGCCGATTACGGCGTGACGGTCGAGACCACGCTCGAGGTGATCGAGGGCATGTCCTTCGACCGCGGCTATCTCTCGCACCACATGGTCACCGACACGGAGAGCATGGAGGCCCATCTCGACCGCCCGCTGATCCTGATGACGGATCAGAAGATCCGGGATCCCGAGACGCTGACCGCCGCCCGCACGCTTGCGCGCGAAGAGGGGCGCCCTCTCCTGATCGTGGCCGAGGAGGTCTCGCCCGAGGTGGTGATCTCGCTGCTCGAGGCGCCGGCGCCCGAGCGCTATCTGGTGGTGCATCCGCCGGAATACGGCCACTGGCGGCGCGCGATGATGGACGATCTGGCGATCCTGACCGGCGGGCAGGTGCTGGCGCGCGATCTGGGCCACCGGCTCGAGGCGGTAAGCCGGGCGCAGCTCGGCGGCGCCGGCAAGGTGGTGACCAGCGCCAGCCACACCACGATCCTCCGCGGCGAGGGCGATCCGGCGACTATCGCGGCGCGGAGGGCCCAGGTGCAGCGCCAGTTCGAGGCCGCGCCCCCCAACATCGAGCAGGACAAGCTGCGCGAGAGGGTGGCGAAGCTCTCGGGCGGCACGGCGATCATCCATGCGGGCGGCGTGACGCCCGTCGAGCAGAAACGCACGATCCAGCTCGTCGAGGATGCGCTGAACGCGGTGCGGGCCGCGGCCGAGGAGGGCGTGGTGCCCGGCGGCGGCACGGCGCTGGCGCAGGTGGCGCCGGTGCTCGACACCCTGACCGGCCTGTCGGGCGACGTGGCCGAGGGCGTGCGGCTGGTGCGCTCGGTCCTGACGCGGCCGCTCGCGCGGATCGCGCTGAACCGGGGCAGCGACCCGAATGCCGTGGTCAAGGCCGTGACCGAGGCCGAGCCCGGAACCGGCTTCGACGCAAGCTCGGGCCAGCACCGCGACATGATCGCGGCCGGCATCATCGATCCGGTGCGCGTGACCTCCGCGGCGCTTGCGAATGCAGCCTCGGTCGCGGCGCTGATCCTGACCACCGAGACGCTGGTCGGCCATTTCGACGAGGCGGAGGATCCGACCGAAGGCCCCGCTCTGGGCGGCGGCGCCGAACGGCTCGGCCGGCCCTGAAGACCGAGCCCGCCGGGAGCGCCCGGCGGGCCGCACAACGGGAGGACATCATGAAGGCTGCGAGGCTTTACGAATACGACCCGGCGATGAACGTCCGGCTGAAGATCGAGGACGTCCCTTCGCCCACCATCGACCGGCCGGACGAAGTGATCGTTAAGGTGGGGGCGGCCGGGCTCTGCCGGACCGATCTGCACATCATAGAAGGCGTCTGGCGCGATATCATGGACAGCCATGGCTCGCTTCTGCCCTACATCATGGGGCACGAGAACGCGGGATGGGTCGAGGACGTGGGTTCGGGCGTGACGTCGGTGAAACCCGGCGATGCGGTGATCTGCCATCCGCTGCGGACCTGTGGCATCTGCCTGAACTGCCGCCATGGCCATGACATGCACTGCCAGAACAACCTCTTTCCCGGCCTCGGGCTGGACGGCGGTTTCGCGGAATATTTCAAGACCTCCGAGCGGTCGCTCATCAAGCTGAACACGGGGATCACGCCGCTCTCGGTGGCGCCGATGGCCGATGCCGGCATCACCGCCTACCGCGCGGCCAAGCGGGCGGCGAAGCTGCTCAATCCGGGCGACTGGGCGCTGATCCTCGGCGTGGGAGGGCTCGGCCATATCGCCCTGCAGGTGCTGAACGAGATGGCGGGCTGCCGGACCATCGCGGTCGACCGCGAGCCGGGCGCGCAGGTGCTCGCGAAGGAGCTCGGCGCGGACAAGGTGCTCTCGGGCGGGCCCGACCTTATCGAGGAGGTGCGCCAGATCACCGGCGGCGGCGCCCGGGTGGTGATCGATTTCGTGGGCGAACTCGGCGTCGAGAACCTGTGCTGGAAGCTTCTGAAGAACGGCGGCGATCTCATCATGGTGGGCTATGGCGGCACCATCGAGATCCCGACCCTCGAGCTTGTCGCGCGCGAGATCCGCATCGGTGGCAGCCTTGTCGGCGATTACACGGAACTCGTCGAGCTGATGGAGCTGAACGCCGACGGCAAGGTGAAGATGCACCAGACCGAATTCGCGCTGGAGGACATCAACACGGCCATCGACGACTTCAAGAACCGCCGCTTCACGGGACGGGGGGTAATCGTTCCGGGCGCCCCTTCGGCCAGGCGGGTCGAAGAACGAACGGCCGAAGCCGTGAAATGAGGGCGAGGGGCGGCTTCGGCCGCCCCTGGTCTTTCCGGAGGTCAGTCCGTCAGCCGGCGGATGCCATACTGCCGCATCTTGCGGTACAGCGTCGGCCGCGACACCCCGAGGATCGCCGCCACCCGCGTCACATTCCCCCGCGCCGCCGCGAAGGCCTGACGGATCGCTGTTTCCTCCACCTCGTCGAGGCTCTGCTCGCCCGGGCGCGAGGGCAGGGTGGGGGCGCGCCGCATGGGTTCGGGCAGGTCCGACACCTCCACCCGGTCGCCCCGCACTAAGACATGCAGCCGGTCGCAGACATTGCGCAGCTCGCGCACGTTGCCGGGCCAGCTCCAGCCATCGAGCAGCGCCATCGCCGCGTCGCTGAAGCGCAGCGGCGCCCGATTCAGGCGCCGGGCCGCCGCCCGGTTGAAGTGATCGACGAGAAGCGGCACGTCGCCCTGGCGCGCGCGCAGGGGCGGGACCTCGATGGTCAGGGTGCTGATGCGGTAATAGAGATCGGCCCGGAAGGCGCCCGAGCTTACATCCTGCATCAGGTCTCGGTTGGTCATCGCCACGACCTGCACCTCGACCGGGCGGCGACGGCTGTCGCCCACGCGGTAAATCGCCCGGCTCTCCAGCACGCGCAGGAGGTAGGGCTGGATGTCGAGCGGCATCTCGCCGATCTCGTCGAGGCAGAGCACGCCGCCATGGGCCAGCTCGAACTTGCCGGGGCGCCCGTCGCGCATGGCGCCCGTGAAGGCACCCGCGACATGGCCGAACAGCTCCGAGGCCACCAGCTCGACCGCGATGGCGCCGCAGTTCATGGTGATGAAGGGCGCATCCGCCTTGTGCCGCTCCGAGGCATGGACGAGCCGGGCGAAGAGCTCCTTGCCGGTGCCGGTCTCGCCCTGCACGAGGATCGAGCTGCCGGCCTCGGCCGCGCGCCGGGCAAGGTCGACGGCTTCGAGAAAGATGTCGCTGGCCCCCACGATGGGCAGCGGCGGCTCGGCCGTGCCGGCGCGCGGGCGGATCTCCGCGCTGACGGGGCGGGGCTTCGTCCGGGCGGGCAGGTGCAGGACCGTGCCGCGCCGCTCGCCGTCGAGGATCAGCGGGCTGATCCCGCTCGGTTGCAGCGCCGGCGGCAGGGCCGCCACGATCTGGGTGTCGCTCGGATGCGGCCCCAGATCGAGGAGCGGCTGGCCGACCTTGAGGAGACCGTCCCTGAGCCCGCCCCCTTGCGGCGGATTGCGGCTGTAGACGACGCGCCCCACCCGGTCGAGGATCACCACCGCATCGTCCGGTCCGCGGCTCGCCCCGGCATCGATGAAGGCTGCGAGAAGCCGCTCGCGCTCCTGCCGGTGCCGCTCGCCCAGAAGGGCCTCGATCTCACGGGCGGCGGCGGCCACCAGCGCCAGATTGTGCGGCCGGAAGATGCCGGGCCCGCCCGAGAGGTCGATGGCGCCGATGGTGCCGAAGCCGAACGGATCGCGGATGGGGGCCGCGGCGCAGCTCCAGCCCTTGATCCCGGCGCAGAAATGTTCGCAGGCGTGGACGAAGACCGGGCGGCCCTCGCGGATCGCCGTGCCGATGCCGTTGGTGCCGATGGCCTCCTCGTCCCAGCGCCCGCCGACCTCGAGATTGATCTCGCGGCCCTTCTCGCGGGTGCTGGGATCGCCCATGGCGCGGATGACCACACCCTCGCCGTCGCAGAGCAGCAGCATGGCGCCCGTCCCGTCGAGCAGGCGGCCCAGCTGGTCGAGCGTGTCGGAGGCCGCCTCAAGAAGCTCGCAGCTGCGGGTGGGCGTGTCGGGACGCGGGACGCTCGGCGCGCCCGCGGCCAGCGCGTCCGTTCCGCCCGTCTGGCACCGCTGCCACGAGCGCAGGATCTCGGGCCGCACGCCTGCGGGCAGATCCGTCGTCTCGCCGCTCAGGAGCCGCTCCCACGCGCGCATCGTGGCGCGCTGGTCGAAGGGTTCGGCCGGCCGGGAATTCAGCATCGCGATCCTCCCCAGTTGGTCTTCCCATGATCCGGGTCCGCCGGTCAGGCGAGGTCGAGCCGCTCGCGAAGCGTGACCTCCAGCGCCTCGCGGTCCGTCTCGGTCCCGAGGAGCAGGCCGTCGAGGTCGGCGATCCGTGCGGCGAACTCCTCCTCGAGCGGCGCGATAAAGCCGTTCTCCGCCGTCGCCAGCACAAAGCGTCGCTTGCCGTCGCGCCAGCGCAATTCGCCCAGAAAATGCAGCTGCCGCGCACTGTTGGCGCAGGCGATCACCACGCGCCCGTTCGAACTAAAGCGGAGATAGGGCTGTGCTTCGCCCGTCGGTCGCCGAGCGGCCGCAGGCATCGGAGCCGGGGCCGCGGCGGGCGCTGCGGCGCGGGCCGCCTGCTGGGCGGACCATCCGCCGCCGGTCAGCTGATCGGCCAGCCGACCGATGCGGTCTCGGTTCGAGTCGATCAGGCGCCGGGCGGCCTCGTCTTCACGACGTGGGCCGTCGCGCCTCAAGATGAGGTCGACCATCCATCCTCCTCCCAAGCCGTGGGACGGCTGCGCATCGCAACCGGCAGTCGACCATGGTGCCACGCTTTGCCGGCGGCTTTCACGGTCGATCTCACGACGCCATAATAAGGGTACAAGAGGTATCTTTTGTCAACGCAGTTGAGCGTGGATCCCCAATGTTCATTGCGGATGTCCGCCTGCGGGCGCCGACGCTCGGCAAGCTCCGGCCGAGCCCGGCTGAGGCGCGAGGATATCCTCCGCCCCGACGACCGGGACGCGGCCGGACGGCCGACCCCGCGCCCTTTCGCGACCATGCGACTCCGTTGCCACCCTTGGCCTGCCGCCATCGGCCGGGCATGGATCGTCAGCCCCTTGCCGGTCGGACGAGTGTGGACCGCAGGCCTGGTGCCCATCGACCGACACCCGGACCGGTGGAGACGTTTTCCTGCGGACCGAGATCGATCGTCAGGATCCGTGCCCCTCCGTCAGCGAAGTCCCGGCGAGGTCGATGGCGGACGTGGGGTCTGCGCGGGGAGGCGGCAGCGCGGTGCTGGCCCGATCCTCTTCTCGGCGCGCAGGCCTCCGAGGTGCGCGCGACGATCAGGACAGGAAGCGCGCCCGGCCCTCTGCCAGTTCCTCGAGCAGGCGCGCCATCCGGAGGAACTGCGCCTCGGCCCGTTCGCCGTCCCATCGCGTCGGGTCGATCATGCGCTCGTGGAAGAGCCCCTCGCAGCCGTGGAATACGAGCATCGCCTCGGGTGGGCAGCGCTCGAAGAGCCGCCGCACCACGTCCCGCAGATCGAGAAGGGGCGTCATGAAATGCGGGTCTTCGGTGAGGGCCGCGAAGATCCCCGACGAGGGCGCATCGGTCTGGCGCATCGTCTCGCGCGCCACGTCCACATAGGTCCGCGCGCCCGCGAGAGCGGCGGCCTCGTCCGAAGGCTCGGTCCAGCCCGGGCAGCGGCCGTCCATGTCGTCGCGGAAGGCGGTGACGTGGTTCTGCACAAGCGCGCGCAGCAGGGCGTGCTTGCTGGGAAAGTGATAGAGCAGGCCGCCCTTCGACACGCCGGCCGTGGCGGCCACCGCGTCGAGCGACATGCCCGCGGGCCCAACGGTGCGGCTGAGCAGCTCGGCGGCGTCCAGCAGGCGCTTCCGGGTCTCGGCGGGCATTTTCTTTCGAAGCTTCGGTGCTAAGTCAGCCACTGCAGCTTCCTTCGCTGATTGACTTTACCGTCCAGACGGTACAGTAAACGACTGAAAAGTCAAACACCGCCGACGCGACGCGCAGTCCCGCGGCAGCCTTGTGGAGGACCGGATGGTCAAGCGCCTCATCATTGCCGTGATCCTGCTTGCCGTGATCGTGGGCGGCATCGTGGGCTTCAACCGGTTCCGGGACGGCATGATCAGCGACTTCTTCGCCAACCGGAAGCCGGCGCCGATCACCGTCTCGACTTCCGTGGCCGAGCCGATCACCTGGCGGCCGGGGATCGAGGCGATCGGAACCGCGGTCGCCGCGCAGGGCGTCGATCTCGCGGTCGAGGCCGGGGGCACGGTGCGGCAGATCCTGTTCAAGTCGAACGAACATGTCGAAGAGGGGCAGAAGCTCCTGCAGATCTCGGAGCGCGAGGAGTTGGCCGATCTCGCGGCGGCCGAGGCGGAGCTCGAGCTGGCGGAGACCGAACTCGCCCGTGCCCGCACGCTGCGCGAGCGGGGCGTGTCCGCGGTGAACAACCTCGACACGGCTCAGGCGCAGGCGGCCTCGGCGCGGGCGCAGGTGGCCAAGATCCAGGCGATGCTGCAGCAGAAGGAACTGACCGCACCCTTCGCGGGCGTCATCGGCATCACGCAGGTGGATGTGGGCGGCTATGTCACCCCCGGCACCGTGTATGCGACGCTGCAGGACCTCGATGCGATGCGGGTCGATTTCGCTCTGCCCGAGCAGCAGATCGGCCGGATCCGGCCGGACATGCGGGTGACGGCCACCTCCGAGGTGGGCGAATACCGTGCGAGCGGGAAGATCACCGGCATCGAGCCGAAGGTCGATCCCAACTCGCGGCTCGTGACCGTCCGGGCCGAGGTCTCCAACGAGAGCGGGCAGATCTATCCGGGCCAGTTCCTGCGGGTGCGGGTCGAACTGCCCGACGAGGAGCAGGTGATCGCCCTGCCGCAGACCGCCCTGATGACCAGCCTCTACGGCGACTCGGTCTATGTCGTCCGCGACGGCGAGGAGGAGGATCAGAAGGTGGTCGAGCAGGTCTTCGTCCAGCCGGGCCGACGCGACGGCGACATGATCGAGATCGTCTCGGGACTGGAGCCGGGGGACGTGGTGGTGAACGCGGGCCAGAACCGTCTGTCGGGCGGGGCCCCGGTGACCATCGACAATACGGTGAGCCCGGCCGGCACGCAGCCGGCGGAGGCGCCGGAGCAGGCGGACGGGCAGGCGCAGGCGCAGGAGCCTGCCGCCGCCGGCGCCGAGACCGAGACGGAGTGAGCGCTCGATGAACATCTCGGAAATCTTCATCCGCCGCCCTGTCGCCTCGACGGTGCTGGCGAGCTTCATCCTGCTGATCGGGCTCTATTCCATCTTCAACCTGCCGGTCCGGCAATATCCCGAGGTGGAGGAGACGGTCGTCACCATCACCACCACCTATCCGGGGGCCTCGCCCGACCTGATCCAGGGCTTCATCACGGCCCCCATCGCCCGCGCCGTCGCGACGACCGAGAACATCGACTATGTGACCAGCCAGAGCCGGCCTTCGGCCTCGGTCGTCTCGGTGCAGATGAAGCTCGGCGCGAATTCGGACGTGGCGCTGACCGAGGTGCTGGCCAAGGTCCAGCAGGTGCGGGGCGAACTGCCCTCGGAGGCCGAGGATCCGGTGATCGTGAAGGGCACGGGCGACAATTTCGCGCTCATGTATCTTGCGGCGCTGAACCCCAACATGTCCGCCGAGCAGATGACGGAATATCTCGAGCGGGTGATCCGGCCGCGGATGTCCACCATCGAGGGCGTGGCCGAGATCCAGATCATCGGCGCGGCCGAATATGCGATGCGGGTCTGGATCGATCCGATGAAGCTCGCCGCGCGCAACGTGACCGCCTCGGAAGTGCTGACGGCGATCCGGGCCTCGAACTTCCTGTCGGCGCCGGGGCGCACCGAGGGCGAATATTTCGCCCGGTCGATCAAGCTGCAATCGACGCTGCAGACCCCCGAGGCCTTCGGGGCGCTGCCGATCCGTTCGCAGGGTGACGAGGTCGTGCGCCTGCGCGACGTGGCCGATGTGGAGCTGGCCTCGGCCGAGCCCGACAGCATCGTGACCTTCAACGGCCAGCCCGGCACCTTCATCGGGATCTTCCCGACACCGGCCGCGAACCCGCTGACCACCGCGGCCGCAGTGATCGAGGAACTGCCCGCGATCAATGCCACCCTGCCGAGGGGGATGGAGATCAACCTCGTCTACGACTCGACCGAGACGATCACCGCCTCGATCTACGAGGTGTTCAAGACGCTCGCCGAGGCCGTGGCCATCGTGGTGGTCGTGATCCTCCTGTTCCTCGGCTCGTTCCGCTCGGTGCTGATGCCCATCGTGACGATCCCGCTCTCGCTGATCGGGGTCTGCGCGGTGCTGCTGGCGCTCGGCTATTCGATCAACCTTCTGTCGCTTCTGGCCATGGTGCTCGCCATCGGGCTCGTGGTGGACGATGCGATCGTGGTGGTCGAGAACATCCACCGGCACATCGACGAGGGGATGAGCCCCTATCACGCGGCGTTGAAGGGGATGCGCGAGATCACCGGCCCCGTCATCGCCATGACGATCACGCTGGCCGCCGTGCTGGCGCCGCTCGGCTTCTCGGGCGGGCTCACCGGGTCACTGTTCGCGGAATTCGCCTTCGCGCTGGCGGGATCGGTCATCATCTCGGGGGTGGTCGCGCTGACGATCACGCCGATGATGTCGGCGCGTCTGCTGAAGGCGGGCACCGGCAGCCGCTTCCAGCGCATCGTCGATCACACGCTCGAAGGCACCGCCAACTGGTACGAGCGCCGGGTCTCCTCGTCGCTCGACTACCGGCCGGTGACGCTTCTCATGGTGGCGGCGCTCGTCGCGGTCACGGGCTTCATGTTCATGAACACGACGAGCGAGCTGGCGCCCGAGGAGGATCAGGGCGCGATGTTCGCGATCCTGAACGGGCCGCGGTACGCCACCAAGGACTATACCACGCTCTACACCGACCGGATCTCGGACGTGACCAAGGACATTCCCGAGGTGCGCACCGAATTCTCCATCGCGGGCTTCGGCGGGCAGGCCAATCAGGGCATCTACATCTGGGCGCTGAAGGACTGGGCCGACCGCGACCGGAGCCAGGCCGAGGTGCAGCAGGAGGTGCAGGCGCGGCTCGATCCGGTGCCGGGGGTGCAGGGCTTCGTCTTCTCGCCGCCGAGCCTGCCGGGCACGGGCGGCGGGTTGCCGATCTCGATGGTGCTGCAGTCGATCCAGTCGCCCGACCGCGTGTTCGAGATCTCGGAGGAGATCCGCCGTCGCGCCGAGGCCTCGGGCCGCTTCATCGCGGTGCAGAACTCGCTCGCCTTCGATGCGCCGGAGGTGGTGGCCACCATCGACCGGGACCGGGCAGCGACGCTGAACGTGCCGATCTCGGACATCGGCAACACGCTGGGACTTCTGGTGGGCGGGGCCTCGGTCGCGCAGTTCGACCGCGAGTCGAACAGCTACGACATCATCCCGCAGGTGCCGCGCGACTGGCGCAACAATCCGGAACGGCTGAGCCAGTTCTTCGTGCGCGCCGCCTCGGGGGCGATGGTGCCGCTGACCTCGGTGGTGAATTTCGAGACCGGCGCCTCGGCGGCCTCGATCGAACAGTTCAATCAGCTCAACTCCGCCACGATCTCGGCCCTGCCGATGATCGGCATCTCGACCGGCGACGGTCTGGCCGAGCTGCAGCAGATCGCCAACGAGGTGATGCCCGACGGCTTCTTCCTCGACTATTCCGGCCAGTCGCGGCTCGAGGTCGAGCAGGGCAACACGATCCTTCTGGCCTTCGCGGCGGCGGTGGTGGTGATCTACCTCGTGCTCGCCGCGCAGTTCGAGAGCTTCCGCGATCCGTTCATCATCATGATGTCGGTGCCGCTCTCGATCTTCGGGGCGATCCTGCCGCTGAACCTCGGGCTTGGCACGCTGAACATCTACACGCAGGTGGGCCTCATCACGCTGATCGGCCTCATCACCAAGCACGGGATCCTGATGGTGGAATTCGCCAACCAGCAGCGCGAGGAGCACGGGCTGAACCGGCGGCAGGCCATCGTGGCGGCGGCCAAGGTGCGGCTGCGGCCGATCCTGATGACGACGGCGGCCATGGCGCTGGCGGTGGTGCCGCTCATCATCGCGGAAGGTGCGGGCGCCGAGGCGCGGCAGGCGATGGGGATCGTGATCTTCACGGGCCTGCTGATCGGCACCTGCTTCACGCTCTTCGTGGTGCCGATGTTCTACACCTTCATCTCGAAGCCGGACAAGGAATGGCAGGCCCATCGTGCGATGCTGGAGGCGCGCGAGGCCTCGGCCTGAGGTTCCCGGAGGACCGGCCGGGGGAGGGGCTGTCTGCCCCGCCCCCGGACCCCCGCCCCGAGGATATTTCTCCAGAGTGAGAGGGGCGCCGTGCCGGAAAGGGGCGGCGCCCTTGGCTTTCGGAGCGCTATCGCGCAGAAGGGCGCGCGGCAGGCGGAGGCATCCATGACCCAGCGATTCAGCTTCGAGCTCACGGCGACCGACGGGCGCGCGCGCACGGGGGTGATCTCGACCCCGCGCGGCGAGATCCGCACTCCGGCCTTCATGCCGGTGGGCACGGCCGGCACGGTGAAGGCGATGCTTCCCGAAAATGTGCGCGCGACGGGGGCCGACATCCTGCTCGGCAACACCTATCACCTGATGTTGCGCCCGACCGCCGAACGGGTGGTGCGGCTCGGCGGACTGCACCGGTTCATGAACTGGGACCGGCCGATCCTCACCGACTCGGGCGGGTTTCAGGTGATGAGCCTCGCGGATCTGAGGAAGCTTTCCGAGGAGGGCGTGACCTTCCGCTCGCACATCGACGGATCGAAACATCACCTGAGCCCCGAGCGCAGCATGGAGATCCAGCGGCTTCTGGGCTCGGACATCGTGATGGCCTTCGACGAATGCCCGGCGCTGCCCGCGACCGAGGAGGCGGTGGCCCAGTCCATGCGTCTCTCGATGCGGTGGGCGCGACGGTCGCGCGAAGCCTTCGGCGACCGCCCGGGACACGCGCTCTTCGGGATCATGCAGGGCGGCGTCACGCGCGATCTGCGCGAGGAGAGCGCGGCCGCGCTGCGGGAGATCGGCTTCGAGGGCTATGCCATCGGCGGGCTCGCGGTGGGCGAGGGGCAGGAGGCGATGTTCGGCGTGCTCGACTATGCACCGGGCCTCCTGCCCGAGGACCGGCCGCGCTATCTGATGGGCGTGGGCAAGCCCGACGACATCGTGGGCGCGGTGGAGCGGGGCGTCGACATGATGGATTGCGTGCTGCCCTCGCGCTCGGGGCGCACCGGGCAGGCCTGGACGCGGCGGGGGCAGGTCAACATCAAGAACGCGCGCCACATGGACGATCCGCGCCCGCTCGATGAGGCCTGCAGCTGTCCAGCCTGCCGCAGCTACTCGCGCGCCTATCTGCACCACGTCTTCCGCGCGCAGGAGATCATCGCCTCGATGCTGCTGACCTGGCACAACCTGCATTATTATCAGGAACTGATGCAGGGGCTGCGCACGGCCATCGCGGCCGGGCGGCTCGGCGAGTTCGTGGCGGCCTTTCATGCCGCGCGGGCCGAGGGCGACATCGAGCCGCTCTGACCCGGCGCCGACCCCATGGCGGCCATGCGGCGGGCGCATGGCGGGACCCTTTGTCGCGGTCGGGCGGCGCCCTATCTCGGAGCGACACAGTTCAAGGACATGATGGATGACCGAGAAACTCTTCACCCCGATCGCAGTCGGTGATCTGACGCTGAAGAACCGGGTCGTGATGGCGCCGCTCACCCGCAACCGGGCCGAGCCCGAGGGCGACCTGCCGACCGATCTCACCGTGGAATATTATCGTCAGCGGGCCGGCGCGGGCCTGATCGTGACGGAGGGCTCGCAGATCTCGCCGGAGGGCAAGGGCTATGCCTGGACGCCGGGCATCCATTCCGAGGCTCAGGTCGCAGGCTGGCGCAAGGTGACGGACGCCGTCCATGCGCGCGGCGGCCATATCGCGATCCAGCTCTGGCATGTGGGTCGCATCAGCCACACGAGCCTGCTCGACGGGCAGAAACCGGTGGCGCCTTCGGCCCTCGCCGCGGCCTCGCGCACCTTCGATGGCACGGGCTTTGTGGCCACCTCCGAGCCGCGCGCGCTGGAGACCGACGAGATCGCCCGCGTGGTCGAGGATTACCGCAAGGCCGCGCGCAACGCGAAGGCCGCGGGCTTCGATGCCGTCGAGATCCACGCCGCGAACGGCTATCTGATCGACCAGTTCCTGCGGGACACGTCGAACAAGCGCACCGACGCCTATGGCGGCAGCCAGGAGAACCGCGTGCGCTTCCTCGAAGAGGTCGTGGGCGCGGTCGTGGCCGAGATGGGGCCGGGGCGCACCGGCATCCGCTTCTCGCCCTTCTCGAACGCCAATGATGTGGGCATCGACAGCGATACGGTGGGCCTCTTTTCCAGGGCCATCGACGTGCTGAACCGGCACGGGATCGCCTTCCTGCACATGGTCGAGGGCCAGACCGGCGGGGCGCGCGAGTGGCCCGAGGGCGCGCTCGAGACGCTGCGCGAGCGGTTCGGCGGCACCTATGTCGCCAACAACGGCTATGACCGCGAGATGGCGGTGGCGGCGGTCGAGAGCGGCAAGGCGGACATGGTGGCCTTCGGCAAGCTCTATATCTCGAACCCCGATCTGGCCGAGCGGCTCGCTGCCCGGGCGCCGCTTGCGCCGCTGCCGACCGAGGGGCTCTATGGCGGCGGGGCCGAGGGCTACACGGACTATCCGACGCTGACCCCGGCCGCCTGACGCCGGGCCCGGGCGGCGCTGCGGCGCCGTCCGGCCAGGGCCGCGCCTGCGTCCGCCGCATCTCTTCGGCCGACGCACAAACTTGCACCGAAAGAGGGCTTGTTGCCCGCCCCCGACCGGTCCAGACTTTGCGGCAAGTCGCAAAGTCGGTCAGGTTGACACCGGGCTGCCGCGCCACCAGATATCGTAGTGAATGTCCGGGGAAGGCCGAGTGCTGCCGAATGGCCGGGGCCGGAGCCTTCCTGCATTGAAGGAAAAGACATGACTGAACAGCTCCCCAACAGCTATCCCGTGCTGCCGCTGCGCGACATCGTGGTGTTTCCCCACATGATCGTGCCGCTGTTCGTCGGGCGCGAGAAGTCGGTCCGTGCTCTCGAGGAGGTGATGGCCGACGACCGGCAGATCCTGCTGTCTTCTCAGATCGATCCGTCCGTGGATGATCCGGCCACCGACGGGATCTACCGTTCCGGCGTGCTGGCGAATGTGCTCCAGCTGCTCAAGCTGCCCGACGGTACCGTGAAGGTGCTGGTCGAGGGCAAGAGCCGCGTGCGCATCACCGACTTCCTGAGCAACGACTCGTTCTTCGAGGCGCGCGCCGAGCGGCTCGACGAGGAGCCGGGCGATCAGGCGACGGTCGACGCGCTGCTGCGCGCCGTGGCCGAGGAATTCGAGCGGTACGCGAAGATCAAGAAGAACATCCCAGAGGAGGCGCTGGCCGCCGTGTCGGAGACCCGCGATGCCGCGCGCCTCGCCGACCTCGTGGCGGGCCATCTCGGTATCGATGTGGCGCAGAAGCAGGCGCTGCTCGAGACGCTCGACGTGGCAGAGCGGCTGGAGAAGGTCTATGGCCACATGCAGGGCGAGATGTCGGTCCTGCAGGTCGAGAAGAAGATCAAGACCCGCGTCAAGTCGCAGATGGAGCGCACCCAGCGCGAATATTATCTGAATGAGCAGATGAAGGCCATTCAGAAGGAGCTCGGCGACGGCGAGGACGGCCAGAACGAGATCGCCGAGCTGGAAGAGCGGATCGCCAAGACCGAGCTGTCCAAGGAGGCCCGCGACAAGGCCGAGGCCGAGGTCAAGAAGCTGAAGTCGATGTCGCCCATGTCGGCCGAGGCCACGGTGGTGCGCAACTATCTCGATTGGCTCCTCGGCGTGCCGTGGGGCGTGAAGTCGCGCACCAAGAAGGACCTGACCAAGGCGCAGGGCGTGCTCGATGCCGACCATCACGGGCTCGAGAAGGTCAAGGAGCGGATCGTCGAATATCTCGCCGTGCAGGCGCGGTCGGCCAAGCTCAAGGGCCCGATCCTCTGCCTCGTGGGCCCTCCGGGCGTGGGCAAGACCTCGCTCGGCCGGTCGGTCGCCAAGGCCACGGGGCGCGAGTTCATCCGCATCTCGCTCGGCGGTGTGCGCGACGAATCCGAGATCCGCGGCCATCGGCGGACCTATATCGGCTCGATGCCCGGCAAGATCATCCAGGCGCTGAAGAAGGCCAAGACCACCAACCCGCTCATCCTGCTCGACGAGATCGACAAGATGGGGCAGGACTTCCGCGGCGATCCGGCCTCGGCCATGCTCGAGGTGCTCGATCCGGAACAGAACTCGACCTTCGTCGACCACTATCTCGAAGTGGAATACGACCTGTCGAACGTGATGTTCCTGACCACGGCGAACAGCTACAACATGCCGTCGCCGCTTCTGGACCGGATGGAGATCATCCCGCTCTCGGGCTACACCGAGGATGAGAAGCGCGAGATCGCCAAGCAGCACCTGATCCCGAAGCAGATCGAGAACCACGGTCTGAAGAAGGGCGAGTTCAAGGTCACCGATGAGGCGCTTACCGAGACGATCCGGACCTACACCCGCGAGGCGGGGGTGCGGAACCTCGAGCGTGAGATCGCGAAGATGGCGCGGAAGGCCGTGACCGAGATCGTCAAGGGTCACACCAAGTCGGTCGAGGTGACGCCCGAGAAGCTGGAAGGCTTCCTCGGCGTGAAGCGCCACCGCTACGGTCTGGCCGAGAAGGAGGATCAGGTGGGCGTCGTCACGGGCCTCGCCTGGACCTCGGTCGGCGGCGAACTCCTCTCGATCGAGGCGCTGCGGCTGCCGGGCAAGGGCCGGATGAAGACCACGGGCAAGCTCGGCGACGTGATGAAGGAATCGATCGACGCGGCCTCGAGCTTCGTCCGCTCGATCTCGCCCGAGCTCGGGGTGAAGCCGCCGAAGTTCGAGACGGTCGACATCCACGTCCATGTTCCCGAGGGGGCGACGCCCAAGGACGGGCCTTCGGCCGGTGTGGCGATGGTGACCTCCATCGTCTCGGTCCTGACGGGCGTTCCCGTCCGCAAGGACGTGGCCATGACGGGCGAGGTGACGCTGCGCGGCAACGTGCTGCCCATCGGCGGTCTGAAGGAGAAGCTCCTCGCGGCGCTGCGGGGCGGCATCAAGACGGTGCTGATCCCGGAGGAGAATGCCAAGGATCTCGCCGAGATCCCGGACAATGTGAAGGAGGGGCTGCGGATCATCCCGGTCTCCCATGTCCGCGAAGTGCTGCGTGAGGCTCTGGTGCGGATGCCGGAGCCGGTCGAGTGGGACGAGGAGGCCGAGGAGGCCGCCGCCGCCGCCCGGAGGCTCGAGCGCGAAGCCCTGCCGACCGCGACCGCGCACTGAGGCGCTTGTAGATCAAGAGGGGCGCGGCGAAAGCCGCGCCCCTTTTCTTTGCCGACCCAGCAATGGCCTTAGCCCTTGAGGATACGACTATGGCCACGGCCCCTTTCCTTGATGCTTGGCTAAGGCTGTCCCCTGTTCCCCTTGAGACCTGGCAGCCAACGGGTCGCGCCCGGTGTCTCGTGCTGGCGCCGGCCACCGCCGACAGACCTTGCGTCTGGTCGGAGTTTGGAGGCTGGTCCTGACGGGCTTGGTGCGCCGTCATGGGCAGGCCAAGGCTACGGTCGCGTCGGCCGCGGATGGCGAAGAAGACAAAAGTCGGGCGTCTGGTTCCAGCCCGTCCTCCGGCAGAACGGTACTGGGGAAACCGCGGACCAGACAGGTCTTCGACGGGCGCAAAAAGAATCGCCGGAGCCTCTTGCGGAGGCCGGAAAGTGACGGTAATACCCGCGCCATCGGGCGATTAGCTCAGCGGTAGAGCGCTTCGTTCACATCGAAGATGTCAGCGGTTCAAATCCGTTATCGCCCACCATTATACCCTGCAAGATCCGCGGCCCAACGGCCGCGGATCTTGCATTTTCAGCCTCTGAAATCGGATCTGCCCCGAAGGATGCCGAGCGGGGACGCCTGTGGGGGAGGCGACCGAACCGCGATCCGGCCTCCGCCTCGCTCCCTCAAAGTCGGAGCGGGCCTGAGACTGCCGTGTCGTGCGCTACGACAGGTATGGCAGAGACGTCGCCGCGCGGGCGACGGTCGGCCGGCGCATGGCGATGAGCTTGGACGGGGCGCTTCCCGAGGAGTGGCGCTCGGCGTGCTCTGGGGTCGAGCCTGCGGCCCCGGCACGGCAAGGACTGGACGGAACCGCGGCGGGCCAACCCCGGAGGAGGGGACGCGCGGACGATCAGCCGTCCCGATGGGATCGGCCCGGAGCCGATCCTGCTGGAGGCTCGATGGTCCCGGCCCCGGCGGGATGCCGGAGCCGGGGGCCTTGTCTCTTCGGAGACTTGCGCCCGGTGACCATGGACCGGACGAGGTTCTCGCGGTGCTGGAAGCCGGCCAGCATCACCCCGCCCACATGCAGCGCCACGAGAAGGAGGGTGCCGTTGGCCAGCGTCTCGTGCAGCTCCTCGATCCACTCGACGCCCCAGAGCGCGTCGGTCGTCATGGCCCAGCCCGAGAGGCCCGTGGCGGTGGCCGCCGCGAGGAGCGCCAGCACCATGGCGCCGCCCGCGGGATTGTGCCCGAGGTAGCGGCGGGGATGACCCCCGAGGATGTCCTTGAGATAGGCCAGAACCCGCGCCGGGCGGACCACGAAATCCGCGAAGCGCGCATGACGGGGGCCCACGAACCCCCAGCCGATGCGGAAGGTTACGAGGACGAGGACCAGATAGCCCACGACCTCGTGGATGTCCGTGCCCGCTTCCGCCAGCATTTCCCAGGCGATGGCCCCGGCAAGCGACCAGTGGAAGAGCCGCACCGCCGGGTCCCAGACCCTCACCCCAGCGGCGCGGGGGCCGAGAGGGTCGGTGCCCGTCCGCATCGGATCACTTCGTCTTCACGAGGTCGCCGCTGACCGGATCGAAGTAGGCCTCGACCCGGGCACCGTCCTTCATGCCCTTCACTTCCCAGCAGCCGTCCTCTTCCTTGACGCCCTTGACCTCATAGCCCTTGCCGGTGGCGAGCGTGGTGATCTGGTCCTTGCTCATCCACTGGTCCTTGGGATGGGCGGTGCAGATGTCGGCGGCGAACGCCGGGGCGGCGATCATCAGGGCGGGGGCGAGGAGCAGGATCTTGCGCATGTCGATACCTTTCTGTGCAGGGCCCGGGAGGGCCTGAGGAGGGGACGCCCGGATCCGGGGCCCTTCCCGCGGCCTCTCCGGCGTCCATGAGCGCCGGGCTACAGGGCGAAGCTGACAGCAACCTGTCGCGCGTCCGGACACCGCGGAGGGGCGCGGACCGCGGCCGTGGCTCCTCGTCCGCCGCACGATGCGGGCCCCCTTCGCCAGGGCCATCCCACGCGTTGCGGAAAGGGCGCGGCCGCGCCCGCTTCGGGGGGGCGGATCCGGGAAAGGCTTGCATGTCGGGGCCACGTCGGGAGAATTGCGCCACCCGCCCTCCATGAGAAGAAGCGCGCCGGTTGCGGCGGCCGGAATGCGGCGGGACGAGAGCAGGGGCCGGACCGCGATCCGGCCATGGAACAGGAACGAAAGGCGTGGCGTTCCATCGCGCGGGCGGGGCGATCGTCCGGTTCGCGCATGTCGAGGGCGCGGCGGAACAGGGCTGCAGGCATTGGTTTCAGATCGACCGACCCCGTCTTCCGTGCCCCTGCGCGGACGACTGACCATCGAGACGCTTCCCGAGACGCAGCGCAGCCTCGGCTCGGTCGGGGCCGGGGAGCAGATCGACATGGCCGCGGTGGAGGCGCTCGACACGGCGGGGGCCTGGGCGCTCCTGCAGGCCCAGAAGCGCGCCGAGGCGGCGGGGCAGGCGCTCGAGATCGTCAATCTGAGCGAGTCCCACCGCCATCTCCTCGAGACGGTCGCGGCGGCCATGCCCGAGCCCGAGCGGCGGCGGCGCACGATCCCGGGGCGGCCGGACGACGGGCTCGCCAACCTCGGTCAGGAGGTGGCGCAGGGCCTGCGCGGAAGCCTGACCTCCGTTGGATTCTTCGGCGAGGTGGTGACCCATCTCGGCGCACTCGTCCTGCATCCGACGCGTCTCAAGCTGACGCCGCTCGTCCATCACATGCAGGAGGCGGGCTGGAACGCGGTGCCCATCGTCTCGCTCATGGGGTTCCTGATCGGCATCGTCTTGGCCTTCCAGGGCTCGACGCAGCTCAAGTCCTTCGGAGCGGAAGTCTATGTGGTCGATCTCGTGGCCATCTCGATCCTGCGCGAACTGGGCATCCTGCTGACCGCGATCATCGTGGCCGGACGCTCCGCCTCGGCCTTCACCGCGGCCATCGGCTCGATGAAGATGCGCGAGGAGATCGACGCGATGCGCGTTCTGGGCCTCGATCCGATCGACCGGCTGGTGCTGCCGCGGCTGATCGCGCTAGTCATCCTGCTGCCCGCGCTCGGGTTCATCGCCTCTCTGGCGGGCCTCGTGGGCGGGGGGCTGATGGCCTGGATCGACCTCGGCATCACGCCGGGCATGTTCCGCACCCAGCTTCTGGCCGATACCGATGTCAGCCATGCGATCATCGGGCTGGTCAAGGCGCCCTTCTTCGCCGTCATCATCGCTGTCATCGGCTGCCATCAGGGAATGCAGGTCTCGGGCAATGCCGAATCGCTCGGCAGCCACACGTCGCGCTCGGTCGTTCAGGCCATCTTCCTGGTCATCGTCGTCGATGCGCTCTTCTCGATCTTCTTCGCGGTCTGGGGGCTCTGATGCAGAAAGAGGTTCTGATCGAGGTCCGGGGGCTGAAGAACCAGTTCGGGCCGAACGTGATCCACGAGGATCTGGATCTCGACATCTACCGCGGCGAGGTGCTGGGGATCGTCGGCGGATCCGGCACCGGCAAGTCGGTGCTCCTGCGCTCCATCGTCGGGCTTCAGGCGCCGCGGGCGGGCAGCGTGAAGGTCTTCGGCACCGATGTGCGCACGGCATCGAAGGCCGAGATGGCCAAGGTCGAGAACCGCTGGGGCGTGATGTTCCAGGACGGGGCGCTCTTCTCCTCGCTCACGGTGCGCGAGAATGTCGAGGCCCCGATGCGCGAACGCACGGGCCTCGATCCCGAGACGCGCACGGCGCTGGCCGATCTCAAGATCGCCATGGTGGGCCTGCCGCCCAAGGCGCGCAGCCTCTATCCGTCCGAGCTCTCGGGGGGGATGCGCAAGCGGGCAGGGCTTGCGCGGGCGCTTGCGCTCGACCCGGACATCGTGTTCCTCGACGAGCCGACGGCGGGTCTCGACCCGATCGGCGCCTCCGAGTTCGACGCGCTGATCCGCAACCTGCAGACATCACTGGGGCTGACCGTGTTCCTCGTGACGCACGATCTCGATACGCTCCATGCAACCTGCGACCGCATCGCGGTCCTGGCCGAAAGGAAAGTTCTGGTGACGGGAACCATCCGCGAGCTGATGGAGGTGGATCACCCGTGGGTCCGCGAGTATTTCCACGGTCCGCGCGCCCATGCGGCGCTTGTGGCGGCGGAGGGCTGACCCATGGAGACGCGCGCCCGCTATGTGCTGATCGGGATCTTCACCCTGGCGAGCATCCTCGCCACGCTCGGCTTCCTGCTCTGGCTCGCCAAGGTCCAGCTCGACCGGACCTATGCGGAATATGACATCCTGTTCACCAGCGTCGAGGGCCTCGGCCGGGCCAGCCCCGTGCGCTACAACGGCGTGGATGTGGGCGAGGTGCTGAACATCGCGGTCGATGCCGAGGATCCCTCGCTCGTCCGGGTGCGGATCCAGCTGGCCGCCACCACGCCGGTGCGGACCGATACCAAGGCGCAGGTCGCCTCTCAGGGCGTGACGGGCGTCTCCTACGTCTCGCTCTCGGGCGGCGCCGCGCCCGAGCCGCTGACGGCCGAGGGGGACCAGTGGCCCCCGGTGATCCCCTCCGAGCGATCGGCCGTTCAGGCGCTGACGGCGGACGCGCCGACGCTGCTCGCCGAGGCGATCGCGCTCCTGAAGGATATCCAGACCTTCACCGGCCCCGAGAACCGCGCCGCGGTCGAGAGCATCCTGACGAACGCCGATGCCTCGGTGCAGAACATCGCGGCCATCACCCGCGATGCGGCCGAAGCCACCTCGCGGCTGAACGATTTCACCGCGCGGCTCGATGCGATGGCGGACCGGGCCGATGTGGCGCTGGCCAGCCTCGAGACCGCGCTCGAAGAGGGCAAGGGCGCGGCGGCCTCGGCCCGTGACACGTTCGAGGCGGTGAACCGCGTTGTCGACCGGGACGTGCCGCCGATGATCGCCCAGATCCGAAGCGCGGTGTCGGGCATCGAGCGGTCGGTCGCGGGCATCCGCAACTTCGCCGACAACGGCCTGCCGCAATATGCGACGCTCGCGGCCGAGACCCGGCGCACGGTCACGAACCTCAACTCGCTGATCGCGCAGATCTCGCGCGATCCGGCGCGCTTCTTCCTCGGCAGCCAGACCCCGTCCTACAGGAGATGACGATGCGAGCCCTGACCCGATTGACGCTCCTTCTCGCGGCCCTCGCGCTCTCGGGCTGCGGCGCCGTCTCGTCGCTGTCGCGCGCCTCCGAGCAGCTCGACACCTACACGCTGTCGCCGCTTCCGGGCACGGGCGGCGGCGGCTCGCGCCATATCGTGGTGGAGGCGGCCACCGCCGGCGGGGCGCTCGCCACCGACCGCATCCTCATCAAGCCGTCGCGGGTGCAGGCGCTCTATCTGCCCGATGCGCGCTGGTCCGATCCGGCGCCCGCGCTCGTGCAGACGCTGCTGGTGGGGTCCCTGCAGAACGGCGGCGGCTTCCGGCTCGTCGCGCGCGAGGCGGCGGGCCTCGTGCCCGATTACACGCTCATGACCGAGCTGCGCGAGTTCCAGGCCGAGGTGCCGCCGGGTCAGGCGCCCATCGTGCGCATCTCGATGGTGCTGACGCTGATCCGCGAATCCGACCGCTCGGTCGCCTCGACGCGGCGCATCGAGACCCAGGCGCCGGCCGCCTCGGACAGCACGGGCGACGTGGTGGTGGCCTTCGACACGGCGGTCACGCAGGCGCTCGGCGAGGCGGTGGGCTGGGCGCGGGCGCAGGCCCGCTGAGAGCCAACTCCGGCGCATGTCGTTTTCTGTCGGCAAGCGCCGGAAACGGTGACGGGACCTTCATCGAAACACGCCATAAGGGCGGCAGACGACAGCCGGCTTTGGAGGATGAGCGATGAACGAGGTCACGGCACGCAGGGCGCGGGGCGGCGGCGGCTCGGCGCGGCGGGCGGAACGCACGGCGGTCCGGATGGACACGGCGAAGTTCATCACCCGCAACATCCCGAACTTCGAGATCCTGAACGAGGAAGCGCTCCAGATCATCGAATGGAACGCCGAGACGGTCCTCGAAGAGATCGGCGTCAACTTCCTCGAGAACCCGGCCGCCCTGCAACGCTGGCGGGACGCGGGAGCCGACGTGCGCGGCGAGCGGGTGCATATCCCGCGCGGGCTCGCCCGCAAGCTCTGCGCCACGGCGCCCTCGAGCTTCACGCAACATGCCCGCAACCCCGAGCGCAACGTCGAGATCGGCGGAAAGAACCTCGTGCTGGCGCCGGTCTACGGGCCGCCCTTCGTGCGCGACCGCGAGGGCGGACGCCGCTATGCCACGATGCAGGACTTCCGCAACTTCGTGAAGCTCGGCTACATGTCGAAATGGCTGCACCACTCGGGCGGCACGGTCTGCGAGCCGACCGACGTGCCGGTGAACAAGCGCCACCTCGACATGCTCCACGCCCACATGACGCTCAGCGACAAGCCCTTCATGGGCTCGGTCACCGAACCGTCGCGGGCCGAGGATTCGGTTGAAATGGCGAAGCTCCTCTTCGGCGCCGACTTCGTCGACCGGAACACGGTGATGACCTCGCTCGTGAACATCAACTCGCCGCTCACCTTCGATGCGACGATGATGGGCGCGCTCGAGGTCTATGCCGCCGCCAATCAGGCGGCCATCGTCTCGCCCTTCATCGTGGGCGGCGCCATGGCGCCGGTGACGGTGGCGGGGACGCTGACGCAGGTGCTGGCCGAGGTGCTGGCGGGCGTGGCCTACAGCCAGCTGATCCGTCCCGGCGCGCCGGTGATCTTCGGTGCCTTCGTGACCTCGATCGACATGAACTCCGGCGCGCCCACCTTCGGCACGCCCGAGGCCTCGCACATCACCTACGGCGCGGGTCAGCTGGCCCGTCGTCTGGGGCTGCCCTACCGCTCGGGCGGGTCGTTCTGCGGCTCGAAGCTGCCCGATGCGCAGGCCGCCTACGAGACCGCCAACTCGCTGAACATGGCGCTGCTCTCGGGCGTGAACTTCATGCTGCACGCCTGCGGCTGGCTGGAAGGCGGTCTCGTCTCCTCCTACGAGAAGTTCGTGATGGATGCCGACCAGCTCGGCACGCTGCACCATCTGGCGCAGGGTGTTTCGGTCGACGAGAACGGGCAGGGGATGGATGCGATCCGCGAGGTCGGCCCCGGCGGCCACTACCTCGGCTGCGCCCATACGCAGGCGAACTTCAAATCGGCCTTCTGGCGCTCGGACCTGTTCGACTACAAGCCCTTCGAGACCTGGGAAGAAGAGGGCGCGCGCGACACCGAGACGCTCGCGAGCGCCCGGGTGAAGAAGCTTCTGGGCGATTACCAGCAGCCTGCGCTCGACGAGGGCGTGGCCGAGGCGCTGGCGGACTATGTCGCCCGCAAGAAGGACTCGATGCCCGACGCCTTCATCTGAAGGCCTCATCAGCCTGCCGAGGGGCGCGGTCCGACAGGGCCGCGCCCTTTGCCATGGTGCCGCCGCGTGGAAACGGTGCGGCCTTGCCGTCTTCGGAAGGAAGCAGCGCGAGCGGTCCCCGCGGCGCGCTCGTCTGTCAGGACAGAGGCGCCGCCCCTGATCCTCCGGTGTCGGCATCTGCCGGAGCCGGCGCAGTCTCCGCACGAAGGCCCGCGCCACCTGCGCTGCGCGAGGAGAGACAGCCTGCCGGAGGTGCCAGACGCGCCTCCGCGATGAGGGCGATCAGCACTTCCACATGATGCGTGACCGAGTAGGTGGCCTCTCCCGCCTGCCGCCGCCTCTCGAGGTCGCGCTCCTCCGCGAGCAGAGTGGCCATGGCCCGGTCCGGTTCCGGGTCCGGCACGAGGCGGCGCAGATCCCGCTCGCGCCGGTAGCAGGCCAGCCCCAGCCGGGCCGCCCTCATGAGCAGCCGCGGGCGTCGGATCTCGGCCAGAAGGCCATGCATGTCGGTCATCGCTGTCTCCTCTGTCGTGGCGAAACAGAGTGACCGCCTGCAACCCTGCGTTGCGCGCGCGCGCCGCCCACCGCGCGGAGGTTTCTCGAATGTTTAGGAATTAGAAAGAATTATCAACAACGCCGCAGTTATTAACGAACAGGTAACCAATGCCCCTGACGGTTGCAAACGTCCAACGCCGGACAACGCCCTCTCGCGGGGGCCACGGGATGGAATGATGCACACCGACCTGAGCTTGTCCTCGACCTTTCCTGCCTGGCTTCCCGAGGCCGTTCGGCTCTACCTCGATCACACGGAGGAAGGTCTTTCGCTCCGGGCGCTGGCCCGCCGCGAGGGGTGCCATGCCTCGACGGTGATGCGCCATGTGCGCCGCTGCGAGAGCCGACGCGACGATCCTCTGGTGGACGAGGCGCTGGCAGCCTTCGGACGGTCTCAGGGGCGCGGACCCATCCCAGCCAGAAAGGACAGATCCGAAATGACGGCCCCGATCCGCCCCGACGCCTCTTCCTCCCTCCGGCCGGCCTCGCTCGACGAGACCACCATCGCGCGCGAGGCGCGCCGCATCCTCAGGCGGCTGGCCGAGCCGCAGACCCTGCTCGCCGTGGCCCCGGACATGGAAAAGGCCGCGGTCCTGCGCACCCTGCCCGACGGGGGCACGGCCCGGATGGCGGTGGTCGACCGTGCCGTCGCGCAGGCCTTCGCGCTGAAGGACTGGATCGCCTGCCGCAAGCCGGGCCGGATCGCCACCTACGAGATCACGGCGACGGGGCGCGCGGCCCTGCGCCGGATCGTGGCGGCCGAGGAGGGCGGGCGGAGCCGGGGCCTCGCCGAAGCGGTCCAGCCCTTCGCCGCGCAGCACCGCGACTGGGCCGAGCGCGAGATCCGCGACGAGCACGGCCCGCGCCGGGTGCGCTACAACGCGGCCGAAAGCCCGGTGGCGGTACTCGGGCGACGCCGGGACAAGGATGGGAGGCCCTTCCTGTCGGCCGAGCTGATCGAGGCGGCCGAGCGGCTGCGCGAGGATTTCGAGCTGGCGCAGATGGGCCCGCGCGTAGCCCAGAACTGGGACCGGTTCCTGACCGGCGCGGACCGCGGCGCGTTCCGCCCCGATGCGGGCGGCGCCGAGGGCCCGCGGCAGGCGCGCGAGCGGGTGGCGGCGGCGCTGCGCGATCTGGGCCCCGGCTTGGGCGACATGGTGCTGCGCTGCTGCTGCTTCCTCGAGGGCCTCGAGGCGGCAGAGCGCCGCATGGGCTGGTCGGCGCGCTCGGGCAAGATCGTGCTCCGCATCGCGCTCCAGCGGCTGCGGCGCCACTACGACGAGACCTACGGCCGGTCGCGTCCGCTGATCGGCTGAGCGTCGAGCGGGCGGACCTTCAGCTTCATGATCCGGTTGTCGCGCTTGGTCAGCACCTCGAAGCGGAAGCCGTGGAAGCTGAAGGCCTGCGCCTCGTTCGGGATCATCTGCGCTTCGTGGATGACAAGGCCCGCCACCGTGTTGGCCTCTTCGTCGGGCAGCTGCCAGTCCATCATCCGGTTGAGGTCGCGGATCGTCATGGCCCCGTCCACGAGATAGTCGCCCGTGTCGGCGCGCTTCAGCGTCATCTCCTGCGCGATGTCGAACTCGTCGTTGATCTCGCCCACGATCTCTTCGATGATGTCCTCGAGCGTGATCAGGCCCTTCAGCGCGCCATATTCATCCACCACCAGCGCGAAATGCGTCCGCCGCTTCAGAAACTGGCGCATCTGCTCGTCGAGCGGCGTCGTCTCGGGCACGAAATAGGGCTTCATCGCCACGGCGAGGATGTCGAGCTCGTCCAGCGCCCCGGTGCTGCCCGTCCGCATCAGCCGCGAGACCTCGCGCAGCAGATCCTTGGCGTGGATGATCCCGAGGATGTTCTCGTGATCGCCGCGATAGAGCGGGATCCGCGTGTGGGGCGAGGCGAGGACCTGCGCGATCACCTCGGCCGAGGGCTTGTCCGCGTCGATCATCTCGATCTGGCTGCGGTGGCGCATGATCTCTTCGACCGTGCGCTCGGACAGGTCGAGCGCGCCCAGAAGCCGGTCGCGGTCTTCCTTCTCGACCGCGCCCTGCGAATGGCCGAGTGCAATAGCGCCCGCGATCTCGTCCCGGATGGCGAGCATGTGGTCGCCCGGCTCGATCCGGACGCCCACGACCCGAAGCAGGCCCCGCACAAGGGCGCGCACCACCGCCACAATGGGCGAGAAGACGAAGATCAGCACCCGGATCACCGGCGCCACGCGGCTCGAGAAGGCCTCGGGGCGGCTGATGGCGAGGGTCTTGGGCAGCACCTCGCCGAAGATCAGCACGAGGCCGGTCATCACCAGCGTGGCCACCGCCACGCCTCCGTCGCCGAAGAGCTTCGTCATCAGCGCGGTGGCGAGCGAGGCCGACAGGATGTTGACCACGTTGTTGCCGAGGAGCAGCGCCCCGATCATCCGCTCGTTGTCTTCGGTCACCTCGAGCGCCCGTTCGGCCCCGCGCGATCCCTTGTCGGCCTTGGCGCGCAGCTTGGCGCGGGACGAGGCGGTAAGCGCCGTCTCGGAGCCCGAGAAGAAGGCGGACAGCGCGAGAAGCCCCAGAATGGCGGCGGCGGTGACAAGCGTCGCCGGATCGAGGTTCGAGAAAGTCATGACGGGTTACGGTCCTTCGGGATCGGCAAGGGTCAACTGTGAGGCGCGCCCGGCGCCGGAGCAAGCCTTCACTCGCGCGCCAGCGGATGATGCTTCAGCACCAGCTCCTTCAGATGGGCGTCGAGAACGTGGGTGTAGATCTCGGTCGTCGAGAGATCGGCATGGCCGAGCAGGGTCTGGATCACCCGGAGGTCGGCGCCCCCCGCCAGCAGATGGGTGGCAAAGGCGTGCCGCAGCGTGTGCGGCGTGACCTTCGCGGGATCGACCCCGGCCAGCACCGCGATCTGCTTCACGAGGACGTAGAAATATTCCCGCGTGAGATGGCCCGCCGCGCCCGAGCCGGGAAACAGGAAGCGGGAGGCGGGCCGGCCGGCCTTCTGCCCCTGCGCCTCGGCCGCATCGCGCGCCCGGAGCCAGTCGGCCAGAGCCTCGCGCGCCGGCGGCGAGAGCGGCACCATCCGCTCCTTGCCACCCTTGCCGCGCACGAGGATCATCCGCGGATTGCCACGCGCCGCGGCGACGGGCAGGCCCACCATCTCCGAGACGCGCATCCCGGTGGCATAGAGCAGTTCCAGAAGGCAGCGGTTGCGGATCTGGTCTTCGGCGCGGCGGCCCTTGTCCCGGGCGGCCTCGAGCAGCCGGTCCACCTCCTCGATCTCGAGCGTCTTCGGAAGCCGCTTCGACCGGCCGGGGCCGCTGATGCGGATGGCGGGATTGTCGGCGCGCCAGCCTTCCTCATGCCCGAAGCGATAGAGCTGCCGGATCGAGGAGAGCCGCCGCGCCCGCGTGGCCGAAGACAGCCCCTGCGCCTCGCAGAAGGTGAGGTAGGCCTCGACCGTGTCCCGCGTGGCGGTCAGGAAATCCTCAGAACGGCGCCCGAGCCAGGTTGCGTAATCCTTCAGGTCGCGGCCGTAGGCGAGGCGCGTGTTGCGCGCGGCATCGAGCTCCGCCGCCTGCGCCTCGAGGAAGGCCGAGATCCAGCGCTCCATGCCCGCGGCCTCCATCAGCCGCGTCGCTCCAGCAGCATGAGTTCGAGCGCGGTGCGGCGCGCGATCTTCTGCAGACCCAGTTCGCGGAAAAGGGCGAGGCCCTGCGTCACGCCGGTCGTGTCGCCGTCCATGCCGCGCGCGACCTCTTCGAGCGCCAGAAGCAGTGCCTCGCCGGGCCGGTCCTGCGCCAGAAGCTCCTTGACGGCTTCGGACGGCGCGGCCTTGCCGAAGCCCGCCGCGATGGCGCGCCCCATCGGATCGGCCGGGTCGGCCTTCGCCGGATCGCCCGCCGCCAGCGCGACGAGGAAACGCTCGGCCGCGTCGCGGGGCTTGTGGGCCTTCGCCACGGCCTCCGCCTCCATCGACAGAAGCCCCATGCGGAAGGCCAGCGCCTCCGCCTCGGCCGGCAGGGTCATGCCGTCGAGCCGGTCGGCCACGAGACGCGAGAGCGTGACCTCCAGCTCCACCTCCGACATCCGGTCGTAGGCCACGGGCAGCGTCCGGGCCACCGCGGCCGCATCCTTCGCCGTCAGGGCCTCGTCCAGCGCCTGAAAGGCGCGCACTCGGTCCCAGACCCCGCCCGAGGCCGCGGCCTTCCGCGCGGTATAGAGCCCGACGAGCAGGTTCGGATCGAGCGCGCCTGCCCGCGACAGCCGCTCGGCCGCCTCGATCTGCGCCTTCCAGCCCGCCGTGTCGCGCAGTTCGGCATGGGCGAAGGCGATGGGCAGCGACTGGGTGGGCAGGGGCTCGCCCACCGCTTCGAGCAGCCGCCAGTCGAGCGGTGTCACCCGGGCGGGCGGGGTGAGCGGCCCTTCGCCCTCGTAGAGATCCGGGTCGAGAAACCGCGACAGGAGCGCATCCTGCGCATCGTCGACGAACCCCAGCGCCTGCGCCGTCCGGAGCGTCAGCGCGGCGGCGTTCCAGTCGCCCGAGCGCGCCAGACAGAAGATCCGGGCGGGCAGGGTCGGCGCGAGGTCGGGCGACTTCTGCAGCTCGACGCAGGAGGCATCCTCCTCGCCGGTCAGCAGCGCGATGTCGAACTTGCGGCGGAAGATCTCGGGGCCCTCGTCGCCGGCCGCATCGATCAGGCTCTTCGCTCCTTCGAGCGCCCCCATGGCCAGCAGCTTGTCGACGCGCGCGAGCAGCAGCCGCCCCTTGCCCTCGGAATCGGCCGGCGGCTCGGCTTCGGCCAGAAGCATCGTCGTCAGCAGCGACTGGAGGGCAGGCAGCGTGGCGGTCGGTGCGATGGCGATCCGGTTCGCGATCTCGGTGGTGCGCCCCATGCCCCAGAGCGCGTGCGGCAGGCCGGTGCGCGACGCGGGCAGGATGCCCGCCGCATCGGGCGAGGGCCCGTCGAGCGGCGTGACCGCCACTTCCGCCGGCAGCGCGCCCTTGGTGACCTTGGGTTCCTCGGGCGGTGCGGCCAGCTTGACCGGTGCCGCGACCGACCGCGACAGCCAGTCGATCGCCGACAGCGGCTCCTGCGCGGCCGCGCCCGCCGACAGGCCGATCAGCGCGCAGATGGCCGCGGCGCCCTGTCGCGCCCCGCCCTGAAGCGACGCCGACCTGTGGTCACTGGGCATTCAGCATCACCGGCTTCGTCACCTCCGTCTGCGGCGGCGACAGGTCGGCGAGATAGGCATAGCCCGTCAGCGCGATCAACCCCACCACCACAAGCACCAGCAAAGCCTTGAAGATGCGCCACATGCCTGTTTCCGACCCTCGTTCTGCCCCGGTTCTTTGTTGCCCTGCAGGCCGCGCCCGAAGCGGCGGCCACAGGGATCGTGCGCGTCGAATATATATGGCTTTTCAGCCGACTTCACGCCATTCAGGCAACAAAGTTGAAGGTCGGGGCGGAAGTGCGCCGGCGCGGGAACAGGGAGGATGGCCGGCAAGTGATGGCGCGGCTGAAGAAAACCGTTGTGATGGTGGGCATGATGGGGGCGGGAAAGACGGCCGTGGGCAGCGCGCTGGCCCGGGGTCTGAACGTGCCCTTTCTCGATTCGGACGAGGAGATCGAGCGGGCCGCCAACCGGACCATCGCCGAAATCTTCGCCCGCGACGGCGAGCCCTTCTTCCGCGAGAAGGAGAGCCAGGTCCTCGCGCGGCTCCTGCGCGGCAGCCCCTGCGTGCTCTCCACCGGCGGCGGCGCCTTCATGGCCGAGGGCAACCGCCGCATGATCCGCGAGCAGGGCGTGTCGGTCTGGCTCAAGGCCGACCTCGACGTGCTCTGGCACCGGGTGCGGCACAAGGCGACGCGGCCGCTCCTGCGCACGCCCAACCCGCGCGAGACGCTGCGCGCGCTTCTCGAGGCGCGCGATCCGGTCTATGCGCAGGCGGATCTCGCGGTGGAAAGCGGCGAGGGAACGGTGGAACAGATGGCGGTGCGGGTGCGCGAGGCGCTGGCCACCCGCCCCGATGTGCTGGAGACGGACGAATGACGGTCGATGCGGTGCGGGTAGAGCTGGGCGCGCGCGCCTACGAGGTGCGGATCGGGCCGGGGCTCATCGCGCGGGCGGGGGCCGAGATCGCGCCGCTCCTGCGGCGGCCGAAGGTGGCGATCCTCACCGACGAGACGGTGGCGGGGCTGCATCTCGATCCCTTCCGGCAGGCGCTGGCCGAGGCGGGCATCGCCTCCTCGGCGCTGGCGCTGCCCGCGGGCGAGGCCACCAAGGGCTGGCCGCAGTTCGCCCGCGCCGTCGAATGGCTGCTCGAGGAGAAGGTCGAGCGGCGCGACGTGGTGGTGGCGCTGGGCGGCGGGGTGATCGGCGATCTGGCGGGCTTCGCGGCCGCCGTCCTGCGCCGCGGCGTGCGCTTCGTGCAGGTGCCGACGACGCTTCTGGCGCAGGTCGACAGCTCGGTCGGCGGCAAGACCGGGATCAACACGGCCCAAGGCAAGAACCTCGTCGGCGCCTTCCACCAGCCCTCGCTGGTGCTGGCCGACATCGGCGTCCTCGAGACGCTGCCGCCGCGCGACTTCCGCGCGGGTTACGGCGAGGTGGTGAAATACGGCCTGCTCGGCGACGCCGATTTCTACGAATGGCTGGAGGAGGCGGGCCCGCGGCTGGCCGCTGACGCCGAGGCCCGCCAGCGTGCCGTGCGCCGCTCGGTCGAGATGAAGGCCGAGATCGTGGCCCGCGACGAGACCGAGGAGGGCGACCGCGCGCTGCTGAACCTCGGCCATACCTTCTGCCACGCGCTGGAAAAGGCCACCGGCTATTCCGGCCGGCTCCTCCATGGGGAAGGCGTGGCCATCGGCTGCGCGCTGGCCTTCGAGCTGAGCCAGCGTCTCGGCCTCTGCGCCCAGGAAGCGCCGAGCCGCCTGCGCGCCCATCTGCGGGCCATGGGCATGAAGGTCGACCTCCGCGACATCCCGGGCGATCTGCCCTCCGCCGAGGCGCTGCTCGCCCTGATGGCGCAGGACAAGAAGGTGGTGGACGGCAAGCTGCGCTTCATCCTCGCCCGCGGCATCGGACAGGCCTTCGTCGCCGATGACGTGCCGGGAGACGTGGTTCGCACGCTGCTTGAGGATGCCCTGGCACAGCGTTGAGTCAGCGTCTTTATTCGCGCTTAAAGCTGGCGGTATGGTGCAGGAGAAGTGGCGCCCTGCATGCGCCGCTCGGGATGCCCCCGCTTGCGCAGGGGCATGAAGTCAGAGCGAGCAGCCGGTCGGCAGCGGAGAATACCAGAATTCGAGGACCGGTGGCGGCATGACCATGGCCAGAGCCTCATAGGTCAGACGGGGAACGGGGAACATCGCATCTCTCCTTGAGTGCCCGCGGAAGCTGCGGGCTTGATGAAGATGAAACGCCGAAAGCCCGCCAAGGTTCAACACGACCTTGGGATGAGGCAGCCTCTCTTGAGAGAGTAGGCGAGCGCGGTCTGACAGGTCCGGGTGTCCAAACGGAAATCCGGGCCCTTCGGGGGGAGAGGCCTGCACGGGCGCCCGCCCGGCGCCCTGGCCGCCATCCGACCATCGGGGCGGTTCTCCCCGCCGGTCAGGTCTCTCCCGAACCGTCCTTGCGCCGATCATCGGTCTCGCGGTCGAGGAGATAGATATCCATGATCCAGCCATGGCGCGCGCGCGCGGCGGCACGGGTGGCGAGGATGCGCGGGCCGGCCTCGGCCAGCGGTCCCGCCTCGAGGATCTGCTCCGCCATTCCGAGATAGGCGCCCCACCAGATCCGCACGCCCTGCGGATCGAGGCCGCGAAAACTCGTCTCGCCGTCGAGCATCACGGCCAAACGGTCGACGCCCGCGGGCCAGCCCTCGTCCCTCAACCGCCGACCGGTGGTGACCAGCACCGGCGCGCCCACCGCATTCAGCGGGATCGCATGGGCCGCGCAGAGCGCCTGAATTGCCGTGATCCCCGGCACGACGCGCACCTGTGGCGCCGGATCGAGCCGCGCCGCGATGCGCAGGCTCGAATCGTAGAGCGACGGATCGCCCCAGATCAGCAGCGCCACCCGGGCCGCGCCGCCCGCCGCGCGTGCCCAGGCGAGCGCGATGGCATCGTGCCAGTCCTCGACGCCCTGACGGTAGTCGGGGTTGGCCGCATCGCGCACGGGCAGATCGAACTCGGCCACCGGGACAAGGGGGGCCGCGTCGGCGCAGATCGCGCGGCGGATCTCGGCCAGGTCCGACTTGTCGCGCCCCTTGCGCGGCACGAGGATCAGGTCGGCCTCGGCCATCCGCCGCCGGCCCTCGGCGGTCAGATGGTCCGGGTTGCCGGTTCCGATCCCGATGAGAAGAAGCTCACGCATCGCAGGCCACTTTCCCCGGGGTCGCGGATGCGCCCTTCAAGGGACATGCCGTTCGCGCTTCGCGAAATGCAGGGCGCTTTGCCGTGCCGATCATCGCTCTTCCTCCGCGTCCGCGAGCGGCCCGTAGAGGATCAGCGCCGGCGCCTCGCCGGCCCGCGCCACCTCCTCCACGAGTGTCCCGAGCGTGCCGCGCCAGATCCGTTGCGCGGGCGTCGAGACGCCTTCGGCCAGCAGCGCGGGTGTGGTCTCGGGCAGTCCCGCCGCGAACAGCGCCGCGGCCAGTGTCGGGAAGGTACGCTTGCCCATGAAGACCACCGTCGTGGCCGCCGGATCGGCCAGCGCCGCGAGGTTCTGCTGCGGCAGGCCGCCGGTCACGTCGGCCCCGGTCAGGAACTGCACCCGCCGCGCCGTGAGCCTGCGAGTGAGGGGAATGCCCGCCGCCGCCGCGGCGGCACAGGCCGAGGGCACGCCCGGCACGATCTCGTAGCCGATCCCCGCCGCCTCGAGCGCCTCGATCTCCTCCTCGAGCCGCCCGAAAAGCCCCGCATCGCCCGATTTCAGCCGCACGACGCGCCCGCCCGTCCGGGCATAATCCACGAGCAGCCGGCTCACATGATCCTGCTTCGGCGAGGCGCGGCCCGCGCGTTTGCCCACGCCCACGAGATCCGCCTCCGGACGGGCATGGGCGAGGATCGGCCCCGAGGAAAGGTCGTCGAACAGCACCGCATCGGCGCGGCCGAGCCGGTCCACCGCCTTCAGCGTGAGAAGTTCGGGGTCGCCCGGCCCCGAGGAGACGAAGGAGACGAAGCCGGTCATGCCTCCTCCGGAAAGCGCGGATGGGTGCCCACGGGGCGGTAGCGGCGGTCGTAGTCGCCGGCATAGAGGCGGCTCTCGGCGAAATCCTCCGCGCCGAGACTGCGGCCCACGAGAATGAGCGCCGTCCGCTCCAGCTCCGGCCCGAGCGCGGCCTCGAGACTGCCCAGGGTCGCGCGCACCACCCGCTCGTCGGGCCAGCTCGCGCGCCAGACCACGGCCACCGGGCAATCCGCGCCGTAATGCGGCAGAAGCTCGGCCAAGACGCGCCCCAGCACATGAACCGAAAGATGGATCGCCAGCACGGCGCCCGTGGCCGCGAAGGCCGCGAGACTCTCGCCCTCGGGCATGGGAGAGGCACGCCCCGAGGTGCGGGTCAGCACCACCGATTGCGCGACCCCCGGCAGCGTGAGCTCGGCCCCGAGCGTGGCCGCGGCCGCGGCGAAGGAGGGCACCCCCGGCGTCACGTCATAGGGAATACCCAGCGCGCGCAGCCGGCGCAGCTGCTCGCCCATCGCCGACCAGACCGAGAGATCGCCGGAATGGAGACGCGCCACGTCCTTGCCCTCGGCATGGGCGGCGGCGATCTCCTCCACGATGGCCTCGAGGCTGAGCGGCGCCGTGTTCACGATGCGGCAGCCGGGCGGGCAATGGGCCAGCACGCCCTCGGGCACCAGCGAGCCCGCATAGAGACAGACCGGCGAGGCGGCGATCAGGTCGCGCCCGCGCAGCGTGATGAGGTCGGGCGCTCCGGGGCCCGCTCCGATGAAATGCACGGTCATGCCGTGGCTCCCTTTCTGTCAGGATCCGCGGCCGAGCGGGCCACGGCAATCGTCACGGGCCCGGCGATCCGGCGGGTCCGCATCAAGGTGGCGCCGGGGCCCGCGGCCACCAGCGCCGCCGCCTCGGCGATCGAGCCGGTGCCGAACCGCTCTTCGATCCGCGCCGAGCGGGTGGGGGTGGCGACGCCGGCGAGCGCGGCCTCGGGCAGCGCGCGCACCGGCAGCCCGAGCCTCCGGGCCAGCGCCTGAAAGGCGGGCAGGGCCGCGCGCGCCTCGAGCGTGGCGAGAAGCTCGGGCGCCTCATCGCCCAGCGCCGCGGCCAGCTCCTCCTCGGTCGCGCTCTCCCGGAAGCCGAGCCCTGCCACGATCATCGCACGAGGCTCCATTGCACCACGGGCCGGGCGGCCTCCCAGCCGCGCATCCGCCCGAGCGGGGCCGCGCGCGCCAGCTCGATCCGCAGGAGCTCGCCGCCGTGGCGGGCCTGAAGGGCCGCGAGCAGCGCCTCGGTTTCGAGCGTCACCGCATTGACCACGAGCCGGGCCGTGGGCGGCAGCGCCGCGAACAGCGCCTCGTCGAAGCCGCCGCCCACGAAGATCGCATCCGGCGCGGGCAACGCGGGCAGATTGTCCAGCGCGCGCCCCTCGACCACCTCCAGCGGCAGGGCGAAGCGGGCGGCATTGGCGCGGATGTTGGCCGCGCGCTCGGGGCGGAGTTCCACAGCAACGGCCCGGCCGCCCGCGAGGCACCATTCGACCGAGACCGAGCCAGAGCCCGCACCCAGATCCCACAGTATCTCGCCCCGCCGCGGCGCGAGGGCCGCGAGCGTCAGCGCCCGGACCGGAGCCTTGGTGATCTGCCCGTCATGGGCGAAGAGGCTGTCGGGGAGGCCCGCGCTGCGCGGCTGCGCCCGCCCGCCCTCGGCCTCGAAGGCCACCGTCACCGGGGCCGCGACATCCGTCAGAGAGAAAGCGCCCGCGGTGGTGGCGCGCACCCGCTCGCGCGGCCCGCCCAGAGCCTCCATCACCCAGAGCCGGCTCTCGCCCCAGCCCTCCGCCGCAAGGAAGGCGGCCAGCGCCCCGGCGGCAGGCCCGTCGCGGAGCGTGCAGACCCCGCGGCGGCCGGGGGCCAGCTCGGGCAGCAGCCGCTCGAAGGGCGCGGCGTGAAGGCCCAGCGCCAGCAGCTCCTCCTGCCGCCAGCCGAGCCGGGCCGCGGCCAGCGCGACCACGCCGGGCGCGGGATAGGCGCGCCATTCGCCGGGCGACAGCGCCGCGGCGAGGCTGCCGCCCGCGCCATGCCAGAACGGATCGCCCGAGGCGAGCACGGCGACGGGGCGTCCGCGCAGGGCCAGCACAGGGGCGGGATCGAAGGGCACCGGCCATTCCATCCCGCGCGCCCGGGCATCCACCAGCGCCAGATGCCGCGGCCCGCCCACCACGACCTCGGCCGCTTCCAGCGCGGCCCGGCTTGCATCCGGAAGTCCCGCCGGTCCATCTTCGCCGAGACCGATGATCGAGAGCCAGGGATCAGCCATGCGCATCCTCCTTCTGGGCGGCACGACCGAGGCCAGCCGCATGGCGCGCGCTCTGGCCGAGGCGGGCTTGCCGGCCGTCTTCTCCTACGCGGGCCGCACCGCCGCGCCCGTGGCGCAGCCCTTGCCCCTGCGGGTGGGCGGCTTCGGGGGCACCGAGGGGCTTGCGGCCTACATCCGGGAGGAGGGCATCACCCATGTCATCGACGCAACCCATCCGTTCGCCGCGCAGATGAGCCGGAACGCGGTCGAGGCCTGTGCCGCCACCGGCACGGCGCTGGTGGCGCTCGAACGCGCGCCCTGGGCGGCGGGGCCGGGGGACCGCTGGATCCGCGTCCCCTCGATCGAGGCCGCCGCCGAGGCGCTGCCCGAGGCGCCCGCGCGGGTCTTCCTCGCCATCGGGCGCCTGCATCTCGCGGCCTTCGCGGGCCGGGCGCAGCATCACTACCTGCTGCGCCTCGTCGATCCGCCCGATGCGCTGCCCTTGCCCCGGGCGGAGGCGATCGTCGCCCGCGGCCCCTTCACGCTGGCCGAGGATCTGGAGCTTCTGCGCCGTCACGAGATCCAGTGGATCGTGGCCAAGAACGCAGGCGGCGAGGGCGCGCGCGCCAAGCTCGATGCCGCGCGGGAGCTGGGTCTGCCGGTCGTGCTGATCGACCGGCCCGCGATCCCGCCGCGTCCGCGCGTCGAGACCCCCGAGGCGGTGCTGGGCTGGCTCGCTCATCCGGCCGACCTCGGCGTATAGACCCAGCGGCCCACCCGGCGCGTGGCGGAATTGCCGACGATCACCACGGTCCGCATGTCGGCCATCTCGGGCGTGGCCTCGCCCAGCGTGACGGTGCGCAGATGCTGCTCGGGCGTCGAGACCGCGCGCGCGAAGGTCACGAGCCGGTCGGGCCCGCAGGTCTCGCGCAGAAGATCCAGAGCGCGGACAAAGCCTTCGGGGCGGGACTTCGAGCGCGGATTGTAGAAGGCCATCGCGAGATCCGCCTCGGCCGCCAGCCGCAGCCGCTTCTCGATCAGCGCCCAGGGCTTGAGATTGTCCGACAGGTTGATCGCGCAGAAATCATGGCCGAGCGGCGCTCCGGCGGCGGCGGCGGCGGCCAGCATCGCGGTGATGCCGGGCAGGATGCGGATATCCAGCGCCTGCCACTCGGGCCGCGCCTCCAGCGCCTCGAACAGGGCCGAGGCCATGGCGAAGACCCCCGGATCGCCCGAGGAAACCACGACCACCCGCCGCCCCTCGGCCGCCATCTGAAGCGCATGGGCCGCGCGCTCGACCTCCACCCGGTTGTCGCTGGCATGGAGCGTGAGCCCCGGCCGCTCGGCCACGCGGGCAACGTAAGGGATGTAGCCCACCACATCGGTGGCCTCCGCCAGGGCCACCGAGACCTCGGGCGTGACGAGGTGCTCGGCCCCGGGCCCGAGACCCGCCACCACAAGCCAGCCGCTCATTCCGCAAGCTCCGGGCGGCGTCCGCGTCCGGGGACGAGCACGATGGCGAAATAGGGGCAGTCCGCCCCCTCGACCTCGGCAAGCCGCGCGACCCGCTGGCCCGGCATGGTGCCGCGCTCGACGAGCCAGGCCTCGTCGAGCCGGCCGGCGGCTTCCAGCGCCCGGCGCACCTTGGGCAGGTTGCGCCCGGTCTTCATCACCACCACCGCATCGGCCGCCGCCGCATGACGCGCCAGATCCTCCTCCGAGAGCGTGCCCGCCAGCACCGAGAGCACATCGTCGCCCCAGGTGATCGGCAGGCCGGCCGCATTCCAGCAGCCGGCCATGCCGGGAATGCCGGGCACGATCTCGACCTCGGCGCGGCCCTGCAGCCGGCTGTGCAGATGCATGAACGAGCCGTAGAACAGCGGATCGCCCTCGCAGAGCACCACCACCTCCTCGGTCCGCGCCAGGTCCGCCAGCCTGTCGGCCCAGAGGTCGTAGAACTCGGCCAGCATCCGGTTGTAATCGGGATGGTCGAAGCGGATCTCGGTCGTGACCGGATAATCCATCGGATACTCGACGGCGTCGGGGCGCAGCATCCCCTCGACGATGCGGCGGGCCTGTCCTGAGCGGCCCGCCTTGCGGAAATAGGCCACATGCCGGGCGGTGCGGATCAGCCGGTCGGACTTGACGCTGAGAAGATCGGGGTCGCCGGGGCCGAGGCCTGCGCAGATGATGCGGCCCATCATTCCACCCGGCTCGCCAGCGCGTTGACAGCCGCAACCGTGATGGCCGAGCCGCCGAGGCGGCCCTCGACGATCAGCGACGGGCAGGGCAGGTCCTGCATCAGCGCCTCCTTGGATTCGGCTGCGCCGACGAAGCCCACCGGGCAGCCGATGATGGCCGCGGGCCTCGGGCAGGCCGGATCCTCGAGCATGTTCAGCAGGTGAAAGAGCGCGGTCGGCGCGTTGCCGATCGCGACCACGGCGCCCGCGAGATGCGGCCGCCAGAGTTCCAGCGCCGCGGCGGAGCGGGTGGTGGCCATGGATTTCGCAAGCTCGGGCACCTCCGCATCCTGAAGCGTGCAGATCACGCGGTTCCCGGCCGGCAGGCGCGGGCGGGTGATGCCCTCGCTCACCATCCGCGCATCGCAGAGGATCGGCGCACCCGCCTCGAGCGCCGCCCGCGCGGCAACCGCCATGCCGGGCGAGAAGCGGACATGCGCCTCGAGACCCACCATGCCGGCGGCATGGATCATGCGGACCACCACCACCTCCTCCTCGGGCGTGAAGCGCGCGAGCGCCGCCTCCGCGCGGATGGTGGCGAAGGACTGGCGGTAGATCGCCGCCCCGTCGGTTTCGTAGCGATGGGCCATCAATGGGTCTCCGTGGGGGCGCAGGCGAGGAGGGCTGCGATGGAATTGCGGCGCGGCTGCCAGAGCCCGGCCTCGGCAAGAGCGCGGAAGCGGTCGCGGAGGGCGGCAAGGGCCGCGGGGTTTTCGCGGGCCATGAAGGCCACGAGATCCTCGCGCATCAGCGTCGCCTCGAAGCAGAGGTCGAAGAGCCCGTCGGGCACTGCGCGGGTGAGATTGGCGAAGCTTCCCAGATGATCGACCGAGGCCGCGATCTCGGCCGCGCCCCGGAAGCCGTGGCGCATCATGCCATCGGCCCAGGCGGGATCGGCGATGCGCGCACGCACGATGCGGCTCAGCTCCTCGGTGAGGCTGCGGGCGCGGGGCCGGTCGGGGCGGGTGGCGTCGAGGTGATAGAGCGCCGCCTCGCGCCCGAGCCGGGCCAGCGCCGCGGCAAAACCACCCTCGTGGGCGGCATGGTCCTGCGCCATCAGAAGGTCGGTCTCGGCCAGATCCTGCACATGGGCGAAGGCGTCGGCGGCGCGGAGCCGCCCTTCGAGCGCACCGCGCGCGGGCGTGGCCGCGCCATCCGCCCCGATCGCCCAGGACGAGCCCTCGATCCAGGCCTCGCCCGCGCTGAGCCGCCCCTCGGGGCTGTAGTCATCCGACCGCACGCCCACGCCGTAGAGCCCCGGCTTAGGCCCGAAGACCCGCGGGCTGCGGCGGAGATAGGGATTGTCCTCGGGTGCCTCCTCGCGGGCGGCAAGCGCCTCGGCGCCGGTCTCGAAGAGCTGGGCGAGGCCGGGGAAGATGTCGCGGAAGAGGCCCGAGACCCGCAGCGTCACGTCGATGCGGGGCCGCCCCAGCAGCGCGAGCGGCAGGATCTCGACACCCGAGACCCGCTCGGACCCCTCGTCCCAGCGGGGGGAGAGGCCCGCCAGATGCAGCGCCATGGCGAATTCCTCGCCCGCCGTCCGCATCGAGGCCGAGCCCCAGAGGTCGATCACCAGCCCCTTCGGCCAGTCGCCCTGATCCTGCAGGTGGCGGCGGAGCAGTTCCTCGGCGAGCTTCACCCCCTGCGCATGGGCCGCGCGCGAGGGCACGGCGCGCGGATCGACGGAATAGAGGTTGCGGCCCGTGGGCAGCACATCCGTCCGGCCCCGATGCGGCGAGCCGGATGGGCCGGCGGCCACCCGGCGGCCGTCGAGGGCGGCCAGAAGCCCCTCGGTCTCGCCCGGGGCCGCACCGTAGAGATGCAGCCCCTCGCCGTAGCGGCTTTCCTTCAAATCGCAGACGAAACGGTCGATCCGGGTGATGGCCTCGGCCGGGGTGGCGTCGGGGGGCAGGCCCAGATCCTCCTCGACGCCCGCGGCGCGCGCCTCGTCTCGGATGGCGCCGATCAGGCGCCCGCGCCGGGCCGGATCGAGCCCGTCGGCGGTGGAATACTCATCGAGAAGCCGTTCCAGACGTTCGAGATTTTCGGGCAGGGCGCTCTCGCGCAGCGGCGGCGGCATATGGCCCAGCGTCAGCGCGCCGAGCCTGCGCCGCGCCTGCGCCGCCTCACCCGGATCGTTCACGATGAACGGATAGATCACCGGCAGCGCGCCGGTCAGCGCCTCGGGCCAGCAGGCATCCGACAGCGCCACCGCCTTGCCCGGCAGCCATTCGAGCGTGCCATGCGCGCCCATATGGATCATCGCATGCAGGGAGTGCGCGCGGAGCCAGAGGTAGAAGGCCACATAGGCATGGCGCGGCACGCGGGCGAGATCGTGGTAATCGGCATCCCGTGCCGCCGTCTCGCCCCGTTCGGGCTGCAGCGCGAGGAGAAGGTGGCCGCGCCGCAGGGCCGCGAAGCGGAAGGCGCCGTCGCGGCAATCGGGATCGGCCTCGGGCGCGCCCCAGGCTTCACGAAGCGCGAATTGCAGGGGGGCCGGCAGGGTTGCGAGCGCGGCCTCGTAGGCGGCGAGCGGCCAGCTCTGCCGCTCGGTCAGCAGCGCCTCGGCGAGGTCCGCGCCGGAGGCTGTGGCATAGCCCGCCGCGGCCAGCGTGGCCGCCAGCGCCTCGGCCGAGGCCAGCGCATCGAGGCCCACGGCATGGGCGATCTGGTCGGGACGGCCGGGATAGGTCGAGAGGACGAGGGCCAGCCGCCGCTCGGGTGCGGGCGTCCGGGCCAGCCGGTGCCAGGCCGCCACCCGGTCGGCCACGGCCGCCACGCGGGCGGGATCGGCGCGGTGGGCGAAACGGGAATATTGCAGGTCCGGGCAGCGTTTGCCGGGCGACTTGAAACTGACGGCGCCTGCGAAGATCCGACCGTCCACCTCGGGCAGCACCACATGCATGGCGAGATCGGCGGGCGAGAGGCCGCGCTCGGCCACGGCCCAGTCGCGCCGCCGCGCGGTCGAGAGCGCGACCTGAAACACCGGACAGCCGGGGCCGTCGAGGGGCGAGCCCTCGGGGCCCCTGGCCGAGAAGGCGGTGGCATTGACGATGGCCGCGGGCCTCAGGCGGCCGAGACCGGCGGCGATCCAGTCGGGCGCGCCCGGCGCCTTCAGCGAGGGCGCGAAGAGGCCGAAGGCGCGGAAGCCCCGTTCGCGAAGCGCGAAAATCAGCGCGTCCACGGGCCCCGTGTCGGCGGCGGTCAGGTAACTGCGGTAGAAGGTCACGACGATGGCGGGTCCGCCCTCCGCCTCCGGTTCGGGGATCACGCCGCGGGCGGGGTCGTACCAGCCCATGTCGGGCATCCGTTTCTCGCCCGGCACCGGGCCGGCATAAAGCCCCGCCGCCAGCGCCAGCTGCGCGAGCGCGGCCTGCGCCGCCACCGCTCCACCCGCATCGCAGAGCGCGGACAGCCGCCGCAGCGTCGAGACCGGCAGCGTGGAAAGCGCATCGAGCGCCGGATCCTCGCGCCCGTCCGCGGGCAGGACCGCGAGCGCGATCCCGCGGCGCCGGCAGAGGTCCTGCACCTCGGCCAGCCCGTAGCTCCAGTAGCTCTCGCCGCCGATCAGCCGGATCAGGATCGCCTTCGCATGGGCCAGCACCGTCTCGGCATAGGTGTCGATGGAGAGCGGATGGCGCAGCGCCACGAGGTTCAGGAGCCGGGTGGAGGGAAGCCCGCCCTCAGCCCGGTGCCAGCCCGCCGCGAAGGCCCCGAGATCGCTGTCGGAGAAGGACAGGACCACCAGATCCGCAGGCGTCTGCCCGGGATCGAACGGGGTCGCACTCTCCTCGAGCCCGTGGCTTTCGCGGAAGACGACATGCATGGTTCAGCCGATCCGCGCCAGAAGGTCCTGCCGGATCGCGGCCTCGTCGAGATCGCCCCGCTCGGCGATCACCACGAGACGGCTCTGCCGCGCGCCCGACCAGGGCCGGTCGAACTGGTGGCGGACGCGCGCGCCCACCGCCTGCACGAGAAGCCGCATGGGCTTGCCCTGAACCGCCACATGGCCCTTCACCCGCAGCACGTTGCGCTCGGTGGCGAGTGCCCGGATCGCCTCGGCCAGACGCTCGGGATCGGCGATCTCGGGCAGGTCGATCACGGTCGAGGCGAAATCGTCATGCTCGTGATCGTCGGCCCCGTCGTGGTGCGAGGGGCGGGCGGCCAGATCGTCCTCGGCCGCGGCCTCGATCCCGAGGATCACCTGCGGATCGACCGCGCCCTCGGTCACGGCGAGGATCGGGATCGGCCGCGGCGATTCCGCCTCGACCGCCGCGCGGGCGGCGGCAAGGCCCGCCTCGCCCGCGAGATCGGCCTTGGTCAGCAGCACGAGGTCGGCGCAGGCGAGTTGATCCTCGAACACTTCCGAGAGCGGGGTCTCGTGATCGGCGCCCTCGGCCTGAGCCTGCGCCGCCACCGCCTCGGCATCCGGAGCGAAGCGGCCCGCGGCCACGGCCTCGGCATCGGCCAGCGCGATCACCCCGTCCACCGTGATGCGCGAGCGGATCGCGGGCCAGTCGAAGGCCTTCAGGAGCGGCTTCGGCAGCGCGAGGCCCGAGGTCTCGATCAGGATGTGGTCGGGGCGCTTCGGCAGCGCCATCAGCGCCTCGATCGTGGGGATGAACTCGTCGGCCACGGTGCAGCAGAGGCAGCCGTTCGCCAGCTCCACGATGGCCTCGTCGGGGCAGTTCTCGTCGGCGCAGGCGCGGATCAGATCGCCGTCCACGCCCACCGTGCCGAACTCGTTCACCAGCACGGCGAGGCGGCGGCCGCCGGGGTTCTGCATCAGGTGCCGGATCAGCGTGGTCTTGCCGGCGCCGAGGAAGCCCGTGATCACCGTGACGGGGATCTTCGCGAGGTCGGTCATGACATGTCTCCGTTGGGGGGAAGGCGGGCAAGCGATTGCTTGCGGAAGATCTCGGGGCGCTCGCGCCACGGCACGATGCCGTCGGGCGCACCCGCATAGGCGGTGGCGCCATCGAGGATGGCGGGCGCGTCGGCCTCCTCGAGGCGGCCGTAGACATAGCTCCAGCGGCCGGGCGCCGAGAGCGCCACGGCGCAGCCCTGCGAACAGGCGGAGAGGCATTCGACGGGGCGGACGGTGACGCCCTCGGGGGCGGCGGCGGCCAGTGCGTCATGAAGCCGCAGGCCCGGCGCGGTCTCGCCTTCGGGCAGCGGGCGGCCCGCGCGGCAGGTGGTGCAGACGTGCAGCGTCACGGTCATCGGCCGTCCCTTCTTCGTGGGCGAGGGGGCAGCGATCCGAAGGAGAGAGGTCGCGTCGGGCGGCACCTCGGTCCACCGGCCGCGGAACACCCCGTCCGCCCGTAAGTCTCAGCGCTGGCAGGTCTCCCGGCTTGCGGATGTGGGGCCTTGCGGCTCCGCGGCGGCCCGCCTTCCCGGCCTTGCGGCCAGTGGCTTGGGCAACCTCTCCGGTCACGGTCGCGGGGGCGGCTGCCTCTGGGGCATTCCCTCTTCGCCTGTCCGGTCGGACAGGAACCAGCGCGCCGGAAGTGGTGCGGGAAAGGCCCCTTCTTGTCAAGCCGATGCAGGGGCCGCGGGACGAGAGGCCGCGGGATGGCTTCACAAGCCCGCGTGACCGCGGCAGAAGGGGAGGCCCGGAAGGACCGCCCATGACCCGCTTGCGCACGCTCTGGCTCGCCCCGCACCGCCCGCTGTTCCTCGCGGCGGGAAGCTGGGCGCTGATCGCGCTGATCTGGTGGCAGTGGGGCGCGGCGCTCGGGCTTTCGGCGCCGGAGCTCGGCACCTGGGGGCTCTGGCACGGGCATGAGATGCTGTTCGGGCTCGGATCGGCCGCGGTCGGCGGCTATTTCCTGACCGCGGCGCAGGGCTGGCGCGGCTCGGATCCGCTGAGCGGGCGGCCGCTGATGGCGCTGGTGGCGCTCTGGTGTCTCGCCCGTGTGGCGCTGGTGGTGGCGGGGCTCCGGCCCGAGGCCCCGCTCGGGCTGATTCAGCCCGCGGCGCTGGCCTATTTTCTCGTTCTTGCAGGATTGCTCGGCCGCGAGGCGGTGCTGGCGCGGCGCTGGAGCAAGCTCGGCTTCGGCGCGGGCATCCTGGCCTACGGGCTGGCCGAGACGCTCTATCTGCGGGCGGCCCTGACCGAGACCTTGCCCGATGCGGCCACCATGGTGCGCGTGGGCTGGATGTTCTTCGCGATCAAGATCTCGATCATCGGCGGGCGCATGGTGCCGGCCTTCACGCTGAACTGGCTGCGGCAGGCGGGGATAACCGTGCCGGATCCCGCGCCGCGGCCCGTGCTCGGATGGGCGGCGCTGGGGCTTCTGTGGACCGCACTCGGCCTGACTTTCGCGGGCGAGGAGACCGTCTCGGCGCTCTGCCTGATCGGGGCGGGGATCGCGCAGGCCTTGCGGCTGGCGGGCTGGCGCGGCTGGGCCGGGCGGGGGAACCTCCTCCTGCTCCTCCTTCACGCGACCTTCGGCTGGCTCGCACTGGGGCTGGGGCTCGTGGGCCTCGCGCGGCTGGGGCTTCTGCCCGTAGCCGAGATGGATGCGCTCCATGCGCTGACCATGGGGGCCATGTCGGGGATGATCCTGTCGCTCGCCGCGCGCGCGGCAGCCCCCCGCGACGGCGGCCCGCTGCGGGCGCGGCCCACCATGGCGCTGGCCTTCGCGCTGGTCTGGTCGGCGGCGCTGGTCCGGCTCGGGGCACCGCTGATCGGCGCCTTCGACGGGGTGGCGGTTGCGGCGGGCCTCTGGTGCGCGGGCTGGATCTCGTTTCTCGCGGGCTATCTGCCCACCGTCACGGGGCCGCTCGCGCGGCCCGTCTTCTCCGGCCCGCGCGCCTCGGCGCCGCAGGTCGTCCAGATCAGGATGCCGCAATGACCGACACGAACCAGCGCCACGCCGAAAAGAAGGCTCGCATCAAGGAGGCCCGCGACCGGATGATGGCGGGCAAGACCGGCGAGAAGGGTCTCGTGATCGTCCATACCGGCACCGGCAAGGGCAAGTCCTCGGCCGGGTTCGGCATGATCCTGCGCTGCATCGCCCACGGGATGCCCTGCGCGGTGGTGCAGTTCATCAAGGGCGCGTGGGACACCGGCGAGCGGCGGCTGCTCACGACCCACTTCGGCGACCTCTGCCAGTTCCATGCCATGGGCGAGGGCTTCACCTGGGAGACGCAGGACCGCGAGCGCGACATCGCCGCCGCCCGTGCGGGCTGGGAGAAGGCCAAGGAGCTGATCCGCGATCCCGCCATCCGCATGGTGCTGCTGGACGAGATCAACATCGCGCTGCGCTACGATTATCTCGATCTGGCCGAGGTGCTGGCCTTTCTCGAGGACGAGAAGCCGCCCATGACCCATGTCGTCCTGACCGGGCGGAACGCCAAGCCCGAGTTGATCGAGGCCGCCGATCTCGTCACCGAGATGGAGATGGTGAAGCATCCGTTCCGGGCGGGGATGAAGGGCCAGCCGGGCGTCGAATTCTGAGGCCACGGCTGGCCGGGGATGAGCCGCGGCGTGTCGTCCGTAAACGGACGCGCGCCGGTCTCGTCAGACTCGGGCCGGGCTTCTGCGGCAGGCGCCGGGACCTGCAGACCCGCAATTGGACGGGCGCGCGAGGCGCGCGCAATGTCTGTCGGATCGGAGGAAGATGGCTGGGGCGGCTGGATTCGAACCAACGAATGGCGGTACCAAAAACCGCTGCCTTACCGCTTGGCGACGCCCCAACTGTGCGGCCGTTTCTACCAAAGGCTGCTCTGGGCCGCAAGAGCAACCGGCCGTCCCCGTCCGGGGGCGCGGGCCCTCGGGCGTTGGACTGGCTGGGGCGGCTGGATTCGAACCAACGAATGGCGGTACCAAAAACCGCTGCCTTACCACTTGGCGACGCCCCAACTGCGGCGGTGTTTAGCGAAGCGTTCTGGCCTCTGCAAGAGGCAGTCGCGAGATTTCTCGCATTGCCGCACAAATGGCCGCAAGCTATGGAAGGCGCATGGAAAAAACCGACGTCTTGATCCTCGGGGCAGGGGCCGCGGGCATGTTCTGCGCCATCGAGGCGGGCCGGCGGGGGCGCCGCGTGCTGGTGCTCGACCGGGCCCGCGCGCCGGGCGAGAAGATCCGCATCTCGGGCGGCGGCCGCTGCAACTTCACCAACCTCGGGATCGCGCCCGAGCGGTTCCTGTCACGCAATCCGCGCTTCGCGCTGTCGGCGCTGAAGCGCTTCACCCAGTGGGACTTCATCGCCCGGATCGATGCGGCGGGCATCGCCTGGCACGAGAAGGTGCTGGGTCAGCTGTTCTGCGACGGGCCGGCCACGCAGATCGTGGACATGCTGGTGCGCCAGATGCGCGAGGCGGGGGTGGAACTGCGCCTCGGGGTCGAGCCGGGCGAGATCCGGCGGCTGTCCGAGGGCTTCGAGGTGGACACGCCTGCGGGGCCGGTGCGGGCGGCCTCGGTCGTGGTGGCGACGGGCGGCAAGTCGATCCCCAAGATGGGCGCCACGGGCTATGCCTACCGCGTGGCCGAGAGCTTCGGCCTGCCCGTGGTCGAGACCCGCCCGGGCCTCGTGCCGCTCACCTTCGCCGCGCAGGAGCTGGAGCGGCTGAAGGCGCTGGCGGGGCTCGCGGTGCCTGCGCGCGTGAGCGCGGGGGGCACGAGCTTCGACGAGGCGCTGTTGTTCACGCATCGTGGATTGTCGGGGCCGGCGATCCTTCAGGCCAGCTCCTACTGGCGCGAGGGGATGCCGCTTCTGGTCAATCTCGCGCCGGAGGGCGATCCCGGCCCGGCACTGCGCGCGGCCCGCAACGAGCAGCCCCGCAGCGCCGCCCGCACCATCCTTGCGCGGCATCTGCCCGAGCGGCTTGCGCGGCATCTCGAGACGGTGGCGGGGATCGAGGGGCCGATCGGGGCGCAGTCGAACGCGACGCTCGCCCGGCTCGCGGGTCTTCTGCGCGGCTGGGAACTTCGGCCGGTGGGGACGGAGGGCTATCGGACGGCCGAGGTGACGCTGGGCGGCGTCGACACCGACCATCTCGACGCGCGGACGCTGGAAGCGCGGGCGGTGCCGGGGCTCCACTTCGTGGGCGAGGCGGTGGATGTGACCGGCTGGCTCGGCGGCTACAATTTCCAGTGGGCCTGGTCCTCGGGCTGGGCGGCGGGGCAGGCGGTCTGACCTGCCGCCAGCGCTTTGGCTCAGGCGTGGCCGATCAGCCCCTGGCCGGCAGATCCCCGAGCGCCTGCGCCAACAGGCTGAGCGCATGGGCCACGGTGGCGCTGCGGACGGCGGCGCGGCCGCGGGGGCCGAACTCGACCGTCTCGACGAGCGTGGGCCTGCCTTTCACGGCCAGCCCGAAACAGACCCGGCCCTCGGGCTTGAACTCTGATCCGCCCGGCCCGGCGATGCCGGTGACGGCCACCGCGAGCGTAGCGTCCGACCGCGCGAGCGCGCCTTCGGCCATCTCGCGCGCCACCTCTTCCGAGACTGCGCCCACGCGGGCGAGCGTGTCCGGCGACACGCCGAGCATCGCCTGTTTGGCCGCGTTGGAATAGGTCACGAACCCGCGGTCGAACACGTCCGACGAGCCCGCCACATCGGTGAGCGCGGCCGAGATCATCCCGCCCGTGCAGCTTTCCGCGGTGGCGATGCGGGCGCCCTTCGCGCGGGCCAGCGCCAGGAGGGCCGCGGGGCTCACATCAGCACCCCGTGCGCGATCCCGGCCGCGATCAGGGTGGCCACCCCGGCAAAGAGGCCCGCCATCAGGTCGTCGGCCATCAGCCCCACCCAGTCCTCGCGCCGGTCGAGCCGGCCGATGATCCAGGGCTTCCAGATGTCGAACAGCCGGAAGAAGAAGAATGCGCCGACCCAACCCGGATAGGGGAAGTGCCAGTTGGCGAGCCCCATCAGCCAGAAGCCGCAGGAGGGGAAGAGCAGCGCGATCCACTGGCCCGCCACCTCGTCGATGACGAACTCGGGCGGATCGGCATGGGGGCGCAGCTTCAACTCCTCGCGGACGGCCCAGAGGCCCAGCCCGCAGGCGGCGAGCGTCGCCGCGAGAAGGAGCGGGAAGCTGCCGAGCCCGTGGAGGAGGAGGCCCGCCCCCACGGCCGCGGCCGAGCCCCAGGTGCCCGGCGCGGGGCGGAGGAGGCCGATGCCTCCGGCAGTGCAGATCGCGCGGGTGAGCCTCATGCCTGCAGCAGGGCCACGGTCGCGATGGCGGCAATGCCTTCCTCGCGGCCCGTGAAGCCCAGCTTCTCGGAGGTGGTGGCCTTGACCGAGATCCGATCCGCGGCGATGCCCATGATCTCGGCCAGCGCCTCGCGCATCGCGGGCGCCACGGGGCCGATCTTCGGGCGCTCGCAGATGAGCGTCACGTCGCAGTTGGCGAGCGTGTAGCCGCGCGCCGCGATCCGACCCATGGCATGTTCGAGGAAGATGCGCGAGGCCGCGCCCTTCCACTGCGGGTCCGACGGGGGGAAATGCACGCCGATGTCGCCCTCGGCCAGCGCGCCGTAGATCGCATCGGTCAGCGCATGCATGCCCACATCGGCGTCCGAATGGCCGATCAGCCCGCGATGGTGCGGCACGCGCACCCCGCAGAGCCACACATGATCGCCGGGCCCGAAGGCATGCACGTCGAAGCCGTTGCCGGTGCGGATGTCCAATTCAGTCTCCTCGTTCTTCCGTGGCCGGGCTTGAGACCGGCGGCGTTTCGGCCGGCCCTTGGGCCGGCGGGTGATGACCGGCCGGGGCCGGCTTGGTCCGGGCGCGCCTCAGAGCCCGGCCGCAAGCGCGAGCAGCCGCTCGGCCCGCGCGAAATCGCCGGGATAAGTCACTTTCAGATTGTCCTCGCAGCCCTCGACGATGGCCACCTCGAGCCCGGCCGCGCGGGCCACCTCGACATCGTCGGCGGCCCCGCCGGGATGGGCGCGGTGGGCGGCAAGGATCGCCTCATAGCGGAAGGCCTGCGGGGTCTGCGCGCGAAAGAGGCCGGTGCGGTCCTGCGTGCCCACGACGCGGCCGCCTTCGCCGCGCCAGAGCGCATCCGAGACGGGCACGGCGGGCGCGGCGCCCGGCGCCGTCTCGAGGGCGGCGAGCGTGCGCGCGATCAGTTCGGGCGCCACGAGGGGGCGCGCGCCGTCATGGATCAGCACCCGCTCGATTCCTGCCCCGGCCAGCGCCTCGAGCGCATTGCGCACCGAGGCGTCGCGCGAGGCGCCGCCCTCGACGAGTTCGACCTTGCCCTCGGCCACGCCCGGAAGCGCTTCAGCCCGGGCGCGGTCGTCAGGGTGGATGACGAGGAGGGTGCGGCTCACCCCGGCCGCGGCCCGGAAGGCCGCCAGCGTATGGGCCAGCACCGGCCGGCCCGCCAGCGGCTGCCACTGTTTCGGCAGGTCTCCGCCCGCGCGTGTGCCGCGTCCGGCGGCGACGATGATTGCGGCTGTCGTCATGGCCCCGTCATTCCTTTGTCCGAAGCTCTAGGCCATGGCGCGGCGGGAGACAATCGACCCTCCTGTCGCGGGCCAGTCGCCAAGCGGCAGTGGTTTGAGCAGCATCGCCCAATAAATGTGCATAGCATGATTTCACAGCAAAGTTGCAATGCGCCGAGTTGTCTTCCGCTCCGCCTCGCCGTAACTGAGGGCTGACGCACAAGGAATAGGCACTTGGCCCTTCGCATCGCTCAGCTTCCGGTGGATCCGCCGGTGCTCCTCGCGCCGATGGCGGGAATTACGGATCTTCCCTTCCGGCGGCTTGCCGTGCGCTTCGGCGCCGGGCTGGTCGTCTCCGAGATGGTGGCGAGCCGCGAGGTGGTCTGCGCGGGCGCCGAGGCGCGGGCGCGGGCCGAGATCGGCGCCGCCGAGGGACGCACGGCGGTGCAGCTGGCGGGGTGCGATCCGCACTGGATGGCCGAGGCCGCGCGGCTGGTCGAGGCGCAGGGGGCCCGCATCATCGACATCAACATGGGCTGTCCCGCCAAGCGGGTCACGAACGGCTGGTCGGGCTCGGCCCTGATGCGCGAGCCCGACCGGGCGCTTGCACTGATCGAGGCGGTGGTGGGGGCGGTCGCGGTGCCGGTCACGCTCAAGATGCGGCTGGGCTGGGACGAGGGGATGCTGAACGCGCCCGAGATCGCGCGGCGCGCCGAAGCGGCGGGGGTGGCGATGATCACGATCCATGGCCGCACGCGCTGCCAGTTCTACACCGGTCGCGCCGACTGGGCCGCGATCCGCCCGGTGGTCGAGGCGGTCTCGGTGCCGGTGGTGGCCAATGGCGACATCACGGGGCCCGAGGAGGCGCAGGCGGCGCTGGCGGCCTCGGGGGCTGCGGGCGTCATGGTCGGGCGCGGCGCGCAGGGCCGGCCCTGGCTTCTCGGACAGGTGGCCTCGGCGCTCGACGGGCGCGCGGCACCCGACGTGCCCGAGGGAGAGGCGCTCGCCGATCTCGTCGTCGCCCATTACGAGGAGATGCTCTCCTTCTACGGGCGCGACCTCGGGCTGCGCGTCGCGCGCAAACATCTCAACTGGTACCTCGAGGCCGCGGGTCTGGCGGCGCACCGGGGCCCCATCGTGACCGGAACCGATCCGGCCCGGGTGGTCCGCGCGCTGCGGCAGGCCTTCGGCGCACAGGAAAGGGCCGCCGCATGAGCTTCCGTTCGCCCTATCCCGTTCCCGGGGTGATCTGGGCCAGCCTTCCGCTTCCGGCGGTGCTCATCAACCCCGACGGCATCATCATCGAATCGAACCCGGCGGCCGAGGCCTTCCTCAATGCCTCGTCGAAGAGCCTGCAGGGCCAGCCCGCCTTCGACCGGATCCTGATCGACGCGCCGGTGGACGAGGCCCTGTCGCGGGCGCGGGCGAACCAGTCGCCCATCTTCATCAACGATGTGGATGTGACCTCGGGCGAGCGTCCGCCGGTGCAGTGCAACATCCAGATCGCGCCGTTGCACGACAATGCCGAGATCGTCATGCTGCTGATCTCGCCGCGCGAGATCGCTGACCGGCTGGGGCGGGCGACGGCGGCCAAGTCTGCCGCCAAATCCGCCATCGGCATGGCCGAGATGCTGGCGCACGAGATCAAGAACCCGCTTGCGGGCATTTCGGGGGCGGCGCAGCTCATCGCCATGAACCTCTCGGCGGAGGATCGCGAGCTGGCCGATCTGATCGTCGAGGAGACGCGCCGCATCGTGAAGCTTCTCGAACAGGTGGAGCAGTTCGGCAATCTGCGCCCGCCCGAGCGGCGGGCGGTGAACATCCACGATGCGCTCGACCGGGCGCGGAAGTCGGCGGCGGTGGGCTTTGCCGCCAAGATGCGGATCACCGAGGAATACGACCCCTCGCTGCCCGCGACCTATGCCGATGCGGATCAGCTGATGCAGGTGTTCCTGAACCTCATCAAGAACGCCGCCGAGGCCGCGGGCCCGCAGGGGGGCCGCATCCGGCTGCGGACCTTCTACGACATCTCGCTGCGGCTGCGCCGGGCGGACGGGTCGGGAGGCGCGCTGCCGCTTCAGGTCGAGATCATCGACGACGGCCCGGGCATCGCGCCCGACATCGCGAAGGAAATCTTCGAGCCCTTCGTCTCGGGCCGCGAGAATGGCACCGGCCTCGGGCTCGCGCTGGTCAACAAGATCATATCCGACCACGGCGGATGGATTTCCGTCGATTCGGCCCCCGGACGCACCGTGTTCCGGGTCTCGTTGCCGGTGGCGCCCCGGGAAGCGGCGTCCAATGACATGGAGGTGAAGTGATGGACGGCACTGTTCTCGTGGCGGACGACGATCGCACGATCCGCACGGTGCTGACGCAGGCCCTGACGCGGGCCGGCTGCAAGGTGCACGCGACCTCCAGCCTGATGACCCTGATGCGCTGGGTCGAGGAGGGCAAGGGCGACCTCGTGATCTCGGACGTGGTCATGCCCGACGGCAACGGGCTCGAGGCGCTGCCGCGGATCTCGAAGCTGCGCCCGGGTCTGCCGGTCATCGTGATCTCGGCGCAGAACACGATCATGACCGCGATCCAGGCCGCCGAAGCCGAGGCCTACGATTATCTGCCGAAGCCCTTCGACCTGCCGGACCTGATGAAACGGTCTGCCCGCGCGCTCGACATGAAGCGCCGCGCGCCGGTGAACAAGGCCGCCCCGCCGCGCGAAGGCGGCGACGACCTGCCGCTCGTCGGGCGGACGCAGGCGATGCAGGCGCTCTACCGCCTCGTGGCGCGGGTGATGAACACGGATCTTCCGGTGCTGGTCACGGGCGAATCCGGCACGGGCAAATCGCTGATCGCCCGCGCAATCCACGATTTCTCGGACCGCCGGACGCTGCCCTTCGTGGTGGCGCAGGCGGCCGACCTGCAGGGCGTCGAGGGGCCGGCCTCGCTTCTGTCGCGGGCCAAGGGCGGCAGCCTCGTCTTCGACGAGGTGGCCGATTACGACGAGGAAACGCAGGCCCGGATCGTGCGGATGCTCGACATGATGGGCGACAACGCGCCCCGCATCATGTCCACGAGCCAGGTGGATCTGGCCTCGCGGCTGGAGTCGGGCGCCTTCCGGCAGGATCTCTACTACCGGCTGGGCGGCGTGACGCTGCATGTGCCCTCGCTGCGCGAACGGGTGGACGACATTCCGCTCCTGGCGGACCATTTCCTCGCGCGTGGCGAGCGCGATCTCGGCGCCACGCGGCGGCTGTCGAACGAGGCGCGCGACCTCGTGCGGGCCTACAGCTGGCCCGGCAACGTCCGCCAGCTCGAGAACACGCTGCGGCGGCTGATGGTGACGTCGGCCGAAGCCGAGATCACCCGCGCCGAGGTCGAGGCTGTGCTGGGCAATCAGCCCGCGATGGAGCCGCTGAAGGGCGGCGGCGAGGGCGAGAAGCTGTCCTCCTCGGTGGCGCGTCACCTTCGGCGCTATTTCGATCTGCACGGCGGCGCCCTTCCGCCGCCCGGCGTCTATCAGCGCATCCTGCGCGAGGTCGAGGCGCCGCTGATCGAGATCGCGCTGGATGCAACCGCCGGGAATCAGGCGAAATGTGCCGATCTGCTCGGGATCAACCGCAATACCTTGCGCAAGAAGATCACCGACCTCGATATTCGCGTGACACGCCGCCGCAAGCTGATGTAAAACGGCAACAGGCGGCGTTGCACGCGGGCACAGTCCCGGTCGGCGCCTGAAATGGGGAGGGCGGCCCAACCGCCCCCCGAGAGGCGGGACAGGCTATCCGTGCGGACTGCTGTGCGCAGCAACACCTGGATCAAGCTCGCGCGCCTGCGCAGGCAGCGGCGATTCCAGACGGCGATGGCCTTCGGCCTCGTCCTGCTGGGGCCGGTGCTGGCGCTGGCGACCTTCCTTGCATTGGGGCCGATGAATCAGGGGGCGAATTCGCCCTCGCTGCGATTCGTGCTGCTGGCCGATCTGGTCTACGTCCTCGCGGTGGCGGCGCTGGTGATCGCGCGGATCGCCCGCATGGTCTCGGACCGGCGCAGCCAGTCGGCGGGCTCGCGGCTGCATCTGCGGCTGGTGGGCACCTTCGCGGGGCTCGCGCTCGTGCCCACCATCCTCGTCGCGGTCTTCGCGATGCTCACGGTGAACGTGGGTCTGGAGGGCTGGTTCTCTGAGCGGGTGCGGCAGGTGGTGGGGGCCTCGCTCGAGGCAGCCGAGGCCTATCAGGAAGAGCACCGCCGCGATCTGATCGAGGATGCCGAGGCGCTGGCGGCCTATCTCAACGTGGCCAAGCAATCGACCTTCTTCCTGCGCGACGACCAGCTGCGGCCGCTTCTCACGCAGGGACAGGAGAAGATCCAGCGCGGCCTGCGCGAGGCCTTCCTGATCGATGGCAGCGGCGTGCTCCGCACCCGGGGCGAACGCAGCTATCTCTTCGATTTCGAGCAGCCCGATGCCACCGACATCGAGCGGGCGCGCGCGGGCCAGACGGTCCTGATCCAGGACTGGGCCAACAACGAATTCCGCGCCCTCGTCCATCTCACGGCCTTCCCCGACCGCTTCCTCTATGTCTCGCGCACGGTGGACGGCTCGATCCTGAGCCTGCTCGACGATACGCGCGAGACGGTGGTGCTCTATCATCAGCTGGAAGCCGAGCGCGGGCGGATGCTGTTCGAGTTCGGGCTGCTCTACCTCGGCTTCGCGCTGATCCTGATCCTTGCCGCCGTCTGGCTGGGGTTCTGGTTCGCCGAGCGGCTGTCGCGCCCCGTGGGGCGGCTCGCAGGGGCTGCGCAGCGCGTGGGTGCGGGCGATCTCGACGTGCAGGTGCCCGAGGAGGAGGGCGACGACGAGATCGCGATGCTGGGCCGGCTCTTCAACCAGATGACCCGGCAGCTGAAGGGCCAGCGCGACGCGCTGATGGACAACAACCGCCAGACCGAGCGGCGGCGGCGGCTGTTCGACTCGGTGCTCTCCTCGGTCACGGCGGGGGTGATCGGGCTCGACGCGGTGGGGCAGGTCGATTTCATCAACCGCGCCGCCCAGCGGCTGCTCGAACTGCCGCAGGCGGGCAACATGTCCCTGTCCACCGCCGTGCCGGAGTTCGCGGCCCTCTTCGCGCGGCTGCGCGAGACGGGGGCGGCCGTGCAGGAGGAGATCCGCCTGATCCGCAAGGGCCGGATGGAGAGCCTTCTCGTCCGCATGAGCCCGCGGCGCAACGAGAGCGGCCGGCTCGAAGGCTATGTGGTGGCCTTCGACGACGTGACCGACCTCGTCTCGGCGCAGCGGATGGCCGCCTGGGGCGACGTGGCGCGGCGCATCGCGCATGAGATCAAGAACCCGCTGACGCCGATCCAGCTCTCGGCCGAGCGGATCAAGCGCAAGTTCCGCCCGCTCGTGGGCGAGCAGGCGGGCGATCTCGACCAATATTCCGATGTCATCATCCGCCAGACCAACGATCTGCGCCGTATCGTGGACGAATTCTCGAAATTCGCCCGGATGCCCGAGCCCGACCGGCGCGAGGCGGATCTCGTGAAGCTCGTCCGCGACGCGGTGGTGCTGCAGGAGGCGGGCCAGCCCGAGGTGCGGATCGAGGCGCGGCTGCCGTCGGATCCCTGGCCCATCGACATCGACACGACCATGATCGGGCAGGCCTTGACCAACCTGATGAAGAACGCGGGCGAGGCGATCGAGGCCCGCCGCGAGGCGGAAGGTCAGGGGTTCGAACCCGAGATCCGCGTCTCGCTTACGGTCAACGAGGATCAGGCGCTGCTGCGCATCGCCGACAATGGCACGGGGCTTCCGCCCGACCGGACGCGGCTCTTCGAACCCTATGTCACCACGCGTGAGAAGGGCACCGGCCTCGGCCTGCCCATCGTGAAGAAGATCATCGAGGAACATGGCGGCATCCTGACGCTCAGCGATGCCGACCCCTTCACCCATGACGGCCACCGCGGGGCCATGGCCGAGATCCGGCTGCCCCGCATCCTGCGCAGCCGGGCGCGGGCCGCGAAGACCGGCGAGGCGAGACCGGAGGACACATGAGCAGCATTCTGATCGTCGATGACGAGCGCGACATCCGCGAGCTGATCGGGGACATCCTGCGCGACGAGGGCTTCCAGATCCGCCTCGCCGCCAATTCCGACGAGTGCATGGCGGCGGTGAATGCCGAGCCGCCGGCGCTGATGATCCTCGACATCTGGCTCAAGGACAGCCGGATGGACGGGATCGACATCCTGAAGCGCACCAAGCGCGACAATCCCGACGTGCCGGTGGTCATCATCTCGGGGCACGGCAACATCGAGATCGCGGTGGCGGCGATCAAGCAGGGCGCCTACGACTTCATCGAGAAGCCCTTCAACATCGACCAGCTCATGGTGGTGGTCCAGCGCGCGATGGAGACGGCGCGTCTGCGGCGCGAGAACAGCGAGCTGCGCCGGCGCGACGTCTCGGCGGCCGAGATGCTGGGCGGCTCGACCGCCTACCGGCTGCTGAAGTCGCAGCTCGAGAAGGTCACCAAGTCGAACGGGCGCGTCATGCTCTCAGGGCCCGCGGGCGCCGGGAAAGAGCTGGCCGCGCGCTTCATCCACGCCAATTCGGGCCGGGCAGGGGCGCCCTTCATCTCGGTCTCCTCGGCCACCGTCGAGCCCGACCGGATGGAGGAGGTCCTCTTCGGCCGCGAGACGGCCGAGCGCGGGATCGAGCAGGGGCTGCTCGAGCAGGCGCACGGCGGCATCGTCTATTTCGACGAGGTGGCGGACATGCCGCTCGGCACCCAGTCGAAGATCCTGCGCGTGCTGACCGAACAGCAATTCACCCGGCAGGGCGGCACCGACAAGGTGCGGGTCGACCTGCGGGTGATCTCTTCGACGACGCGCGACCTGCGCACCGAGATCGCCGCGGGCCGCTTCCGGCAGGAACTTTACGACCGGCTGAACGTGGTGCCGATCGAGGTGCCGGCGCTGACCGACCGGCGCGAGGATATTCCGATGCTGGCCCGGCACTTCATCGAGATGTTCCACCGCAGTCAGGGCCTGCCGCTGCGCAGCCTCACCTCCGAGGCCGAGGCAATGCTCCAGACGATGCCGTGGCCGGGCAACGTGCGCCAGCTGCGCAACGTGATCGAGCGGGTGCTGATCCTCGGCGACGGATCGGGCCCCATCGAGGCGCGCGAGCTGCCGGGCAACGAGGGCCCGGGCGAGGAGGGGCGGCTGATCCTCGGCGGGGCGCTCGCCACGCTCCCGCTTCGAGAGGCACGCGAGCTCTTCGAGCGCGAATATCTTCTCACCCAGATCAACCGCTTCGGCGGGAACATCAGCCGCACGGCGGCCTTTGTCGGGATGGAACGCTCGGCCCTGCACCGCAAGCTGAAGTCGCTGGGCGTGGTGACCACCGCGAAGGGAGGCAGCCGGCTTGCCCGAATCGAGGACGATTACGAGGACGAGGAGGAGCCGCTCGGGGCGCCGGATTGACCCGGGCGGACCGTTCTGCGAAGCAGAAGGCCCTGACAAGCCGGAGTCCGTGACATGAAGGTGATCATCTGCGGCGGAGGCCAGGTCGGCTGGCAGATCGCGCGTCACCTTTCGGGAGAGCGGAACGACGTGACCGTGGTCGACATGAACGCCGACCTCGTGCGCCGTGCGACCGACACGCTCGACGTGCAGGGCGTGGTGGGCTTCGCCTCCTATCCCGACGTGCTCGAGAAGGCCGGCGCGCGCGATGCCGACATGATCATCGCCGCCACCCATTCCGACGAGGTCAACATGGTCACCTGTCAGGTGGCCCATTCGATCTTCGGCATCACGCGCAAGATCGCGCGGCTGCGGGCGCAGAGCTACCTCGACGCGATCTATTCCGACCTCTACCGGCGTGACCACCTGCCCATCGACGTGGTGATCTCGCCCGAGAAGGAAGTGGCCGAGGCCGCGCTCCAGCGCCTCGCCGCGCCCTCGACCTTCGACACCGAGAGCTTCATGGAGGGCAAGGCGCAGCTTCTGGGCATCGCGCTCGACGAGGACTGCCCGGTGCTGAACACGCCGCTCCGGCAGCTCAACGAGCTTTTCACCAGCCTCCGCGCCATCGTGGTGGGCGTGCGGCGCGAGGGGCGGCTCTTCGTGCCCGAGCCGGGCGACCAGCTCTTCGCCGCCGACGAGGTCTATGTCTTCGTCCATTCCGACGATGTGGTGCGCACGCTGGACATCTTCGGGAAATCCTCGCGCAAGCAGGAGCGGATCATCGTCATCGGCGGCGGCAACGTGGGGCTTGCGGTGGCCAAGGCGCTCGAGGCGCGGGCCGACCGGGTGCGGGTCAAGGTGATCGAGCGCAACCGGGCCAAGGCCGAAGTGGCGGCCGACGGGCTCGAGCGGACCATCGTGCTGAACGGCGACGGGCTCGACATGGACCTTCTGGCCGAGGCCAACATCGACCGGGCCGACGCGGTGCTGGCCGTGACCGACGACGACAAGACGAACATCCTCGCCGCGATCCGCGCCAAGCAGGCCGGCTGCCCGATGGCCATCGTTCTGGTAAACGACCCGACGCTGCTGCCGATCATGCAGGCGCTCGACATCGACGCCTACATCAACCCGCGCGCCACCACCGTCTCCTCGATCCTGCGCCATGTCCGCCATGGCCGGGTGCGGGCGATCTATTCCATCGGCGACGCCGAGGCGGAGGTGATCGAGGCGCAGGTGCTTTCGACCTCGCCGCTGGCCGGGCGTCACATCCGCGACATCGACTTCCCCGAGGGCGTGCTCGTCGGCGCTGTGATGAAGGGCGACCGGGTGCTGAAGCCCACCGGAGACCTGCGCGTGGACGACGGCGATGTGATCGCGCTCTTCTGCATGACGGCGGACGTGCCGGAGGTCGAGCGCCTCCTGCAGGTCTCGATCGACTTCTTCTGACATGAGGCGCGTGCGCTCGGTCCCCCTAATCGTCGTGCTGATGGCGGGCGGCGCCGCGGCCATGTATGTGCCTGCAGCCCATGCCGTAGCCCTGCGCCAGCACGAGGTGGCCCGCGCCTTCTTCTATGCGGGCACGTTCCTGCTGATCCTGATCGCGATGATCGCCATCGCGACGCAGAACCGGCCTCCGCCCCGGGCGGCGCGGGCGCACCTGTCGACTTTGGTGGGCGCCTACCTCATCCTGCCGCCGATGCTGGCGCTGCCGTTCCAGATGGCAGTCCCGGACACGAGCTTCACGAACGCCTGGTTCGAGATGCTGTCCTCCTTCACCACGACCGGCGCCACGCTCTACGACACGCCGGGGCGGCTGCCGCCCTCGGTGCATCTGTGGCGCGCTCTGGTGGGCTGGCTCGGCGGCTTCTTCGTGCTGACGGCCGCGATGGCGGTGCTCGCGCCGCTGAGCCTCGGCGGGATGGAGGTCATCTCGGGCCATGTTCCGGGCCGCGAGCAGGCGAGCCAGATCACCCGCATCGCCGATCCGACCGAACGGCTGGTGCGCCAGTCGCTCGCGCTCTTTCCGGCCTATGGCGGGCTCACGCTCGCGCTCTGGGGGCTCCTGCTTCTGGCCGGAGAAACCGGCCTCGTGGGCCTCTGTCACGCGATGGGGACGCTCTCGACCAGCGGGATCTCTCCGCTCGAGACGATGACGGCGGGAGAGGCCGGGTTCCGGGGCGAGTTCCTGATCTTCCTCTTCCTCTTCCTCGCCGTGACGCGACGGCTGATGCCCGGCACCTCGATGGTCTACCGCGACACGCCCATCCAGCGCGATCCCGAGGTGATGATGGCCTTCTTCTTCCTGATCGGCGTGCCGGTGGTGCTGTTCCTGCGCCACTGGATCGGCGCCATCGAGACCGAGGAGACCCAGAACATCGCCGCCGCCGCCCGCGCCATGTGGGGCGGGCTCTTCACCACGCTCTCGTTCCTGACCACCACGGGCTACGAATCCCGCGACTGGGTCGCCTCGCGCTCGTGGTCGGGTCTCGGCACGCCGGGCCTAATCCTCCTCGGCCTCGCCATCGTGGGCGGCGGGGTGGCCACCACGGCCGGGGGCGTCAAGCTCCTGCGGGTCTATGCGCTCTACCGCCACGCCGAGCGCGAGCTCGAGCGAATCGTGCATCCGAGCTCGATCGGCGGACAGGGCGTCGTCGCGCGCCGGTTGCGCCGCGAAGGGGCCTACATGGCCTGGATCTTCTTCATGCTCTTCGCCTTCTCGATTGCCGTGGTGACGGCGGCGCTGAGCCTCGCGGGGCTCGGCTTCGAGCGCGCGATGGTGCTCGGGATCGCGGCCCTGACCACCACCGGGCCTCTGGCCGATCTGGCGGTCGAGACGCCGATCCGATGGTCCGAGCTCGGTCCCGCGGCCAAGGTCATCGCGGGCGCGGCCATGATCGTTGGGCGTATGGAAACACTCGCGATCCTCGCCCTTCTGGCCCCGGCGAGCTGGCGGCGCTGAGCGGAAAAGCGGCAGGCCTGCCGCACAAGACTAACGATCTGTTATTGGGGCTGGAATCTCCCGCAACTCCTGCCCATACTCGATTCCGACCGTCGGATTGCAGCCGGGGGGAACGAGGAAAGACGGAAGCGTCTCAACCATAAAGGCAAGATAACGGATGGCTGCCGATAAACAAAACTTGCAGGACGCCTTTCTGAACCATGTCAGGAAGGCCAAGGTTCCGGTTACGATTTTTCTCATTAACGGTGTAAAACTGCAGGGCGTGATTACCTGGTTCGACAATTTCTGCGTCCTGCTGCGTCGGGACGGACAGTCGCAGCTGGTCTACAAGCACGCGATCTCGACCATCATGCCCGGGCAACCGATCAATCTCTACGAGGGCGACGACTGATTTGACCGATCCCGAGGAAGGGGAGGAGGAGCCCCGGAACGAGGGTGACAGGGAGAGCCAGGCGGCCTCCGACGGTGCGACGAAGTCGCAGCCGATGCGCGCCTTCGTGCTCCATCCCGACATCCGCACCGAGCGCTCGCGCCGGCTGCCCGACCTGCGTCTGGCCGAGGCCGTGTCGCTGGCGGCAGCGCTGCCCGACATGGAGATCGTGGGACAGGAGGTGGTGCGCCTGCCGCGCGCCCAGCCGGGCCTTCTGTTCGGAACCGGCAAGGTCGAAGAGTTGAAGGCGCGCTTCAAGGGGCTCGATGTGGGCCTCGTGCTGGTCGACGGGCCGGTCTCGCCGGTGCAGCAGCGCAATCTCGAGAAGGAATGGGGGGTGAAGCTTCTCGACCGGACCGGGCTCATCCTCGAGATCTTCGCCGACCGCGCCCGCACCCGCGAGGGCGTGCTTCAGGTGGAACTCGCCGCGCTCTCCTATCAACGCACCCGGCTCGTGCGGGCCTGGACCCACCTCGAACGCCAGAGGGGCGGCCTCGGCTTCGTGGGCGGCCCCGGCGAGACGCAGATCGAGGCCGACCGCCGCGCCATCGACGAGCAGGTGATCCGGATCCGCCGCCAGCTCGACAAGGTGGTGAAGACGCGCGAGTTGCACCGGGCCTCGCGGCGCAAGGTGCCGTTTCCGATCGTGGCGCTGGTGGGGTACACCAACGCGGGGAAATCGACGCTCTTCAACCGCATGACCGGGGCGGACGTGCTGGCCAAGGACATGCTCTTCGCCACGCTCGATCCCACGATGCGCGGCGTCACGCTGCCCTCGGGGCGCAAGGTGATCCTGAGCGACACGGTGGGCTTCATCTCGGACCTGCCGACCCAGCTGGTCGCGGCCTTCCGCGCCACGCTCGAGGAGGTGCTCGAGGCCGACCTGATCCTCCATGTGCGCGACATCGCCCATCCCGAGACCGCCGAGCAGGCGGCCGACGTGGCCGAGATCCTGCAGAGCCTGGGCGTAAAGGGGGCGACGCCGCAAGTCGAAGTCTGGAACAAGCTCGACCTCGTGGAGGGGGCGGCGCACGAGCAGCTTCTGGCGCAGGCCGCGAAGTCCGAGACGATCTTCGCGCTTTCGGCATTGACCGGCGAGGGGCTGCCGGACCTCCTTGAGGCGGTCTCGGCCACGTTCGACGAGGAGAAGACCGAGCGCCAGCTGACCTTGGGCTTCGCCGATGGCCGCCGCCGCGCCTGGCTTCATGCCGAAGGGGTGGTGACGGGCGAGGCGGAGACGGAGGAGGGCCACCGGATCGACGTCCGCTGGACCGCCCGGCAGGAGAAGCGCTTCCGCGACCTGTGAGGGGCCGGGAGCGGCAGCAACCCTGCCGGCCGGAGCTCTTCGGCGAGGCTCCTTGCCCTCTGCGGTGGCGCCGCCGGGACGGACGGTCCTGTGCTTGAGCTTCTGCCGCGAAGGCGGGGGGCTGTCTGCCCCCCGGGGCCCGGCCCTGCGGCCGGTCTCCCCCCGAGGATATTTGGGCAGAGTGAAGGAGCTGTTCTGCGCGTGGGCAGGAACGGGTCGGCGGTGTGGGGAGCCCGCGCCCGGAGATGCCCTGCCGGCGCGCGATCATGGCGATCCTGATCTCGCCCATGATCGTGCCGATCATCATCACCGCCACGGGTCTCTTCTTCTTCTATCTTCGGACCGCGAACGGCGCACGGGGGAGCCATTCGGCGGACGGCTTGTCCTTCGTCTGTGCGCGGTCGCGAGGCAGGCAGGCGGCGATGGCTGTCGGCCGCAGCCGTCTTCGGGGGGCGCGGCCGTCAGTCGGCCGCGGCGGCGGGCTCGAGATGGGTGATGCCCACGGCGGCTGCCCGGGCGAGGCCGGGGTCGAGCGACATCGGAATATATTCTCCCCGCCGCCAGAGCTCGCCCAGATTGTCGTAGAAGCGCGAGAGCGGGTGACCCGACTGGCCGGTCGAGGTGATGAAGACCGACGAATCCGGGTCGGCGAAATCATAGACGCCGCGATAGCCCGCGCCCGCCACATTCTCGTCGGGGTTGGGCCCCGTGCCGCGCGTCACGCCCCGCATCAGCGTCTGGTCGCCGCCCGAGGTGGATTGGCGGATGTTCACAAAATAGCGCAGCACCGGCACCTGACCCAGCGTCGGGTGGTCGTGGGTGGCCTGATGCGCATCGCCCCAGCGCCAGCTTTCGACATTCGGGCCCCAGTCCTCGGTCAGCCGCACCAGCGCATCGTCGAGCGCCATGCGCGCGATGTCGGTGCAGCTCTCGGTGGCGGCGGACTGGATGATGTCGCACCAGACCGAGGCGCCGCCCGTGTTGCGGTAGACGCGCTCGACGAAATCGGGCTGCAGATGGTCGAACTCGTCGGCGAGCGGGCCCAGCTCGTCGCGGATCAGCCGGTCCTGCAGCGCCCGCATCCAGGCCATGTAGATCAGCGGTTCGGGCAGATGCTCGTTCATCTCGCCGTTCCATTCCGCAAGCAGCGCCAGCGCCCGCTGCCGCAGCCGTTCGGGCGTGCCCTCGGGCGCGGCCTCGCCGGTGAACCACAGATCCGCCGCCACGAGCGGCAGGAGGTTCCGCGCCGTGGGCGAGACCGTGTCGAGCTGCGCTTCGATGAAGCTCTCGCGGGTATGGACCTCGCGGCTCTTCATCAGCGCGAGCCAGCGCTGGATGCGCTGCGTGTCGCCCCAGTCGAAAGAGACATGGAGCGGGAAGGGGCGATCCACCGTCTTGTTGTTGGTATTGCCGAGGATGCCCGTCTCGGGGGTCACAACACGCGGGTTCTCCTCATAGGGGAAGGTGCCCTGCCAGCGGTTCCCGGCGATCCAGCCGGGCGAGGGCATCCGCCCCTTCGACTGGTGCGCGGGATCGCGGCGGGGCATCGCCCCCACGGTCTGCAGCGCCACCCCCTGCGTGTCCGCGAGCATGAGGTTCTGCGCCGGCGCCACGAAGAGGCGCCCCGCCTCGATCGCCTCGTCGATGCTCGCGGCCTTCATCAGCCGAACGGCCGCGCTCATCGACGTGTCCGCGGGGGAGAGTGCCGTCCAGGACAGCGAGGCCACATGGCCGGGGGGCGTGATGGCGGCGAGATCGTAGTGGGTGCCCGGCAGGACGGGGCCGTTGTCGGTCCAGCGCAGGGTGATGGTGATCGGGCGCGCGTCCTTCACCTTGATGATCGAGCGGCGGGTCTCGAACCGCTTCCAGCCGTCGGGCGTGCGATATTCCTCGTGGTTCTCGGGGTTCACCTCCTCGATATGGATGTCCTGATCGTCGAGGTAGGCCGAGGTCAGGGCCCAGCCGAGCCGGTTCGACCGGCCGAGGAGCACTGCGGGCACGCCGGGCAGGGTCGCGCCGATCACGCCTCCCAAGGAAAGCTGCAGCCGGGCCAGATACCAGATCGAGGGGGCGGTGAAGCCCAGATGCGGGTCGTTGGCCAGAAGCGATCCGCCCGCAGCCGAGCGCGAGGGGGCCGCGGCCCAGGCGTTCGAGGCGCCGGAAAGGCTCTTCGTGTGGAAGGGCGAGAGCGGATCCTCGACATGCTCGGCCTTGCGCAGCGCCGGGAAAGGTCCCGGCACGAGGCTCGCGTAGGACGGCAGGGCGATCACGCCCGCCCCCGGCACATCGGGCAGGAGGTCCGCCACCCTTGCGTCGGGCAAGAGCAGCGAGGCCCGGGCCCGCAGCACCTCGGATTGCAGGTGCGACGAGAGCTGAAGCGCCATCAGCTTGATGAGCGCGATGCTGTCGGCCGGGCGCCAGACCGCGATCTCGTTCGAGAAGAGGAAGAACTCCGGCGCCCCCCGCCCGCGGGCGTCGGCATTCACCTCCGCGATCCAGGCGTTGACGCCGCGGGCATAGGCCTCGAGCGCCGCGCGCGTCTCGGGATCCTGCGCCTCGACAGAGCTCTGGGCGAGCCCGTAGAGGTCGTAGCGGCGCATGAGCTCGTCGATCTTCAGCGTCCGCTCGCCGAACACTTCCGACAGCCGCCCCTGCGCCGTGCGCCGCATCGTGACCATCTGCCAGAGCCGGTCCTGCGCATGGGCGAAGCCCAGCGCGAAATAGACATCCTCGTCGGTCTTGCCGAAGATATGGGGCACGTTGGCATCGTTGCGCACGATCTCGACCGGGCCCGAGAGGCCCTCGATGCGGAAGCTCTCGTTATAGTCGGGCAGCGAGCGCGACAGGAAATAGTAGCCGATCAGCGTGGCCACGAGCGCGAGCACCACGAGGCCGGTGAAGATGCGCAGGAGCCAGCGGAAGACGACGATCATGGGGCCCGTCCTTGACGCGAGAGGTCGGAATGGTTCCTAGTCGATCCGTGACATGACGGCAATCGGGAGGAAGATCATGGCCAAGTTGGCATTTCTGGGACTGGGGGTCATGGGCTTCCCGATGGCGGGGCATCTCGCGGCCAAGGGGCACGAGGTGACGGTCTACAATCGCAGCCCCGCCAAGGCCGAGGCCTGGGCCGCGCAGCATGGCGGACGCGCGGCCGCCACGCCGGCCGAGGCCGCCGAGGGTGCCGCATTCGTGATGGCCTGCGTGGGCAACGACGACGATCTGCGCTCGATCTGCCGCGGCGAGAGCGGCGCTTTCGCGGGCATGGAGCGGGGCGCGATCTTCGTCGACCACACCACCGTCTCGGCGCAGGTCACGCGCGAGCTTGCGGCCGAGGCGGACGGGCTCGGTCTGGGCTTCGTCGATGCGCCGGTCTCGGGCGGGCAGGCGGGGGCCGAGAACGGCGTCCTGTCGATCATGTGCGGCGGCTCGGAGGCGCATTATGCCGCGGCCGAGCCGGTGATGGCGGCCTATGCCCGGGTCTGCCGCAGGCTCGGCGAGAGCGGCTCGGGCCAGATCGCCAAGATGATGAACCAGATCTGCATCGCGGGGCTGGTGCAGGGGCTGGCCGAGGCGCTGGCCTTCGGCGAGAAGGCGGGCATGGACGGCAAGGCCGTGGTCGAGGTCATCAGCCAGGGCGCCGCGGGCAGCTGGCAGATGGCGAACCGGCATGGCTCGATGCTCGACGGCAAGTTCGACTACGGATTTGCGGTGGACTGGATGCGCAAGGATCTGGGCATCTGCCTCCGGACCGCCGACGAGGTGGGGGCAAGCCTGCCGGTAACGGCGCTCGTGGACCAGTTCTACAAGGAGGTCCAGCAGATGGGCGGCGGGCGCTGGGACACCTCCGCGCTCATCAAGCGCCTCACGCGCTGAGGCTGCCGCCCGCGATCCGCAAAGGGAAAGCCCCCGGCGCCTGCGCCTTTGCCGCTGCGTCGGGCGGTCCTTCCTCTGCTCCCGCAAGGGCGACGACCGCGCGGACCGGCTCCCTTGGCGCCCCAAGGCCCGGCAGGCGCACATGGAAAGGGCCCCGGGAGCGGCTCCCGGGGCCCGGATCGCGAAAGATGGCCCGTTCAGGGGATGATGCGCGAATATTTCACGCCGCCCAGCGTCGCTCCGGCGATCAGGCCGGACTGGCCGAAGACCAGCGCCACGACGGGCTGGATCTCGGTCGTTTCCTTGCCGAGGCTCGCGCCCTGATCGGGCGTGGCGTAGCGCACGTCCGCGCCCACCGCCCAGCCGGTGCCGGCGCGGAAGTCGGCCAGCGCCTGCTCGGTCATGAAGAAGAGCGCATGGGCATATTGCTGCGCGCCGATCTGGAAGCCGATGGTGGCGCGGGTGGCCGAGTAATAGTCCACCGTGATGTCGTTGATGCGGAGCGCGCCGCGGCCGTAGGCGCCGCCCACGCCGAAGCCCGCCTCGGTCACGAGCGGCATGTAGAGCACGCCCCTGGCATCGCGGGCGAGGTCGCGCGTGCCGGGGTAGCGATTGAAGAGATAGTCGCGCGTGGCATCCACCCGCGCATCGATCACCGCCGCATTGTTGTTGCCGACGCCGTTGGCACAGCCTGCCACGAGCGCCAGCGCCGCGCCGGCGGTGCCGAGAAAAGCCCGTCTCGAATAATCAGCCATGGAAACCCTCATTCCGCCTCAAGTCCCTGGGGCGGGGATCTTCGTCCCCTGACGGACACTTATATCGCGTTCTTCGCCCTTTGTCAGCCCGAAGCGTCCCGGCCGCGGCAGCCCGGTGCCGATGCGTCAGCCCATGCCGTTCAGAAGCCGTGCCGCCTCGGGGGCGAAATAGGTGAGGATGCCGTCGCAGCCCGCGCGCTTGAAGCAGAGCAGGCTCTCCATCATCGCGGCCTCGCCCTTGATCCAGCCGCGGTCGGCCGCGCCCCGGATCATCGCATATTCGCCCGAGACCTGATAGGCGTAGGTCGGCACGCCGAAAGCGTCCTTCACCCGCCGGCAGATGTCGAGATAGGGCATCCCGGGCTTCACCATCACCATGTCAGCGCCCTCGCGCAGGTCGCGCTCGATCAGCCGCAGCGCCTCGTCCGAGTTGCCGGGATCCATCTGGTAGGTCTTCTTGTCGCCCTTGAGCGCGCCCGAGGCGCCCACTGCATCGCGGAACGGGCCGTAGAAGGCCGAGGCATATTTCGCCGAATAGGAGAGGATCGCCACATCCTTGTGGCCCGCCGCCTCGAGCGCGGTCCGCATTGCGCCGATGCGGCCGTCCATCATGTCCGACGGCCCGAGGATGTCCGCGCCCGCCTCGGCCTGCGCCAGCGCCATCCGGACCAGCGCCTCGACCGTCTCGTCGTTCAGGATGATCCCGTCGCGCACCAGCCCGTCATGGCCGTTGGCATTGTAGGGATCGAGCGCCACATCGGTCATGACGGCCAGCTCGGGCACCGCGGCCTTGATGGCGCGGATCGCCCGGTTGGCGAGGTTGCAGGGGTTCCAGGCCTCCTCGCAGAGCTCGGTCTTCAAGGACGGATCGGTGTAGGGAAAGAGGCAGACCGCCGGGATGCCTAGGCTTGCGGCTTCTTCGGCCGCGGCCACGATCCGGTCGACCGAGCGGCGCACGACGCCCGGCATGGAGTGGATCGGCTCTTCGATATTCTCCCCGTCACGCACGAACAGCGGCCAGATCAGATCGCCCGTGGTCAGCGTATATTCCTGCGTGAGCCGGCGCAGCGCGTCGGTGCGGCGGGTGCGGCGGAAGCGGGCATGGGGATAGGCGGCTTGGATCGGGCGCATGGCTGTCCTCGGGAACGTCACGGGCACGCGGTGCCCGTGCTTGGAAATTTCCTTGTGCCTGCCATGGAAAGACCCCCATCTCAAGGGTACGAATGCCGCAAGGGCGGTATGCAGGATCGTCCGGGCAGGAGGGCAGGCCGCAGGTGGATTTCTACGTCCGTATTTCCGAGGTGATCGATTTCCGTTCCTTCTCGAACCTCTGGTTCTGGATCGCGCTGGCGGTGATGTGGTCGACCGCGAGCCACTGGGTGATGGGCGTGCCCTGGGATCTGGTGCAGCGGGCGCGCCGGCAGGGTGGGCGCGCGGGCGAGGATGTCCATCAGCTGGCCTGCATCTATGCAGGCCGCCTCCGCCACATCGGCGAGGCCGCGGGTCTCTGGGTCGTGGCACTGGCCTCGTTCCTGCTGACCGCGCTGGGGATCCTCGGCTTCCGCTACGGGCTCGAATTCGCGCAGGCGCTGTTCTGCCTCGGCTTTCCCATGATGCTCGTGGCCGGCATGAGCCACCGCACCGCGCTCCGGATCGAGGATCTGGCGGGGCCGGACCTTTACCACGCGCTCTCCTGGCATCGGCGGCAGGTGCAGGGGCTGGGGGTGGTCGCGATCTTCTTCACTGCCCTCTGGGGGATGTATCAGAACCTGCGCATCGGCGCGCTCTGACGGCCCCGGGAGCCGCCGTGCAGCAACGCAGCACGCAGGCCGTTGACGCGGCGGCGCGCCCTGTTAAGTGAGCCTCATGCAGAACGGAACGCGGATCTTCCTCGGCGGTGCGCCCGAGGGCTACGATGCCCGGCTGGTCGCGAAAGAGCTCGACCGCGGTGCCCCTGTCATTCACGTCGCGCGCGACGACAAGCGGCTCGAGGCCATGCGCACGGCGCTGGCCGTCATGGCGCCGCGCGCCGTGGTGCTGGAGCTTCCGGCCTGGGACTGCCTGCCCTACGACCGGGTCTCGCCCAACCCCGAGATCTCGGCGCGGCGGATGGCGACGCTCGCCGCCCTGGCGCACGGGATGCCGGGGGCCTTCGTCCTGCTGACCACGCTCAATGCCGCGACCCAGCGCATTCCCGCGCGCGAGGTGCTGCGGGCGGCCTCCTTCTCGGCCCGCGTGGGCGACCGGGTGGATGAGGGACGCCTTAGGTCCTATCTCGCCCGCATGGGATTCTCGCTCACCGACACGGTGACGGAGCCCGGCGACTATGCGATCCGCGGCGGCATCGTCGACATCTATCCGCCGGGTGTGGCGGGGCCGGTGCGGCTCGATTTCTTCGGCGACGTGCTGGACGGAGCGCGCCGCTTCGACCCCGAGACCCAGCGCACGGTCGAGAAGCTCGACCTCGTGGAGCTGGCCCCGGTGTCGGAGGTGATGCTGGACGAGGGTGCCTTTACCCGCTTCCGCCAGAACTATCGGATCGAGTTCGGCGCGGCGGGGACGGACGACCCGCTCTACGAGGCCGTGTCGGCAGGCCGCAAGCATCAGGGGATGGAGCACTGGCTGCCCTTCTTCCACGCGCGGCTCGAGACGCTCTTCGACTATCTGCCCGAGGCGAGCGTGATGCTCGACGATCAGGTGACGCCGGCGCGGATCTCGCGCTGGGAGGGGATCGCCGACCAGTATGACGCGCGGCGCGAGGCGATGACGGCGAAGGGCCGGCTCGACACGGTCTACAAGCCCGCCGCGCCGGATCTCCTCTATCTCGACGAAGCCGCATGGGAGGCGGCCGTGGCCGGGCACCGGGTGATCCAGCTTTCGCCGCTGGCCCAGAGCCCCGGTCCGGGCGTCCTCGATGCGGGCGGGCGGATGGGGCGCAGCTTCGCGCCCGAGCGTCAGGCCGAAAACATCAGCCTGTTCGGGGCGTTGGTCGATCATGTTCGCAGCTTGCGCGAGGATCGGCAGGTCGTGATCGCCAGCTGGTCCGAGGGCGCGCGCGAACGGCTGAAGGGGCTTCTCGAGGAAGCCGGCCTGCAGGGCACGAAGCTCGCGCAGGACATCCGCGACGTGCCCGAGGCACGCGGCGGCACGCATCTGATGGTCTGGGCGCTGGAGCAGGGCTTCACCGCGCCGGGGCTCGCCGTGATCTCGGAACAGGATGTGCTGGGCGACCGGCTGATCTCGAAGCCGAAGAAGCGCCGGAAGGCCGAGAACTTCCTGCGCGAGCACGACACGCTGACGCCCGGCGATCTCGTCGTCCATGTCGAGCATGGCGTGGGCCGCTACATGGGCCTCGAGACGCTGCGGGTGCCGCAGCCGCCCTCGAACAAGCCGGGGCCGCCGCACGATTACCTGCATCTCGTCTATGCCGAGGACGCGAAGCTCTACCTGCCGGTCGAGAATATCGAGCTTCTGAGCCGCTACGGGCACGAAGAGGGGCTGCTCGACAAGCTGGGCGGCGGGGCGTGGCAGGCCAAGAAGGCGCGCCTCAAGGAGCGGATCCGCGAGATTGCCGAGCGGCTCATGCGGATCGCGGCCGAGCGGCACCTGCGCCATGCGCCGATCCTCGAGGCGCCGCATTCGCTGTGGGAGGCCTTTTCGGCCCGCTTCCCCTATCAGGAGACGGACGACCAGCTGTCGGCCATCGCGGATGTGGTGAAGGACCTCGAATCCGGCAGCCCGATGGACCGGCTCGTGGTGGGCGATGTGGGCTTCGGCAAGACCGAGGTCGCGATGCGGGCGGCCTTCGTGGCGGCATTGGCGGGCATGCAGGTGGCCGTCATCTGCCCGACCACGCTTCTCGCCCGTCAGCATTTCCGCAGCTTTGCCGAGCGCTTCCGCGGCTTTCCGATGAAAGTGCATCAACTGTCGCGCTTCGTCTCGGCCAGGGAGGCGGCCGAGACGCGGTCGGGCCTCGCCGACGGCACGGTGGATATCTGCATCGGCACCCATGCGCTTCTGGCCAAGGGCGTGAAGCTGAAGAACCTCGGGCTCCTCATCATCGACGAGGAGCAGCATTTCGGCGTGTCGCACAAGGAGCGGCTGAAGGAGATGCGCTCCGAGGTCCATGTGCTGACGCTGACCGCGACGCCCATCCCGCGGACGCTGCAACTGTCGCTGACCGGCGTGCGCGATCTGTCGATCATCGCGACGCCGCCCGTGGACCGGCTCGCCATCCGCACCTACGTCTCGGAATTCGATACTGTGACGATCCGCGAGGCGCTCCTGCGCGAGCGGTATCGGGGCGGGCAGAGCTTCTTCGTCGTCCCGCGGCTCTCGGATCTGCCCGACATGGAGGCCTTCCTGCGCGACCATGTGCCCGAGGTCTCCTATGTGGTGGCGCACGGCCAGCTGGCGGCGGGCGAGCTCGACGAGCGGATGAATGCCTTCTACGATGGCAAGTTCGACGTGCTTCTGGCCACGACCATCGTAGAGTCGGGCCTCGACATCCCGACCGCCAACACGATGATCGTCCATCGCGCCGACATGTTCGGCCTGAGCCAGCTCTATCAGATCCGCGGCCGGGTGGGCCGGGCCAAGACGCGGGCCTATTGCTATCTCACGACGAAGCCGCGCGCGCCTCTCACCCCGCAGGCGATCAAGCGGCTGCGGCTGCTCGCCTCCCTCGACAGTCTCGGCGCGGGCTTCAATCTCGCCTCGCACGACCTCGACCTGCGCGGCGCGGGCAACCTCCTCGGCGAGGAACAGTCGGGTCATATCAAGGAGGTGGGCTACGAGCTTTACCAGCAGATGCTGGAGGAGACGATCCAGAAGATCCGCTCGGGCGAGCTGCAGGGCCTGAGCGAGCCCGACGAGCAATGGGCGCCGCAGATCAACCTCGGCGTCCCCGTGCTGATCCCCGAGGAGTTCGTGCCCGATCTCGACGTGCGGCTCGGGCTTTACCGCAGGCTCTCGGGTCTCACGACCAAGGTCGAGCTCGAAGGGTTCGCGGCCGAGCTGATCGACCGGTTCGGCCCGCTGCCGCGCGAGGTCAACACGCTTCTCCTCGTGGTGCGCATCAAGGCCATGTGCAAGCGCGCGGGCATCTCGCGGCTCGAAACCGGCCCGCGCGGGGCGACGGTGCAGTTCCACAACGACAAGTTCGCCAATCCGGCGGGCCTTGTGGATTTCATCAAGGCGCAGGGCGAGACGGCGCGGGTGAAGGACAACAAGATCGTGCTTGCGCGCGACTGGAAGACCGAAGGCGAACGGATCAAGGGCGCCTTCGCCATCGCCCGCGATCTGGCCGAGAAGGTGGTGAAGCCTGAGAAGACCCCCGCCAAGGTCGCTCGACCGGCGGGCTAGCCGAAGGCAGGGGACGGGGTCCGTCTCCCTGCGGGAGGACACAGGAGGCCCGTCCGGCGGGCAGGTGACTGCGGGGCAGGGTTGAGGCCGGCATCGGCCACCCCGTCGCGGGACAGGGGTCGCCCCCCGGCAAGTCGAGCGAAGGCAGGAACCATTGCGCAGCGGGAGAGCGGTCGCAGCCAGGCCTACCCGGGTCGCGCCTTCGGCCTGCAGACGGAAAACGACAGGGATGGCCCGGAGGCCATCCCTGCGTGGCAGGCTATCAGTTCCGGGGCAGCGAGCGGATCAGCAGGTAGCCCAGTCCCGCAAAGCAGGCCACGCCCAGCATGAGCGGCAGGGGCGTCCCGTCGAAGGCGAGACCCAGTGGCGCGGCGAGGCAGACCGCGAGAACCGTCGCGATCGAGCCGATGACCGACGCCGCCATGCCCGCGATATGGCCGACAGGCTCCATCGCCAGCGCATTGAGGTTGCCGAGCGTCAGGCCCGCGGTGAAGAACACCCCCGTCGTCCAGGCCACATAGGCCGGGAAGGCCAGCGCCGCCGGCCAGAGGTCGGCCACGTTCATCCCCCACATGCCGAGCGAGACGAGGAACTGCACGCCGAGCGCGACCGTCACGAGGAAGCGCATCCCGAGCCGCATGACGAGGGCCGCGTTCACGAGGCTCGCGCTGCCCGCCATGAGGGCGATGGCCGCAAACCAGAGCGGGAAGCTCTCGGCCCGGCCCCAGGTCGTGTCGAAGACCTGCTGGGTCGAGGAGAGCGTGCCGAAGAGCGCGCCGAAGACCAGCGTCTGCACCCCGATGGCGGTGAGGATCACCCGGTGCGAGAGCACCTCGCGGAAGGCCGAGACCAGCCCCTCGGTCGAGAAGGGGCGGCGCGCCTCGGGCGGGAGCGTCTCAGGCTGGCGCAGCGAGACCCAGAGGATCGACACGGCCGAAAAGCCGAGGAACGACAGGAAGATGCCGCGCCAGCCCAGGGCCTCGATCACGACCGTGCCGAGGAGCGGCGCCACCGCCGGCACCAGCGTGAAGATCAGCATGGCAAAGCTCATGATCCGCGCCATCTCGCGCCCGCGGTAGAGGTCGCGGACGAGCGCCAGCGACACGACCCGCGGAGCCGCAGCGCCGAGCCCGCCCGCCACGCGGGCCAGCAGCATGAACTCGAGCGTGGGGGCCGCCCAGGCGCAGAGCGCGGCGAGGCAATAGAGCACGGCGCCGCCCATGATGACCTTCTTGCGCCCGAACCGGTCCGAGAGCGGGCCTGCGAAGATGGTGCCGATCCCCATGCCGAGGACGAAGCTCGTGAGGATCAGCTGCGCGCGGTTCGGCGCGTCCGGGCTCAGCTCGGCCGCGATCTGGGGCAGGGCGGGCAGCATGGAATCGATGGAAAAGGCCACGGTCGCGAAGAGCATCGCGATCATGCCGACGAATTCGGGCTTCGAGAGCCGCCCGCTCTCGGGGGAGCCTGCGAGGGAAGTCATGCGTCGGATCCCTTCGCTGCGGCCAGTTCGTCGATCACCTGCTGCCAGAGCTCGACCGGCTGCGCGCCGGGCACCACATGGCGGCGGGCAACGAGGAAGGTGGGCACCGCCCGCACGCCCTTGGCGCGCGCATCCGCATCCCGCGCGGCCAGATCCTCGCGGTCGGCATCCGAGGAGAGCAGCCGGAGCGTCAGCGCCCGGTCCATGCCGCAGCGCCCGGCGATGTCGGCCAGCACCTCGGGCACGCCGATGTCGAGCCCCTCGCGGAAATAGCCGCGGAAGAGGGCGGAGACCACCGCCGCCTGCCGCCCCTCGAGCCCGGCCCAATGGATCAGCCGGTGCGCGTCGAGCGTGTTGGGCGTGCGTTCGATCGCGGAGAAGTCGATCTCGAGCCCCGCCGCCTCGGCCGCGGCCTGCACCTGGGCATAGACCTCGACCGCGGCCTGACGCCCGCCGAACTTGGTTTCGAGGTAGCTGCGCCGGTCCATCCCTTCGGGGGGCATGTCGGGATTGAGCTGGAACGGGTGCCATTCGATGAGGAACGGATGGTCGGGGCGCGTCTCGAGCGCGCGGTCCAGATGCGCCTTGCCGATGTAGCACCAGGGGCAGACGGGATCCGAGAAAATGTCGAGGCGGATCATGGCCGCTCCTTTGGAAATCCTGCGTTGGGGGGTGGGCCGCGGCGGTCATCCCGGGACGGGAGCCCTGCGGCGATGCGCCACCTCGTGCTACGCCTGCCTGTCGGGCGATGCAAGCGGGGGCGCCTCACGCCCTCTTGATCTTGCCTGACGGCTCTCTATGTGCGAATGAACGTTCATTCGCCAGCCGCACGAGGCCTCATGCCCGACAGCTCTGCCCCCGTTCCGCGCGGCGACGAGATCCTCGATCAGATCCGCGGCACCTTCGCCGAGAAGGGGTTCGACGGCGCCTCGATGCAGGATCTGGCCCGCGCCGCGGGCATGAGCGTCGGCAACTTCTACCGCTACTTTCCCTCGAAGGCCGCCATCGTCGAGGCGATCGTGCGGCGCGATCTCGAAGGCGTCGAGCGTGACTTCGCCGCCGTGGTCTCGTCCGACGATCCGATGGCGCGGCTGCGCGAGATCCTGCGCTACCGGATCGAGGTGGAGCTCTGCGAGGAGGATGCGCCGCTCTGGGCCGAGATCACCGCCATGGCGCACCGCAACCCCGAGATCGCCGGCATCTGCGAGCGCATGGAGACGGAGATCCGCCGGGCCTTCCTCGGGATCTTCGCCCGCGTGACGGGGCAACCTCCGGCCGAGGCCGAGGCGCGCTTTGCAGCCCATGCCGCCTTCCTCGTGATGCTGGTGCGGGCCTGGGCGCTCGACTGGCCGCAGAAGCGGGCCGGGGCGGTCGAACTGAAATCCCTTCTGCTGCGCAGCATCGACGCCACCCTCGACGAGGTGGCACGGTGCGAGGCGCAGGGTGCTTCGAAAGCGAGAGGTCTGCCATGCGGCGCGTGATGACGATTGCCCTTCTTGCCGGTCTGATGCCCTGGGCGAGCCCCGCGCAGGAGGCCGCCACCCCGGCCGCAGGTGCTCAGGCCCTGCCCGCCATCACGGTCTCGACCGTCGTGCGCCGGCCGATGCGCGACCGGGTGATCGCCTCGGGGCTGATCGGCGCGGTCGAGCTGGTGCAGGTCCAACCGCTGATCGAGGGCCAGCCCATCGAGACGCTCGAGGCCGACGTGGGCGATACCGTGGCCGAGGGGCAGGTGCTGGCGCGCCTGTCGGTCTCGACGCTCGAACTGCAGAAGAGCCAGTTCACCGCCTCGCTCGCCTCGGCGCGCGCCACCATCGCCCAGGCCGAGGCGCAGGTGCTCGAGGCCAAGGCCTCCGCCGACGAGGCCGAGCGGGTGAACCGGCGCACCGCGCAGCTGCGCCAGCAGGGTGCGGCCTCGCAGGCGGCGGCCGATACGGCGCAGGCCGCGTCGGTCTCGGCCAACGCCCGCGTGATGGTCGCGCGCCAGACGCTCGAGGCCGCGCGGGCGCAGGTGGCGCTGGCCGAGGCGCAGCTGGCCAATATCGAGCTGCAATTGAACCGCACGTCGGTGGTGGCGCCGGTGGCGGGCGAGATCGTCTCGCGCACGGCCAAGGTCGGCGCCATCGCCTCGGCGCAGGGCGAGCCCATGTTCACGCTGCTGCGCGACGGGCAGCTCGAGCTCTTCGCCGATGTGGCCGAGCAGGATCTGCTGCGGCTCAGGCCCGGGCAGAAGGTGCTGATCCGCACGCTCGGCACGGCCGAGCCGCTCGAAGGGACGGTCCGGCTGGTCGAGCCCACCATCGACACCGCCACCCGCCTCGGCCGTGCGCGCATCGCCATAGGCCAGATGGAGGCCGTGCGCTCGGGCATGTTCGCCGAGGCCGAGATCCTCGTGAGCGAGCGCGACGCGCTGGCGGTGCCGGTGACGGCGGTCAGCGGCGGCGCCGACGGTGCGACGGTCCTGCGCGTGCGTCAGGGCGGCGAGGTGGAGCGGACGCCCGTCACCACGGGCATCCGCGACCGCGGCATGGTCGAGATCGTCGAGGGCCTGTTCTCGAACGACCTCGTGGTGACGAAGGCCGGCGCCTTCGTGCGCCCCGGAGACCGGGTGAACCCGGTCCCCGCCGAACCCGTCAACTGAGGCGCCCGCGATGAACTTCTCCGCCTGGTCGATCCGCAATCCGGTCGCGCCGCTCCTCGGCTTCGTCCTGCTGATGGTGCTGGGCTGGCAGGCCTTCAACACGCTGCCCATCACGCGCTTTCCGAACATCGACGTGCCGCTGGTGGCGGTGACGGTCGATCAGGCCGGCGCCGCGCCCGCCGAAATGGAGACGCAGGTCACCAAGGAGATCGAGGATGCCGTGGCGGGCGTCACCGGGGTGAAGAACATCACCTCGACCGTGGTGGACGGCCGCTCGACCACCGTCGTCGAGTTCCGCATGGAGGTGCCCACCGAAAAGGCGGTGCAGGACACGAAGGACGCCATCGACCAGATCCGCGGCGACCTGCCGGGCGGGATCGAGGCCCCCATCGTGACGCGCATCGATGTCGAGGGGCAGGCGATCATGACCTTCGCCGTCTCCTCGCCGAACATGACCATCGAGGAACTGTCCTGGTTCGTGGACGACACGATCACCCGCGCGCTTCAGGGCAAGCCCGGCATCGGCCGGGTGGACCGCTACGGCGGGGCCGAGCGCGAGATCCGGGTGGAGCTCGATCCGGTGAAGCTCGACAGTTTCGGCATCACCGCGCCGCAGGTGAACACGCAGCTCCGCGCGACGAATGCCAATCTCGGCTCGGGCCGGGCCGAGCTCGGGCAGGGCGAGCAGGCGATCCGCGTGCTGGGCGATGCGGCGACGGCCGGGCGGCTCGCCGCCACGACCATCGCGCTGCCCTCGGGGCGCTTCGTGCGGCTCTCGGATCTGGGCGAGGTGGTGGACAGCTACGAGGAGCTGCGCTCCTTCTCGCGCTTCAACGGCGAGCCGGTGGTGACCTTCGCGGTCTTCCGCGCCAAGGGCGCGAGCGAAGTCTCGGTGGCCGAGACCGTGAATGCGGTGCTGGCCGATCTCGCGCGGGCGCATCCCGAGGTTCGCGCCGAACTGGTGGACGACACGGTCTTCTACACCTACGGCAATTACGAGGCGGCGCTCCACACGCTTCTCGAGGGGGCGCTTCTGGCCACGCTCGTGGTTCTGGCCTTCCTGCGGAACTGGCGCGCGACCTTCATCGCGGCGGTGGCGCTGCCGCTCTCGGCGGTGCCGACCTTCTGGGTGATGGACCTCCTGGGCTTCTCTCTCAACCTCGTGAGCTTCCTCGCCATCACGCTCGCCACGGGCATCCTCGTCGACGATGCCATCGTCGAGATCGAGAACATCGCGCGCCACATCCGGATGGGCAAGTCGCCCTACCGCGCGGCCATCGACGCGGCCGACGAGATCGGCATGGCGGTGATCGCCACGTCGCTCACCATCGTCGCGGTCTTCGTGCCGGTCTCGTTCATGCCCGGGATTCCGGGGCAATATTTCGCCCAGTTCGGCCTGACCGTCGCCATTTCGGTGCTCTTCTCGCTGCTCGTGGCGCGGCTCATCACGCCGATGATGGCGGCCTATCTCATGCGCTCGAAGGATGCCGACGAGAAGTCGCACGGCGACGGCTTCATCATGCGCGGCTATCTGGGCCTCGTGCGCCAGACCCTGCGCTTCCGCTATCTCACGCTTCTCGCGGCCATCGGGGTCTTCGCTGTGTCCATGTTCTTCATGCTGCGCATTCCGGGCAGCTTCATCCCGCCCGAGGACGTGAGCCGCATCCCCCTCAGCGTGGAGCTCGCCCCTGGCAGCTCGCTCGACGAGACCGACCGGACGACGCAGGCGATCCTCGAGCGGATCCGCGACGTGGAGGGGGTGGAGAATGTCTTCGTGCTGGGCGGCGCCTCGCCCACAGGCGAGCGCGACATTCGCCGCGCCGCGGTGACGGTGCTGCTCGAGAAGCTCGACCACCGGCTCAGCTACCGCATCGTGACGCTGGCCGGGCGGCTGCCGCTCGTGGGGCCGTTCCTGCCGCAGATGACGCCCGAGGGCCGCGTCCGGCCGCAGAACGAGATCGAGGCCGAGATCTTTGCGCGGATCGCCGACGTGCCCGACGCGCGCGCCTTCAAGCTGAACGACCGGGGCGAGCGCGACCTGAGCTTCTCGATCCTCTCGAGCAGCGAGGCCGACCTGAACACCGCGGTGGCGCGGCTCGAATCCGCGCTCAGGGGCGATCCGCTGCTGGCCGATGTGGCGTCGGAGGGCGCGCTGCCGCGGCCCGAATTGCAGATCACGCCGCGGGGCGACGAGGCGGCCCGGCTGGGCGTGACCACGGCGCAGATCGCCGAGATCGTGCGGGTGGCGACCATCGGCGATATCGACGCGAGCCTCGCCAAGGTCTCGCTCGACGGGCGCCAGATCCCGGTGCGGGTGCAGCTCGCGACGGCGGCGCGGGGCGATCTGGCGCGCATCGCGGCGCTGAAGATCACCACCGCCTCGGGCGCGCAGGTGCCGCTCTCGGCCGTGGCCGATATCCGCATCGCCGAAGGTCCGAGCGTCGTCGACCGGCTGAACCGCGAGCGGCGCGCGACCATCGGGGCGAACCTGCCCGTCGGCGTGGCGCTCGGCACCGCCTCGGCGCGCTTCAAGGAGATCACCGAAAGCGTCGAGCTGCCGCCCACCGTCCGCATTCAGGAAGCGGGCGACGCCGAGGTCCAGCAGGAGCTGATGACGAGCTTCGGCAATGCGATGATCCTCGGGCTCATGCTGGTGCTGACCGTGCTGATCCTGCTGTTCCGCTCGGTGCTCCAGCCCTTCACCATCCTCTTCTCGCTGCCGCTGGCCATCGGCGGCGTCGCCGCGGCGCTGATCCTGACGGGCTCGGCGCTCTCGATGCCGGTGCTAATCGGGATCCTGATGCTGATGGGGATCGTGACCAAGAACGCGATCCTGCTCGTGGATTTCGCGGTCGAGATGCGGGCGCGGGGGATGGACCGGTTCTCGGCGATTCTCGAGGCCGGGCACAAGCGGGCCCGCCCCATCGTCATGACCTCGATCGCCATGTCGGCGGGCATGCTGCCCTCGGCTCTCGGCGTGGGCGAGGGCGGGCCGTTCCGGGCGCCGATGGCGACCGCCGTGATCGGCGGCATCATCGTCTCAACGGTGCTGAGCCTCGTGATCGTGCCGTCCTTCTTCCTGATCATGGACGATCTCTCGCGGCTCTTCGCCCGGCTCTTCCGCGGGATCTCGGGCGCACGGGAAGAGGAGGTACCGCAGCCCACGCCCGAGGAGCTGGCCGAGCGCCTGACCGCGCGGGAGGCCGATCTGGCAGCACTTCAGGCCCGGGTGGCCGAGCTCGAACAGGCGCCGAAGCGGATGTTCGTGGCGCAATGAGATCCGCCCGCCCTGCGGAAGGGCCGGGCGGATCCTCTGTTCCTGTCAGGAGGAAGGCCGGGCGTCGGCCTTGGGTCAGTAGCCGGGGCCCATCACCCAGTTGCCGACGCGGTTCGCGCCGCCCGTGATGTCCTGTCCCACGCCTGCCACCGTGTTGCAGCCCTGAAGGGCGGCCGCGACGACCGCCAGAACCACCAGTTTCTTCATCTTCGTCCGCTCGCTCTCACTTTTCTTGCCACCAGACGTCCGGCAGGAAGCCCGGCCAGTCGCCATAGATGGGTGTTTTTGCCGGATAGCGCAGGTGCCTGTCGTGCGCCAGCCGGGAGACCCGAGAATACCACATCGGAATGACATATCTACCGGCCGTCAGGACCCGGTCGAGCGCCCTCACGGAGGCTTGAAACTCCTCGGCATCGTCGGTGGCCAGCATGTGCCGGATCACGGCCTCGGCGGCGGGGCTCTCCATCCCCATCAGGTTGCGCGAGCCGGGCAGATCCTTGTCCTCGGCCGACCAGTAGAGGAGCTGCTCGTTGCCGGGCGAGAGGGTGAGCGAGCGCAGGAAGCTCGTCATGTCGAAATCCTGATTGTCGACCCGCTGCTTGAACTGCGCCGGATCGACGGTCGTGATGCGGGCCGAGATCCCGAGCCGTGTCAGTGCCTGTCGGTAGATGATCGAAGCCGCGATCATCGCATCCGCGCCCTGCGGCAGCAGGATCTCGAAGGCGAAGGGGGTGCCGCCCGGGCCTTCGAGCATCCCGTCCTCGATCCGCCAGCCGGCCTCCGAGAGAAGTCGGGCGGCCTTGCGGAGGTTGCCGCGGTTCGAGGCGCCGTGCGTCGCGGGCAGGGCATAGCCGTCGAGCGTGCCGGGCAGGAGATCGGCCGCAAAGGGCTCGAGCAGCGCCCGCTCGCGCCCCGTGGCAGGCGCCCCCGCCTCCATCCCGAGCGCGGAGTTCGAGAAGTAGGAGGCGATCCGCGGCTCGGCGCCGCCGGTCAGCGTGCGGTTGATGAGGTCGAAGTCGAAGGCCAAGAGCATCGCCTCGCGCACGCGCCAGTCCGCGAAAAGGGCGCGGCGCGTGTTCATCACCAGCCCCTCCATTCCGGACGGGCGGCCATGCGGGATCTCGGACTTGACCATCGCGCCGCTCTGCACGGCCGGGAACCCGTAGTGGGTGGCCCAGCGGGCGGCGCTCGTCTCGCGATAGACCGAGAGGGCGCCGGCCTTGAACGCCTCGAAGGCCACGCTTGCATCGCCGAAATACTCGACCACCACCTCGTCGAGATTGTGCAGGCCGCGGTTGAAGGGCAGGTCGCGCCCCCACCAGTCAGGGTTCCGGCGGTAGCGCAGCACCCGGCCCGGCTCGAAGCTCTCGAGGATGTAGGGCCCCGAGCCGATCGGCGCCTCGAAGCCCGAGGAGCCGAAGTCGCGGCCCTCCCACTGCGCCTTCTTCAGGATCGGGCGCAGACCCAACACCAGCGGCAGTTCGCGGTCCTGCTCGGAGAAGGTGAAGCGGACCGAACGCGGGCCTGTTTGCTCGGCGCTCGCGATCTTCTGCCACGCGCCCCAGTAGCGCGGCATCCCTTTCGTGCCGAGAATCTCGAACGACCAGAGCACATCCCCGACCGTCACGGGCGTGCCGTCCGAGAACCGCGCGCCCTCGCGCAGCGTGAATTCGACCCAGGTCCGGGCAGGGTCCGTCTCGACCGATTCGGCCAGAAGCCCGTAGAGCGTGAAGGGCTCGTCGAGCGACCGGCCGAGCAGCGTCTCGACCGTCAGCGGCGCGAGCGAATAGGGGGCGCGGCCCTTAACTATGTAGGGGTTGAGGGAATCGAATCCGCCCGTCTCGCCCAGCACGATCCGGCCGCCCTTCGGCGCGTCGGGATTTGCATATGGCAGAGACACAAAATCCGGTGGAAGCGCCGGTTCGCCATACATAGCTATGCCGTGCCGGGGTTCGGCGGCCAGCGTCGTGCCCAGAACGGCAAGCCCGAGAGCCAGCGCGGCGCCCCTCAGGCGGGACCGGAATTCCTGTATCATTCGGGCAACAGCTCCTCGGTGGCCGATCCGCAGGGGGCCAGATTTAGCCGCGGGCGGTAACCTTTTCAAACTTTTACCTTGGACAGCGGCGGAGAAGGTCGTATAAGTATCCCACTGCTCGATAGGTTTCTTGCCTGTATGAAACCTGCCTCAACGACTTAACGCCGGCTTCGCGCCGGCGTTTTTTTTCGCGCTTCGCGAATGACAGGCGCCCCGGTCTCCGTGCCATCTCGCCATCCCGCGGCCCATTGGCTAGGTCTTGGCCAGTGCACATGACGGGAGGCAGGATCATGGATCTGAACGGCAAGCGGGCAATCGTCACCGGCTCGAACTCGGGCATCGGGCTGGGCTGCGCCGAAGAGCTGGCGCGCGCCGGCGCCGAGGTTGTCATCAACTCCTTCACCGACCGCGACGAGGATCACGCGCTGGCCGAGAAGATCGGCCGCGAACATGGCGTGAGCTGCCGCTACATCGCGGCCGACATGTCGGACGGCGAAGCGTGCCGGGCGCTGATCGAGACGGCGGGCGGCTGCGACATCCTCGTGAACAACGCGGGCATCCAGCATGTCTCGTCGATCGAGGAGTTCCCGGTCGGGAAGTGGAACGCGATCCTCGCGATCAACCTCTCGTCGGCCTTCCACACCACGGCGGCGGCGCTGCCGGGGATGCGGGCGAAGGGCTGGGGGCGGATCGTCAACATCGCCTCGGCGCACGGGCTGACGGCGAGCCCCTACAAGTCGGCCTATGTCGCGGCCAAGCACGGGGTGGTGGGCTTCACCAAGGTCACCGCGCTCGAGACCGCGGGCAAGGGCATCACCTGCAACGCGATCTGCCCGGGCTATGTGCTGACGCCGCTGGTCGAGGCGCAGATCCCCGACCAGATGAAGGCGCACGACATGGACCGCGAGACGGTGATCCGCGAGGTGATGCTCGACCGCCAGCCCTCGCGCCAGTTCGCAACGACCGGTCAGATCGGCGGCACGGTGGTGTTCCTCTGCTCGGGTGCGGCCGATCAGATCACCGGGACGACGATCTCGGTGGATGGGGGCTGGACCGCCCTCTGACGGGCGGTCCTTCGGCAACTCCCGGGTCAGCCTCTGGCGATGGCGCGGGCGATGTCGGTCGCGAGCCGGGCGTTCGACAGGACGAGCGCCCGGTTGGCCTCGAGCGACCGGCCCTCGGTCAGATCGAAGATCAGGTCGAGCAGGAACGGCGTCACGGCCTTGGCGGCCACGCCCTGCGCCTCGGCCCGCGCGATGGCGCGGTCGACCACCGCCGCCATCTCGGCGAGCGGGATCTCCGCCTCGGCCGGGATCGGATTGGCCACGAGCTGCCCGCCCGGCAGGCCGAGCCTCGCGCGCATCATATGGGCCGCGGCGATCTCTTCGGCCGTGTCGAGCCGGATCGGCGCCTTCAGCCCCGAGCGTCGCGACCAGAAGGCGGGGATCTCGTCCTGGCCCACGGCGATCACCGGCACGCCCAGCGTCTCGAGCACTTCGAAGGTCTTGGGCAGATCGAGGATGGCCTTGGCACCCGCCGAGACGACGGTGACGGGCGTCTGCGCCAGTTCGTTCAGGTCGGCCGAGATGTCGAAGCTGGTCTCGGCGCCCCGGTGCACCCCGCCGATGCCGCCGGTGGCGAAGACCGAGATCCCGGCGAGGTTGGCTGCGATCATGGTGGCCGCGACCGTGGTCGAGCCCATGGCGCCGGTGGCGAGGCAGGTGGCGAGATCCGCCCGCGACAGTTTCTGCACCTCCTCGGCGCGCGCCAGCCGCTCGAGCTCGGCCTCGCCCAGACCCACGCGGATCTGGCCGTCCATCACGGCGATGGTGGCGGGGACGCCGCCCGCGGCACGGACGGTGGCCTCGACCTCGCGCGCGGTGTCCACATTCTGCGGATAGGGCATCCCGTGGGTGATGATGGTCGATTCGAGGGCCACGACGGGTTGCCCGGTGAGCAGGGCCTCGGCGATTTCCCGGTCGAGTGCGAGCGGTGCATTCATGAGATGACGTCTCCTGACACAAGGGCTGCCGCGGCGGCGAGCGCGGCGGCCAGGGCGGCCTCCCGCCCGGCGCCGCGATGTTCGGCCGCGAGATGGGCGGCGAGGAAGGCATCGCCCGCGCCGGTCGCCCGGCGACAGGGAACGGCGGGCGGACAGGCCTGCAGAAGGCCGCGCCGGGCGCAGCCGTCGGTGGCGGGCAGGGCGCCGTCGGTGACGAGGACGCGCGCCACGCCCCGCGCGAGCAGCGCCTCGGCGGCGGCGAGCGAGGTGGGAAAGTCCGCGCCGCAGATCGTGGCGGCCTCGGCGCGGTTGAGTTGCAGCACCGCGCCCGGATGCGCCAGAAGCGGGGCCAGCCGCGGAGCCTTGGCAGGGCTCGCCGGCGCGAGGCGCAGATCCGCGCGGGCGAGGAGCCCGGAGGCGGCAAGCCCGCGCAGGACAGGCTCGGGCAGGTTGCCGTCGATCACCAATGTGCCGGCGAAGGGCAGGGCCTCCGTGGCGAGGCGTCCGTCGCGCAGTGGTTCCAGCACCGCCTCGCCCGCCTCCTCGAGCGCGCGGGCATCGGCCACGGCGCCCACCAGCGCCCCTTCGGCCTCGAGCGCGAGATAGAGATCGGTGGCGCCCCCGCGATGCAGGAAGCGCATGTCGAGCCCGAGCGCCATGCCCGCCCGCACCAGCCCCTCGCCCTCGGCATCCGTGCCGACCGTGGCAAGAAGCGCCACAGTGAGCCCCTCGCGCGCCAGCGCCTGCGCGATGTTGAAGGCCACGCCCCCCGGCATCCGCGAGACGCGGCCCGGCAGGTCGGCCCCGGCCGGCATCGGATCGGCCGTATGGCCGATCAGGTCCCACTGGACCGCGCCGATGCAGAGGATCGCGGGAATGCTCATGCAGGTTTGATGCCCCGTCGCGCGCCCTTGGGCAAGCGCCGTGCCGGGGCGGCAGGGGGGTCAGGCTGCCGCACGCCGGCCTTTTCCGGCCCTCCGGGGCCACGGCTCTTGCAATCGCCGGACGGGGAGGATAAAGCGCGCCCACTTCACAGGCGAAGTCCGGGCTTTCGGGGGAGACATCCCCGCAGGTCCACCGGTTGGGGGCACACCCTCTACAAGGCTTCGCCGAGGCGCAAACCGGAAAGGACATGGACATGGCGCTCCCCGAGTTTTCCATGCGTCAGCTGCTTGAAGCTGGCGTTCACTACGGCCACCAGACCGCTCGCTGGAACCCGAAGATGGCGGAGTTCATCTACGGCGACCGCAACGGCATCCATATCGTCGACCTGACGCAGACGGTCCCGATGCTGGACCAGGCGCTCAAGGTCGTGCGCGACACCGTGGCCAAGGGCGGCCGCATCCTCTTCGTCGGCACCAAGCGTCAGGCCCAGAAGCCGATCGCCGAAGCCGCCGAGAAATGCGCGCAGCACTACATGAACCACCGCTGGCTGGGCGGCACGCTCACCAACTGGAAGACCGTCTCGCAGTCGATCCAGCGCCTGAAGCAGCTCGACGAGGTTCTGGCCACCGGCGCCGAGGGCCTGACCAAGAAAGAGCGGCTGAACATGGAGCGCGAGCAGCAGAAGCTGCAGGCCTCGCTCGGCGGCATCCGCGAGATGGGCGGCACCCCGGACCTGCTCTTCATCATCGACGTGGGCAAGGAAGACCTCGCCATCGCCGAAGCGCAGAAGCTGGGCATCCCGGTCGTGGCCGTGGTCGATACCAACAACTCGCCCAAGGGCGTGGACTATGTGATCCCGGGCAACGACGACGCGGCCCGTGCCATCGCGCTCTACTGTGACCTCGTGTCGCGGGCGGCGCTCGACGGCATGAGCGCCCAGATGGGTGCTGCCGGCATCGACCTCGGCGCGCTCGACGTGGCCCCCGAGGAAGAGACGCTCGAGGCCTGATCGGCCGCCCGTCGCAATCCCGTTACCGGACGGGGGTAACTCCCCGCCCGGTCTTTGGCAATTCACTGAGGAGAGCCGTAAATGGCAATCACCGCCCAGATGGTGAAGGAACTGCGCGAGTCGACCGGCGCAGGCATGATGGACGCGAAGAAGGCCCTGACCGAGACCGACGGCGACATGGAAGCCGCCGTGGACTGGCTGCGCACGAAGGGCCTCGCGAAGGCGGCGAAGAAGGCCGGCCGCACCGCGGCCGAGGGCCTCGTCGGCGTCTGTGTCGACGGCGGCACCGGCGTGGCGGTCGAGGTGAACTCCGAGACCGACTTCGTGGCCAAGAACGCCGACTTCCAGTCGATGGTCACGGGCTTCACCAAGGCCGCGCTCACCGTGGACGACATCGAGGCGCTGAAGGCCGCCGACATGGGCGGCAAGACCGTCGAGACCACGCTGCAGGAAACGATCGCCGTCATCGGCGAGAACATGACGCTGCGCCGGATGGCGAAGATCTCGGGCGATTCGGTTGCGGCCTACGTCCACAACGCCGCTGCTGACGGGCTGGGCAAGATCGGCGTGCTCGTCGCCGTGAAAGGTGCCGACAACGGCATCGCCAAGCAGGTCGCCATGCATATCGCGGCCACCAACCCGATGGCCCTCTCGGAAGCCGACCTCGACCCGACCGTGGTCGAGCGCGAGCGCACCGTGCAGACCCAGAAGGCGCTGGAAGAGAACGCGGCCTCGGCCAAGCCGAAGCCCGATGCGGTGATCGAGAACAACATCATCCCGGGCCGGATGAAGAAGTTCCTCGAAGAGAACACGCTGCTCGGCCAGAAGTTCGTCATCAATCCCGACCTGACCGTGGCGGAAGCCGCCAAGCAGGCCGGCGTCGAGATCGTGGGCTTCGTGCGCATGGCCGTGGGCGAAGGCATCGAGAAGGAAAAAGAGGATTTCGCGGCCGAGGTCGCCAAGACCCTCGCGGGCTGATTCCTTTCTCCTCGCAGACAGAGCGGCGCGATCCTCCGGGATCGCGCCGTTTTTCTTTGCCATGACCCCTTGGGCTGCGGGTCTTCCGCGCCGCCGGGATGTCACCGCTCTTTCAGGCGTCACGGTTCCTGAAAGGCGGCTCTACCGCATTTCAGGAAACGCACGGCTCCTCAGGCGGCGCAGCCCCTGATCCTCGGCTCTCCCGCATTTCGGGGAGATCCGCGCTTCTTCAGGCGTCCCGGTCCCAGAACCCGACTTCCCTCCGCGTCCGGGCGCGTGCCGCTTTTTCAGGCGCTGCCCTCCCTGAAACAGGGCTCCCGCGCGAGGCCTCTGGCGGGCGCCCGAGCGCTGATCTAGCTTCGCTGCAAAGGGCAGGGGGCAGGGGCATGAGCGGGCGCACGGCGGATGTGGTGGTGATCGGCGGAGCGGTCATGGGCGCCTCGGCCGCCTATTGGCTGACCCGGATGCAGCCGGGCCTGCGGGTGATCGTGGTCGAGCGCGATCCGACCTATGCCCGGGCCTCGACCGCTCTATCCGTGGCCTCGATCCGGATGCAGTTCACGACGCCGGTCAATGTGGCGATCTCGCGCTTCGGAATCGGCTTCATCCGCGACTTCCGCGAAAGCCTGGGCCAGGAGGTGGGGATCCCGTCGCTGGGCCTGACCGAGAACGGCTATCTCTTCCTCGCCTCGACGGCCGAGGGCGCCTCGGTGCTGGCCGAGGTGGCCGCCATGCAGCGCAGCCTCGGCGCCGCGACCGAGATGCTGACGCCCGCAGCGCTCGCCGCGCGCTTCCCCTGGCTCGAGACGGGGGATCTCGTGGCAGGCTCATTCGGGCCGCGCGACGAGGGCTGGTTCGACAATATGGGACTGCTGAACGGCTTCAGGGCCGCGGCGAGGCTGCAGGGGGTGGAGTTCCTGCGCGATGGCGTCGTGGGGCTCGAGCAGGCGCAGGGCAGGGTGCGTGGCGTCCGTCTCGCCTCGGGGGAAACCATAGCCTGTGGGGCCGCGATCAATGCGTCCGGCACCCGCGCGGCGGAAGTCATGCGGATGGCGGGCCTCGATCTGCCGGTCGAGCCGCGCAAGCGCACGGTCTTCGTGATCGATGCGCCGAATGCCCGGCACCCGGATGCGCCGCTTCTGGTCGACCGCGGCTTCTATCTGCGGCCCGAGCGCGGCGGCCAGTGGATCACCGCCACCGTGCCCGAGGCCGACAGTCCCTGCGACCCGCAGGATTTCGAGCCCGATCTGCATCTCTTCGAGGAGGTGATCTGGGAGCAGCTCTACGCCCGCGCGCCTGGCTTCGATGCGGTGAAGGTGGTGCGCCACTGGGTCGGGCATTACGCCTACAACCGCCTCGACCAGAATGCGATCCTCGGACCGCATCCGGCGCTGCCGAACCTCTATCTGATGAACGGTTTTTCCGGGCACGGGCTGCAACAGGCGCCGGCCGTCGGCCGCGGCATCGCCGAGCATCTGCTGACAGGCAGCTGGCAGAGCCTCGATCTGTCCGATCTCTCGGTCGAGCGGGTTCTGGAGGGGCGGCCTTTCCTCGAACGCGCTATTGTCTGAAAGTCGCGTAAGATTGGTAGGTTGCGGGACTTTCCTCCCGGACAGCATGAGGGTCTGCCGCGGTCGGCAGACCCTGAAATCTCACTTTGCCGCAAAGGCCCGACCGAGCGACGCCTCGGCTGCCGCACGGATTGCGCGGATATTGGCGCCGTAGGGCTCGGGATTGTCGACCGAGCCTCCCTTGAAGACGGCCGAGCCCGCCACCAGCACGTCCGCACCGGCCGCGGCCACCAGCGGCGCGGTCTCGGGCGTCACGCCGCCGTCGATCTCGATATGGATCGGCCGGTCGCCGATCATCGCGCGCAGGTCGCGCACCTTGTCCACCTGACTCGCGATGAACTTCTGCCCGCCGAAGCCCGGGTTCACCGTCATGATGCAGACGAGGTCCAGGAGGTCGAGCAGATGGCCTACCGCATCGAGGCCGGTGCCGGGATTGAGCGCGAGGCCCGCCTTGCGGCCGGTGCCGCGGATCGCCTGCAGCGTGCGATGGATGTGCGGGCCGGCCTCGAGATGGGCGGTGATGACATCGGCGCCGGCAGCCGCGAAGGCCTCGATATAGGGATCGACCGGCGCGATCATCAGATGCACGTCCATGACGCCCTTGATGTGCGGCCGGATTGCGGCGCACATCGCCGGACCGAAGGTGAGGTTCGGCACGAAATGGCCGTCCATTACATCGACATGCACCCAGTCGCAGCCCTGGGCCTCGATGGCGCGGCATTCGGCGCCGAAATTGGCGAAATCGGCGGAGAGGATCGAGGGGGCGATCTTGATACGGCGATCGAAGGACATGGCAACGCTCCTTGGGGATGATCCGGCTTACCCCGAGGCGGCGGGCCGCTTCAAGGCGGCCTTAAGTCTCAGCCCGTGCGGGAGTGTTGATATGCGGTCCCGGCACTGTTTAGAATACATAATACAGATTATCCGACTCGCGCATGTAAGCGCAAAGTAGAATTGTCGCATCCAAGCAAAGTAGAACTGTCGCCTCTTCCTGTCGGGACAATGGAGGATCGGCGGCATGGGATGGGTGCTGATGAGCGAGCGCGAACTGAACCGCATCGAGATCCTGTCGAAGGTGCTCGATCGGAGGATGACGACGACGGAAGCCTCGGTTCTGCTGGCGATCGGCCCGCGTCAGGTGCAGCGTCTGCTGCGACGGTTGCGCGAGGACGGCGCGGCGGCAACGCGGCACGGGTTGCGCGGGCGACCGTCGAACCACCGCCTCTCGCCGGGATTGCGGGACCTTGCGCTGGCCCTCGTGCGGGAGACCTACGTCGATTTCGGCCCCACGCTCGCGGCCGAGAAGCTGGCCGAGCGCGACGGCCTGCATGTGTCGCGGGAGACGCTGCGGAAGTGGATGGTCGAGGATGGGCTCTGGCTGTCGCGTCCTCAGCGCCGGAGGTTTCACCAGCCGCGGCTGCGGCGCGAGCACCTGGGCGAACTGGTTCAGATAGACGGGTCCGATCATCATTGGTTCGAGGATCGCGCACCAGCCTGCACGCTGCTCGTGCTCTTCATCGACGACGCGACGAGCCGGCTGATGGAGATGCGCTTCGTGCCCTCCGAGAGCACCTTCGCCTATTTCGCGGCGCTGGAGTGCTACCTGACGCGGCACGGCAGGCCCACGGCTTTCTACTCCGACAAGCATTCGGTCTTCCGCGTGGCGAGGCAGGACGCGCGGACCGGCCATGGCATGACGCAGTTCGGCCGGGCGCTGGCCGAGTTGAACATCGAGATCCTCTGCGCCAACTCCTCGCAGGCCAAGGGCCGGGTCGAGCGGGCGAACCGCACCTTGCAGGACCGGCTGGTCAAGGAGATGCGGCTTGCAGGCATCAGCGACATGGAGGCCGGGAACGCCTTCCTGCCCGGCTTCATCGAGCGGCACAACGCGCAGTTCGCCAGGGTGCCTGCCCGGCCGGACGACCGGCACCGGCCGCTGAACCTGCCCCCGGACCGGCTGGCCGACATCCTGTGCTGGCGCGACCAGCGCTACGTCGGGAACCAGCTCACCTTCACCTACGAGCACCGGCGGATCCTGCTGGAGGAAAGCGACCTCACGCGCGGCATCGTGGGGAAATACGTCGACACCTACGCCTTCCCGGACGGACGTTTTGAAGCTCGATGGAAAGGCATCTCGCTCCCCTACCGCAGCTTCGATCCCGAGCAGCAGCATGTCACCCACGCGGCCATCACCGCGAACAAGCGGCTCAGCGACGTCCTGGCGCTGGCGAGGAGCCTGCAGGAAAGCCAACCCCCGCGCGTGAGCCGCGTCGGCCGGCAGCGCACAGTCTACGAGCCGACGGGTCGGCGGAACGACGGCTGGAATTCGAAACTGGCCCGCCGCGCCAGGCAGCGGGCGGACGGGACGGCGAAGCCTCCCGACATCGCGGCGGAATGACCGTGCGGACCCGGAGCGTTCCGCCCCCGCCGGCCCCGTCCCTACGGCCCTTCCTGACGAGAGCGGGCCGGGGCCGGCTCAGCCCTGCGACACCGGGACGACATTTCTACTTTGCACGCCAGGCGACACTTTAACTTGGTGACAACAGCGCACATAGCGTGCTGAGCGGCGAAGAGCTGAAGCCGGAGACCTCCCTGCGGGTGAAGCTGTAGCGCTGCCGCCCCCGATTTCGTGACATGTCGGCACAGAGCGGATCAAGGATGCCTCGCCTCGGGACCGAAACCCGCCAGCGCTCCCGGCCGAGCGCCAACCCTCCGCCCCCTGAGCGCCCCAGACGATCCGCCCGCCGGACCGGGCGCGGTTCGCGCTTCGTGAACGGAGACACGGCCAGAGCCTTGATGCGCCGCCCGGCTGGCATCTCCTCCCGCAAGTCGCGCGGACGTCAGCGCGGTCCGTAGAGCGCCTGCGCGCGCTTTTCGAAGGCGCGGACGATCCGGTGCATGGCCTCGTTGAACACCACGCCGATGATCCCCTGCAGGATCGCGTTGCGGAATTCGAAATCGACGAAGAAATCCACGGTGCAGCCGCCCTCGGGCCGGTCGCGGAAGCTCCAGGACGAGCGCATGTATTTGAACGGCCCGTCGAGATATTCCGTCTCGATCCGCTTCGCCTCGGGAAAGAGCTTCACCCGGCTGCCGAACCGCTCGCGGAAGACCTTGAAGGAGATCACGAGATCCGCCTCCATCAACTCCCCGCCCTCAATGGGTTTTCTGGAGCGGATGCGGGCCGCCGAGTTCCACGGCAGGAACTGCGGATAGCGCTCCACGTCCGCGACGAGGTCATACATCTCCTGGGCGGACCAGGGGAGCGGGCGGCTCTCGGAGTGGGTCGGCATCGCGGCGTTCGGTCCTCGGGCAACGGCCCCGGTCGGGCGTGACTTGGGCGTCGTTTCTGGATAAAGGGGCGGCAGGATGCAAGAGGGCGCCATGCCGACGAGACCTTATGTCATAGACCAGCTGATCTCTCCGAAACAGATCGCCGCGCGGGTCGAGGTGCTGGCGCGCCAGATCACCGAACATTTCGCCGAGACCGAGAAGCTGGTGGTGGTGGGCCTGCTGCGCGGCTCCTTCGTCTTCATCGCCGATCTGGTCCGCGAGATCCACCTGCCGGTCGAAGTGGATTTCCTCGAGGCCTCCTCCTACGGCGATGCCATGACCTCGAGCCGGGAGGTGCGCATCCTCAAAGACCTGCGCGGCGAGATTGCCGGCCGCGACGTGCTCGTCGTCGAAGATATCGTGGATACGGGCTTCACCCTTTCCCATGTCGTGCGGCTCCTGCGCTCGCGCGAGCCGAAGCGGCTCGAGGTCTGCGCCCTGCTCGACAAACCCTCGCGGCGCGAGGTGGACATCCGCGCGACTTGGACCGGATTCGAGATTCCCGACGAGTTCGTCGTGGGTTACGGGATCGACTTCGCGCAGCGCAACCGGAACCTGCCCTTCATCGGCAAGGTGCGCTTCCTCGAAGAGGGCTGACCGAGCGGCCTGCTCTCGCCGGTGGACGCGGCGCCGCGACCGGCCCGCCCTCGCCAGTGCGGATCCTGCCCCCGCAGCCCATCGCGGCGCCTGAACGTCGAAAGCCGGCAAGGGCGCGGGCAGCCGGCATCGGCCTGTCCGCCTGATCGAAATTTCTGACGCGGTGGGGTTGAACGGTGTTCTTGGGCCCGTAGCCGCAAGCCTGCGGAGACCGAAGCCGGCCACGGGTCTCGCCGAGACGCCGGAGTGGCGAACGGACCCTACGGATCGAGCGAAGTCTCAGGGCCCCGGTCGGCGCGAGTTGGCCAGCGGGTCCACGATCACATTAAAGTTGCATTTTTCCAGTATGTCTGTCGCGACCGGCGGGCTAGATTTCCGGGATCGTAGCACCAGCCAGGAGGCGTCCATGCGACCCATTCCCGCCCTCGCCCTGACTTTCTCTCTCGTGGCCATGCCCGCCCTCGCCCAGGACGCGCGCCAGATCGAGCGCATGATCGAAGGGCGCCACGGCCTGATGACGCTCATGGCCCATGAGCTGGGCAAGCTCGGTGGCATGGCGAAGGAAGAGACGCCCTACGACGCGGAGGTTGCAGGCAAGGCCGCCTCGAACCTCTCCGCGCTGGCCTCGGTGATTTCGCCGGAACTGTTCCCCAAGGGCTCGGCCGTGGGTGAAGCCGAAGACAGCGAGGCCCTGCCCGCGATCTGGGAGAAGCCCGACGATTTCGCCCAGAAGATCAGCGGCATGGAAGAAGCGGCGGCCAAGATGCAGGCCGCGGCGGGCACCGACCTCGCCTCGCTGCAGGGCGCGATGCGCGATCTGGGCGCCGCCTGTGGCAGCTGCCACGAGACCTACCGTCAGAAGGACTGACCCGTGCGGCGCAGTCTGACCGCCGGCCTCGCGCTCGTGCTGATCGCGGGGGCGGCGGGCCTCTGGCTCACCCGGCCCGTGAAGAGCGACCCGGAGCTCTTCGCCGGACTGACCGGCGAGGCGTCGCGGGGCGAGCGCATCTTCTGGGCCGGGGGGTGCGCCTCCTGTCACGCGGCGCCCGATGCCAGCGGCGAGGCCCGGCTCGTGCTGTCCGGCGGCGAGAGGCTCACCACAGATTTCGGCACGTTCGTCGTGCCGAACATCTCGCCCGATCCCGATCACGGCATCGGCGGCTGGACGGTGGCGGATCTCGATTCCGCGCTCCGCCACGGTACTTCGCCCGAGCGGTCGCATTACTATCCCTCCTTCCCCTACACCTCCTACGCCCATGTCGAGCCGCAGGACGTGGCGGATCTCAAGGCCTTCCTCGATACGCTGCCGCCCTCGGACCGCGCGGACGAGCCGCACGATCTGGCCTTCCCGTTCAACCAGCGGATCATCCTCGGCGGCTGGAAGCTCCTAGCGGGCGGTCCGTCCTGGATCGTGGAGGGCGACCTCGCACCCGAGGAAGAGCGCGGGCGTTATCTGGTCGAGGGTCTCGGCCATTGCGGCGAATGTCACACGCCCCGCAACGGGCTGGGTCTGCGCGACAAGAGCCGGTGGCTCGCCGGTGGCCCTAACCCCGAGGGGCGCGGCACGATCCCGAACATCACCCCGGCCAAGCTCGACTGGTCCGCGGGCGACATCGCCGAATATCTGAGCTCGGGCTTCACGCCGGACTACGATTCGGCCGGCGGGCAGATGGCGGATGTGGTGCGCAACACGAGCCAGCTGCCCGACGAGGATCGCCGCGCCATCGCCGCCTATCTGAAGCGGGTGCCGGCGATCGAGTGAGCGCCGCCCTGCCCCATGAAGAAACGCCGGCGGGACATGACATCCCGCCGGCGTCTTTCGAATCGGAGGCGCTCAGGCCCCGAGGCGCTTCTGTCGGGCGTCGCGCAGGCGGGCGAAATCGTCGCCCGCATGGTAAGAGGAGCGCGTGAGCGGCGTCGCCGAGACCATCAGGAACCCCTTGCCGTAGGCCGCCTTCTCGTAGCCCGCGAATTCCTCGGGCGTCACGAACCGGTCGACCCGGTGATGCTTGGGCGTGGGCTGGAGATACTGGCCGATGGTCAGGAAATCGACCTCGGCCGAGCGCATGTCGTCCATCACCTGCAGCACGCCCTGCCGGTCCTCGCCGAGGCCCACCATGATGCCCGACTTGGTGAAGATCGAGGGATCGAGCTCCTTCGCGCGCTGCAGGAGCCGCAGCGAGTGGAAGTAGCGCGCGCCGGGCCGCACTTCGGGATAGAGGCCGGGCACCGTCTCGAGATTGTGGTTGAAGACGTCGGGACGTGCCGCCACCACCGTCTCGAGCGCCGAAGGCCCGCATTTCAGGAAGTCGGGCACCAGAACCTCGATGGTGGTGGCCGGCGCGCGATGGCGGATCGCCCGGATGGTCTGGGCGAAATGCTCGGCCCCCCCGTCCTCGAGATCGTCGCGGTCGACGCTCGTCACCACCACATGCTTCAGCCCGAGCTGGCTGACCGCATGGGCGACGCGGCCCGGCTCGAACGCATCGAGCGCCTGCGGCCGGCCCGTTGCCACGTTGCAGAACGAGCAGCCGCGGGTGCAGATCTCGCCCATGATCATCATGGTGGCGTGGCCCTGGCTCCAGCATTCGCCGACGTTCGGGCAGCCCGCCTCCTCGCAGACGGTGGCGAGCTTCTGGCCGCGGATGATGTCCCGCGTCTCCTTGTAGCCCTCGGACGTCGGCGCCTTGACCCGGATCCAGGACGGTTTCTTGGGCTGGACGTTGTCGGGCCGGTGCGCCTTCTCCGGGTGGCGCTGGTCGGGAATCTTCAGGTCGCGCACAAGTTTTCCGATCATGAAAGCGACATTCCGTGTTCATATAGGCCGTCGCGCGCGGCGAAGCCAGCCCGCACTGCGAAGGTTGCGCAGGGCAGAGGCGCCTTCCCGGCTCGAAGAGCTGCCCAGGCCTATTCCTTCATCTCGGAGACCATTCATGACCAAGAAGCTCCTGGCTGAACTGCTCGGCACCTTCATTCTCGTCTTCTTCGGATGCGGAGCCGCCGTCCTGATGGGACCGCAGATCGGCATGCTGGGAATATCCCTCGCCTTCGGCCTGTCGATCGTGGCCGCGGCCTACTCGCTGGGCGCCATTTCCGGCGCCCACCTCAACCCCGCCGTCTCGCTCGGCTTTCTCATGGCGGGGCGGATGCCCATGGCCGAGTTCGGCGGCTATGTGCTGGCGCAGATCGCGGGCGCGCTTCTGGGCTCGCTCGTCGTCTTCCTGATCGCCTCGGGCAAGGCGGGCTATGTGCTGGCGACCGACGGGCTCGGCCAGAACGGGTTCGGTGCGGGCTATCTCGGCGAATATTCCATGGGCGCGGCGCTGATCTTCGAACTGATCGCGACCTTCGTCTTCGTCTCCGTGATCCTCGCGGCCACCGCCTCGCATGTCTCGAGCGCCTCGACCGCGCTCGCGGGCCTCGCCATCGGCCTCACCCTCACCGGGATCCATCTGGTGGGCATCAACGTGACCGGCGTCTCGGTCAATCCGGCGCGGTCGCTGGCACCCGCCCTCTTCGTGGGCGGCAAGGCGCTCTCGGACCTCTGGGTCTTCATCGTGGCGCCGCTTGCCGGCGGGGCGGCGGCGGGCCTCGCCCATGCCTCGGGCTTCTTCCGTCCGGGCGGGATCGAACCCGCGCCCGCAACCGGCGCGGCCACGCTCTGAGCCGCTCCGGCGGCTGCAAAACGCGCGGAAGCGCCCATCCCTTCAGCATCGGCGCGGCGGACCCCTCCCGCCGCGCCGCAGCATCTTGACCCTCGGGCAGCGGGCGTTTAGCGGAGGACCCACAGTCCGCAACCGCCAGTCGCAAAGTGAGGATCATTCCAATGTTGCCCGGTTCCAAGCTCCCGTCCGTGACCTTCCGCACCCGTGTCCGCGATGACAGCCTCGGCGGGCCGAACCCGTTCCGCTGGCAGGACATGACCACCGAGGATTATTTCGCGGGCAAGCGCTGCGTTCTGTTCGCGCTGCCGGGCGCCTTCACCCCCACCTGCTCGACCTACCAGCTGCCGGGCTTCGAGAAGGGCTTCGCCGACTTCCAGGCGCACGGGATCGACGCGATCTACTGCCTCTCGGTCAATGACAGCTTCGTCATGAACCAGTGGGCCAAGGCGCAGGGTCTGGAAAATGTGCAGGTGATCCCCGACGGTTCGGGCGAGTTCACCCGCCGCGTCGGCATGCTGGTGCGCAAGGACAACCTCGGTTTCGGCCTGCGCTCCTGGCGCTATGCGGCCATCGTGAAGGACGGCCGCGTGGAAGCCTGGTTCGAGGAGCCGGGCCTCTGCGACAACCACGGCGAAGACCCCTACGGCGTCTCCTCGCCCGACACGGTGCTGGAGTGGCTCGCGGCCGACGCGCAGGGCGCCGCCGCCTGAGAGCTGCGGATCTGGCGCGGGCAGCCCCTCAGGCGGGCACCGCCGCACGCGCGAGGCCGGTCAGGGTCTCGCCCGCCTGCGCGAGCATCCGCGCCAGATCCTCGAACCAGTCCGATGCCGAACTGGCCGCGCGCCGCGCGAGCATGATCTGCCGCGCGGGCTCGGGCGTCGAGAAGCGGCGCACGGCCAGCCCCGGCGCCGCCGCCCGCTCCTGCCGCCAGGCGATCTCGGGCAGGAAGGTCATCCCCAGCCCCTGCCCCGCCAGCCCGCAGAGCGTCGTGAGCGACGAGGCCCCGAGGTCGAGCCGCGCCTGCCGCCGGTCCATCCCGCAAACCTCGAGCGCCTGATCCGCAAGGCAATGGCCCTCATCGAGCAGCAGCAGCCGGTCGGGGTCGAGCGCCACCGGCCGCAGCGCCTCCGTCCCCGCCGCCGACAGCATCGACTCGCGCCCCGCCAGCAGGAACCGGTCGGAAAAGAGCGGCACCAGCTTCAGCCCCGCCACCGCCTGCGGCGCGGCAATGACCGCGGCGTCGATCTGTCCGCGGTCGAGCGCCGACAGGAGGATGTCGGTGGTGGCCTCGCGCACGCGCAGGTCGCGCGAGATGTCCCGCGCCCGCAGCAGAGGCAGCACCTCGGGCAGAAGATAGGGCGCAACCGTGGGGATCACGCCCAGATTGACCCTCTGCGCAAGGCCCCGCTGCCGCGCCGCCGCCTCGAGCTCCGTCACCTCGGCCAAGATGCGCCGCGCGCGCAGCTCCACCTCGCGCCCCTCCGCCGTCAGCCGCACCTCGCGCGGATGGCGCTCGAACAGGACCGCGTCGAGCGTCTCCTCCATCTCGCGGATCTGCATCGACAGGGCCGGCTGCGAGACATGCACCCGCTCGGCCGCGCGGCCGAAATGGCGCTCCTCGGCGAGGGCCAGAAAGTAGGAAAGCTGCCGCAGCGTGAGTCTCATAAGCTGACCTTATCGCATTACACAGAAGATCCGATTTATATTTATTCCAAAAATCAGGCATATGTCACCGGGCAACGACGCCAACCGAGGGAGCAACCATCATGACCCGGATGACCACGACGGCCGGCGCGCCGATCGCCGACAACCAGAACACGCTGACCGCGGGTCCCCGCGGTCCGGTGCTGCTGGAGGATTACCAGCTGATCGAGAAGCTCGCGCACCAGAACCGCGAGCGCATTCCCGAGCGTGTGGTCCATGCCAAGGGCTGGGGCGCCTTCGGCACCTTCACGGTGACGAACGACATCACCCGCTACAGCTGCGCCAAGGTCTTTTCGGAAGTGGGCAAGCAGACCGATCTCGCGGTGCGCTTTTCTACGGTGGCGGGCGAGCTCGGCGCGGCCGACCATGAGCGCGACGTGCGCGGCTTCTCGGTGAAGATGTATACCGAGGAAGGCAACTGGGACCTCGCCGGAAACAATACCCCGGTGTTCTTCGTGCGCGACCCGATGAAGTTCCCCGACTTCATCCACACCCAGAAGCGCCACCCGCGCACCAACCTGCGCTCGGCCACGGCCATGTGGGACTTTTGGTCGCTGAGCCCCGAGTCGCTGCATCAGGTGACGATCCTGATGTCCGACCGCGGCCTGCCGGTCGATCCGATGCATATGAACGGCTACGGCTCGCACACCTATTCGCTGTGGAACGCGCAGGGCGAGCGGTTCTGGGTCAAGTTCCACTGGAAGACCCTGCAGGGCCACGCGCACTACACCAATGCCGAGGCCGCCGAGATCGTCGGCCGCACCCGCGAGGGCTATCAGGAGGCGCTGTTCGGCGCCATCGAGGAGGGCCGCTTCCCGAAATGGCGCCTCATGGTGCAGGTGATGCCCGAGGCCGAGGCCGAGACCACGCCCTACAACCCGTTCGACCTGACGAAGGTCTGGCCGCATTCGGACTATCCGCTGATCGAGGTCGGCGTGATGGAGCTGAACCGCAATGCGGACAACTACTTCGCCCAGATCGAGCAGCTGGCCTTCTCGCCGTCGAACAAGGTGCCGGGCATCGGCTACAGCCCCGACAAGATGCTGCAGGCCCGCGTCTTCTCCTATGCCGACGCGCACCGCTACCGGCTGGGCACGCACTACGAGGCCCTGCCGGTGAACGCGCCGCGCTGCCCGGTGCATCACTACCACAAGGACGGCCAGATGAACTTCTTCGGCCATCGCACCGGCGCGGTCGATGCCTATTACGAGCCGAACTCGGTGCCGGGCGCTGCCGTCGAGGATCCGGCGGTGGCCGAGCCGCCGCTCAGGATCTCGGGCGATGCGGCGCGCTACAACCACCGCGAGGGCAACGACGACTACAGCCAGCCCCGCGCCCTGCATGACAAGGTGATGACGGACGAGCAGCGGGCCCGGCTCTATGCCAACATCGCCGAAGCCATGGCGGGCATCCCCGAGGAGATCGCGAACCGGGCCATCGCCCAGTTCGACCGGGTGAGCCCCGCCTACGGCGAGGGCATCCGGGCGGCCCGTGCGCGGCTCGCCGGCGCCCTTCAGGCGGCCGAGTAAAACGTCCGGCAGACACGCCGAAGGAGGCACCCTGCCCCGGCGGCCGGAGGGAGCGATCCCTCCGGCCGTTCGTCTTCAGGCGAGGCAACGAGAGGCCGCCGGTTCGCGCGCGGAAACAATAGATCCTTAAACTATCCCTGCGATTCTTCTCTCTACCGGCGGTGCCCATCAGCCGCCGGTGTTCCTTCCTCCCTGAACTGGACTGGCCGCGCCTTCTCTCGAAGGCGCGGTTTTTCCTGTCTTTTCGGCAGCGGTTGCAGGGGCGATTCCCTGTTGACGGGCTTGCCTTTAGCCCTTAGCGTTCCCCCTCAGATGAAGTCGGCCAGTCCGACAGGGAGCAAAATTGACGCTGAGAAGGGCCGGATTGCCGGCCCTTTTCGCTTTTCGGCGCCGCCTGTGCTTCCCCCCTACGCCCCGGGGCCTCATTGCAGGGGCGAGGCCCCGCCGCCCGCAGTCCCTCGCGCATTTGGCACCTGACACTGTGGGGCGGGCGTGCTACAGCGCGCTCGACATAATGTGAGGACAGGATCGCGCATGTCGAGCAAGCAACTGAAAACCCTCTGCGTCATGGCTCTGGGCCTAGCCCTTGCGCCCGCCGCCTGGGCACAGGACACGCCGGCCGCTCCGGCCGCCGACGCTCCCGCCGCGCAGGCGCCCGCCGAAGGCGCCGCGGCTCCGCAGGGGCTGTCCATGGGTCAGGAAGACCCGGCCGACGGGATCGGCTCCACCTATGTCGCCGCGACCCACGGCGACTGGGAACAGCGCTGCGTCCGCACCGAGGACGGTGCTGACCCGTGCCAGATGTATCAGCTTCTGAAGGACGGCGAAGGCAACTCGGTGGCCGAGATCAGCATGTTCGCCCTGCCCGCGGGCCAGCAGGCCGCGGCCGGCGCGACCATCGTGGCGCCGCTCGAGACGCTGCTGACCGCCAATCTGACGATGGGCGTCGATGCGGCCAAGCCGAAGGTCTATCCCTTCTCCTGGTGCAACCGCGCCGGCTGCTTCGCGCGTGTGGGCTTCACCCAGGCCGAGGTGGATGCCTTCAAGAAGGGCAACAAGAGCGTCGTGACCATCGTGCCGGCCGTGGCGCCGGATCAGAAGGTCGCGCTGAACGTCTCGCTGAAAGGCTTCACCGCCGCCTATGACGCGGTGAAGGCCTCGAACGAGAAGGCCGAAGCGGCCCAGAAGCCCGCCGCGGAATAACCTTCCCGCAAGCCTCCGAGAGACGCCGCCCGCACCCCGGGCGGCGTTTCGCTTTTCAGCCGCTCGATCAGACCCGCCGCAGGGCGAGCACGGCGTTCAGCCCGCCGAAGGCGAAGGCGTTCGACAGCACCACATCCACCCGCGCCTGCCGCGCCACGTTCGGCACCACATCGAGCGCGCATTCCGGGTCCGGCTCCTCATAGCCGATGGTGGGCGCAATGACGCCCTCGCGCAGCGCGAGGATGCAGGCCAGAAGCTCCACCGCCCCCGTCCCGCCGATCAGATGCCCGTGCATCGACTTGGTCGAAGAGATCATCAGCCGGTCGGCATGATGGCGGAACACATCCGCCACCGCGGCGCATTCGGTCTTGTCGTTGGCCGCCGTCCCGGTGCCGTGGGCGTTGATATAGCCCACCGCGTCGGGCGTGACCCGCGCATCCCTCAGCGCCCCCTCGATGGCGCGCGCCGCGCCGAGCTTCGAGGGCATCACGATGTCGGACGCGTCCGACGTCATGGCAAAGCCGATCACCTCGGCGAGGATCTCGGCGCCGCGGGCACGGGCGTGCTCATATTCCTCGAAGACGAAGATCGCCGCCCCCTCGCCCTGCACCATCCCGTTGCGATTGAGCGAGAACGGCCGGCAGGCGTCCTTCGACATCACCCGCAGGCCCTCCCAGGCCTTGATGCCGCCGAAACAGAGCATGGCCTCGGATCCGCCGGTCAGCATGGCCCGCGCCATCCCTGAGCGCACCATCTGGAAGGCCTGTCCCATCGCATGGTTGGAGCTGGCGCAGGCGGTGGCCACCGTGAAGGAAGGCCCGCGCAGCTGGAACTCCATCGACACATGCGAGGCGGCCGCGTTGTTCATGAGCTTCGGGACGACGAACGGATGGACGCGGTTCTTGCCCTCCTCGTAGACCACCCGGTAATTCTCGTCCCAGGTGTTCACGCCCCCGCCCGCGGTGCCGAGGATCACCCCGGCCTCGAGCCCGAGGCTGCCCGCGAAGGTCAGCCCCGATTGCGCCACCGCCTCGCGGGCGGCCAGCAGGGTGAACTGGGTGAACTTGTCATAGAGGACGATCTGCTGGCGGTTGAAATGCGCCTCGGGATCCCAGTTGTGGACCTGCCCGCCGATCTGGATCGACAGCCGGTCCTTGTCGCGGATATCGAGCTCGGTGATGCCGCAGCGCCCCTCGCGGAAGGCCGCAAGCGTGCCCGCCACATCGTGCGCCAGCGCGTTGATCGTGCCGGCGCCCGTGATGACCACTCGTTTCATGTGCCGTCCGTTCAGGCAGCCTGCTGGGCCACCAGCCCCTCGACTGCCGCGACGATGGCGCGCACCGACGAGATGTCGAAGCCGCTCGCCTCGGGATCGTTGGCGTTGAAGGGCACCGAGATGTCGAAGGCTTCCTCGATGGCGAAGATCGACTCGACGAGGCCCAGGCTGTCGATGCCCAGCTCTTCGAGCGTGGCATCCATCTTCACGTCGGAGGGCTCAAGCACCGCCTGCTCCGCAATGATCGCTATGACTTTTTCCTGAACGCTCTGTGCCATGGTCTTCCCCCTGCACCGTCTCGTGGCGGTGATTTAGTCACTCTGCCCCTTCAATGAAACAGCTTTCTGAAGCGCGGCCACGGTCGCGGCCAGCCGCGGCAGACGGCGCATCGCCTTCTGGATCTCGATCTGCGTTTCCATCTTCACCGCCGGATCGCCGAGGATCACCCGGCCCGCCGGCGCATTGGTGCGGATCTTGGTCGATCCGCCGGCGATCACATCGTCGCCCACGAAGATATTGTCCGAGACGCCGACCTGTCCGCCGAGGACCACGCGGTTGCCGATCCGGGCCGAGCCCGCGACGCCCGCCTGCCCGCAGATCAGGCAATCCGCGCCCACCTGCACATTGTGGCCGAGCTGCACGAGATTGTCGATCTTGGTGCCGTTGCCCACCACCGTGTCGCGGATCGTGCCGCGGTCGATGGTGGAATTGGCGCCCACTTCCACATCGTCGCCCAGACGGACCGAGCCCAGCGAATGGATCCGCACCCAGGATTGCTGGCGGATCTCCTCGCGCTCGCCCAGCGTCTCGCGGATCTCCTCGACCCCGGATTTCTCCGGCGTGACGAAGGAGAAGCCGTCCGCGCCGATCACGGCGCCCGGCTGGCAGATGAACCGGTCGCCGATCCGCACCCGCGCGCCGATCCGCGCGCCCTGCAGGATCAGCGCGTCCGCCCCGATCTCGGCGCCCTCGGCGATCGAGACGTGGCTTGCGATCCGGGCATTCGGGCCGATGCGGACCTGCGGGCCGATGGTGACGAAGGGCCCGATGGCCGCATCCGCGCCGATCTCGGCCGTGGGATCGACGAGCGCCATCGGATGCACGACCCGCGCGATCTGCGGGCCGGGATCGAGCATCCGCGACAGGCCCGCCATCGCGAGGCGCCCGCGCGGCACGAAGATCGCGGCCTCCAGCCCCAGCGCCTGCCAGTCGGCCCCCTGCCAGAGCATCGCGGCCCGCGCCGCGCCCTGCCGGATCCCCTCGGCGTAGCGCGCGTCCATCGCCAGCGCCAGCGCGTCGGCGTCGGCCGCGGCAGGCTCGGCCGCGCGCGTCACGACGAGATCGAGATTGCCGGCGGCCTCGGCGTCCAGCGCCGTGGCGATCTCGCGGATGGTATGGCCCATGGTGCCGCTCCGAACCCTCGGCGGCCCGCTGCCGCCCCGTCTGAAGATTTAGCCCTGAACCGCGCCCGGCACCACCCCGGCCTCGGACAGCGCGTCGAAGATCACCCCGTCGCGGCCATAGATGTCGTCGCGATAATTCATCTGCCCCGTGGGGCCGGCCCAGGCGGTGAAATAGACCAGATGCACCGGCACGGGCTTTTCCAGCCGCACGACGCTCTCCCTGCCGCTCGACAGATGCGACTGGAACAGCCCTTCGGGGTCGTCGGTCTGCGCGGCGAGCAGCGCATAGGCGAAGTCGAACGGCCGCCCCAGACGGATGCAGCCATGCGAGAAGGCGCGCACCTCGCGGTCGAACAGCGACTTCGACGGCGTGTCGTGCAGATAGATGTTCCACTGGTTCGGGAACATGAACTTCACCAGCCCCAGCGCATTGCCGTCCGAGGGCGGCTGGCGCATCGAGAAGGGGAAGTTCCGGGCGTTGTAGGCGTTGAAGTTCACCGCGCCGCGGCTGACCTCGCGGCCCCGGCTGTCGATCAGCTTCAGATGGCCCGCCGCGTTCGGATTGCGCTGCAGGAGCGGCAGATATTCCTTCGTGGTGATCGACCGCGGCACATGCCAAGACGGGTTGATCACCATATATTCCATCTCGTCCGAGAATTCCGGCGTCCGCTGGTCCGGGCTGTCCTTGCCGATCACCGACCGGGTCTCGAACGTGACCTTGCCATTGTCGATCAGGCGCGTGGAGAAGTCGGCGAGGTTGACCCAGATGTGCCGCTCGCCGCGGTCGATGCTGAGCCAGCGTTCGCGTTCGAGCGCCACGAGGATCGACTTGAGCCGCGCCTCGGGCGCCACGTTCAGCGCGGCGATGGTGCCCTCGCCCGCCACCCCGTCGGGGCTGAGCCCATGGTCGGTTTGGAACGACCGCACCGCTGCCGCCACCTCCGCATCGTAGCTCGCGGCGGTGCTGCGCCCGAGGTAGCCCATCGCCATCAGCCGGTCGCGCAGCGCGAGAAACCCCGGCCCCGTGGCGCCGGGCTTCAGCTTGCCCGCGGGCACCGCCGCCCCCCAGCCGCCCGCGGCGACGGTCGCCTCGAGATCCAGCCGCGCCCGCATCAGCCGGGCATAGTCCGGCCCGCGCGGCGCGAGACTGTCGAGGAAATGCACCGGGTTCGCCTCGAAGGCGGTCAGGACGCTGCGCGGATCGAGCCGCTTCACCGCCCGCTTGATGCCGGGATCGACCTTGCCCGGCTCGAGCGCGCCGCCATGCAGATCGTGCGCCCAGGCCAGAAGCGCCTGCGTCATCGCCACCTCGAGCCGCCCGCGGTCGGCCTCCGTCCGCGCGGCGCGGAACCGCGCGATCAGCGCCGAGGCATCGTAGCGCTGCACCGGCAATCCGTGCGCCGGTGCCTCTGCAATGGCCGTCAGCAGCGCCTCGCGGCGGGCCGCATCCTCGGGCCCGGTCCAGAGCGTCCGGTAGGACCGGTCCGCATAGAACTGCGCGATCAGCTCGCTCCGCCCTGCGGCCCCGGCCACCGAGCGGCTGAAGGGCGTCAGCTCGACCGGGGCCGCCGGGGGATTCGCGAAAGCCTCCGCTCCGAGCGCCACGGACAGACAGAGAGCAAGCCCGAGACCGGCCTTGCAACGGAAGGGGGAGGACATTGGCACCTCAAGCGGGGATGGTCGCTGCATTCTCTACCAACTTCGGCTATTTGCCCGGCGGCGTAAATCGGTCACCGCGTGGCCCCCGGCTTTTGTCGCTTTTTCGTCACGCCGCCCAACTTTCCCGATCCTGCCGATCGACGGGCGATCATTCAGCAATTTTTTGCCTATCGGACATTAACTGCGGCGGTGCGGCCAATCCGGCACTTCTGTTGCAGGGAACCATATGGCATAGGAGGTAAGCACTTGGGGACGAGTAGCAAAGAAAGCCGCCGGAACAGGCGGACAGAAGACCAGGCGACGGGACAGGCGCTCATCATGACACTGACGAACACGCTCATCACGCGGCGCGGCCTTTTGGGTGCGTTTGCCGCCACTGCCGTGGTTGCGGCTCCCACCTACGCGAATGCGTTCGGATTTCTCCGCGGAGCGGGCGATGTGCGACGGATCCGCATGTATTCGGGCCGCACCGGCGAGTCGATGGATACGATCTACTGGATCGAGGGCGAGTACATTCCGGAAGCTCTCAAGGAAATCAATCACTTCATGCGCGACTGGCGGACGAACGACGTCATCCGCATCGACGCGCGCACGGTGGACATCATGGCGGCCTCGCATCGCCTGATGGATGTGAGCGAGCCCTACATGCTGCTCTCGGGCTACCGCTGCCCCAAGACCAACGCCATGCTGCGCTCGCGGTCGAGCGGCGTGGCCCGGAATTCCCTCCATCTCAAGGGTCAGGCGGCCGACCTGCGGTTGAAATCCCGCTCGGTGGGCCAGATGGCCAAGGCGGCGGAAGCCTGCGCCTCGGGCGGCGTCGGCCGCTATTCGCGCTCGGACTTCGTCCATATGGATTGCGGCCCGGTCCGCCACTGGGGTCGCTGAGCGTCCCCTCTCTTCCGATCAGGATCACGGGCGCCTCCGGGGCGCCCTTTCTTTTGGCCGGGCCGCCCCCGGGGTCGCCGATCGCCCTCTGTCTCCGAGTATGGTGACGGGCGCCTTCAAGGCGCCCATTCTTCTGGCCCGGTCACCGTCTCAGGCCTCGCCCTCCTCCGGCTCGGACGCGCGTCCGCGGAAGCCCATCGCCACGACGAACTTTTCCGAACTGTCGGCCCGGCTCGCCGGCGGCTTCACATTGGCGACCTTGGTGAAATTCTTCTTCAGGAGGGCCTGAAGCTCATTCTCGGCGCCGCCCGCCAGCACCTTGGCCACGAAGGTTCCGCCTTCCTCCAGCACGTCGAAGGCGAAGGCCGCGGCCGCCTCGCACAGCGCGATGATGCGCAGGTGGTCGGTGCCCTTGTGGCCCGAGGCGGCGGCGGCCATGTCGCTCATCACCACATCGGCCCGCCCGCCGAGCCAGCCCTTCACCTTCTCGTCGGCATCGTCCGACAGGAAGTCGAGCTGGTGGATCTCGGCGCCGCTGATCGGCTCGACCTCCTGCAGGTCGACCCCCAGCACCGTGCCCTCGGGCTTGTTCTTCTTCTGGCCGAGCGCATTCACCCGCTCGACCGCCACCTGACACCAGCCGCCGGGCGCGCAGCCCAGATCGACCACGCGGCCGCCGGGCTTGAGGAACCCGAACTTGTCGTCGAGCTCGAGGATCTTGTAGGCCGCCCTGCCCCGGTAGCCTTCCTTCTTGGCGCGGATGACGTAGGGATCGTTCAGCTGCCGTTCGAGCCAGAGCGTCGAGGAGAGCTTGCGCCCCTTCGCCGTCTTCACCCGCACGCGCAGCTCGCGCTGTCCCCGGCCCGATGTGTTCTTCGTGGTCATTTGTAGGGTCCGTCTTCCAGAACGCCGTCCGCGCTCATCTGTGCATAGAGAAGCCCCTCGCGGAGGCCCCGGTCGGCCACCGACAGCCGGTCCGTGGGCCAGATCCGCATCAGGGCCTGGAGAATCGCCGCGCCCGACATGATGAGCGAATGCCGCTCGCGTCCGATGCGCGGGTCGGTGCGCCGCCCCTCGGGGCCGAGGGTCAGGTGGTCGCGGATCACCGTATCGATCTGGTCCGAGGTCATGTGCAGCCCGTCCACCTTGGTCCGGTCGTAGCGCCGCAGGCCGAGAAACGAGGCCGCGACCGTGGTGATCGTGCCGGAGGTGCCGATGATCTGGAACCCCTCGCGCGGGTTCTCGGCATTGTAGGGCGAGAAGCTCGCGAGATTCTCCTCGAAATACCAGCTCATCAGCGCAAAGCGCGCGGCATCGTCGTCCACGTCGCCGAACTGGTCCTTGAGGGTCGCCACCCCCAGCGGCACCGAGATCCAGTCCACCACCCGCGCCTCGGGCCCGATCCCCTGCGGGGTGAAGCCCGAATGCAGCCGCATGATCGCCTTGGGCCGGTCGTCGCGCGGCACGGCCGAGAGATCGATCCAGACGAGCTCGGTCGAGCCGCCGCCGATATCGACCACCAGAAGCTGCTCGGTGCGCCGCGAGACGAGCGGCGCGCAGGAGATCACCGCCAGCCGCGCCTCTTCCTCGGGCGCGATGATCTCGAGCGCGAGGCCGGTCTCGCGCCGGATCTGGCGGATGAAGTCGCGCGCATTCCGGGCCCTGCGGCAGGCCTCGGTCGCCACCAGCCGCATCCGGCGCACCTGATGCTTCTCGATCTTCTTCTGGCAGATCCTGAGCGCCTGGATCGTGCGCCCCATCGAGGCGCGCGACAACCGGCCGGAGGCTTCCAGCCCGACGCCGAGCTGCACGGTCTTGGAAAAGGAATCCACGACCTGAAACTGACTGCCCCTCGGCTGGGCAATCAGCATGCGGCAGCTGTTGGTGCCGAGGTCCAGCGCCGCATAAAGCTGCCCCCGGTCGCTTGGCGGGGTGACGGAAGGTTCCACTGCTGCGCCGACGATCAGCTCGTCGCGCGCCGGGATCGCGTCCGCACCCCTGGGACGCTCGGGCGTCATCGTCGCCCTCCATTCATGGTTGCTCCAAGAGTATGCGCGCGAGCCTGCCGCCGCAAGGTCGGATCGTCGCAGGGCGCGCGCCGCGGGCCGCATCTCGGCAGGGTCCCGGGCGCCCCCCGACCCCGTTGAAGCGCCTGCGATTGTGGCGCACCGGGGACGGTCGGCCCCGCCCGGAGGGGCGGCGTCGCTCCGCGCGCGCACCATGTCGAAAACCGACGCCGAGCGCGGCATTGCGACGCGTATGAGAGGCCAAGGAAGAGGAATCGTCGATGCCCGAAGTCACCATCGTCTACTGGCGAGACATCCCGGCCCAGGTCATCGTGGGCCGCGGCCGGAAGGGCTCCAAGGCGCCCCTGCCGGAGCGTTTCGAACAGGCGATCGACCGCTGCGCCATGAAGATCGGCGCGAAGGACAGCGATGCCTACCTCGCCGAATGGCGCAAGGCCACGCACGACGCCGAGGGCGAGCCCGAAGCGCTCGCCCGCGCGGAGGCCGACCGTCTCGACCGCGAATACGATGCCGCGCGCCTCCGGGCGCTTATCGACAACGATGGCCGGGCCTGACCTGCCCCGCCGCCTGAAGGAGGCCGCCATGGCGCTTTTCCGACTCCGCCGCGAGGCGGCCGCTCCCTCCGCTCTCGCCCCCGTCGAGGCGCTGCTGAAGGGCTATTCCATCGAGGTGATGCCGCGCACCGCCGAGAAGATCGCCGACTTCCGCGACCTCCTGCCCCGCGGCACCCGGGTCTATATCGCCCATATCGACGGCACGCCCATCGAGGAGATGGTGGCGACCGCGAAGCGCCTGAACGCCGAGGGTTTCCCGGTGATGCCGCACTTCCCCGCGCGCATCGTCAAGGATCGCGCGACGCTCGCCGACTGGATCGCCCGCTACCGCGGCGAGGCCGACGTGAAGCAGGGCCTCATCCTCGCCGGCGGTCTGCGCGCCCCGCAGGGCGACTTCCATTCCTCGATGCAGCTTCTCGAAACCGGCCTCTTCGACGGGTTCGAGCGGCTGCATGTGGCGGGCCACCCCGAGGGCTCGAAGGACATCGATCCCGACGGCTCCGACCGGATGGTGATGGAGGCGCTGCGCTGGAAACAGGCCTTCGCCGAGCGCACCGACGCGAAGATGGCCATCGCCACCCAGTTCTGCTTCGAGCCCGATCCGGTGATCGCCTGGGCCGAGCGTCTGGCCGCCGAAGGCATCGCGCTTCCGATCCATATCGGCATCGCCGGCCCCGCCAAGCTTCAGACCATGATCAAGTTCGCCGTGGCCTGCGGCGTCGGCCCCTCGATGCGCGTGCTTCAGAAGCGCGCCATGGATGTGACCAAACTGCTCCTGCCCTACGAGCCCACCGAATTCGTGACCGGGATCGCGGCGCACAAGGCCAAGAACCACATGTTCGGCATCGAGTCCGTGCATTTCTTCCCGCTTGGCGGGATAAAGACCAACGCCGAGTGGGTGACCGCGAACGGCGGCCGCTCCGGCATCCCGGCCAACATGGAAAAGGTTGAAGCATGACCCGTACCGTCCTCGAGTCCAAAACGAAAACCGTCGTCATCGGCTTCGACGAGCCCTTCTGCGTGATCGGCGAGCGCATCAACCCCACGGGGCGCAAGAAGCTGGCGGCCGAACTCGAGGCGGGCGATTTCTCGACCGTCGAGAAGGACGCGCTCGAGCAGGTCGCCTGCGGCGCCACGGTTCTCGACGTGAACTCCGGGGCGGTCTTCACCAACAAGATGGCCGAGGATCCGCGCTACGCCGACAACAACTTCGTCGAGCCGCCGCTGATGAAGGAACTCGTGGCCCGCATTCAGGCCATCACCGACGTGCCGCTCTGCATCGACAGCTCGGTGCCCGGCGCGCTCGAGGCGGGGCTCTCGGCCTGCGAGGGCCGGCCGCTGCTGAACTCGGTGACGGGCGAGGAAGAGCGGCTGGAGCTCGTCCTGCCGCTGGTCAAGAAGTACAACGTGCCGGTGGTGGCGATCTCGAACGACGACACCGGCATCAGCCAGGACCCCGACGTGCGCTTCGCCGTGGCGAAGAAGATCGTCGAGCGCGCGGCCGATTTCGGCATTCCCGCGCATGACATCGTGGTCGATCCGCTGGTGATGCCGGTCGGCGCCATGGCCTCGGCCGGCCAGCAGGTCTTCGCCCTCGTCCGCCGGCTGCGCGACGAGCTCGGCGTGAACACGACCTGCGGCGCCTCGAACGTCTCCTTCGGCCTGCCGAACCGGCACGGGGTCAACGCGGCCTTCCTGCCCATGGCCATCGGCGCGGGCATGACCTCGGCCATCATGAACCCGGTCCGCTCGGTCGAGATGGAGGCGATCCGCGCCGCCAACATGCTGATGAACCACGATCCGAACGGCAGCGAATGGATCCGCTTCTCGCGCATCCTCGATGCGGTCAAGGAAGGGGCCACCTTCCCCGAGGCCTGCGCCGCGCAGGCCGCCGCCGGCGGCCGCGGCCGTCGCCGCGCCCGCGCCTGACGGGGCTTCGGACCGGGCGGCCCTGCCCGGCTCCCGCGCATCCGCGCGACATCCTGCGGGGGAGCGGCTGGCACCAGCGGCTCCCCCGTCGCATATCTGCCTGAGCCTGCCCCTTCCTGACGGAGTTCCCGCCCATGTCCGATCCGCTGGTCATCTTCACCCCCTCGGGCAAGCGCGGCCGCTTTCCGGTCGGAACGCCGGTCCTCACCGCCGCGCGCCAGCTGGGCGTGGATCTCGATTCGGTCTGTGGCGGGCGCGGGATCTGCTCGAAATGTCAGGTCCAGCCCGGCTTCGGCGAGTTCGCCAAGCACGGGGTGACGGTGGCGCGCGACGCGCTTTCCGACTGGAACGCGGTCGAGGAGAGGTATCGCTCGAAGCGCGGCATGATCGACGGCCGCCGGCTCGGCTGTCAGGCGCAGATCCTGTCGGACGTGGTGATCGACGTGCCGCCCGAAAGCCAGGTCCACAAGCAGGTGATCCGCAAGTCCGCCGCCGAGCGGGAGATCGCCATGGATCCCGCCACCCGCACCCTCCTCGTCGAGGTGGCCGAGCCCGACATGCACGAGCCCTCGGGCGATTTCGAGCGGCTGCAAGCCGCGCTGCGTGAACAGTGGGGCGTCGAGCGGGTCGAGGCCGACCTCTCGATCCTGCGCCGCCTCCAGCCCGCGCTGCGCAAGGGCGGCTGGAAGGTCACCGTGGCGCTCCACCGCGGCAATCACGATGCCGCGCCGCGGATCCTCGATCTCTGGCCCGGCTTCTTCGAGGGCCCCATCCACGGGCTGGCCATCGATCTCGGATCGACCACCATCGCGGCGCATCTCTGCGACCTGCGCGACGGACGGGTGCTCGCCTCGAGCGGCCTCATGAACCCCCAGATCCGTTTCGGCGAGGATCTGATGAGCCGGGTGAGCTACGCGATGATGAACCCAGGCGGCGATGTCGAGATGACCCGCGCCGTGCGCGAGGCCATCGACCGGCTCGCAGCCGAGATCGCGGCCGAGGCGGGCGTCGATCCGGCCTCGATCTACGAGCTGGTCTTTGTCTGCAATCCCGTCATGCACCATCTGCTGCTCGGCATCGACCCCGTGGAACTCGGTCAGGCGCCCTTCGCGCTCGCCACCGGCTCGAGCCTCTCGCTCGACGCCCGCGACCTCGAGTTGTCAGCTGTCAACCCGGCGGCGCAGGTCTATGTCCTGCCCTGCATCGCGGGCCATGTCGGGGCCGACTGCGCCGCGGTGGCTCTGGCCGAAGAGCCGCAGAAATCCAAGGACATGGTGCTGATCGTCGATGTGGGCACCAATGCCGAGATCCTGCTCGGCAACGAGGCGCGGGTGCTCGCCTGCTCCTCGCCCACCGGCCCTGCCTTCGAGGGCGCGCAGATCTCGTCGGGTCAGCGCGCGGCGCCCGGAGCCATCGAGCGGGTCGAGATCGACGCCGCCACCAAGGAGCCGCGCTTCCGCGTGATCGGCTGCGACCTCTGGTCGGACGATCCGGGCTTCGCCGAGGCCGCTGGACCCATCACCGGCATCTGCGGCTCGGGCATCATCGAGGCGGTGGCCGAGATGCGGATGGCGGGGCTTCTCGACGCGCGCGGCCTGATCGGATCGGCCGAGCAGACCGGCAGCCCGCGCTGCGAGCCCGACGGGCGCACCCATTCCTATCTCCTCCACGATGCCAGCGCCGCGGGCGGCCCGCGCATCCTCGTGACCCAGGGCGACATCCGCGCCATCCAGCTGGCCAAGTCCGCGCTCTACGCGGGGGCGCAGCTTCTGATGGACGAGATCGGCATCGAGAAGGTCGACCGCGTGGTTCTGGCCGGGGCCTTCGGCGCCCATATCAGCCCGAAGCACGCGATGGTGCTGGGCATGATCCCCGACGTGCCGCTCGAGAAGGTGCTGTCCGCCGGCAATGCCGCGGGCACGGGCGCCCGGATCGCCCTCGCCTCGGTCGCGGCGCGGGATGCGATCGAGGAGCTGGTCCACCGGATCCACAAGGTCGAGACCGCCATCGAGCCGCGCTTCCAGGAGCATTTCGTGGCGGCGAACGCCATCCCCCACGCGACCGCCCCGTTCCCCTGCCTGCGCGCGCTGGTCAGCCTGCCCGAGCCCGCCTTCAACAGCGGCGGCGGCAGCGAACGCCGGCGCCGGAGAGGCTGATCCGCCGGCCCCGGCTGTTCCCAACCAAGACCGGAACGCCGCGGCAGCCCCCCTGCCAGCCGCAGCCTGCTCGGCTCGCGTGCCGCGGACAAAGGAGGTGCAGCACAGAGGTCCGGCGAACCTCTTGCGCGAAGATATACGCGGCGCGCGCCTTGCCCATCATCCGGACATGGGAGGCACGGCGCAGAGGTCGGATCAACCTCCTGTGCAAAGATGCACAGCGCGCCTGTCGCCTGTCTCTCGGACAAGGCAGGAGACTCCGATACCCTGCGGAGAGGCGGGAGGCCGCCGGGATGGAGCTGCTCGGCCGCCATGCTCCTCCCTCGGTCTCGCCCGGGCGGCTGCCGAGCCCCAGGCACGGCAGGGCGCCCCTCCTCGCCCGTGGCGGCTCCGGCCTGGCTCCGCCTCCGAAGGCCTCGGAGGAATGCCCCATCCAACCGCTTGACGAGGCGCCTTGGCTGGCTTAGGTGGATGGCTGACGCGGGTGTAGCTCAATGGTAGAGCAGAAGCTTCCCAAGCTTACGACGAGGGTTCGATTCCCTTCACCCGCTCCACCCTCTCATCTAAGTTGCTGATCTGTGGGGGAAAACCGCTGCACCGGCTGCGCTGCTTACCAAACCATTGACCATCTAAGAAGAACAGGTTTGTTGGCCTGCGCCTGTGGCGGGTTTGCCACAAATCGGCCCTCTTAAGAAGATCCGCGAAGCTCGCGACGCCTCTTGCGTCTGGTCGGGCACGCGCGAGCGTAGAATGTGCTCCGCAAACCTGTCCTGAACTTCGGATGCGGATCCTCCGCCGCATCCGGCCTATGCGATGCGGATGGGCACCCGCGATGCCGGTCAGGGTTGAAGCGCCGCAACGTCGGCGAGGAAGCTCCGAAGCGCCGCCGCCCGGAAGCCGTCCATGGGAAACCCGTCTTGGGGCTCACCGTCGATCTCCCATGCGAGCGCCGCCGCCTTCGCCTGCAGCGCGGCCACGGTGCGCGCGGGCTGCGAGAGAATGGCGTTTGCGGCGGTCGAGGCTTCGGCGAGGCGGGCCTCGAGCTTTTCCAGCGCCGGCTCATCCGCGGGGTCCGCGAAATGCGGAACTTGCGCGGCTCGGACGTTGGCGATCAGGTCGGCAAAGGCGGTCATTGTCAGCTCCCATGCAACGGCTTCCAGATGCCGGGATGATGGCACACCGACGCGCAGAGGTAAATAATTATTTACTTCCAATTACTTAGTTGGATTTCGTCCGACTGCCTTCGGATTATCTCCGACGTTGGCCGAGATCGCCGAGAACCTGCTCCGCCGGAAGCCGTACCAAGTCGAGCGCGGGATGAAGGTTGCACCCGAACCGCTCACCATGTCGTCGCGCGAGATCGCGGACCTGGCCGAAGCGGAACATCTCGCGGCGATATGACACCGCACAGCTGTTTCCCGTCGTGTTAGTTCATCTTGCAAGTGCACCCGCCCCCGAGGGGATTAGTAAAGCTGAGAGTGGCGGAACGGGGGCCGTAGCCTGATGCGGAGGCAAGATGGTCAGTATCGATAGCTGGTCGGTAAAGGTCTGCTACCTTGAGATGCTCTTCAATGAGCAGGTGCTGAGCCACGGAACCGGCTTCCTGCTTAGGATGGAGAACCCTGCTGTTAGCAGAGGCAGCATGTTGATCACGAACTGGCATAACGTCACCGGAAGGCATCGGGAGACGAATAATTGCTTGGATGAGAAAAATGCGGCGGTGCCGAACGCCTTGAGGGTCTACTTCCGCACGGCGCCGTTCAAGCTGTATGACGTCGCACCCTATACGGTGCGACTATATTCTGAAGATGGTGAGCCACAATGGTTGGAGCACAAAGACGAGGACGCGAAAGTGGATGTGGTGGCAATTCCATGCCAGCTGCCGGATGGGTTGCAGATCACATGCCTTAATGACGATCTTGGTGACGGCACTGTCATGCGAGGCTTCTATATCGGGACGGGATCGGAAGTTTTTATAATTGGCTTCCCCTTCAAGCTGAAGTTTCAGCCACTTCCCATATGGAAGCGCGCAAGCGTTGCAAGTGAGCCGCTTTTGGCAGAAGTGCACCGTCCTCCGTGTTTCTATGTAGACACCGCCTCGCGACCAGGAATGTCCGGTTCTTTGGTTATCCAAGTCGCTAATAGCGGAATTTACATCAACAGCGATGGCGATACGGTGGTGGCTGAGCGCGGTGCAGCACAGATCGTTGGCGTTTACTCTGGGAGGATTAACGTGAAGGAAGATCTTCAGCTTGGCATCGTTTGGCCTTGGAGCGTGGTCGAGAATATCTTGCAGCAACCTCGGGTTCCGAAGAACCCTCACATTTAGCGCCCGGTTAAGCCGAACTGCTGGCTATGTGGGTCGCGATCGTGGCGAGGCGTTCAATGGTGAAGACTGCGCGGCGCGATGCCCCGTAGGCGGTTCTACAGCCGCTCGGGCTGGGGCACCGGCACCCCGTCCCGCTCGAGGCCCTGGGCGGTGAGGGAGAGGCCGCGATCCCGGAGCCGGTAGGCGTGGTGACGCGCTACGCCACGCGCCTTCAGCTCGCGCGCAACGGGCAGGCCTATGGCCTTGCACACGGTGAACAGGCCGAGCATCCGGGCGGAGCCGATGTGCTCCGGGCAAAGATAGTCCGCAGGCCATTCGAGCGCGGCCTCATAGAGGCTGACCAGGGCGGCCGTGGCCTGGACGCGCATCGGGGGAATGTCGTCTCAGGATCGGCCACCTCGGGCAGGCCCCAGCCCTCGCGCTCGAAGTCCAGATCGCTTGCTTGGTAATCCGAGCGAGACCGCGTGTAGCCCGCCGGCCCCACCGGGCGACCTGTCCGCCGTGCCCACAGCTGGGCGTCGATCATCGTCTGCATGACCAACCCGGGCGTCCATGTCTCCCGCGGCTCGGTCGGAGCCGGGGCCGCGGCTGGCGCGGCCCTGCCCCATGCGCTGCGATCAATTGCAAGGTCTGCAGCGACGGCACCGAGAAGGGCGGCGAGGGGCGTCCGGGCATTCATGCGGGGCTCCTATGTGCGGGAATGTTTCCGACATGCCATGACGCCGGCCCGACCGCAAGAAAACCTCTTAATGCCGCAGGAGCCAAGTAGCGGGCGCTGGACGGGCACAAGCGCGCGGCAGCACTGTGTCCGGCAGCCATAGACGTCACCGCCCGCAGGTGGCCCGGAAATGGGGTTCTCTGGCCGCGCGCCCCCCCCCCTTTTCCTCGCCGCGCCGCTAGCCGGAGAGGCCGACCGCCTCCCGCAGGGCGCGGTTCATCCGAGATTGCCAACCGGGGCCGCCTGCCTTGAAGTGCGCCACCACGTCCTGATCGAGGCGAAGTGAAACCGACATTTTCGGCGCGTCCAGCTTCGGGCGACCGCCTGCGCTGCGCCGCATGGCCTCGGCCAGCACAGGAAACGCCTCAGTGAAGGGTCGGGCCTGCGCAAGCTGCGCGTCGGTCGCTTCGGGAGCATCCGGGTCGCTCGCGATCATCCGCTGGATGCGGGTCTCTTCCGTGTCGAGTTGACGCTTCTTCGTCATAGAAGGCTCCTCTCCTTTCGGCTCGCAGGGCGCATAGAGATGATCGAAACGCCCTCGGCCCCCAGAACCGCGAAGACCACGGCAATGGTTCCATCCTCAAGGCGCCCGATCGCCATGTGACGGCCTGCGCTTGCTGGCACGACAACCGACGACAGGAAGAACTCCTCGTCTAGGTCCGCGAAGTCCAGCCCATGCTTCGCCAGGTTGCTGCGCCGCTTTGGCTCATCCCATACAATCACCAACATGAGTTTTTGTATATGCGGAAACTGCGCTGAATTTCAAGATGGCGGCCAGAGCCGCCAATGAGCCGTTGCGTGCCAGCCGGGAAACCTGCGGCCCGTGATGCGCCTGGTGTGGTCTACAGGGCGCAAGCCGCCTTCGTGAGGATGGAGGCCCGATTGAGGATGCGGCCGGCAGTTGGGGACGCTGCGCGGGAGTGGGGCGAGGTGGCGGCGCACAGGCAGCGAGGCCCGGAAAAAAGACGTTGCAGATCACGAAGTCTCTTCCAAGCCGGGCGTTGCGCCCGCCCCCACCACGAAACCCGCCACTGCCGCCGACCTCGGGATCCGCCGCGACGAGATCCACGAGGCGCGGGAGCGAAACGTGAGCGCGCACCGCGACCCCGGCATGATCCGCCCGCCCGGCAACTTCCGATTTCCCATCTCCTCGGAGGTCGAAGATCGGAAACGGCCGACGGGCAAATCACCCCTTTCCGCCGCGCCTGCGACAGCCTTCGATCGACCTGTCACACCAACGCTGACAAAGCTCGACCGCACCACGCTCCGGGCTGGCGGGAATGATGGCCGGAGCAGCGACGTCCGGTGCCTCGCCCGGTCGGCTGCGCCTCATTGTGCCGCAGTGCGGATCATGCGCCGGCGCAGTAGCAGGCCGCCATCCGAAGCGGCCTCATAATCTTGCGACGGATAGGCCGCAGGCTCCTCCGAAGGTCTGCGGCCGCCCCTCCCTTGAGCCGCTGTGAGAGCGCATGAGTGCCGCCGGCAGCACGACCGGCGCCGACCTTTCGAATTCTGATCGCATACCTACGGACATGGCTCGGCTATTCCGAACGGGAGGCGTGGCGCCACATCGGATCAGCGCGCAGGCTCCTCCACGGTGTTCACGCGCAATTGGCGCGCGCCACCATAGGAGCTCCAATGGGATCTATCCTTCGTCTCGCCTGCCTTGCGATCATGATCTCATCCGTTGCGGCGGCAGATCCTGTGCGGACCTTGGGAATGAGCCGTGCGGACGGCACCGTTTCGGAGAGCCTTCTGCAGCATGTGCAGAGGATGCGATCGGGCCCGCGGGTCCTTCTCGCCGCCTGTTGCAAGACGTGCCGGAAGGGGAAACCATGCGGCGACAGCTGCATCGCGGTCTCGAAGTCCTGTCGGAAAGGTCCGGGCTGCGCCTGCTGATCGTTCAGAGGCGGACAGCTCGCCTCCGCCTTTTCCGATGCGGGCAGGAACGGCATAGGACCGCCCCTGCCCGGTCTCATCATCACCAGAGCGAAATGCGTTCCGTCGGCCGCTTCTCGGCCTCCGGGGCCGGGATCGGGATGCGGATCTTCGTTCCCACCGGAAGCACCGGCCCGAGGTCCGCAAGGCCAGGGTTCGCCTCGAGGGTCGCCTCGAGCACGCCGGGAACCGGGCGCTTGAACCGGCGCCAGATGAGCAGCGGCAGGGTGATCCGATCGCCCGCCACGGTTACGGTTTCGTAAATCGTCATGGTCATGCCTGCTTTTCGTCCTCGGATTGGAGATCGGCGGCAAGCTCAGCCCGGAGCTGGTAGATAGCATCTTCCAGAAGGCGGAGCTGGCGACTGTCGCGGGTGACGCGGGCCGGAATGACCAATAGCGCTGTGTTGATCGCACCGCAGGCGGAAGCTAACGCGACCTCGACCTCGTGGGCGTCCAAGAGCTCTCGCCTCTCCACCGCGAGCGCGAGAGTGGCAGCACCGGCCCGCGCTTCCTGCGCCCGGCTGGCAGCGGCGCCGGCCCGGGCCGTCGCAAGTTCCGCGCGGAGGTGCGCGAGGTAGCGCGCGGCGGCCTCTCGCAGCGGGAGGCGCCGATCCCGGCCCGTGGGCTTTGGCAAGGCGCCGGCCGAGATCAGCGCTTCCAACTCTGCCCGCGTGGCGCCCACGAGGCGGCCGAAGGCGGCGACGGTGATCTGAGCGTCAGCCATTGGCGCGCCTCCCGTAACGACGCATCGACGCGGTGCGGAGCGCGGTGGCGACGCGGTCTCGCGCCTGCTTATCCCACGGATGGGCGGCCGGCAGACCCGCCACGCGCTCGGCCGCGGTGGCCAAGGCACCCGAGATCGCCGTGCCCACGGCCTGCCTGGCCGCCGGGAGGTGACGCTGGTAGGCCCGCTGATCGCTAGGCGCAGGCGCCGGACCGCGCACGGCATAGGCCAGTGTCCGATGGTGCGCCAGCGCGAGGCGCACGGCGCGCCGGAAGGGAATGGCCCCGTCGTCACCAGCCCCAAGCTGCAGCACAGCGGCCGGGACGGAGAGCGCCGCCGCTGCATCGGCGAGAGGGAAGCGGCGCTCGAGCAATGCTGCGGCAAGGTTATTCATCGGGCGCAATCCTCGAGAAGTCGCCGCTCGCCAATGCGGCCTTCGCCTCGCGGACGGCCTTACCGATCTTGCGCTCCGCGTCCGCCGCCTCCGCGCGCACGGCGGCGCGCAGCGGCTCCGCCACCGCCTGAACCGGCGCACGGTGCAGCGCGGCGATAGCCCGACGGCCAAGCTCATCGAGGGCCTGATTGGCATCCGCACGGGCCACCAGTTGCTCGCGCCGTCGTTGGGTGCGGGCGGCCAGAAGCGCCGCCCGCGCGTCCTGCGCCCGGCTCAGGCTCGCCGTTTTCGTGTCCTTCTGCGCTCGCTCCCGAAGCGCCGCGATCACGCCCCCGATCACGGCGGTTAACGAGGCATGACCGCGCTCGATCTCGAAGCGACCCTCGCGGGACAGTTGGCGAAGCCGTTCCGCGCTCAGGCCAACAACCTCGGCCGCCTCGGCCAACCGCACCGCATCCGCCGGCAATGCGGGCGCATCTGCGCGCGTCTTTCGGACGCGGGGCATCGCCGTCACCGAACGATGATGCCGGCCGCGGCCAGATCAGCGACGGCCGCAGCCTTCTCGGATGCCTGGTCACGGCTCGCGTGGTAGGTGAGGAAGTTGCCGTTGACCTCCGCATCCCGGACGATGGCCGAGACCGCCTGCGCCGCGCTGGTGGCGTCGCAGCCGTAAAGGTTCACGGCCGCGGCGATCTGGCTGCCGTCGGTCGCGGTGACGTCCGACGGGATGTATTCGCCGGACCCGGCGGGCACGGTGACAGTCACGAAATCGCCAGCGGCCCAATCCGTCGCGCCGTCAGCCAGGGTGAACTTGATCTCTCCGGTGAATGCGACGCCCACCGTGCCGTTCCCGACGATCACGCCGCTCGGATCCTCGACCACGAAGGCCCCGGCGTTCGTCGCGGGCTCCACGATCACGACCTTGTAGACGCCCGCCTTGGCGCCAGGGCCGACAGGGGGTGCAGCCAGCGTGAGGGTCCCTTTGCCAGCGGGCGATGCGCTGGCGGTCGCCGCGAGCGAGCTGTGGAGTTTCTTCCCGAGCACGGTCATGGGCGCAATAATCCCGGCGCCTGCGGAGATCACGATGCCCTCACGGCTGCGCTGCCCGGGCGCCTCGCTCATCAGGCCTTCGCAGGCGCGCTTGCCTTGGGTGAAAACGGTCATGTGTCCCTTCTCCTTCAGAAGTTGTGGCGCGAGTGCTGCCGCGCCAGATGCTCGGCACCCGTCGGCGACGGTGCGCCCGGCCCGGCCGCGGGCCTCGGCGTCGGGTCGACCGCGCCGATGGAAATGTTTGCCTCGTGGACGGCTTTCTTCCACATGGCATCGACGTCCGGCTTGCCGTCGATCCGGCTCGTGAACGCCGCATCCGACCCGCCAAACTCGGCCATTTCGGCGGCACGCTCGGCGATGGTCGGGATGCGCGACGCGGCTGCGGCGGCAGGAACCAGCGCAAGCGCCGCCAGCGCATCCGCCACCCCAAGAGGCGTCTCGAGAGCGAAGGCCGCTGCGGCGGCGAAACGATCCGCCGCCACCTCGGCCCCGAGGATCTGAGCCATGCGCGTGCGCTCGGCCTGAGCCTCCGCAGTGCCGAAGGTGGCGGCGGCGGTCGGGATCCGCAGCGCCTCTGCCTGAGCCGCGGCGTCCGGTGGGAGGGACGCCACCAAGGCCTTGGCTCCTGCGGCGTCAAGAGGGCTGCTGAGGGCGATGCGGGCGAGCTGGCGGGCGCGGCCGGTAGCCCGGCCCGCCTCAATGCACGATGCGACGCGCTGGCGCTCAGCCTTGGCCTGTTCTGCGGCCGACTGTTCTTTCTGGCGGGCCGCGGCTGCAGTCAGCTCCTCGCGCTCGATCTCCTCCTCGGCCTGCCGGATGGCCGCATACCGCGCCTGTCCAGTGATGCCTTTCGCGTCAACACGCGTGATGGCGGCGAGACGGCGGCGCTCGTGGGTGGCGTTGTTGGTCATGGTCATTCCTCGTTCGGGCTGGGAGTGCGGGTGCCAGCCATCAGCCCCGCGGCAGCGCGGGCGCAGAGCGCGGCAACGGCCGGTCGCGCGGCAAAAACTGCGGCAAGATCCGGCTGGGCCGCCGCTTGGCGATCCTGTAGCGCAGCGCGGATCGACCTCGGGCCGCGATCTTGTTCTTCCATGCGGTCATTCATCGGAACCACGTTCCACCTTTCAAAGAAAAATTGCGATTTGCGCTTCCGAAAATCGGGCGGAAGCCGGGCCGTCGAACCGCCGCTCCCGGCGGGCAAAAACACGGTCCCTATCCGGGGGGGTGGGGGCGGCTGTCCTGAGCGCTCCCGGCAGGCCGCTGGTCTGCGGGATTGCTGGCGGGCCGGCGTGGGAAGGTTTGCCGCCCGCCCCGCGTGCAGGGGCACCCGGGGACGGGCGACGGGACGACGGGGCATCGCGGCGAACGCGCCGGATTGCGGACGAAGGAGGGAGCCCTGCCCCGTCGCCCATGCCCGGCCCGAGAACACCAAGGAGGACCGAGCAGGTGTTCATCGTCAGGCCTCGGGCAGGCTGGTGTCGCTCGCGAGCAGCACCCGCGGGTCAGCATCGGGCCGACGCATCACGGGCAGCCCGGCGGCTTCCAGCGCGCGAATGGCGGCTTCCTCGGCCAGCTCGAGCGCGAGCAGATCGGCTTGGGCGCGGGTCAGCTTCTTCGCACGGGTGTCCGGGTTCATCGCTTCCTTGCCCTGTAGGCGGTCGCGAAGTTGGCCTTCGACCACGGCGCGGATCTCCGCGCGGACGGTCGGGGAAGCGAGCAATACGCCGCGCACGGCGTCGATCTCGGGCGCGAGGAGGGTCATCCCATCCACCCGCACGGCCTCACGCGTGAGCCCACGGCGGGCTTCGATCGGATCGAGGAGCCGGCCGGTCGGCAGCCCGTCGATGGCATCCACGACCTGCTGATCCGCCCACCGGTCGAACGCGGCCATCGCGTCTTCGAGCGGTTGCGGGGCGGACGCGATGCGCCGGATCTCGGTCCTCGCATCATCGATCTGGGCACGCACGCTTTCCAGGGCATCGAGGGCGCCCACGGCGGCCTCACGCTGCCCGCGCAGGGCGCTGAGGAGGTTCCCGATCATTGGCCCACCTCCGCCGAGAAGGCGGCGAGCTCGCTCGCCATGGTATCGAATTTCGCGACCCGCGCCGCCTCGATGTGCGCGAGTGAGAGCGGCAAGCCCTCGGCGCAGGCGAGTTCGAGGGCACGCCGGTAGGTGGCGCGCGCGTCGCCAGCCTCGCGGCTGGTGGCGCTGATCTCGGCGTCGAGATCGTCCATCTGCCGGCGAAGGTCGGCGGCCTCGCGGTCGAGCCGTGCGCCCTCGCCGTCGAAGCCGGCATAGGAGGCGCGGGCGTCGCGCGCAGGTTGGGCCTCGGTCATCTTGTCGGCATGGAGGCGGCGGCGCAGATCGACGTCGCTGAGCTTCTCGCGCAGATCGTGCCGGCGGTCGGTCTGCGAACGGACGGCGGCGGTCTTCTGATCGGCGATCCGCGCCAGCGCGTCCAAGCGCGCGGGGTCGAAGATCAGGGGCGGGGACTTCGGGGGCATGACGGCTCCGGGTTCTGTTCCTGAGCCATATTTCGCGCGGGTGATCCCAACTCCGAAGCGGCGGCAGATTTGCCGGAACGGCACCTGGGCGGGTGGCCGCCCCGGTGCCTCGTCAGAGGAGATCGAGCTGTTCCGGTCGCTCCGCTGGACCGTCCGCCAGCTCGAAGATCTGCGCGATCCGCTCGCTGCCCACCGCCTTGGGCCCGCCCCCGGCCTCGAGACGACAGATCCGCCAGAAACTCGCGGCCGGTTCTGCGGCCGGCGCTGCCTCCCGGCCCCGCTCGCGCGGCCAGACGTTCGCGCGGTAGCGATCGAGGGCCGCATGGATCAGCGTTGCCGCCCGCCGCGCCGAGGCGGTGCGCCACTCCGGCCGGGCGGCGCGGGCGCGATGGAGCAGCTCGTCCCGCTCGCGCAGAAGCGCCGCTCGGCGAAGGGTCAAACCGGCCGGTGGCTCGATCCCGAGGGCGCGCCCGATCGGCTCGCCCGCGAGGGCCTCGGCCAGCGCCCGAAGCAGGAGCTCTCCGCCCATCTGGATCGCAGGCACCGGGCAGGCGCCGGTCCACTCCGCGACGCAGGCGAGCAGGTGCGCCCGTTCGCGGGCGCCCAAGCGGCGCAGGTCGGGCGCCGGGTCGCTGGCATCCGGCCACGGCCCGCGCCAGAGGCCTTCGGGGTCGAGGGCGGGGGCGGGGAGGTCAGCCACGGTCATCCCCTGCCACGGCCGCACGCGGGCGGAAGGAAAGCACCTCGGCCGATGTGGCGACCTGCTCCGGACGAGGTCCGCACGTTACGCTCCCGCGGATCGCGTAGAGGTGGAGATGCACACCCGCACGGAGATAGCCCAGGATCATGCGCCGGGTTGCCTCCGGCACGTTCTGCCGGATGAGTTGCCGGTCCGCCCGCGCCCGCCAAGCGCGCCAGACAGCCACCCCCGTATCGAAATCGCTGCGATCAAGGATCGGGGTCAACATCTCTGCGAACGCCTCGGGATCGAACGCGGGGAGAAGCCGTTCTGCCACCCCCCACATGAGCTCGACTTCCGCGTTCATCGCTCACCCCCGCCGATCTCAGTTGCCGCGAAGATCGCGGCGAGCCGTGCATCCAGCTCCCGCTCAAACTGATACCGTGCTTGCTGAAGGGCGCGGCGATAGGCGGTCTCGCGCACCTCCGCCTCCTGGCGCTCAAGCTCGCGCATGGCCCGAGCATGGAGCCGCGTGCAGAGCCAGTGCTCAGAGCTCAGAGCTTCGACGCGCCGCTCAGCAAGGCCGAGGGCGGCTAGGGCCGCTCGCACCGCTGCCCGCCGATCCCGGGCCATAGCCCCTGCTGTGGTTGCGTCAACCTTCATGGCCGCCCGGAGCTCGGCCGCGATGAGGCGCGGATCGAGATGCGGATGCCAACGAATGAAGGCGTCGAAAGAGGTAGCCAGTTGCGGTGTAACCGTCCCTCGCTTGGACGGGCCGCGAGGTTCCTCCGGTTGGCGCGGCTCGACAGGCTTGTGGTCTGCTGCACGCGCGGCCCGCGCCGCCTCGAGATCGATCAGCATGTTACTTCCTCCTCATCGGGCTGCGGTCTCAGCTTATGTGCTGCCCGGATGGCCGCCGAGGCTGCCCGCGCGGCTCGATCGAATGCCCGGACGGCCGACCGTGCTAGGCGGTCGCTGCCGCTGCCGTCGCGCAGGAGGGCTTGGGCAATTTCAAGGTGCGCCTCGAGCACCTCCGGCCCAGTGCCTTGAGACACGGCTTGACGGAGGACCTTCGCGGCGATGCGGGCGGCACGGGCTGCGGCGTCGCCATCGCCTCCCGCAAAGCCGTCCAGGACGTCGGCCGCGAATGCTTCTGCGTCGCCAAGGTCCCGGTGCAAACGGGCGAACGCTGCCGCGGCTACCGCCGTAGGGAGGGGCCCGTCCTCTTCGACCGCATCCGGCGGAGAGACCGAGGGACCGAGGCCGTGCCATCCCGCCGACAGCGCGTCGCGTTCGGCGAGCGAGATGTGCTGTCCCCGCCGAAGGACTGGCAGCTGCGCGATGCCGTCGGCCGGCGCGTACTCAGGCACGAGGTCGAACACGCGTCCATCCATATCTGGATCCGACGCGGGATGATCTCGACCTTGAACGTCGTCCGAGCGGGCGCGGTCACGCGCGCCCGCGCTCGCGTCTTGAACATTATTCAAGGACTCTACGGTATCCGGGCTAGGTGCCGTCTTCGGCGGTTCAGGCGCAGGCGCGTGAGCGCCCGCGCCGCCCAGCGGTTCCTCTAGCGGTTCTGGTATCGTGGACGATACTGTTCGAGTATCCTCCACGATACTGTTTTCGTCAGAAACGGTATCGTCCACGATACTGTTTTCCCCGTCATCAACTGCGTCCTGCGCGTCGATGGTGACGGTCCCCTTGATGATCCACCGATAGCGGTTCGACCTGCCAGACCCGCCCTTTTGTCGCCGCACATCGAGGTGTCCTTCAGTCGCCAACTGGTTGACGCCCACGATCACGGCGTTTCGCTGGTATCCTGTCGCCTCGGCCAGCGTCTCGAACGACGGCCAAGCGAGGTCCCACGCGCCATTGTTGAACTGCATCCGGTTTGCGTGTTTGACCGCGATCTGGATGGCGATCGACTTGGCGGCAGCGCTGAGCTTCCGGTTCGCTGAAACTTCCAGAAGGAAGGCGTCGCGCTCTTTGTCGAACGGGGAACGCTCCGGCTTGCGATCGACACTCATGCCGCACCCCCGCCGATCTGGTGCCGAGCAATCAACTTCTCAACGTCGCGCGGATCGTTCGGGAAGGTGAGGATCCGCCCCGCCGCGCGCCCTTGTCCCCGGGCCCACGACCGGACAAAGCCGGCGCGGCCGATACGCCACACCCCGTGTCTCGAGTAATCGGATCGCATCCCCACCGCGGCGCCCAAATCGTCCAGCTTCACGACGAGAATTCCGTCACCATCCGCCCACTCCGCCATCTTCACCGCGATCGTCAGATCGGAGGCCGTCCCGTCCGGCATCGCGCAGAGCGCATCGCGAACGCTAAGGATCCACCGGAAACGGTCCCCATCGGGGAAGGAAATGGGTTGCGGATTTTCTCCAGCGGTGGCATTCTGAACTTGTGGTTTTTCCGAGCCGCTGTTTTTCCCGGTTGCGCCCGCCAGCACGCCGGGAATTGCTTTCGCGAGAGACATGCCGTGTCCTTTCATGCAACTCCCTGCATTTTGTAGGGAGCGTTTCTGCTTAAACAAGCAGAAACCAGCCGCGAAACACGCGCGCAACTAATTGATACGCGTTGCTACAATCGTCGCCCTGTGACGCCTCCCCCGCAATAAGCCGCCCACCGGTTCACCGCGGCCTCTCGTATGCCGCGCCCCTATCGTGCCATGCGGACCGGCGCCCTCCTGTTCCACCGAGGGCCGGGGGCACGCCTATGGGCGCGGCCCCTCAGGTGCGTCGATCAAGCCCGCCGGAACTCCACCACGGACGCGCCAGACCGGCCTGCGAGGACGTCGGCCCACCGCTCCATCATGGCCCGCCGGCGCTCGAGCATGTCGGAGCGCCGATAGGCACGCTCGACCTCGGACCCGACCAGGTGCGCGAGGGCTATCTCTGCCATGTCCCGGTCATAGCCGACCTCGGCAGCCCAATCGCGGAATGAACTGCGCAGGCCATGGGGCACGGCTGGGCGGCCGGTCCGCGTGTCCCGCCAACCCGCGGCGCTGACCGGCCGACCGGCCATCTTGGCCTCGGTCTCGGCGTCCTCCTGCATCCGGCGCATGACGGCGCTCACGCTCATGTCGGACAGAATCCCGCCGCGGGGCCCGGGGAAGATCAGGTCGCCGGTCCCGGCAAGGCGGGGCAGGCCCCGGAGGAGTGCCACGGCCGGGCCCGAGAGCGGGACGCGATGCTCGCGCCCCATCTTCATGCGCGCGCCCGGCACGACCCACAGGGCGGCATCGAGATCCACCTCGGACCAGAGAGCCCCGCGCACCTCGCCCGAGCGGGCGGCCGTCAGGGCGGCGAAGCGCAGGGCCGTGGCGCCCATGCCCTCGCGCTGCCCCAGCTCCTCCCACCAGTCCGCCAGCCGCGCGACCGGCACGGCCGGGAAGTTGCCTGCCCGGCCCTTGGCGACGACAGACGGAGCCGGCAGCAACTCCTTCAGGTTGCCCGCCCATCGGGCTGGATTGTCGCCCGTCCGATAGCCCGAGACCGTGGCCCACGAGAGGATCGCCTCGAGATATCCCCTCATCTTCGTGGCGGTGTCCGGCTTCGCCGTCCAGATCGTGTTCAAGGCGCGCACCACGTCCTGCGGGGTCAACTCCTGCACGGTCAGCGCCCCGATCTCGGGAAAAGAATAGGCTGTCAAGGTGGCCCGCACCGCCTTCTGAGACTTCTCCGGCCGGTCTGACAGTTTCGCCTTGATCCACTTGTCCGCGGCATCGGCGAAGGTCAGGGAGCGCCGCTGCGCCGCCGCCAGGGCGGCGCGCGTTGCCTTGCGTTCCTCGATCGGATCGACCCCCGCCGCGATCTTTCGCTTCGCCTCCCGGGCGCGCTCCCGCGCCTCGGCGAGCCCAACCTCGGGATAGGAGCCGAGACCCATGGCCCGCCGCGTCCCTGCCACAGTCGTGCGGAGAAGCCAGCTCTTCGCCCCGGTCGGGGTGATCTGCAGGAGAAGACCGGCGACGCCGCCGACCGCATGCCAGACGTTTGCACCGTCGCCCGGATGCGCCGCCCGCTTGACGTCGAGCGCGCCCCATTCCCTCGCCTTCTTCGGCATCCGCCCTCCTCCCTAATCCCGAGGCCGGCCGAGCCGTTCCCGGCGGCCGGCCGCTGCCCGTGGGTCGCCGCGGACTTACCAGCCTACTTACCAAAAGGAATGCGACTGGATGCTGCAGATTGCAACAGAATGAGACTGCGCGGACGATGAATTGCCAGTAAAACAAGGCCGGCTGTTACGGGTTGATACGGACGGCCACGCCAATTTGGCGCCCTTCACCCGCTCCATCTCCTACCCCCCGAAATTCCTTTTTGCTACAGGTGCTTGCCGCCCTCGGCGAATGAGGCCGGGGCCGGGTTTGTTTCATCGGCGCGTTCGGCATGACGTGGGCGCCGGACCCCCTGCAATCTCCGGACCGCGGCCGCGAGTGCTTCGGCAACCATCCGCGCCCGCGCTCCATGGGCCGCCCCGTCCGCAGGGAGACAGGACGAGGATCCTGACGCAGCCGAAGACGGACCTTCCGCCGGGCACCGCCCGACGCATATACCGACGATCCGGCCTCTTCTGAGCCCGACCGAATCCCATCCTTAGCCTGTCCCTCCGATGGAGCGCCCCATGCAGCTGATCACGGCCGTCGTTCACAAAGAGCCGGACTCGTCCTATGGCCTCACATTCCCGGACATGCCGGGATGTTTCGCCGCTGCCGACGACTGGTCCGACATCTCGGCGAAGGCGGTGGAGGCGCTCGACCTCTGGTTCGAGGACGGGCCGGCCGTCGAGCCCTCCCCCATAGACGCGATCCGGTCTCGCGAGGAGGTTCGGAAGGCGCTGTCCGAGGGCGCTTCGCTGATGACCTTCGCCTATGTCCCTGCAGACGGAAAGCTCGAACGGGTCAACATCTCGATGGACCGGGGCCTCTTGCGCGCCATCGACGCCACAGCCTCGGCGCGGGGGATGACCCGGTCGGCCTTCATCGCCATGGTGGCCCGGCGCGAGATTGCAGGCTTCTGAAGTCCCCGGCAGTTCGGGCCGGGAGGGCTCGCCCGATCGGCCGGCGACCGCGGATGGCGCTGCCCGCCACGCGCGGGACAGGCCGAGCGCCGCTGCAGGCTGACCCCATCGGGAAGCCTCCCGGGGCGGAACGCCCCTGCCCCCCGGTGCCCTGAGCGGAGAAGCGCTGCGAAGGCGCCGACACGGGGGGCGGGACCTCTCTCTCCCCTTCCGGTTGATCCCGAAGGATGCCACATGTGCGTCCGCGGCCGGCGGCGGGACGAGGCGTCTCGACCAGTCTCTCCCCCGCGCCCCAGAGGAGGGGAAACGTCTGAAATGCAGCTCCCGAAGGATGCAAGGAAGCTCGTCCTGCACGACAGGCTCTGGTCTGCGGCAGGGCGTCTTGCCGGAGGCACGGGGGACGAGGTGCTGGTGCTCGACAACCGCGGGGCTCCGCGGAGCCGCGATGTGGATGTCTGCATCGTGACGAACTGCACCTTTCCCGGCGGCAATGCGGCGACGACGCTGACCGAGGCGCTGGCCTTCGAGGCGGCCGGCCTGTCGGTGGCCATCGTCCATTGCAGCATCAAGAGCTCGCCCTGGAAATGGAACCGGGTGAGCGTGCGCTACCGGCCGGTCCTGGGCCGCATGATCTCGGCCCATTGGGTCGAGCGCATCTCCTGCCGGACCGTCATCGTGCGCGCGCCCCGGATGATGATGACACAGGCCTTCGCCCGGCTGGTGCCGAAGATCCGGCCGGAGCGGGCCATCTTCGTCGTCAACAACTCGGCGCACAGCGAGGACGGCGGCGCGATCTTCTCCTGGCCGGCCCTGCACCGGCGGGTGGCGGATCTCGACTGGCCGCAGAAGGAGCTCTGCCCCACAAGCCCGATCATCCGGGAGGAATCGGCCCGCGATCTCGCCGGCACCGATGTGACCGACGTGCTGTCGGAGCGGGACTGGCCGCCCGTCCTGGACGAAGAGGCCTTCCGGTTTGCGCCCCATCCGCGGTTCGGCCGGCCCACGGTCATCGGCCGCCATGCCCGCGACCATCCGGGCAAGTGGCTGGAGGATCCCGCGGAGCTTCTGGCCGCCTATCCGGCCGAGGATCCGGCGATCCGGGTGCGCATCCTCGGCGGCGCCACGGCGGCCGCGCGCGTGCTGGGCCGGGTTCCGGCCGGCTGGGAGGTGCTGCCCTTCGGCACGGACGGGGTTCAGGCCTATCTCGACACGCTCGATGTCTTCGTCAATTTCCCCTCGCCCGAGCGGCACGAGGCCTTCGGCCGGACCGTCGTCGAGGCCAATCTGGCGGGCGTTCCGGTCCTGCTGCCGCCGCGGTTCGAGGCGACCTTCGGCGATCTGGCCTTCTACTGCCGCCCCGACGAGGTCCGCGGGCTGATCGCGCGGCTGGGAGAGGACGACGCCGGCCGCCTCGCCTATCTCTCGGCCTGTCGGGATCTCGCGGTCGCGCTCTACTGCACGCCGAGCCTCCTCCGCAGGCTGAAGGACGGAGAGGGCGTCGGGCGCCCGCATCTGGCCGAGCCCCTGCGGGCGTGGCGGGCCGGAGTGATGGCCCGGGCCTGAGGCGAGGCCGAGGCCGGGCCGGAACGGACGAATGTAACAGGAGAGGGAATGCGACGCGCGGGCATCTTCAACGACACGTCGATCAGCGGCCATTACGGGTGCACCGCGGTGATGGGCACGATCCTGCGCGAACTGGCGGCGCGCGATGTGGCGCCCGCCTATCTCTGGCCGGTGGCCGAGGATTGGAAGCCGCATGCCGCCCGGCTCGACCGGGTCCGGCCCGACCTCATCGTCGTGAACGGCGAGGGCACGATCCATCACTCGGCCGAGCGCAAGCGGACGCGGGACCTGATCGATCTGGCCGCTCATGCGCGGAAGCTGCAGGTGCCGGCGCATCTGATCAATGCCTCGCTCGAGGCGCTCGACCTGCCGGCGCTGGAGGGGCTGCGGCAGTTCACGACCATCCATGTGCGCGAGACCGGGAGCCTCAGGTATCTGGCCCAGCACGGGATCGCCGCCCGCTGCGCGCCCGACCTGTCGCTCGGGCAGCCCGCGCCTGCCGCTGTGGCACGCTCCGGCATCCTCGTCACCGACAGCGTGCTGGGCGAGGCCGCCCGCCGCCTGCGCGAGTTTGCGGCAGCGGTCGGGGCCGGGCACGAGCGGATGAAGCCCCGGATCGGCCGGTGGGAGAAGCTGCGCCGGGACATGGGCCGTCTGGTCCGGCGCAGCCCCGCGATCCGCGAGTGGCGGCCGATCTCGGATCCCTGCGCCTTCATCCGGCGCGTTGCGGGGGCCGAGCTGGTGGTGACGGGCCGGTTCCACAGCGTCCTGCTGGCGATCCTGACCGACACGCCCTTCGTGGCGCTGGCCTCGAACACGGGCAAAACCGAGGCGGTGCTGATGGATGTCTTCGGCCACACCGACCGCCTGATCCGCGAGGAGGATCTGACCGATCCGGCCTTCCTCCGCCGCCTCGACGGAGGCCTGTCCTTCACCGAGGCGGAGAGGGCCGCCCTCTCCCGCTACCGCGAGGGGGCGGCGCGCGCCCGTGCCACCCTGTTCGACGGAATCGTGGGCCGGACGGATGCCGCCGTCCTGCGGGGCGCTCAGGCGTAATGGCGCTCCAGCCCCTCCAGCACGCAGCGGCGGTCGGCCTCGGACATGGCGTCGAGACTCTGGACGCAGAACGAGGCATAGCCGTTGGCGCAGAGCCGCTCCATCGTCCGGGCGAGGGCCGTGCCGGTCGGGCGGCCGGGGCGGATGTAGCCCACGTCGAGCGGCGGCGCGATCACGGCGCGGGCCTCGATCTCGAGATGGTTCGCGAGGCCGATGGGCGAGACCTGATCTGCCGAGCGGAAACGGTGGCCCGCCTGCCGGCGCAGCGCCTGCGGATCGCCCGCATAGAAGCTGGCAAGCCTGTCGCGGTGCATCGGATGCGGCTGGTGCTCGGTCAGGAAATAGTCGCTCGTCCGGCCCGTCAGCCGCGCGGCCGCCTGCTGCGCGGTCTTGTAGCCCGGCCGCTCGCGCTTCAGCCAGCGTTTCAGCCGGGTGACGAGCGGATTGGGAAAGGGCTGCATCCGGCCGCGCAGGACGGCCCGGTCTCCGTCGAAGAAATGGCTCTCGTCCAGCGGGCGCCCGACGAAGATGTCGTCGTTGAGGTAGATGAAGCGCGGCGCGAGGCCCGGGATCCGGTGGATCATCGTCTCGATCGAGCGCGAGGAGAAGACGGGAAGCAGATCGGCATGCTCGCCGTAGATGGCGCGGTGATCCACGACCGCGATGCGGTCCCGCCAGTGCGGATCGTCGAGGATCGGGTCCAGCACGGCGGGATGCTGGTCGTCGGTGACGATGTGGATGCGCTCGACGAAGGGGCAGAAGCGCAGGAGGGACAGGACGCAGAAGCGGATCTCGCCGGAATGGGCGAAGCGGGTCGGAGCGGTTGCCGCCTGATGAACGCCCGCCTCCCCCTGATGACGCAGGCGCTTGGCGTGATGGGCCGGATCGGCACCATCCACCCAGGTCACGACGGCATCGATCATGACGATCCCTCTGTTGCTCGTTCGGAGTGAGACCATGCCCCCCCAATCGATGCAAGCGCGCGATTGCGCGGAGGGCCCGGATGCGCAAGAGAGACGCAGGACGGCGAACCGGGACCGGAAGGAGGATCGGGTGCAGATTTCGACGGGCAGAGGGCGCAGGCGGCGGTGCCCGGCTGAGCTTCCGGCCGAGGTTGCAGCGCGATGATGACCCTGCTTCGCTCGCTCGAGCGGCATCAGCGCAGCCTGCGCAACCGGATCGCGCTCTGGCCCGGACTTCCGGGCGCGCCCGACATCCTCGACCCTGAGCGCTTCGCGGGCCGCCGGGTCATCGTGATCGGCCCTGCCGAGACGCTGGCGGACGATCTCGAAGGCACCGTGGTCGACGGGTTCGATGTGGTCGTCCGGCTCAACAACGGGCTGAGCCTCGCCGACACCCGTCCGGACCTGTTCGGACGGCGCACCGACATCCTCGTTCACAACCTGCGCGAGACGGGGCCGCGCAATGCCGGAGAGATCCCGGCCAGCCTTCTGACCGACAAGGGCGTCTCGATGCTGGTCTATCCGCACTGGCGCCGCTCGGCGGACCGGCGGGCCTACCGCGCCAAGCGCGCCGCGCTGAAGCGGGCGGGAGGGCCGCCCCTCAGCATCCTGCCGCCGGAGATCATGCAGGAGATCCGGGCGGATCTGGGCAATCGCGCGCCCACCGTGGGGATTTCGGCGATCCTGTTCTTCCTCGCCACCCCCGCCTCCGAGCTGGCGATCCACGGCTTCACCTTCTTCGAGACCCGCTATGCGAGCGGCTACAACGATGCCATCCGGAGCGGCGCGGAGGCGCGGGCCTGGGTCGATGCGCGCGGCGCGCACGAGCCGCTGTCGGAAAAGCGTCTGCTGCGGAAGCGGCTGGCCCTGCCCCACGCGCCGCGCGTGATCCTCGGGCGCAACGTGCGCCGGCATCTCGAGGCGGACTGACCGCGGCGCGGCAGGATGGAGGGCCGTCGCGTCTCAGCGAGAGCGGCGCTTGAGGAGCCGGTCCCAGCGCCGCTGCCACCGGCCGCGCGCGAGAAATCCGTCCACGGCTTCCTGAAGACCCGGCACGGCGTCGAGCCGGCCCCTGTCCCGGACGCGCTGGTAGAGGTCGAAGATGAAGGCGCGCTCGTCGCCCAGCATGTCCGCGTGGGTGATGTATGGCGGACTTGCATCGAGAAACACGCCCTCGGGCACGCCGCCCGTGAGACCCGCGAACATGGCCTTGGTGCGCATGCATTTGCGGCATTTGCCGCAGTTCTGCGGCCGGATGGTCTTGTCGATGCAGAAGGACACCGAGGCGAGAGCCACCGGGCTCTCGGCGATCGCTTCCACCTTCTGCGCGCGGGTCACATCGTCGTTGACCGCCCGGCAGGAGAAGTCGCCCGACACGAAATAGCGGTTCGTGACATGGTTGAGCGACCAGGGAAACAGGAGCAGGTCCTGCTCCCAGCTGAGATCGGCCGCGAAAAGGCCCGCCTCGAACAGGTCGCCGAACAGGAAGGCATAGCCCGCGATCACCGAGGCGTAGGTGTGGTAGCCCTTGACGCTGCGTCGCAGATCGGAGGTCACGGTGATGCGTCGGTAATTCAGCGCGTCAAGGAGGGGCTGGGAATGGCGCAGGGAGCGCTGGAACTGCGCGTCGGCCCCGTGGCCGTATTCCATGCCCTGCACCGTGAGCGCCGCGACGGGCTCGGGCCTTCGCCCCCGCTCGAGCAGCATGTAGGTCGAATCGACGCCGCCCGAGAACATCACGAGCTCTTCCTTGCGGCCCGTCCTCCGCGGGCCGCCCGGAAGGGCCGTGACCTTCACCGCCCTGAAGTCCTGCGGCCGCCACAGCTCCCACGTCCGCGACATCCGTTCGGCATTCTCGCAGGTGAGAGGGTCCACGGGACCGTCGACATGCAGGTCCGTCCCGCTCTTCATAGCGAGCGGGAGCATGTGCCAGACGGCGAAGCTCATGTCGGTGAGCTCCGGCAGATCCACGCCGGCGATGGCGTAGGCGACCGACCTGTTGCCGCCGCTCAGCTCGATGCGGTTGCCGGTCTGGCTCAGTCTCAGCGTCGTCATGACGGCACTTCCTTCGGGCCTGCGACCTGGGCTTCGGGCCGCGCGCCCCGAGCCGCTGCCCCCCGCACCTAGCGCAAGAGAACCGGCACCGCCACTCGGCGCGGGGGCGTTCGCCTGCTGCATAGCGTCGCCCGCCCTTCTTCCCGGGACCTCTCTCTGGCCCCGGGGAGGTCATCTCGTCTCATTGTCCGGACGGATCGCCGGATCTATGCAGGGTCTGTCCCCGGCCGGAGCCTGCCTCGTGCCGGGGCCGGATCGGAAGGATTTGCCATGTTCCTCTTTCTCACCCTGTCGCTCGCCGCCTCGCTGGCCCTCCTCTTCGGGGCGACCGAGATCGAGCGGCGCGCCATCGTCGGGCGCTACACCGGCGTCAACGGGCTCGCGATCCTCTGCTGCTTCACGCTCTCCTTCGTGGGCTCGCTCGTGGTCGTGGCGCTGGCGACCGTCTGGGGCGGCTGGGGCTACCTGCTGCACCTGCTGCCGGGCACGATCCTCTACCATTTCTTCATGGGCGTCTCGCTGGTCCATGGCTTGCAGAAGACCTCCGAGCGCGTGGCGCTGGAGGATCAGGCCATGCGCCGCGGCGCCGCTTTCGCCTGAGGCCGGCCCGTCGGGGCCGGCGGCGTCACGGCGGCGGGTCGATCTCGAGCTGGACGGCCGCATACCAGTCGGCGGCCGCCCGGATCTCGGCGTCGGTGAGCTCTGCCGCGATGGGCGACATGATCTCGTGCGTCCGCTTGCCGGTGCGGAAGGCCTTGAGCTGGGTTTCGAGATAGACCGAGTTCTCGCCCGCAAGGTTCGGCGCATCCTCGAGCACGGCCACCCCGTCGGCCCCGTGGCAGAGCGCGCAGGCCTCGGGCGCCGCATGGGGATCGACGCCGGGCTTCAGCGCCACATGGATCTTCTGCATCGCGAACCAGGCCGAGAGGTCGGCGATCTGCGCGTCGCTGAGCGAGGCCGCGACCACCGACATGATCTCGTGCTGGCGGGTGCCCGAGCGGAAGGCCTCGAGCTGGTGGCGGATGTAGGACGGGTGCTCGCCCCCGATATGGGGGGCGATGGGGATGCGGGCGAAGCCGTTCAGCCCGTGGCAGGTGCGGCAGAGACCCGCCGCCACCTTGCCGGCGGCAGGATTGCCCTCGGGAGGCGCCGGCTGCTCGGCGGCGACGGCCTGGGCGAGGAGAACCCCGCCCAGACCGGCCAGAAAGCCAAGCCGTCTCATTCCGGCTGATACCAGATGCGGTAGATCGCGCCCACGAGATCGTCCGAGACGAGGATCGAGCCGTCGCGGAGCTGCGCCACATCGACGGGCCGGCCGAGATATTCCCCGTTCTCGTCGATCCAGCCCTCGGCGAAGGGCTTCGTCGTGGCGGTGCCGTCCTCGGCGAGGGTCGTGACCATGACGCGCGCGCCTACCGGCGTGGTGCGATTCCACGAGCCGTGCTGCGCCGAGAAGATGGCGCCGCGATATTCCTCGGGGAACATCGAGCCCGTGTAGAACATCATCCCGAGATCGGCCGCATGGGCGTCCATCTCGACGACGGGCATCACGGCATCGGCCGGCGGCTCCTCGTCCTTGTATTCGTTGGTGCGGATGCTGCCGCCGCCATACCAGGGGAAGCCGAAGTTCTGGCCCGGTTCCGTGGCGCGGTTGATCTCGCCCGGCGGAATGTCGTCGCCCATCCCGTCCACCTGATTGTCGGTGAACCAGACGTTGCCGGTCTCGGGGTCGATGTCCATGCCGACCGAGTTGCGGATGCCGCGGGCGAAGACCTCGCGCCCGGTGCCGTCGGTCTTCATCCGCACGATGCCGCCGATGCCCCACTTGTCGTAGAGCTCGCGCTTCTCGGGCGCGGGCACGTTGAAGGGCTGGCCGAGCGTAATGTAGATCATGCCGTCCGGGCCGATGTCGCAGACGCGGGCGGTGTGGTTGAAGCTCTCCTCCTCGACCGGGATCAGCTCGCCCTGCTTCACGAGGTTGAAGGCCGCCACATCGCCCGATTCATAGAAGAACTCGGCCGCGGGAAAGAGAAGCACGCGGTTCTGCTCGGCGATATAGAGGAAGCCGTCCTTCGAGAAGCAGGGGCCGTTCGGGATGGTGAAGCGCAGCGAGGGGGCGAAATCCTTCACCTCATCGGCCACGCGGTCCTTGTTGCGGTCGGTGACGGCCCAGACCTTGTCCTTGCGGGTGCCCACGAAGGTCACGATGCCCTGCGGCCCCACAGCCATGTGGCGCGCATCGGGGACCACGGCATAGAGGCCGATGCGGAAGCCCTGCGGCAGCTTGATCCGCTCGAGATTGCGCTTGATGCCGTCGGCGAAGTCTCCGCCCTGCTCGACGAAGGTGAAGTCGGTGGCGCCGGTGCTCTGGAAATTCGACAGTTTCTCGAGATTGTCCGGCACATCCGCCGCTTGCGCATGGGCCAGTCCCGCGGTCAGGGAAAGGGCCGCGAGGGACGTCATCAGTCGCTTCATGTTTTCCTCCCTTGTTGAACCGTCACACCCGGAGAGGCCGCGGCCGAGGACGGCGCAGCAGGGATCCGGACTGTCGTGCAGAAACGGCTCCGCCTCCCAACGGCGCCGTGCGGTCAGAATAGCTAACCAGTTCACGCATCTGTCAACGAAAATTCCGTAGCCGTTTGGTCGGGTGCGGCGGAGACAGCGGCCGGGGGGTGCCGAAAACGCGAACGGCGCCCCGGAGGGCGCCGTTTCTGTCGGGCGGCAGCACGCCCCCGAGGGGGGCGGTCGGTCAGGATCCGGCGGCGGAACAATGGGCTCCGCCCGGGGCGAGCCCCGAGCCGAGCGCCAGAAGCGGCGGCGCCTGATAGGGATTGGGCGGCGCGCTGACCGCCCGGTCGAGGGCCAGCACGCAGGCGACGGCCAGCACCACCACGAGGGCCACGGGCTTGCGGGTCATCGCGGTCCCTCCAGTCCGAGGCCGGGCCGCAGGCGGATGCCCAGCCAGGAGCCCGCGAAAGCGGCGACGAACCAGACCCAGCCATGCAGGCTGCCGGTCGAGATGCCGCTGAAGAAGGCGCCCACGTTGCAGCCGAAGGCCAGGCGCGAGGAATAGCCCAGAAGCAGACCCGAGACGATGGCCGCGATCCAGGCCCTGGCCGGAAGGCCGGGCACGGCCGAGCCAAGGCCGCCGCGCCAGAGGCTCACCCCCACCGCGCCCGCGATCATGCCGATGTTGGTGAGCGAGGTCACGTCGGTCAGCACGCTCTCGCGCAGACGCTCGACCTGGGCGGGCGCGCTCCAGAAGGCCGAGCCCGAGAGATCCGCCCCCATCGCGACGGCGCCTTTGGCGGCCCAGAGGCCGAGGCCGTAGACCACGCCCCAGGGCTGGCCCGCCACCACGAGGTTCAGAAGCGCGAGCGCGGCGAGCGCGGCCGCGGCGATCCAGAGCCGCCGTGGCAGCCGCGCGCCGCCCGGAACGCCGAGCCAGACGGCCAGAAGCGCCACCGCGGCCAGACCCGCCAGCGTCACCGCAAGGCCGCTCGTCCCGCTCAGCACGACGAGGGGCGCCAGACCGAAGCCGTTCCACCAGTCGATGTTGTAGGCGCCGAGGAAGCTGCCCACGGCGAAGAAGGGCAAGGCCACCGCCGCCACCGCATTGCCGCTGCCCGCGTTGACGAGCGTCCCCGAGCCGCAGCCCAGCACCAGCTGCATGCAGATGCCGAAGACGAAGGCGCCGCCGACCATCGACCAGCCGACCGGCGCATGGGCGCCCGTGAGCTCGGCCGGATGGGCGGCCAGAAGCGGGATGGCCACGACCGCCACGAGCCCGATGGCGAGAAGCTGCGCCAGAAGACCCGCGGGTTCGCGCCGCAGGATCATCGCGCGCCAAGGGCCTGCGAAGCCGAAGCGCAGCCCCTCGAGCGTGATCCCGAAGCCGAGGCCGAGGGCGAGCAGCAGCCCGTAGCGCGCCCCCGCCATCACCGCGACCGCGCAGACGGCGAAGAGCGCCGCCCCCACGAGGAGGCTCCTGCCGCCGGGGCCCGCCGGGACCGGCCCGGCGGCCGCCATGGTGTCCGTCATGTCGCGATCCTCAGAAGACGCCGGAGATCTGGTTCCAGAGGTTCCGGATCGGTCCCGGGACATTCTCCATCGGCAGGCCCGCGTTCGACCAGCCCACCATCGATTCGGGATAGAGCTTCACATTCTCGACGCCCGCGAGCTCGCTCAGCGCGAACCAGTTGGTCGCGGCCCAGTGGCCGGTGTTGCAGAAGGAGATGAGCTCTTCGCCGTCCGTATAGCCCGCCTCGGTGGCGAGGCTCTGGGCGCGGTCTGCGTCGATGAGCGCCGGGTTCGAGCCGAACCAGCGGTCGTGGGTGAAATATTCCGATTGCGGCAGCGTGCCCGGACGGGCCGCGGCGGGAGCGGCCTTCTTGCCCTCCCAGAACTCCTGCGGGCGGGCGTCGATGAGCTTGGCCTCTTCCTTGCCCTCGACCACCTGTTGCACCTCGTCCTGCGTGGCGAGCCAGCGGTCGGAGAAGGTCACGGTGAAGGCGCTGGGCTCGGGCGTCACGGCCTCGGTGCTGAGCGGAAGGCCCGCCTCCTGCCAGCCGCGCATGCCGCCGTTGATGATGGCAAGCTGGCTCACGCCGCTCGATTTGAGGGTCCAGTAGACACGGGCGGCGGCGCCGAAGTCGGAGGCGTCCTTGCCCTCGTGCACGATGACCGTGGGCCGGTCGGCGGTCACGCCGAGCCCGCTCAGGATCTCGGTCAGCTTCGCGGCCTCGGGCACCTGACCGGGGTTCTCCTTCGGACCGCGGAAGAGGGCGTAGGGCGCAGGCACCGCGCCGGCGATATGGCCCGTCTCGTAGGGCGTGGCGGCGCCCTCGTCGCCCGAGCGGATGTCGAGGAACAGCGCCTCGCCCGAGGCCTGGGCCTCGGCTGCCTGCTCGGGCGTGAGGAGCGGCCCGAAGCCCGTCTGGGCGAGAGCGGGGGCGGAAACGGCCACAAGAGCCGCGGCGGCGAGCGGGATCAGTCGCATGGCGTCACATCCTGAATCTGGGGTCGCTCCTCAGATCGGCCGCGGGAGCGGAAAAATCAAGTCAGGATGTTCCGGAGATCCCCGCCGGAGGGTGCGTAAGTCCGGAACGTTCTTCCGCCTGTGGCCCGGGAAGAGACCATCGTTCCGGGACTGGCGACAGGCGAAGACTATCGGCGCGGCGCCGCGCGCCGGAGCGGGACGGATGTCATTTGTCTCACGATGAGTGTCCGTCCGGTGCATCCCAAGCGCGCGCCGCAGGAGAGGGTTTCGCGCCCGACGCCCGTGGGCTAACAGGAGGCGTCACTTCAGGAGGCTTTGATGACCGAAATCACCCGCTTCGAGACCGGCGCCCGCATGAGCCAGGCCGTGACGGCCAACGGCATGGTCTGGCTCGCAGGGCAGGTCGGCAACCCCGGCGAGTCCGTGGCCGATCAGACCCGCACCTGCCTCGCCGAGGTGGACCGGCTGCTCGCCCTCGCCGGCACCGACAAGACGCGCATCGTCTCGACCCAGATCTGGCTCGCCGACATGGCCGATTTCGCCGAGATGAACGCGGTCTGGGACGAGTGGGTGCCGCAGGGCAATTGCCCCGCCCGCGCGACCGGCGAGGCCAAGCTGGCGGCGCCCGACTACCGGGTGGAAGTGATCGTCACTGCGGTTCTCTGATCCCGGACCCTCCCGGCCGGCCGCGAAGAAGCCGGGGGCGCTGCCCCCGGACCCCCGGGATATTTGGGCCAGAATGAAAGCGGAAAGGGCGTCCAGCAGCGCAGCTCGCGGGCGGGACGTGACGGAGCCCGCGGCGCCCGGCGGCAGGGGGCCCGGGCCCGAAGGTCCGAGGGCGCGGCCCTCGGGACCCCGGGATATCCGGGCAGAGTGAAAGCGGAAGGATCCCTCAGCGGCGCAGGTAGGCCACGAGCTGTGCCGTCGAGCCGTCCTTGCCCTCGGTGCCCGCGCGGCCCTCGAGCATGGGCTGCAGCGCCAGCGCCAGTTCCTTGCCGAGCTCGACGCCCCACTGGTCGTAGGAATTGATGCCGAGGATCACGCCCTCGACGAAGACCCGGTGCTCGTAGAGGGCGACGATCCGGCCGAGCGTGGCGGGGGTGAGCTTTTCATAGGCCAGCACCGTCGAGGGGCGGTTGCCCGGGAAGACGCGGTGGCGGGCCTGCCGCTCGAGCTCGGAGCCGGTCAGGCCCTTCTTGCCGAGGATCGCCCGCGCCTCCTCGACCGAGCGCCCGCGCAGCAGCGCCTCGGACTGGGCGAGGCAGTTCGAGACCAGCAGGAGATGCTGGTGCGCGAGATCGGGCTCGTGGCCCTCACGCGCGACGAGGAATTCGCAGGGCACGATGCGGCTGCCCTGATGGATGAGCTGGTAGAAGGCGTGCTGGCCGTTGGTGCCGGGCTCGCCCCAGACGATGGGACCGGAGTGATGGGTGAGCTCGTGCCCGTCCATCGCCACGCGCTTGCCGTTCGATTCCATCTCGAGCTGCTGGAGATAGGCCGGAAGCCGCGCGAGCCGCTGGTCGTAGGGCAGCACGGCCCGGGTGGCATGGCCGCAGATCTGGTTGTGCCAGAGGCCGACGAGCGCCAGCAGCACGGGCAGGTTCTCGGCGAAGGGGGCCTCGCGGAAGTGGCGGTCCATCTCGGCGCCGCCGGCCAGGAAGGCGTCGAATGCTTCGGGGCCGATGGCGATCATCAGGGCGAGGCCGATCGGCCCCCACATGGAATAGCGCCCGCCGACCCAGTCCTCGAAGCCGAAGACGCGCGAAGCGTCGATGCCGAAGGCTGCCGTCTTGTCCGCCGCGGTCGAGACGGCGGCGAACTGCGCGGCGGGATCGGAGACGCGCTTGGCCATCCAGCGCTTCGCCGTCTCGGCATTGGTCATCGTCTCGATGGTGGTGAAGGTCTTCGAGGCCACGATCACGAGCGTGGTGGCGGGATCGAGATCCTGCAGCGTGTCGTGGATATGCGCGCCATCGACGTTGGAGACGAAATGGCAGCGCGGCCCGTCGGCATAGGGGGCGAGCGCGAGGCAGGCCATCGCGGGGCCGAGGTCGGAGCCGCCGATGCCGATGTTCACCACATCGGTGATCGGGCCGCCCTGCCCCGTGAAGCGCCCCGAGCGCAGATCGCGGACGAAGGCCTGCATCCGGGCGTGCGTCTCGCGCAGCGCGGGCGTCACGTCGACACCGTCCACCCGCACCGGCCGGTCCATGTTGCGGAGCGCCGTATGCAGCACCGCCCGGCCCTCGGTCTCGTTGATCTTCGCGCCCGAGAACATGGCCTCGCGCTTCTCGGCGACGCCGGCCGCGCCCGCCAGATCGATGAGCAGATCGCGTGCCGTATGGTCGATGTTGGTCTTGGACCAGTCGAAGAGCATGTCGCCCAGCCGGGTCGAGAAGGTCTCGGCTCGGCGGGGGTCGGTAAAGAGATCGAGAATTGCGCGGTGCTCCACCGCCTGCTGATGCGCTTTCAGCGCCTGCCAGATCTGTTTCATTGCAAGAATGCCTGTAATCCTATTCCGCCCAATGCACGGTTGCGTTGGCGAGCAGAGCCTTGATCGGCGCCTCGAGGGGCGTCAAGCCCTGGGCCCGCTCGAGCGCCTCGCGCTTGGCCGCGCCGGTGATGAGGACATGGATGGCGAGCGCGCCCTTGAGCGCGGGCGCGGTCAGCGTGATCCGCGGCTCGCCCGCGGCCTCGGCCCGCAGCGCCATCAGGAGCGGCGCCGTGTCGGCCAGCGCCTCCTCGAGCCGGTCGGCGCCGGGGAAGAGCGAGGCCGTATGCATGTCGTCGCCCATGCCGAGGAGCAGCACCGAAATCGGCAGATGCGGCTCGATGGCGGCGGCGAGCCCCTCCAGCGCCTCCTCGGGGGTGTCGGTATCGGCGCGCAGCGGCAGGAACTGAGCCGCCGCTGCCCGGCCCGTCAGCAGCCGCTCGCGCAGGAGCCGCGTGTTCGAGCGCGGGCTCGTCTCGGGCACCCAGCGCTCGTCGTTGAGAAAGACCGCGATCTTCGACCAGTCGATGTCCACGCCCGAGAGCGTGTCGAACATGGGGCCGGGCGTGGTGCCGCCCGGCACGCAGAGGCTGGCCCGGTCCTCGCGGCGCAGGAAGTCGGCCAGCTCGCCCGCGATCTTGTTCGCGAGCGACAGCATCAGGAACTCGCGATCCGGATATTCGACGAATTTCATGGGAAGGTTCTCCTCGGTCGCGACCGCCCGGCGGCCTCTCAGCGGATCTCGCGCCAGCGGCGGCCGTCACGGTGCATGAGCATCAGCGCATCCTCGGGGCCGGAAGTTCCCGGCTCGTAGGTCTTGGGCCTGTCGCCGCGCCGCTCCCAGGCGGCGATGATCGGATCGGCCCAGGCCCAGGCGGCCTCGACCTCGTCGCCGCGCATGAAGAGCGTCTGGTTGCCGCGGATCACATCCATGATGAGCCGCTCATACGCGTCGGGAATGTCCTCGCCGTCCGGCCCCAGCGCCTCGGCGAAGGACATGTCGAGCGGCACCTGCGTGAGGCGCATGCCGCCCGGGCCCGGCTCCTTGATCATCACCTTGAGATTGATCCCCTCGTCGGGCTGCAGCCGGATCACGAGCACGTTCTCGCGCCAGTCCTCGGCATCGTCGAAGATCGAATGCGGCGGCTCGCGGAAGGTGATGGCGATCTCGGAGGCGCGGGCGCGCAGCCGCTTGCCGGTGCGCAGATAGAAGGGCGTGCCCTTCCAGCGCCAGTTGGCGATATGGACCTTCAGCGCGATGTAGCTCTCGGTGCGGCTGCGGGGGTTGCCGGCGTGATCGACATAGCTCTCCTGCCCGCCGCCCGCGAGATACTGGCCGCGCACGATATCCTCGGGCGGGACCGGATCGAGCGCACGGATCACCTTCAGCTTCTCGTCGCGCACCGCGTTCGGATCGAAGTGATAGGGCGGCTCCATCGCGATCAGGCAGAGAAGCTGCATCAGGTGGTTCTGCACCATGTCCCGCATCGCGCCCGACGTGTCGTAATAGGCGCCGCGCCCGCCTACGCCCACGGTCTCGGCTACGGTGATCTGCACATGGTCGATATACTGAGCCTTCCAGAGCGGCTCGAAGAGGATGTTGGCGAAGCGCACCGCCATCAGGTTCTGGACCGTCTCCTTGCCGAGATAGTGATCGATCCGGTAGATCTGCTCCTCGGCGAAATGGAGCGCCAGCACGCGGTTCAAGGCCCGCGCGGATTCCAGATCGCGCCCGAAGGGCTTCTCGACCACGATGCGGCTCTGCGGCCCGGCGATGCCGTTCTCGTGCAGCCGCTCGGCCAGCGCCCCGAAGAGCGAGGGGGCCACGGAGAAATAGAAGGCCCGGACCACGTCGGGGCGCATCATCTTCTTGAGGTCCGCCCATCCCGAGGTTCCGGTCGCGTCGATGGCGACATAGTGGATCCGCTCGAGGAACGCCGAGATCCCGCCCTCGTCGCGCTTGCCCGCGGGCACGAATTCCTCGAGCGCGGCCCGCACTTGGGCGCGATAGGCCGCGTCGTCCATCTCCGAGCGGGCGGCAGCGATGATGCGGCTGTCGGGCGGCATCTGCCCGCCGGTGAAGCGCCGATAGAGGCCGGGCAGGATCTTCCGGCGTGCCAGATCGCCCGTGCCGCCGAAGATGACCAGATCGAACGTGTCCACCGGAATGACTCTCGAAACCATGGGCTCTCCCGCTGCCTCGCCTGTTAGCGCTAACGGCCGTTCTAGCGGCTGCCGTGGCCCGAGTCTAGCGCGCCCCCCGCCGGGGTAAATGTGGAAAGACGCCCGGATTTCAGATTTTCGCCGGCTGCCCCGGCCGCTTCTCCCGTCTCGAACCCGCGGGCGTGCGTTCTTGCGCGCAGCAGATCGATTTGGGCCGATCCGGCCGCCCGCATGCCGTTACGCGGCCCGCAGAGGCGCCGTCCGGTGCAGCAGGAGGGCCGCCAGCGCAAGGTTGGTGGCGGCAATCCCTGCCAGCACGGCGAGCGTGCCCTCGGCGCCCGCGAGGGCGATCAGCCCTGCCCCCACCAGCGGCGCCGCGGCCTGCGCCACGAGCGACGGCCGGGCCAGACGCCCCATGATGCGCGGATAGCGATCGGGGCCGAACAGCGCCATCGGCAGCGCGCCGCGCGCGATGGAAAAGACGCCGTTGCCCGCGCCATAGAGGATCAGGGCCAGGGCCGGCCAGCCCGAGCCCGCCAGCAGCACAAGCCCCGCCGCCGTGGCAGTCGTGGCCGCGATGAGCGTCCAGACCGGGTGATGGCGGGTGCCTCCCGCCATCTCGATCAGCCGCCCGCCGACCTGCGACGGGCCGATCAGCGTGCCGAGGGCCACCGCTGCCGCCAGGGGCAACCCCCGTGCGCCGAGGAGCGCGATCAGATGCACCGCGACGATGGTGACCGCGAGGCCCGCGAGCGTCTGGATCGTCGCCATGATGCGGAAGGCCGCGCGCTCGCAGCCCGCAAGCTCGGCCGGCGGCGCGGCATGAGGCGCGGCGCCCGGCGGTGTCTTCGGCAGGGCGCGCAGCAGCAGCGGCACCGAGATCGCCAGATGCAGGCCCGCATAGGCGGCGGCCGTGCCGCGCCAGCCGAACTGGTCGAGCATCAGCGCCGAGAGCGGCCAGCAGACGGTGCTGGCGAACCCGCCCCAGAGCGTGAGCAGCGTGATCGCCCGCCGCGCCTCGCGTCCGTAGATCCGGCCCAGCGTGGCGAAGGCGGGATCGTAGAGGCCCGCGGCCATGCCCGCCCCCATCAGCGCCCAGCCGGCCACGAAGACGGCAAGGTTCTGTGCCAGCGCGAGCATCATCAGGCCGGACGAGATCAGCAGGCAGCCCGCCACCAGCACCGGCCGCCCGCCGTGGCGCGCGATGGTGCGGCCGACCAGCGGCGAGGCGAACCCGGCCACGAGGAGCCCCGCCGAGAGCGAGCCCACCACCCAGGGCAGCGGCCAGCCGGTGTCGGCCGCGATGGCCGGCGCCAGCACCGCCATCAGGTAATAGCTGCTGCCCCAGGTGAGGATCTGCACCACCCCCAGCGCCGCAGCGAGTCTTGCCTGCGGGCTCACCGGACGGCCGAGGGAAGGTTCAGGCGCGCCTCGGCGGCCGCGGCCGCCTCCTTCCGCTCGGAGTAGCGGTCGGTCAGATGGGCCGAGACGTCGCGGGTGAGGTGCGTGAACTTCACCAGCTCCTCCATCACATCCACCACGCGGTCATAGAGCGGCGAGGCCCGCATCCGGCCCGCCTCGTCGAACTCGGCATAGGCCTTCGGCACCGAGGACTGGTTCGGGATCGTCACCATCCGCATCCAGCGCCCGAGCACCCGCATCTGGTTCAGCGCGTTGAAACTCTGCGAGCCGCCCGAGACCTGCATCAGCGCCAGCGTCCGCCCCTGCGTGGGCCGGATCGCGCCGAGGCTCAGGGGGATCCAGTCGATCTGCGCCTTCATCACCGCGGTCATCGCGCCGTGCCGCTCGGGCGAGCACCAGACCTGTCCCTCGGACCAGAGGCAGGCCTGGCGCAGCTCGGCGACCTTGGGATGGCTCGCCTCGGCATCGTCGGGCAGAGGCAGGCCGTGGGCGTGAAAGATCCGCGTCTCGCAGCCGAAGAGGCGCAGGAGACGCTCGGCCTCGAGCGTGAGGAAGCGGCTGTAGCTCCGCTCGCGCAGCGATCCGTAAAGAAGCAGGATGCGCGGCGGATGGGCGGAGCGCGGCCCGGCCAGCGCCGCCGGATCGGGAAGCTGCAGCGCGCGAGGATCGAGGTTCGGCAGGTCGCTCATGCCCGCGCCTCGAACCAGCGCCGGAGCGCCGCCTGCAGGACGAGAACCGGCACCTCGACCGGAGGAGGGACTGTGACCGCGGCCCCCCGCCGCGTCTCGGGCACGGGGGGCGAGCGCAGCAGCCCGTGGGCGCCGTGCCGCTCGATCCCGCCGAAGCCCGCCGCTTCCTCCGCGATGCGACAGGAGAAGAAGCGTCGGCCCGGCCCGGTGGGGTCATCGACGGGAAGCCCGGCCTCGGTCACGGCCGCGCTCCATCCGGGGGTGCGGCGGACGTCTCGGCTTTCAGTCATGGCGCGCCTCGGACAGCGGTGCGCAGATCTCGGGCCGGTCGGCGCAGCAGTCGCGCATCAGGAAGGTCACGAGATCCGACAGCACCGGATAGGCCGCCGCATAGATCACGAAGCGTCCCTCGCGGCGGGAGGTGACGAGGCGCGCCTGTTCGAGCTGGGTCAGATGGAACGAGAGGCGGGAGGAGCTCGCGCCGATCGCCGCGCCGATCTCGCCGGCAGGCAGGCCCTCGGGGCCCGCACGGACCAGAAGCCGCAGGATCTGCAGACGCGTCTCCTGCGCGAGGCCGGCAAAGGCGGTGAGGGCGGTGCGGTCGTCCATATCTCAACATCTCAAGACTGGTTGTCTTGTTAGATCCGGGAACCGCGCACCGTCAAGCGCCGGGACACACACCCCGACCCGGATCCCCGCGCCCGGCCCGTTCCTCCGCCAGGGCTCGCGCCGCCCCGTCGGCACGGCGCTTTCGAGGGTGGGCGGACTGTGAGGGGGAGCGCACGGCGTGCAGGACGAAAGTGCACTTCCATCGGACCGCTCGTCGCGCCCTCCACCGCGCAAGCAGAACAGCCGCTTCCGTGGAAACCGACTGACCTTGGCAGGGTCAACCGCCCCGCGCGCTCAGGCTTCGAGCTCTGCGTCCCAGTAGAGATAGTCGAGCCAGCTGTCGTGCAGATGGTTCGGCGGGAAGCGCTGGCCGTGGCGCTGCATCTCGGCCGGCGTGGGCTCGCGCGGGATGCGGGCAAGGCGCATCCCCGCCTGCTTCAGGGTCTTCGATCCCTTGTGCAGGTTGCAGGGCGAGCAGGCGGCCACGACGTTCTGCCAGCTCGTGACGCCGCCCCGGGCACGGGGCACCACATGGTCGAAGGTCAAGTCTCCCTTCGCGCCGCAATACTGGCAGCGGAATTCGTCCCTCAGGAAAAGATTGAAGCGCGTGAAGGCCACGCGCTTCTGGGGAGAGACGAATTCCTTCAGCACCACCACCGAGGGTATTCGGAGGGCAGCCCTCTGACTGCGCACCACCTGATCGTATTCGGCCACGATCGAGACCCGGTCGAGGAAGGCCGCCTTGATCGCCTCCTGCCACGGCCAGAGCGAGAGCGGGTAGTAGGACAGGGGCCGGTAGTCCGCGTTCAGCACGAGCGCGGGATAAGGTCTCAAGCCCGCGGGCTCTCGAACGAAGCTGGTCCTGAAATCGCCGTCCATCGTCGCAGTGACTCCTTCTCCGCCCTGTCTGCCGTTCGTCGGCACCAGAGCGGGGAACCCGCCCCGATGTGACAACTATATATGGCGTTCCCCTACAGGCAAGCCCCGCAAGCGGCCCACGCCCTGCCAGACCGTTGTCGCGGTCGCAGGTGACGAGGATGTGACGACTTTTTCGCCAGATGATGAAGAGGCAAGGGCGCGACCGGCGATCCGCCGGGCGGGAGCCGCTCTGGCCCGCCGCCCGGCGGATCGCGCGAGCGCCTCCGTCACCGCTCTGCCGGCGCGGGCAGGCGGCGCCCCGGCCCGCATCGTGCCGGGGTCTGCAGGAGCGTGGCGCGGGGCCTGCCTCGCGGCCTGCGAGAGCCATGGCAGCCGGAGGCTCATCGCCTGCGACCGGCCGAGAGACTTCCGGCAGAAGCGCCCCAACCCGTCCTTCGGGAAGCGTAGATCCGGCGCCTGCGGCCGGCTGCGGGTCTTCCGGCAGCAGCGCCGCGGGCCGTGCTTCGGACAGCGCAGGCGAAGCCCGCGGGTCAGTCCGGCAGACGCTCCTTCAGGAAGGCCAGCGCCACCGAAAGACCGTCGGGCGCGATGCCGTGGCCGGTGCCCTTCATCACATGGCCGTAGGTGGTGAAGCCCGCCTCGGCCAGCGCCTCGCCCGCAAGGCTCATGTCGGCGAAGGGCACCACCGGGTCGGCGTCGCCATGCACGAGGAGCACCGGCGGCTTCGACCGCGCCTCTTCGGCCAGCCGCTCCGGCGCGAGCAGACGGCCCGAGAAGCCCACGATGCCCGCGATCTCCTCGGCCCGGCGCGGCGCCACATGAAGCGCCATCATCGTGCCCTGCGAGAAGCCCACGAGCGCCAGCGCCTCGGGCGGCAGCCCCTCCTCGGCCAGCCGCTCGTCGAGGAAGGCGTCGAGATCCCGGGCGGCGGCGGCCATGCCTTCGGCGGCGGCGGTCTCCGAGGAGCCGTCGAGCCAGGGGATCGGAAACCACTGGAAGCCGAAGCCGTTGGCGCGGCAGGGCTCGGGCGCGTCGGGCGCCACGAAGGCCGTGCCGGGCAGGTGCGGCGCAAGCGGCTCGGCCAGACCCAAGAGATCCGCCCCGTCCGCGCCGTAGCCGTGGAGGAAGACGACGAGGCTCGTGGCCTCGCCCGGGGCCGCGCCTCGGCGGCCGAACGTCAGCTTGCGTGTCATGCGGTTCCTTCCCGTCCCTTGGCGTGCCGGTAATAGGCCCAGAGCAGCCGCGCCGCAACGCCCCGCCACGGGCTCCAGTCGGCGGCCATCGCGCGCAGGGCGCGCTCGGAGGGACGCACCTCGAGCTCGAAGAGAAGCCGCGCCGCCTCCTGCAGCGCCAGATCGCCCGCGCAGAGCACGTCGGCCCGGCCGAGCGAGGTCATGGCGTAAAGCTCGGCCGTCCAGCGGCCGATACCGGGAAGGGCGGTGAGGGTCGCCACCACCTCGGCATCCGGCAGCCGGGCGAGGCCCGCGTAATCCACCGTCGCAGCCGCCAGCGCGCGGATGTAGCGGATCTTCGCGGCCGAGAGCCCGCAGGCCCGCAGCGCCTCCTCGCCGGCCAGAAGCGCCGCCTCGGGATCGAGCAGTCCTGCCGCCTCCATGCGCATCCGCATGGCCGCGGCCGCGGAGGTCGAAACCTGCTGACCGAGGATGGCCCCCGCAAGCTCGGCGAAACCTTCGGGCCGCCGGCGGAGAGGCGGATCGCCGGTCAGCGCATGGGCCCGGGCGAAGCGCGGCTCGCGCTCAGCGAGACAGGCCACGCCCTCGGCGATGCAGTCCGGAGTGAGGAGGATGCGGCCGGTCATGGCCCTGCATCGCCCATCGCAGGCCCGCCGTCCAGCCCTGCCCTCCGTCAGCGCGGAGCGGGAACGGGCGCCGGACGGGGCCGCACCCGCGCCTGATTTCGCTGGACGCGGCAAGGCGCGGCACTCTAGGGAAGGGGCATGACCGACGCTTCCGCCCTGCCCGCCTCCGATGCCCGCGCCCGCCGCAATGTGATCGTCCTGGTGGCCGCGCAGGCTATCCTCGGCTCCCAGCTCTCGATGGTCTTCATCGTGGCCGGGCTGTCGGGCCAGACCCTCGCCTCGAACCCCTGCTGGGCCACGCTGCCGATCACCATGGCCGTCACCGGCTCGATGCTGTCGGCTACGCCGCTCTCGGCCATCATGCAGCGGTTCGGCCGCCGCGTGGGCTTTCTGGTGGGCGCGCTTGCGGGGGCTCTCGGCGCGGCCGTCTGTGCCGTGGCGCTGATGCAGGGCTCGTTCGCGCTCTTCCTCGCGGGCTCGCTCCTGACCGGCACCTACATGTCGGCGCAGGGCTTCTACCGCTTCGCCGCCGCCGATACCGCCTCCGAGACCTTCCGCCCCAAGGCGATTTCCTGGGTCATGGCGGGCGGTCTGCTCTCGGCGGTGATCGGCCCGCAGGTGGTCAAGCTGACCGCCGAGGCCATGGTGGTGCCCTTCCTCGGCACTTATCTCGCGGCGATCCTGCTCAATCTCTGCGGCGTGGCCCTCTTCGCCTTTCTCGACATTCCGCGCCCGACCCCGCCCGCTGCCGGCAGCCCCCGCGGCCGCAGCCGGCTCGAGCTGTTGCGCGAGCCGCGGATCGCGGTGGCGGTGATCTGCGCCACCGTGGCCTATGCGCTGATGAACCTCGTCATGACCTCCTCGCCGCTGGCGGTGGTGGGCTGCGGCTTCGCCACCTCGGACGCGGCCAACGTGGTCACGGCCCATGTGCTCGCCATGTATGGGCCGAGCTTCTTCACCGGCCATGTGATCGCGCGGTTCGGCGCGGAGAAGGTGATGGCGCTGGGCCTCGCCATCCTCGCAGGCTCGGGCGCGGTCGCCCTGTCGGGCGTCGAGCTCGGCCATTTCTTCGGCGCACTGGTGCTGCTCGGGGTCGGCTGGAACTTCGGCTTCATCGGCGCGACAGCACTTCTCGCCTCGGCCCATGCGCCGGAGGAACGCGGCCGCATCCAGGGGCTGAACGATCTGATCGTGTTCGGCGGCGTGGCCATGGCCTCGCTGGCCTCGGGCGGGCTCATGAACTGCTCGGGCGGCAGCGTGGAGGCGGGCTGGCAGGCGGTGAACCTGGCCATGCTGCCCTTCCTCGTGGCCGCCGGCGGCGCGCTGATCTGGCTCGCGCTGCGCCCAAAGGAGGCGTGAGGCTCAGATCCGGCCGGTGAAGGCCGCGCGGAGAAGCCGCCCGCGGCGCGCGAATTCCGACAGCTGCAAGCGGCCCGCCGCCACGCGCCCCGGCTCGTCCACGGCAAGCCGCAGCAGAGCGCCCGCCTGCCAGGCGGGCAGGAGCGCGGGCCGGGCGTCCCGCGGCAGCCGCACGCGGCGGCCGCTCTCCAGCCGGGACAGACCCGCGCGCGCAAGCGCCACCACCGCCTCCGGCCGCCCGTCGGGCAGCGGCTGACGGCCCCGCGCCTCGAGCTCGGGCACTGCCTGAAGCCAGGCCGCGAGCCCCGCGGCCCAGCCCACCGCCCGCACCGCCGTCTCGGCCGCCGCGGGCGCCCCCAGTGCCAGCGCCGAGGCCCACATGAGCCCGGCCGCCGTGGCCTCCAGATGAGCCGTGAAAGCCGCCTCATCCGCGAAAGGCTCGGCCCAGATGTCGTGCCGCCGCGCCTCGATCATCGCCTCGAGCAGCGGCACCGGCAGCGCCGCCTCGCGGATCAGCCCGGCCAGAGGCCCCGCCACCTCATGCGCCCGGCTCCTGCCCGCGGGCGCCTCCTCGACCACGTCGCGCCAGAACTGCAGGCGCATCTCGGCGATCATCGGCTCGCGCGTGACCCAGGGCGCGCGCGCCACCTCGAGGTTGAAGGCATAGAGCGGCCAGAGCCGCGCCCGCGCCGCAGGGGGCGCGGCCATCGCCGCCGCATGACGGTCCGGATCGCCCCGCTCGACCAGCGCCGCGCAGGCCTCGAGGCTCATGCGGCAGGCTCCGCGATCACCTGAAGATAGCCGTAGCTCGACCCGTGCCGGTGCCAGAGGTCGATCTCGGCCGCGCCCTGATCGAGCGCGTAGGAGAGGATCGGCTCGGCCTCCGCCCGCAGATGCGCGATCCGCGCGCCAAGCGGCCCGTAATAGGCCTCCCAGGCCGCGTCGGGCAGCCAGCGGTCGGCGAGGATGCGGAAGCCCGCCTCCTCGACCTGCGTGCGGATCCCCGCGCGGTCGCGCATCGCGGGATAGGTGGCCCAGAAGTCGCGCGCCTCGAGCGGCGGATTGTCGATCCGCCAGCCCAGCTCCGAGAAGACCACCCGGCCGCCCGGTTTCAGATGCGCCCGCCAGCCCGCGAGGGCCGCCGCGATCCCCACGCCTGAGATGGCGCCCGCGCACCAGATCAGGTCGAACATGCCCACCGGCTCGCGCATGTCGCCCGCCACGGCCTGCAGCCGCGCATCGACGCCGAGCCGCGCCGCGAGCTCGTCGATGTAGGGCCGGTGCAGATCCATCGCCACCACCTGCCCCTCGGGCACCGCGGCGAGCAGCGCCTCGACATCCGCCCCCGGCCCCGATCCTGCGTCGAGCACCCGCCCCGCCCGCGGCACGCGCGCGGCCTCGAGCGCCCAGGCGAGGCTTTCGGCATCGCCCGGGCCCTCGCGCTCGAGCCCCGAATGCAGGGTGAAGAAGGCCTCTTCCGGCGTCATCGGCTGTCCTCCTGCCGTGCATCGCGCACGAGCTTCCAGTTGATCGCGTCGAGCAGCGCCTCGAACGAGGCATCGACGATGTTGGGCGAGACCCCCACCGTCGACCAGCGCCGGCCCTGCCCGTCCTCGCTGTCGATGATGACGCGGGTCGCGGCCTCGGTGCCGCCCTGCGTGATCCGCACCTTGAAATCCACCAGCCGCATGTCGTCGATCACCGACTGCCAGCGGCCGAGATCCTTGGCCAGCGCCTTCGACAGCGCGTTCACCGGGCCGCGCTCGGTGCCGTTCTCGTCGAGGCTTTCCGAGACCGACAGCACGCGCTGCCCGTCGATCAGCACCACGACCACCGCTTCCGAGAGCGTCATGGTGCCCTCGCCCACCCGCCGCCGCTCGACGGTCACGCGGTAGCGCTTCACCTCGAAGAAGCTGGGCAGGAGGCCCAGCTCTCGCCGCGCCACCAGCTCGAAGCTCGCCTGCGCGGAATCGTAGGCATAGCCCTGATCCTCGCGCGCCTTGACCGTCTCGAGGATCCGGCCCAGCCGCGGATCGCCCGAAGGCACCTCGAGCCCCGCCTCGGCCAGCCGCGCCCGCAGGTTCGACTGCCCGGCCTGGTTCGACATGGGGATCACCCGCACGTTGCCCACCAGCGCGGGATCGACATGTTCGTAGGTGGCGGGATCCTTCAGGATCGCCGAGGCATGGAGCCCCGCCTTGTGCGCGAAGGCCGAGGCGCCGACATAGGCCGAGGCCCGGCGCGGCACCCGGTTCAGGATGTCGTCGAGCATCCGGCTCACCCGCACCATGCCGCTCAGGGCCTCGCGGTCGATCCCGGTCTCGAAGCGGCTGGCATAGGGCTCCTTCAGCAGGAAGGTGGGGATGAGCGTGGTGAGGTTCGCGTTGCCGCAGCGCTCGCCCAAGCCGTTCAGCGTGCCCTGCACCTGCCGCGCCCCGGCATCGACGGCCGCAAGCGTGGCCGCCACCGCGGTGCCCGTGTCGTCATGGGTGTGGATCCCCAGCCGGTCGCCGGGCACGCCCGCGGCGATGACCTCGGCCACGATGCGCCCCACCTCGGCGGGCAGCGTGCCGCCGTTCGTGTCGCAGAGCACCACCCAGCGCGCCCCCGCCCCGAGCGCCGCCTGCAGGCAATCCAGCGCATAGGCGGGATTGGCGCGGTAGCCGTCGAAGAAATGCTCGGCATCGAGGATCGCCTCGCGCCCCTTCGCCACGACATGCGCGACCGAGGCGCGGATCGCCTCGAGGTTCTCCTCGAGCGTCACGCCGAGCGCCGTCGTCACATGGAATTCGTGCGTCTTGCCGACGAGGCAGACCGTGTCCGTGCCCGCATCGAGCACCGCGGCCAGCACATCGTCATTCTCGGCCGAGCGGCCCGCGCGCTTGGTCATGCCGAAGGCCGTCACCCGCGCCCGGACGCGGGGCAAGGCCGCAAAGAACTCCGAGTCGGTCGGGTTGGCCCCCGGCCAGCCGCCCTCGATGTAATCCACCCCGAGCCGGTCGAGCGCCTCGGCGATCTGCCGCTTCTCGGGCGTCGAGAACTGCACGCCCTGCGTCTGCTGCCCGTCGCGCAGCGTCGTGTCATAGATCCAGAGCCGCTCCTTCACCGGCCCCGGCGCCGCCCCCTGCCCCGTCACGCGCTCCTGCCCTTCAGTCTGGTCCAAGTATCCTCGGGGGGTCCGGGGGGCAGACAGCCCCCCGGCTTCCGGCGCGCCCGGCACCTTCCGATCTCCTTCTTGCAAATCCGCCCGAGGCGCATCGCTCATAGCAGACCCTCCAGAGCGGAGACATCGACCCGGTCCGCGAGCTTCGCCAGTCCGCCGGTCACGCCGTTGGGCGACTTCTGCGCCCGCAGCTCCACCCCGAGGCGCATCGCGTCGGTCTTGAGACGGTCGGCCGTCTCGAAGTCCCCGGCGCGGCGGAGGGCCAGCCAGCGGTGCAGGAGGCCGATCGAGGTCTCGCGAGCCTGATCGGTGATCTCGCCCCAACCGATCACGCCCACGGTCGGCTGGTAATCGATGCCTTCCCGGAGGAACCGCCCGTCCAGCTCCTCGAACGCGTAGGGCCGCGCCCAGGGCTGGTGCCGGATCGCCTGCAGATCGACTCCCAGAAGATGCGCCGACCCGAGGAGGCCGGCTGCATCCTTCCGCTTGTAGAGATCGCTCAGGGCTGCAAGCGCGCCCGCCGTGTTGAGATCGTCGGACAATGGATCGACCACCTCGGCGCGAACCTCGCCGGGCGCCGCTCCCTCGACCATCTCCGCCCAGTTCCGCAGCGTCGTCTTCGCCTGTTCCGCCTTCTCGGCCGTCCAGTCCATCGGCCTGCCGTAATGCGTGCCGAGATAGACCATCCGGATCACCTCGCCCGGCCAGCCCTGATCGAGAAGATCCCGCACGGTGAAGAAGTTGCCGAGCGATTTCGACATCTTCCTGCCGTCCACCAGCAGCATCTCGTTGTGCATCCAGACCCTGGCGAAGCCGCCCTCGGGGTGGGCGCAGCAGCTCTGCGCGATCTCGTTCTCGTGGTGGGGGAACTGCAGGTCGATCCCGCCCGCATGGATGTCGAAGGTCGCGCCCAGAAGCTCGTAGGACATGGCCGAACATTCGATGTGCCAGCCGGGGCGGCCGCGGCCCCAGGGGCTGTCCCAGCCCGGAAGCTCGTCGTCCGACGGCTTCCAGAGCACGAAATCCATCGGGTCTTCCTTGAAGGGCGCGACTTCGACCCTCGCACCCGCGATCATGTCATCGACCGAGCGGCCCGAGAGCGCGCCATAGTCGCGGTAGCTGCGCACGCGGAAGAGAACATGCCCCTCGCGTTCGTAGGCGTGGCCCTTCGCGATCAGATCCTCGATCATCGCGATCATGGCGCCGATCCATTCGGTCGCCCGCGGCTCGTGCGTGGGCCGAAGCGCGCCGAGCGCATCCATGTCCTCGTGATACCAGCGGATCGTCTCGTCGGTGCGCTCACGGATCAGCGCCTCGAGGCTGCGCGGATCGCCCGCGTCCTTGCGCGCCAGCGCAGCCGCGTTGATCTTGTCGTCCACGTCGGTGAAGTTGCGCACATAGGTCACATGGCCTTCACCGTAGACGTGCCGCAGCAGCCGGAAGAGCACGTCGAACACCACGACCGGCCGGCCGTTGCCCAGATGCGCCCGGTCGTAGACCGTGGGCCCGCAGACATAGAGCCGGACGTTCTTGCGATCGATCGGCTCGAACGCCTCTTTCCGGCGGCTCTTCGTGTTGGTGAGGCGGATCTCGGTCATGGGTCCTCGCAGGCTCGGCTCGCCCGCGGGCTTCTCACATCACGACCTTGGAGGGAACGGAAAAGAGCAGCCCGCGACGTGGGTCAGCAGGTAATGATGCAGCCGATGATGGTGCAGATGCTCTTCATGTCCGAAGAGGTAGCATCCCCGGCGGCCGCGGGCAACGGATTCGCGGAGCCTCTGGACAGGGGCGCCACGCCGCCCCAGAGTTGGCCCATGGATCGCAGCACCGTCTCCCGCCTCTGCGCCGCCCTGCCGGGCGCCCTCCTCGACCATCCCTGGGACGAGGGACACGACGCCTGGAAGATCGGCGGCAAGATCTTTGCCCTCGTCGGAGCCTCCGGGCACGGGGTCACGGTGAAATGCCCCGATGTCGAGACGGCGGCGCTGCTGATCGAGACCGGGCGCGCCGAACGCGCGCCCTACATGCACCGGAGCTGGGTGCTCCTGCCCTTCGGGCCCGACCTCGCCGAGGACGAGGCGGAGCACCGCATTACCGTCTCCTACCGGCTGATCCGCGAGGCCTTGCCGCGCAGGATCCGCGAGACGCTCTAGCCGAAGGCCGCCGCAAGCGCCCAGAGGCCGAAGGCCAGCATGAGCGCACCCGAGGCGCGGGCGACCCAGGTCGCGAAGGCGCGCGGCAGATGGCGCTGCGCCAGGGCCACGCCGCCGGCGAGCAGGATCCACCAGAGCATCGAGCCCGCGAAGACACCCGCCACCACCGTCGCCCCGGAGGCGAGATCCGCCTCGCGCGCAAGGCCCAGCCCCGCGAAGATTGCGGCGAAGGAGAGGATCGTCGCGGGGTTGGCGAGCGTGAGCAGGAAGGTGGCGGCCAGCGTCGACCAAAGCCCGCGGGGCGCAGCCGCCGCCGCCGCCGCCGCGGGCGGCTCGGGCCTCAGCCCCTTCAGGCCCAGCCAGATCAGGAACAGCCCGCCGCCGAGGCCCAGCGGCAGCTGGATCCGGTCGAGGGCCGCGGCGAAGGCCGCAAAACCCGCGGCAGCCGCGGCGGCATAGCAGGCATCGGCCAGCGCCGTGCCGAGGCCGCCGGCCATCCCCGCCCGGAAACCATGCGCAAGCGTCCTCTGGATGCAGAGCGCGCCGATCGGACCGAGGGGCGCCGCGATGGCGAGCCCCATGAGAAGCGCCTTGAGAAAGAGCATCAGCGCCGCCCCCCGCTGCGGGCTGTCGGGCGCGGGTGGCGAGACCTGCGCTTCCCCGTCCTGCCCTCATCCGCCGAGGCGCACCGCAGCGCCGGCCCTGCCTTGAGCCCGATGCGCCGGAACGAGAGAGCCCGGCCAGCCCGCCCGCCTGCTCCGGCCGTCTCCGCCCCGACACTCCTGCCCCGCCGGCCGCCTTTCCACGCCGCGCGGCAGGTCACATCGGCCCCTCCCGGCCTCCCCTCGACCGCCGTCATCCGGGCCTGTTCTGCACGCCGACTCGCACGGCGAGGGGGAGCAGCCGAAGCAGGGCCAACGCGCCCGCTGTCACCGCCCCACGAGCAGGCGCCGCGCGGGCTTCCGTCGCAGGCGGCGCTCATCGGGGCACCCAGGGCGCGGACCGCACGGTCGAGAGGGCCAGCATGGTCTCGGAGCGCTCCAGCAGATCCTCGGACTTGAGCTCGGTCAGGAATGTCTCGACCCCCGCAAGATCGGCCACGCGCAGGTGGAGGAGATAGGACCAGACGCCGGTGACATGGTGGCATTCGACGATGCCCGGGTGGCTGGCCGCGAAGCTGCGGAAGGCCGCCTCCCGCGCATGCGGCACGGCGGCCCAGACCAGCGCCAACACGGGCAGCCCCAGCGCCTCGGGCGAGGCATCGAGCGTGAAGCGCCGGATGACGCCCTGCGCGACCAGCCGCCGGACGCGCTCGTTCACGGCCGAGGTCGACAGCCCCACCTGCCCCGCGACCTCCGTCAGCGGCTTCCTGGCATCCTCGGCCAGAAGGCCGATGATCTTCCCGTCCAGATCGTCCAACACCGTCATAGTGCCGCCAATAACGTGATTCTTCCGGCAATATAGCGGATTCAGACGGCGACGTCCGCAAAGATGGGGACAAGAGCACAATGTCGCAGATCGCGCACGCCTGCTGTCTCTCTGGCACAAGGGCGCATCGCCGGGCCGCGACCCGGACACCGCGAGGAGCCGTCCGATCCTGCGGACATGGAAAAAGGGCGCGGATCGCTCCGCGCCCTTTCCTGTGGTCAGGCCTGACGGCCTCAGAAGCGGAAGCCGACCTTCGCCTGCAGCGTGGTCGCGTCCACATCGACGCCCGAGTCGTCGAAGTCGTCCCAGGTGTGGCGCAGGAGTTCGGCGCCGACCGACCAACGGTCATTGACCATGTAGTCGTAGCCGATGCCGTAGACGTAGCCGTTGTCCGAGACGTCCGCACCGCCGATGCTGGCGTCAGCCCAGCTGCCGCCGGCCGTGGCGTAGAGCAGGCCTTTGCCCATCTTGCCGCCCGCCATCAGCTTCAGCGTGGTGACGTTGTCGAGCTCGCTGTCGGGGATGCCGTCGAGGTCGATGTTCGTCACGTCATAGGCCAGTTCGGCACCGACGACGGCGCGGCCGAAGTCGTAGCGGTAGCCGGCGTGCAGACCGCCGATGGCGCCGTTGCCGTCGAGGTCGTCGATGTTCGTGTCGACTTTGCCGTAGCCCAGTTGGCCACCAACGTAGAATCCGCTCCAGTCGGCAACGGGCGCGACCACGACGGGGGCGGGCACCGGCTCAACCACCGGTTCCGGGGCCACGGTCACCGGACCGCCGGCAAAGGCGGGAGCGGCAAGAAGGCCACCGAGCGCGAGCGCTACAATGCGTTTCATCTCTGTCTCCAATTAAGCTTCCGACGTCCGCACTGCTGCTTTTGCGGGGATGCCGGATCTCTCGTTGACGGTCTCGCGTCGCCGGGGATGACGACGCCTTCCGTGCACATGTCCTATTTCTCGGAAGGGGGGTTCGCCAGATCTGCTCACGAGGAGGTGATACGCGGAGAGTGCCATGCGCCAATTCCAGCGCAAGGCGGACAGGACATCGGCTAACCTTTGCTGGCCTTGTCTTCGAGCGTCAGCCACTCCTCTTCGGCCTGCGACAAAAGGGCCTGACGCTCCGCCATCGCCTCGCTGGCCTTCTGGAACTTGACCGGCTCGCGGGTGAAGAGGTCGTCGGCCGCGAGGAACTCCCCGAGCTTCGCGATCTCGGCCTCGAGCCGCTCGATGAGGCCCGGAAGCGCGTCGAGACGCTTGCGCTCGGTGAAGGTGAGGCCTTCCGAGAGCTTGCGCGCCTCGGGTTTCGGCGCGGCCTTCGGGGCCTCGCGCGAAGGCTCGGCCCGCGGCGGGGCCGCGGGCGCGGCATCGCCCCGCTGGGCCAGATGGTCGGTCCAGCCACCCGCATAGACGGTGGCGCGGCCCTGCCCCTCCAGCGCGACCGTGGTCGTGGCCACCCGGTCGATGAAGTCCCGGTCGTGGCTCACGAGAAGCACCGTGCCCTCGTAATCCCCGAGGATGTCCTGCAAAAGATCGAGCGTCTCGACGTCGAGATCGTTGGTCGGCTCGTCGAGGATCAGGAGGTTCGACTCGCGCGCCATGATCCGCGCGAGCAGAAGCCGCGCCTTCTCGCCGCCCGAAAGCGAGCGCACCGGCGCGCGGGCCTGCCGCTCGTCGAAGAGGAAGTCCTTGAGATAGCCCACCACATGCCGCGGCTGGCCGCGCACCAGCACCTGATCCTGCTGGCCCGAGACGCGCATGGCGGGATCGGTCGTCAGGCTGTCCCAGAGCGAGGCCTCGGGGTCGAGTTGGGCGCGGGTCTGATCGAACACCGCCACCTGCAGGTTGGTGCCGAGCGTCACGCTGCCCGCATCGGGCTCCATCTCGCCGGTGAGGAGTTTCAGGAGCGTCGTCTTGCCCACCCCGTTCGGTCCGACGAAGGCCACGCGGTCTCCGCGCAGCACGCGGAGCGAGAAATCCTTCACGATCGGTTGCCCGTCGAAAGCTTTCGTGATCCCCTTCGCCTCGATCACGCGCTTGCCCGAGGTGGTCCCCGCCTCGAATTCCAGCGCCGCCGTGCCCTGCCGGCGAATCTGCGACCGGCGTTCCTCACGCATCGCGGCCAGCGCCCGGAGCCTGCCCTGATTGCGCTTCCGACGCGCCGAGATCCCTTCGACCGCCCAGCGGGCCTCGGCCTTGATCTTGCGGTCGAGCTTGTGGCGCTGATCGTCCTCCTCGGCCCAGATCTGCTCGCGCCATTCCTCGAAGCCCTCGAACCCCGCCTCGCGGCGGCGCACCTGTCCGCGGTCGATCCAGAGCGTCGCGCGCGAGAGGGCGCGCAGGAAGGCGCGGTCGTGGCTGATGAGGACGAAGGCCGTGCGGGTCTCGGCCAACTGGGCCTCGAGCCACTGGATCGCCTGAATGTCGAGGTGGTTCGTGGGCTCGTCGAGCAGCATCAGTTCCGGCGCCTCGGCCATGAGCTTGGCCAGCGCCGCCCGCCGCCGTTCGCCGCCCGAGGCGGTGGCGACCGGGGTCTCGGGCCGGAACTTCAGCCCCTCCGCCGCCATCTCGACCCGGTATTCCTCGCCATGCGCGAGACCCGAGGCGGCATAATCGCCGAGCGTGGCGAAGGCCGACAGGTCGGGATCCTGCTCCATGTAGCCCACGGAGGTGCCCGCCGGCACCACGCGCTCGCCCCGGTCGGGCTCGACGAGGCCCGCCATGACCTTGAGAAGCGTGGACTTGCCCGAGCCGTTGCGGCCGACGAGGGCCACCCGGTCCTGCGGCTGGACGACGAGATCGAGCCCGTCGAAGATCGGCTCGCCGCCGAAGGTGAGGGAAATGCCGGAAAGCTGGAGAAGGGGTGCGCGTGCCATGCCCGTCCGCTACAGGGGGCCGCGCCCCGCGTCAACGTGTCCGCGGGCGGACCGCCGAGATGCCCCCTGCCCGATGCGACCCGCGGCAGGGACGGCGCGCTTCCGGCCGGCCGCTCGCGGCCCTCAGCCGGGCAGCACCGACAGGACCGAGCGCGCGGCGCGCAGGCCCGGCGGCTCGCCGCCCTGCCCCAGCCGCTCCATCGTGAGTTCCATGGCCGCCCCCTGCGCCGCGCGCTGGCCCGCGTCCTCGAGGAGCCCCAGCAGTGCAGGCGCAATCATCTCGGCCTTGCAGCGCGGCCCGAGGAATTCGGGGATCACGCGGCTGTCCGAGACGAGATTGACCAGCGTCACCGTGTCGATCCGCGCCATCCGCGTGATGAGCCACATCGACAGCGGGTTCATGTCGTAGGCGATCACCATGGGCGTGCCGTTCGCTGCAAGCTCGAGCGAGACGGTGCCCGAGGCCGCCAGCGCCACATCGGCGGCAGCGAAGGCCGCGCGCTTGCGCTCGGCCTCCTCGATCACCAGAGGATGCACGGGCCACCCCGCCACCAGCTCGCGCACGAGGCCCGCCACATGCGGCACGGTCGGCACGAGGGCGGTGAGCCCCGGATGGCGGTGGCGCAGCCGGGCCAGCACCTCGCCGAAGACCGGGGCGAGCCGCGTGACCTCGGACCTTCGCGAGCCCGGCAGCACGAGGATCGCGGGGCCCGTTCCCAGCCGCTCGCGCAGCGCCTGCACCTCGGCCTCGCTCGCCCGCGGCTCGGCCACGACCGGATGGCCCACGAAATCGCAGCTCATGCCCGCCGCCGTCATGTAGGGCGGCTCGAAGGGCAGCAGCGCCAGAACGTGATCGACATGCCGCGCCATCTTCGCCGCCCGGCCCGGCCGCCAGGCCCAGACCGAGGGGGCGACATAGTGGATGGTGCGGACGGAGGGCTTCGCCTGCTTCACCAGCGCCGCGACCCTCAGGCCGAAGTCCGGGCTGTCGATGGTCACCAGCGCCTCGGCGCCCGAACCGAGGCAGGCTTCGGCCGCCTCGCGCACCCGGCGGCGCAGGTGGAGATATTTCGGCAGGATCTCGGCCAGCCCCATGACGGAGAGTTCCTCCATCGGAAAGAGGCTCGAAAGCCCCCGGGCCTGCATCGCGGGGCCGCCCACGCCGGCGAACTCCATCCCCGGCGCAAGCTCGGAGAGCCCCGCCATGAGCGCGCCGCCGAGGCGGTCGCCGGAGGGCTCGCCCGCGATCAGGAAGAGTTTCATGGCTCCCTCGCCCAGAGGAAGAGGCCCGCCTCCTCGGCCGCGCGCACCGCCTCGGCCCGGTCGAGGAGGATCACGCCCCCCGCCTCCCAGACAAGGCCCGCAAGGCCTGCCGCGGCCGCACGCGCCACGGTGGCGGGCCCCAGCGTCGGCAGGTCGATGCGCCGATCCTGCCCCGGCTTCGGCGCCTTGTAGAGCACGCCCCGCGCGCCCGCAGGATCGGGCCGCCGCGCGGTCGCGGCCACCCAGTCGAGCATCGCATCCGTGCCGGGCAGCGCCTCTACCGCGAGGCAGAGGCCCTGCGCCACCACCGCGCCCTGACCAACGTCGACCCGGCCCACCGCCTCGACGATGGCCGCCGCGCGGGCTGCATCGCGCCGGTCGCCCTCGCTCGGCGCGCCCCAGAGGATGCCTGCGTCCGGCACGAGATCCGGCGCGATCTCGGCCACGCCCGCCACCGAGAAGCCCTCTTCCTCGAAGATGCCGATCACGGCGCGGAGCGTGGCATCGTCGCCCGCCTGCATGGCGCCGATCAGCCGCGGCACCATCTGCGCGGTCAGCGGATCGAAGAGCGAGGGATCGAGCCGCGGCCGGCTGACCGCGCCCGCAAAGACCAGCCGCGCGACGCGGGCTTCCTCGAGCGCGCGCAGGAAGGGCACCAGCCGCTCGACGCGGAAGGTGATGTCGGGCGCGAGCCCTTCGGGCGGAAATCCTTCGAGCGCGGCCACCAGCGGGGCCTCGCCCGCGCTCCGCAATGCCTCGGCCAGATGGCGCGGCAGGGCGCCCGACCCGGCGATGATCGCGGTCGCGGCCCGGGTCATTGCGGCGTCAGGAACGAGCGGTCGGTCGCGGCGAGGATGAAGTCGGTCATCTCGCGGACATGGGAGCTTTCGGTCTCGTCGGCCAGACGCCGGGCCCGGTCGAGGAAGGTGCCCTCGCCCTGCGCGAGCATCTGATAGGCCGCGCGGAGCGCCGTGATCTCGGCCCGGCTTACGCCGCGGCGCTTCAGCCCGACGAGGTTCAGCCCGTCGAGTTCCCCCCGCGGCGCCTGCACGAGCCCGTGCGGCAGCACATCGTTCGTCACCATCGTGACCGCGCCGATGATCGCGCCGCGGCCCACGCGCACCCACTGGTGCACGCCTGAGAGCCCGCCCACGATCACATCGTCGCCGAGCCAGCAATGGCCCGCGATGGCGGCCTGATTGGCGAGGATCACCCGGTTGCCGAGTGTCGCGTCATGACCCACATGGGCGCCCGTCATCAACAAGCAGTCATCCCCCACCCGCGTCACCCCGCCGCCGCCCTCGGTGCCGAGGTTCAGCGTCGCGCCCTCGCGGATGCGGCAGCGCGCGCCCACGAAGAGACGCGTGCGCTCGCCCCGGTATTTCAGGTCCTGCGGCACCTCGCCCACGACGGCGAAGGGGAAGATCACCGTCTCGGCGCCGATCTCGGTCCAGCCGGTCACGACGGCATGGCTCTTGACCACGACGCCGGGGCCGAGCGTCACCTCGGGCCCGATCACCGCGAAGGGGCCGATGCTGCAGCCCTCGCCGATGACCGCGCCCGGCTCCACGATGGCGGAGGGATGGATCTCTGCCATTCCTTATCCTTTCGGCAAATCGAGCATGGCGGAGAATTCCGCCTCGGCGGCCAGTTCCCCGTCGACGGAGGCCCGGCCCTCGAACTTCCAGACCTTGCCGCCGCCGCGCTTCACGGTGACGGTCATCTCGAGCACGTCGCCCGGCACGACCTTGCGCCGGAACTTGGCCCCGTCGATGCCCATGAAATAGACCTTGGCGCCCTTGTCGGCGAGATCCATCGAGACGCCGACCAGCACGGCCGAAGTCTGCGCCATGGCCTCGATGATCTGCACGCCCGGGAAGATCGGCAGGCCGGGGAAGTGCCCCGTGAACTGCGGCTCGTTCATCGTGACGCATTTGATGCCGACGGCGCTCTTGTTCGGGACGATGTCGCGCACCCGGTCCACCAGCAGGAACGGGTAACGGTGCGGGATGATCCGCTGGATCAACTGGATATCGGCGGAGAGCGTCGCTTCTGCGGCTTCGGTCATCGCAGGGGTCCTTGGCAGAGGGTGGAGCGGCCCCGGGGGGCCGGACCTTGCTAGCAAGGCTCCGGCACGCGGGCAAGCCGCAGGGTCACGGGGTGGCGGCGGGGGACTGCGGCCTGTCGTCCGGGGTTTCGGGCGCCGTGCCCACAGCCGGCGGCACGGAGACCGGCGGCAGCAGCGCGCCGGGCCCGGACGGCGCCGCCCCGCCCTCGGGCGTTCCGGCGGGTTCGGGCGCCTCTTCGGTCGCCGGAGCCGGAGGCGTCAGCGCATCGAGCCGGGCAATGGCTTCGTCCGTGATGTCGGCCGCGTCCCGCGAAATCACGACCGAGGCGCGGTCGATCAGCACCAGCGCCTCCCTGTCCTGCATCAGCCGGGCGAGGATCGGCAGCGCCTGCTCGACGATCCGCTGCCGCTCTTCGTCGCGCTGGCGGGTGAGCGTGCGGGACTTCGCCTCCTGCGCGTTGCGGATGCCCTCGACCTTGGCGTCGAACTCCGAAGCCAGACGGCGGAACTCGGCGGGCTCGATATTGGCGCGGCGCACCGTCAGGGCCCGTTCCTCGGCCTCGAGCGCCGCCTCGATCTCGCGGTTCTCCGCGATCAGCGCGCGCGAGGCGGCCTGAAACCGCTGCTCGAGCGCGCGGCCCATAGCCGTGTCGGTGATGAGCCGGCCCTGATCGATCACCGCAACACCCGCAGGCACCTGAGGCGCCTCCGACTGCGCCTGCGCGGGGCCGGCAAGGGCCAGCACGCAGGCGAGGGCCGCGGCCGCAAGCCCGTGCATCAGAAGCGGGTCGAGATCGTCAGGTCGAAGAACTGCTCCTTGTCGTAGTCCTGCTTCTCGATCGCCTTGGCGAAGTTGAAGCGCAGCGGCCCGATGGGCGTGGTCCAGAACAGCGAAACGCCGACCGAGGAGCGGATGTGGAAGTCGTCGTCGACGGTATCGTCGCCCGTCGAGCCGCCGCCCACGTCGTCGAGGCTCCAGACCGAGCCCGCGTCGGCAAAGACGCCGCCGCTGAACCCGTATTCCTCGGGCAGGCCCAGCGGGAAGTCGGCCTCGAGCCGTGCCACGGCGAAATAGTTGCCGCCGAGCGCGTCCTCGTTGCTGACGTTCAGGTCGCGCGGGCCGATCCCGTTCGGCTCGAAGCCGCGGATCTTGCCGTTGCCGAAGAAGCGGTCGGTCACGCGCGACGGATCGTCCCCGATCATGCTGAGTGCGCCGCCCTCGATGATGGCCCGCACGGTGACTTCCTCGTTCCAGACCTTGCGTTCGGCCATGGCGAGCGCGGTGGTGGAAACATATTCCACGTCGCCGCCGACCCCGGCGAAGTCCTGGCTGAAGCGCAGGAGGTTCCGGCCGGTCGGGTTGAGGCCGCCGCGGTTCGAATCCCACGAGTAGGTGTAGCCGACCGACGAGGCGATCAGCGCGCCGCGCGCCTCCTCGTTGATGAGGATGATCGACGAGACGTCGTCATCGTCGTCCGTGTCGTTCGGCCCGCCGTCCACGTTCGAGATCTTGTCCTCGGACAGGGTGTAGCGCAGCTCCAGCCGGCCGCTGTCGGAAACGGGGAACTCGATCGAGGGGCTGATGCCGATCTTGCGCGTGTCGTAGCGCGAATACTGGTTGTCCGTCTCGCGGTAATAGGCGTTGAAGCGGAAGCGCAGGTCACGGCCGAGGAACGAGGGCTCGACGAAATTGAGCTGCGTGTTGACGTTGTCGGTCCCGGTCGAGACGTCCACGCCGAGGATCTGGCCCCGGCCGAGGAAGTTCTGCTCGGAGAAGCCGATCGAGAAGCCCACGCCGGAGCTCACGCCATAGCTCACGCCGAAGGAGAGCGAGCCGGTGGGCTGTTCCTCGACGTTGACGTCCACCACCACCTGATCCGGGCTCGAACCCGGGCGGGTGTTGACGTCGGCATTGGCGAAATATCCCAGCGCCCGGATCCGCTCGGCCGACTGGCGCACTTCGCGCGGGTTGAAGGGGTCGCCTTCGACCGTGCGGAACTGGCGCCGGACCACCTGGTCGAGCGTCGTGGTGTTGCCCTCGATGTCGATGCGTTCGACGAAGATGCGCTCGCCGCGGACGAGGGCGAAGTTCACGTCCAGCGTCTGATTGCGCTCGTTGCGGGTGATGCGCGGTTCGATCCGGACGAAGTTCAGCCCCTTCTGGAGCGCGAGCGACTCGAGCCGGGCGATGTTGTTCTCGACCACCGACGGCGAGTAGGTCACGCCGCGCCGGATGCGGAGCGCCTGCTGGAAGTCGGCCGCGTCGATGCCCTCGACCTCGGACGAGGCCGTGATCTGCCCGAAGCTGTAGCTCTGGCCTTCCTGCACGGTGAAGGTCATGAAGAAGGCGTCGCGTTCGCGCGTGACCTCGGCCGTGGCGTCGAGCACCTCGAAGTCGATGAAGCCGCGCGAGAGATAGAAGTCGCGCAGGAGCTGCTTGTCGAGCTCGACCCGCTCGGCGATGAAAGTATCGGAGGCGATGATGCTGCGCAGCAGGCCCGCCTGCTTCGTCTCGAGCACCTGACGCAGGCGACGGTCGGAATAGGCGCGGTTGCCCACGAAGGACAGGCGCTCGATCTCGACCACCTTGCCCTCGGCGATGTCGAACACCAGATCGACACGGTTGTCGGAGCGGCGGATGATCTTCGGCGTGACGGTGGCCGCGATCCGGCCCTGCACGCGGTAGGCTTCGGTGATGGCGGCGGCGTCGGCCTCGGCCTGCGCCGGATTGTAGGCCCGCCGCGACTGCGACTTCACCAGCCCGGCCAGCTTGTCGTCCTTGATGCGGGCGTTGCCCTCGAAATTGATGATGTTGATCGTCGGGAATTCCTGCACCCGGATCACGAGGGTGCCGCCCTGCGGCACGATCTCGACCGTCTCGAACAGGCCCGAATCCGCAAGCCGCTGGTAGGCTTCGTTCAGCTCGCCCGCCGAAATGGCCTGGCCCCGGTTGATCCGGGCGAAGCCGAGGATGGTCGTCGCATCGACCCGGTCGTTGCCCTCGATCCGGACGTCGGAGAAGGAGTAGTTCTGGGCCAGCGCCGGCAGGGTCATGCCCGCTGCGATGCCTGCCACGCCAAGGAAGACCGACACGGCCGCCGGCCGGATCATGCCACGGTCCTGCCCTGTCCGTCCGTTCCCCGTCCGGTTCCTCGCCATTCGCCTGCCCTCGGTCATTTTCTTTCCGCCCTGACTACTGGACATGGCGGGTTTTGTCAAAAGCGCAGGCGCCCTGCAAGCGTGGCGGGCGGCAGGTGATGCCGCATCACCTCACCAGAGGTGCGGAGCCGCTGCGATGAGCCCGGCCAGAGCCAGCGCGAGGGCCACGGAGCCCAGCGACAGAAGGAGATCGCGATTGAGATTGACGAGGTAGAGAAGGCCCCGCGTGCCGTCGATCACGCTTTTCATCCGCAAGTCCCTCACGCGCTTCCGCGGCCGAGGTCAGGGGGGGGCCGCCGCCCGGGGCGTGGCAGAGGATTGTGGCCTGAGTGGGGCGGATCCGCGGGCGCCCTCGCGCGCGTCTCCCGATTCCGCGTGGGCGCGCGGTGGCCGCCCCCAATGGGGCGGCCTGCGCTCAGCAGAAGAGGTCGTTGGTGACGGCGAAGACCATGAGCGAAAGGAGGACGGCAAGGCCCCCGGTCATCAGGACGCGCAGCACCCGGTCGCTCGGCGGCTTGCCCGCCACCGCCTCGTAGGCGTGAAACACCAGATGGCCACCGTCGAGGATCGGAACCGGGAAGAGGTTCATGAGGCCCACCGCGGTGGAGAGCATGGCGATGAACCAGATGAAGTTGCCGGCCCCTTGCGAGGCCGCCGCCCCGGATATCTCGGCGATGCCGAGGGGCCCCTGCAGGTTGCAGGAGGAGATCGCGCCCGTCACCATGTGCCAGAGGCCCGAGAGGCTCGTGGTGATGATGGTGATGGTCTGCTGGATGCCGAGCCAGATCGCCTCGAGCGGCCCCGGCGTGCGGGTCTCGGGCTCGAACAGGAGGCCGCCCGACAGGCCGATCAGCCAGCGGGTTTCGAAGCCGCCGGTGGGCAGGGGAATGTCCATCCGCCGCGGGGTGAGCGAGGCCTCGTAGGTTTCGCCCGCGCGCCAGACGGTCATGGTCAGCGGATCGCCGTTCGACAGGCCCACCGCGTCGCGCAGTTCGCGGAACGAGGCGATGGGGGCACCGTTCACCGCCAGCACCACATCGCCCGCCTCGATCCCCGCCTCGTGGGCGCCCGAGGGCGCCTGCACCGCATCAACCACCGGCGGGAAGGGATAGGGCGCGGTCACATCCATCTCGGCGCCGTCGCGCTCGATCCGGTAGGCGGCCGTCGGCGCGGGCGGCAACTCGTTGGCCACTTGCACGAAATCGGAAAGCGTGGGCGTTTCCTGCCCGTCGATGGCGAGGATCCGGTCGCCCTCCTCGAGCGACTGCGACGCCTCGGGCAAGGACTTCACCTCTCCCACCACGGGCAGCTCGGTCGCCACGCCCTTGACCATGAAGAAGGCGCAGAAGACGAGGATCGACAGCGCGAAGTTGAAGAGAGGTCCGGCCGCGACCGTGGCCGCCCGCGCCCAGAGCGGCGCGCCGTGCATCGTGCGGCCGCGCTCCTGCTCGTTCAGCTTGTGCACGCTCACGCTCGCGCGGCTCGAGGCCGCATCGGCATCCCCGAGAAAGCGCACATAGCCCCCGACGGGAAAGGCCGCGAGCTGCCAGCGCGTGCCGCGCCGATCCACCCGCGAGGCGATCACTGGCCCCATGCCGAGCGAGAAGACCTCGGCATGGATGCCGCTCCAGCGGCCCACGATGTAATGGCCGTATTCATGGACGGCCACGACGATGGAAAGAGCGACGACGAATGCGAGAATAGTCCAGATGACCCCGCCGAACTGGGGAACGAGACTGACAATGTCCAAGGGCTGCTACCTTTTCTGCTGGCGGAGACCGGCGGCTTCCTCTGCCGCTCTCCGAGCGAGATGGTCCATGGCCAGCACTTCCTCAAGGGCGTCGGGCACTTTTCCGAACAGCGGATCGGTCGAAACGCCCGCGAGCGTCTCCTCGACCACCGCCGCCATGTCCAGAAACCCGATGCGACCGGCGATGAAATGATCGAGCGCGATCTCCTTGGCCGCGTTGAAGGCGGCGCCCGACAGGCCGCGCGCCGCCATGACGTCTCGCGCAAGCCTCAGGGCAGGAAAGCGTTCCTCGTCAGGCCTCTGGAAGGTGAGGCTCGCAATCTGTGCGAGGTCGATCCGGGCGACGGGCACCTCGCCGCGACCCGGCCAGTTCAGCGCGAATCCGATGGCGTGGCGCATGTCGGCCGGCCCGAGATGGGCCATCAGGCCGCCGTCGCAGAAGCCCACCATGGCATGAACGATGGATTGCGGATGAACGACCGCCTCGATCCGGTCCGGCTCGAAGCCGAAGAATTCGCGCGTCTCGATCAGCTCGAGCGCCTTGTTGAACATCGAGGCGCTGTCGATGGAGATGCGCTGGCCCATGGACCAGTTGGGATGGGCCTGCGCCTCGGCCACGGTGCAGGCGCGGATGCGCTCGAGGCTCCAGTCGCGGAACGGCCCGCCGGACGCCGTGATGATGACGCGCTCGACGCAGGCCGTGTCCTCGCCCGCCAGCGCCTGAAAGACCGCGGAGTGCTCGCTGTCCACCGGCAGGATCGTGGCGCCGTTCTCCCGGGCCGTCCGCATCAGGAGCTGCCCTGCCGTCACGAGGCTTTCCTTGTTGGCGAGCGCCAGCGTGCGGCCGTGCTTCAGCGCCCGCATTCCGGGCACGAGGCCCGCGGCGCCCACGATGGCCGACATGGTCCAGTCGGCGGGCCGGTCGGCGGCCTCGGCGATGGCCTGCGCCCCGCCCGCGACCTCGGTGCCCGTCCCGGCCAGCGCCTCGCGCAGCGCGGGCAGGCAATCCTCATGCGCGGTGACGGCAAGCTCCGCCTTCAGCGCGCGCGCCATTTCGGCGAGCCGCCGGATGTTGCGCCCGCCGGTCAGAGCGACGGTGCGGAACGCCTCGGGCCCGCCCTTCCGCATGACGAGGTCGAAGGTGGATTCGCCGATGGAGCCGGTGGCCCCAAAGATCGACAGGCTGCGCATGATGCTCTTCAGTTCCCCATAGCCGGCAGCGGAAGGTCACCGAGCATCCCCAGAACGAGCACGGCGAGCACCGCCCCGGTCAGCGCGTCGAACCGGTCCAGCACGCCGCCATGGCCCGGGATCAGCGAGGAGCTGTCCTTGACCCCGGAACGCCGCTTGATCCAGCTCTCGACAATGTCCCCGAGTTGTCCTGCCAGCGCGATCACGGGCGACAGGATGATGAGGCCCCAGCCTGCACCCGCCGCAATGGAGAATCCAAGACCCACAATTGCCGCACCCAGCCAGCCCGCGATCGTGCCGGACCAGGTCTTGTTGGGGCTGACCGCGGGCCAGAACTTGGGGCCGCCGAGGCTGCGGCCGGCAAAATAGCCCATCACGTCCGAAGTGACGACCACGAGGATGAGCCACAGGATCGCGACCGACCCGCCCTCCTCGCGCAGCATGACGAGGCCTGCGCCCGCCACCATCAGCGCGGTGCCGTAGGTGAAGAAGATCCGCCGGTCGCGGCGCGGGCCCAGAAGTCCCGCCGCGGGCGCCAGCACGAGGGCCGCGAGCGCCAGCATCATCTCCTCCCGGAAGACGAAGCTCAGCACGCCCATCAGGATGGCCGAGGCGAGAAGGCCCACGAGGATGTTCGGAAGGGTCCGCTGCGGCGCGGTCATGCGCGCCAGTTCCCACAGCATGAGACCCGTAAGCCCGATCACGAGAAGCGCGAAGGGCACGCCGCCCAGCCAGACCTCGATGGCCCCCACCGACAGCATGATCGCGGCCGAGATCATCCGGCGGCGCAGGTCGCCCCAGCGCCCCTTCGGCTTCCCGGACTTGCTCATGCGCGCAACACTCCTCCGAAGCGCCGCTCGCGCGCGGCGAAGCGCCCGATGATCGTCTCGAGCTCGCGGGCGGTGAAGTCCGGCCAGAGCGTGGGCGTGAACTCGTATTCGGCATAGGCCGACTGCCAGGACAGGAAGTTCGAGGTCCGCGTCTCGCCCGAGGTGCGGATCACCAGATCCGGGTCGGGCATTCCGGCTGTGTCGAGCCGCGCCACCAGCGCCGCCTCGTCCGCCTCCTCGGCCCGAAGGTGGCCCGCCGCCACATCCTGACACATCCGCCGCGCGGCGCGCGCCAACTCGTCGCGGCCGCCGTAGTTGATGGCCACCGTCAGGTTGAGGCGCTGGTTGTATTGGGTGCGGGTCTCGATCCCGGCCATCAGCCGCTGGAGCTTGGGATCGAGCCGCGTCCGGTCGCCGATGAAGCGCATCCGGATGCCCTCCTTGGCCAGCCGGTCGGCCTCGCGCTCGATGTAGCGCGCGAAGATCGACATGAGGCCCAGCACCTCCTCGGTCGACCGCTTCCAGTTCTCGGTCGAGAAGGCATAGACGGTGAGCCAGCGGATGCCGAGGCCGGGCGAGGCCTGCACGATCTCGCGCACCCGCTCGGCGCCCCGGCGGTGGCCGACGAGCCGCGGCCACCCGCGGTCGACCGCCCAGCGTCCGTTGCCATCCATGATGATGGCGACATGATCTGCGCGTCTCGGGGGAGGATCCGCCTCGCGAGGCTCGGTCACGGCCAAGGCATTCCCCTTTTCTCTGGGCTGGTCAAGCGGGCTGGGTCGGACGGAAGAAGGCGCACGCAGGTCGTCTCAGACCTGCATGATTTCCTTCTGTTTTTCCTCGAGAGCCTTGTCGACCGCGGCAATCGCCTTGTCGGTCAGGGCCTGCACCTCGTCCGACCACATCTTCTGGTCGTCCTCGGCCATGCCGACGGACTTGGCCTTCTTGATCTGGTCCATCCCGTCGCGGCGCACGTTGCGGATCGCCACACGCGCCTGTTCGGCATAATGGGCCGCGACCTTCGAGAGCTCCTTGCGGCGCTCCTCGTTCAGCTCGGGGATCGGCAGGCGGATGATCGGACCGTCCACCACCGGGTTGATGCCGATGCCGCTGTCGCGGATCGCGCGCTCGACCTTCGAGATCATGCCCTTGTCCCAGACGTTGATGACGACCATCCGCGGCTCGGGGACGTTGATCGTGCCGAGCTGGTTCAGCGGCGTCTGCTGGCCGTAGGCATCGACATGGATCGGCTCGAGGATCGAGGCCGAGGCGCGCCCGGTGCGCAGCGAGCCGAACTCGGTGCGCAGGGCATGCATCGCGCCATCCATCCGGCGCTGGATCGCATCGAGGTCGATCTCGAGATCATCTTGCGACATGTTCTGGTTCCTTCACGTTCCGCGCAGGCGGTTCTGCCGCTCTATAGCAGCACCGCTCCGCCATTGGTATAGGCTCGGGGACGGCTCAGCCCTGGACGCGGGTATAGGTGCCCTCGCCGCGCAGGATCCCGCAGAAGCCACCCGGCTCATCGAGCGAAAAGACGATGATCGGCAGATCATTGTCGCGGGCGAGCGCGATGGCCGAGGCATCCATGACGCCCAGATGCTTCTGCAGGCACTCATCGTAGGAAACGGTCTCGTAGCGCTTGGCATCGGCGAACTTGCGCGGATCCTTGTCGTAGACCCCGTCCACCTTGGTGCCCTTGAAGATCGCCTGACAGGCCATCTCGTTGGCGCGCAGCGTGGCTGCGGTGTCGGTGGTGAAGTAGGGGTTGCCGGTCCCTGCGGCGAAGATACACACCCGTTTCTTCTCGAGGTGACGCACCGCGCGCCGGCGGATGTAAGGCTCGCAGACCTGATCCATCGGGATCGCGCTGATGACCCGGGTGAAGATGCCGAGCGATTCCAGCGCCGCCTGCATGGCGAGCGCGTTCATCACCGTGGCGAGCATCCCCATGTAGTCGGCCGTCGTCCGCTCCATGCCCTGGGCCGAGCCCTGAAGGCCGCGGAAGATGTTGCCGCCGCCGATCACCAAGCAGATCTCGACGCCGAGGCGGTGCACCGCCTGCACTTCCCGCGCGATGCGCTGCACGGTCGGCGGATGCAGCCCGTATCCCTGATCGCCCATCAGGGCCTCGCCGGAAATCTTGAGCATCACACGCTTGTAGGTCACGGCTGTGCTCGCCGGCGCGGCTTCGCTGGTCATGGGATCTTCCCGTCCGTCTTGTTGATTGGATTTGACTGCGGCGCAAAATGTCGGAAAACGACCCCGGGTTCAACCGGGATCGGCCGCCGGTGGCGGAAGAGCCCCAGCGAAGCCCGGCCCCGACCTCGCCCTTTGCCTTCACAGTGCCGAGCAACTCCTTGTCTGAGCTACCGGATATCCCGCCAGACCGGCCCGTCCTGATCGCCGGTCCTACCGCCTCAGGCAAATCTGCGCTCGCCGCGCGGCTCGTCGAGGACGGGGGCGGCGCCGTGGTCAATGCCGATGCGCTGCAGGTCTATGACTGCTGGCGCCTCCTCTCGGCCCGGCCGAGCGCCGCCGAGGAGGCGGCACTGCCGCATCGGCTCTATGGCCATGTAGGCGCGCGCCAGACCTATTCCGCGGGCCATTGGCTGAAGGAAGTGGCCGGGGTTCTGGCCGAGGGCCTGCGCCCGGTCATCGTGGGGGGCACGGGCCTCTATTTTTCCGCCCTGACAGGGGGGTTGGCCGAGATCCCTCACACGCCGCCGGAAGTGCGCGCCGCGGCCGACGCGCGACTGGCAGAGGCAGGTCTCGCGCGGATGGTGGCGGAGCTCGACGCCGAGACCGCGGCGCGGATCGACCTGCAGAACCCCGCCCGAGTCCAGCGCGCGTGGGAGGTGCTGCGCGCCACCGGCCGCGGGCTCGCGCGCTGGCAGGCCGAGACGGCGCCGCCGCTTCTGCCGCTGTCCGACGCAACGGCGCTCGTGATCCGCCCCGATCCCGCCTGGCTTGCACAACGGATCGACAGCCGGTTCGACCTGATGATGGCCGATGGCGCGCTCGATGAGGTGCGGGCGGCCCTTCCCGACTGGGATCCCACGCTTCCCTCCGCCCGCGCCATCGGCGCGCCGGAACTCGTGGCTCATCTGCGGGGCGAGATCCCGCTGGACGAGGCCGTCGCCGCCGCCAAGCTCGCCAGCCGCCAATATGCCAAACGGCAGCGGACGTGGTTCCGCAACCGTATGCGGCTCTGGCACGAGATCCGCCTGCCCTGAGCCCCGCGCTCTGGCGGGATCGCCGACCGGAGGCGGGACACAGGCCTGTTCTCGGCATCGACTATCCATCCCGCAGTCCCCGCCGCCCATCGCCACCGCTTGCGGAACGCTCGGCCACCGGAGGCGTTGACGCGCGCGACAAATCCGGGCGCAATGGGCGGAACCGGACGATGCGGCGCACCAGCACGGAGAGCGACATGACGACCGACCGACTTCATACCGCGGCGCTCATGCACAGGACCGAAGTGGCGAGGGGCCGCATGAGCCGACGCGAGTTCCTGACGCGGACCACGGCGCTCGGTGTCTCGGCGGGCGCGGCCTATGCGCTTCTGGGCCTCGCGCAGCCTGTCCGCGCGCAGGAGACACCCCGCAAGGGCGGCACGCTCCGGATGGAGATGGAGACGCGCGCTGAAGGATCCGCGCACCGCCGACTGGTCGCAGATCTCGAACGTCACGCGCGGCTGGCTCGAATATCTCGTGGAGTATGAGGCAGACGGCACCTTCCGGCCCATGCTTCTCGAAAGTTGGGAAGCCAACGACGATGCGACCGAATATCTGCTGAAGGTCCGCCCCGGCGTCACATGGTCGAACGGCGATCCCTTCACCGCCGAGGATGTGCGCCACAATTTCGAGCGCTGGTGCGATGCCTCGGTCGAGGGCAATGCCATGGCGGCGCAGATGACCGCCCTTCAGGCCGAGGGCAAGCTGCGCACCGACGCCATCGAGCTGGTGGACGATACGACCCTGCGGCTGAAACTCTCGCAGCCCGACATCGCGCTGATTGCGAACCTCGCCGACTATCCGGCTGCGGTGGTTCACAAAAGCTACGTAGGCGGAGATCCTGCGGCCAACCCGGTGGGGACCGGCCCCTACCTTCCCGAAACGATCGAGGTCGGCATCCGCATGGTGCTGGTGCGCAATGAGGCCCATCCCTGGTGGGGCACGGAGGTCTATGGCGGCCCCTGGCTCGACCGGATCGAATATCTCGATTTCGGCTCCGATCCCTCTGCCGCGGTGGCCGCCGCCGGGTCGGGCGAGATCGACGCGACCTATCAGAGCGTGGGCGAATTCATCGAGGTGCTCGACTCGCTCGGCTGGGACAAGTCCGAGGCCCGCACCGCCACGACGCTGGCCATCCGTTTCAACCAGCAGGCCGAGGAGTACAAGGACGTCCGCGTCCGCCGCGCGCTGCAGATGGCGGTCGACAATGAGGTGGTGCTGGAGCTCGGCTATTCCGGGCACGGGCGGGTGGCCGAGAACCACCATGTCTGTCCGATCCATCCCGAATATGCCGAGCTGCCGCCCCTGACCGTGGACCGCGCCGCGGCGCTGGCGCAACTGAAGGAGGCCGGCATGGCCGAGCACGAGTTCGAGCTCGTCTCGCTCGACGATGCCTGGCAGGCGGCCTCCTGCGATGCGGTGGCGGCACAGCTGCGCGATGCCGGCATCGCCATCCGCCGCACGGTGCTTCCCGGCGCAACCTACTGGAACGACTGGCTGAAGTTTCCCTTCTCGGCCACGGAATGGAACATGCGCCCGCTGGGCGTGCAGGTGCTGGCGCTCGCCTATCGCTCGGGCGTCCCGTGGAACGAATCCGCTTTCTCGAACAAGGAGTTCGACGCAAAACTTGACGAGGCCATGTCGCTCGTCGACCCGGACCGCCGCCGGGTGCTGATGGCCGATCTCGAGCGGATCCTGCAGGAGGAGGGCGTGCTGATCCAGCCCTACTGGCGCTCGATCTTCCGCCATGTCGATCCCAAGGTGAAAGGAGCCGAGGCCCATCCGACCTTCGAGCATCATCATTACAAATGGTGGATCGACGCCTGACCCTTGCGCGTCACGGCGATCCTCCTGCGCCGCCTGGGCGCGCTTCTGGCCACGGCCCTCTGCCTGAGCCTTCTCGTGTTCTGGCTGACCCATCTGCCGCCGAACCTCGAGAAGCTGGCGAAGTCTCAGGGGTCGGCCCGCATGTCCGACGCCGAAGTGGCGAGCTGGCTCGAGCGGTCGGGATTCGACCGGCCGGTGCCGGTGCTCTACGGCGAGTGGCTGGGCCTCCTGCCGAAGGCCCGCTGCGGCCGCTGCGGCGTGCTGCAGGGCGACTGGGGCCAGTCCACCGTCTTCCGCCAGCCGGTCGCAGAGGTGCTGGCCCGCAGCCTCGCCGCGACCGGCTGGCTCATGCTCTGGGTCATGGTCGTGATGGTGCCCACGGCGCTGGCGCTCGGCGTGCTGGCCGGGATGCGCGAAGGCTCGCGCACCGACCGCGCGATCTCGGTGGCCACGATCCTCACCGCCGCCACGCCGGAATATGTCTCGGGGGTGGTCCTGGTGGCGCTGTTCGCCTCGGCCACCGCCGGCCTGTCGCCCCTTCTGCACGAGGCGGGCTGGATCGAGGACCGCACCCTATTTCAGGGCACCGCCTCGGGCGCCATGAGCGGCATCACCTTCTGGAACTTCGCCCTGCCGGTGGTGACGGTGGCGCTCTACGGCACGGGTTATGTCGCGCGCATCACCCGCGCGGCCATGGCCGATGCGATGACGCAGCCCTATGTCCGCACCGCCCGGCTGAAGGGCGCAAGCCAGAGCCGGATCGTGCTCGTCCATGCGCTGCGCAATGCGCTGGTGGCGCCGGTGACGGTGATCCTGCTGCAGCTGCCATGGCTTCTGAACGGGGTCGTGATCGTTGAGACGCTCTTTGCCTACAAGGGCTTCGGCTGGACGCTGGTGCAGGCCGCGGGCAACAACGACATAGATCTGCTCCTCGGCTGCGCCACGGTGGCGGTGACGCTGGTGCTGGTCACGCAGGGCCTGTCCGACCTCGCCTATCGCGCGCTCAATCCCCGGCTGCGGGCGCGCTGATGGAGGCGTTGGGCTGGATCGAGATCCTCGGCCGGATGGTCCTGCGCTTCGCGCCCGTCTGGGCCGGGCTCGCGCTGATCCTGGGTCTGGGCTGGCGCGCCCGGGCGCGGCTCGGGCCTGCGGGCCGGCTCTTCGGGAGCGGCGCGGGCCTTGCTGGGCTGACGCTCGTCCTCTTCTGGGTCCTGACCGCGCTTTTTGCCGACCTCATCGCCACGCACGATCCGCTGGCGCAGCTGTCGGGGCTGAAGAACGCGATGCCAGGCAGCCCCGCGGGGGGCTCAGCCTATCCGGTCTATCTCCTCGGCGGCGACAGCCTCGCGCGGGATTGCTTCAGCCGGATGGTCGTGGGCGCGCGGCGCGTGCTGGCGATCGCCCCCGCCGCCACGCTCTGCGCGCTGGCCGTGGGGATGCTCCTCGGCCTGCCTGCGGGCTTTGTCGGCGGACGGCTGGATGCGGCCCTGTCCTTTCTCGCCAATCTGGTGCTGGCCTTTCCGGTCATCCTGCTCTTCTACCTGCTCGTCACGCCCGAGATCCGGCAGACCGCGCTGCCCCGCATCATCGCCGCGGTCCTGTTCCTCATGCCGCTCCTGTTCCTCGTCCTGCTCTGGCACAGCCGCTTCCGCACGCGGGCAGGCCCCTGGGCTCTGGGTCTCGCCGCGATCCTCGGCCCCGGGCTCTGGATCTGGGCGGGCCTCGCGCTCGATGCGGACCCTTCGGGCCTCTGGCGGCTCGAGCCCGGGCTCCTCACCGTCTTCGTGGCGGTCGTCTTCGTGAATGCCCCCACCGCCTTCCGCATCGTCCGGGGCCTCGCCCTCGACCTCAGGCACCGCGATTATGTGGCGGCGGCGCGCACCCGCGGCGAGGGCCCGTGGTTCATCATGCTCTGGGAGATCCTGCCCAATGCCCGCGGCCCGCTGATCGTCGATGCCTGCCTGAGGGTCGGCTACACCACGATCCTTCTCGGCACGCTGGGCTTCTTCGGGCTGGGCGTCTCGCCCGAAAGCCCCGACTGGGGCTCGACCATCAACGACGGTCGGCGCTTTCTGGCGATCTATCCGCACGCCGCGGTCGTGCCCGCGCTCGCGCTCCTGAGCCTCGTCCTCGGGCTGAACCTGCTGGCCGACGCGCTCCGCACGGTGGCGCGCGATGACTGAACCGGTGCTGGCGCTGGATGGGCTGACGGTGCGCTTCGGATCGCGCCGGGTGGTGGAGGATCTGACGCTGCGCATTGGCCCGGGCGAGGTGCTGGGCCTTGCGGGCGAGTCGGGCAGCGGCAAGAGCACGACGGCGCTGGCCATCATGGGCGACCTCGGTCCCGGGGGCCGGATCGAGACGGGCAGCCTCCGCTTCGAGGGCCGCGAGCTGCGCGGCCTTGCCGAGCGGCAGTGGCGCGCCCTGCGCGGCGCGGGCATCGCGCTGGTGGGGCAGGAGCCGATGGCCGCGCTCAACCCGTCGATGCGGATCGGCGCCCAGCTGGCCGAGGTGCCGCGCCTGCATGGCCGCGTCTCGCGCGCCGAGGCCAGCACCGCCGCGCGCCGGGCGCTCGAGGAGCTGCGCCTGCCCGATCCCGACCGGCTGCTCGCGGCCTATCCGCACCAGCTTTCGGGCGGGCAACTGCAGCGCGTCGCCCTCGCCATGGCGCTGATGGCCGAGCCGCGGCTTCTGATCCTCGACGAGCCGACGACGGCGCTCGACGTGACGGTCGAGGCCGAGATCATGGCGCTCCTGCGCGATATCCGCCGGACGCGCGGCACGGCGATGCTGTTCATCGGGCACGATCTGGCGCTGATGGCGGGGATCTGCGACCGGCTTGCCGTGCTCTATGCCGGAAGGCTCGTCGAGGCGGGCCCGGTCGCGGGGATTTTCGAGAAGGCGCGGCATCCCTACACGCAGGCGCTCCTCGCGGCCCTGCCCCGGATCGACGCGGCCCGCCGTCCGCCGGCGCCGCTGGCGGGCAGTCAGCCGCTGCCGCAGGACCGCCCGCCGGGCTGCGACTTCGCCCCGCGCTGCGCCCATGTGCGCCCGGGTCTCTGCGACCGGGATCCCGTGCCTCTCGAGACGGTGACGCCCGACGCTGCGGTCCGGTGCCTGCGCTGGCGCGAGATCGGAGGCGACCCCGAGGCGGCCTCGACCCTGCCCGACCCCAACATCGGCGGCCCGATCCTTGAGGTGGAGGGCCTGACACGCAGGTTCGGCACCGCCCGCGGAACGGTCCATGCGCTGGAGGAGGCGACATTCACCGCGCAAGAGGGAGAGACCCTCGCCATCGTCGGCGAATCCGGCTGCGGCAAGAGCACTCTGGCCCGGCTTCTGATGGGGCTGGAGCGCGCGGATGCCGGGACCATCCGGCTCAAGGGGGTGGAGGTGCAGGACCGGCCCGCAGGCAGGCGCCCGCGGGACCTCACCGCGGCCATGCAGATGGTGTTTCAGAACCCCGCCGACACGCTCAACCCGGCGATCCCCGCGGGTCGGCAGGTGATGCGGGCGCTGGAGCTGTTTCAGGGCGGTCTTTCGGCTCCGACGCTGCGCGCACGCCTGACCGACCTTCTGAACCTCGTCCGCCTGTCCCCGGCGCTCGGCTCGCGGATGCCGCGGGCGCTCTCGGGCGGCCAGCGCCAACGGATGGGCATTGCGCGGGCGCTGGCCGGGGACCCGGCCGTCCTTGTCGCCGACGAGCCGGTCTCGGCGCTCGATGCCAGCGTGCAGGCGGCCGTGATCGGCACGCTTCTCGAACTTCAACGGACCCGCCGCGCCACGCTCCTCTTCATCAGTCACGATCTGGCCCTCGTGCGCCAGATCGCCGACCGGGTCATGGTGCTCTATCTCGGGCGGATCATGGAGATCGGCCCGGCGGACCGGATCTTCGGCGCGCTCTGCCATCCCTATACGAGGGCGCTGCTCGACGCCGCGCCGCGTCCCGATCCCGGCGCGCCGCCTCCAACGCCGCTGACGGGCGAGAAACCCTCGGCGCTGACGCCGCCCTCGGGCTGTCCGTTCCACAGCCGCTGCCCGCGGCGCGCCGAGGTGCCGGGGACGCTCTGCGAGGAGGGCCTGCCGCCGCTGGCCGAAGTCGCGCCGGGCCACCGCATCCGCTGCCATCTGCCGCCCGAGCGGTTGCGGTCCTGATCCCGCGCCCTCGTCGCCGCGCCGCACAGCGCGCGACAGCCGCGAGCGAGTTCGTTGGCCCGAAGGAGATCTACCCTGCACACCTCCTTGCCCTTTGGAGGTCCAGAACCAGCGCTTAAGGAGAAAGCCCCACGGTTCGCCAGCCACGCGCCGGCTCGTCGCCGCGCGCGGTCCATCTCGCGAAAGCCCTGTCTCTCCGGCGGACCAGCGCCCAAGGAAAAGGGCGCCTCGCGGCGCCCTGTCAGTCCTTCTTGCCGAGATGCTTCCTCAGCCGCGAGGGTGTGCGGAATTTCCGCTCCTTGAACGGGTTCTTGTCGCCCTGCCCGCGCATCGTCAGACGGATCGGCGTGCCCGGCATGTCGAAATGGTCGCGCAGCCCGTTGACGAGGTAGCGGCGGTAGCTGTCGGGCATCTCGTCGGGGTGCGAGCACATCACCACGAAGCCCGGCGGGCGGGTCTTCACCTGGGTCATGTAGCGCAGCTTGATCCGGCGGCCGCCCGGAGCCGGCGGCGGATGGGCCTCGACCATGGCGCCGAGCCAGGTATTCAGCCGCGCCGTGGTGATCCGCCGGTTCCAGATGTCATGCGCGCGCAGGATCGCCGCATGCAGCCGATCGAGCCCGCGGCCGGTCTTGGCCGAGACGGTCACCAGCGGCGCGCCGCGCAGCTGCGGCAGAAGCCGCTCGAACATCTCCTTGAGTTCGGCCAGCTTCTCCTGCTTCTCGCCCTCGAGGTCCCATTTGTTGACAGCGACAACCACCGCCCGGCCCTCGGTCTCGGCGAAATCGGCGATGCGCAGATCCTGCTGCTCGAACGGGATCTCCACATCGAGAAGCACCACCACCACCTCGGCGAAGCGTACGGCGCGCAGCCCGTCGGCCACCGACAGCTTCTCGAGCTTGTCCGAGATCCGCGCCTTCTTGCGCATGCCCGCCGTGTCGAAGATCCGGATCGGCGTGCCGTGCCATTCGGAGCGCACCGAGATCGCGTCGCGCGTGATCCCGGCCTCGGGACCCGTGAGCAGACGATCCTCGCCGATGATCTTGTTGATGAGGGTGGACTTGCCCGCGTTCGGTCGCCCGATCACTGCGATCTGGAGCGGATGCTTGACGGTGGGCTTGTGCGCCTCGGGATCGGCCTCGAGATCGGCTTCCTCCTCCGGCACATCCACATCCACCACCGGCGCATCGGCGGCTGCGCGCTCGGCGAAGCCCTCGGCGATGGGCCGCAGGATGTGATAGAGATCGTCCATCCCCTCGCCATGTTCGGCCGAGAGGCGGATCGGCTCGCCGAGACCGAGGCTCCAGGCCTCGATGGCGCCGCCGTCGCCCGCGCGGCCCTCGGCCTTGTTCACGCCGAGGATCACATGGGCGTTCTTCCGGCGCAGGATGTCGGCGAAGACCTCGTCCGAGGGCGTCACGCCCACGCGGCCGTCGATCAGGAACAGGCAGACATCGGCCATCTCGACCGCGCGTTCGGTCAACCGGCGCATCCGGCCCTGCAGGCTGTCGTCCGTCACCTCCTCGAGGCCCGCCGTGTCGATCACGGTGAAACGCAGGTCGATGAGCCGCGCATCGCCCTCGCGCAGGTCGCGCGTGACGCCGGGCTGGTCGTCCACCAGCGCCAGCCGCTTGCCGACGAGGCGGTTGAACAGCGTGGACTTGCCGACGTTCGGACGGCCGACAATGGCGAGGGTAAAGCTCATCGATGCCTCCCGAGGCGGCTTACGCAGGTCAAGCCCGGGTCCCTAGCAGAGACGCCGGTCAGCGGAAAGCGAGAAGTTTCCCGTTGGCTCCCACGATGTAGAGCATGCCGCCGGCCAGCGCAGGCTGCGACGCGGCCCCGCCGGGAAGCTCGGTCTGGCCCACGAGCCCGCCGTTCACCGGGCTGAAGAAGCGCAGCACGCCATCCGAGGAGGCCACCACCAGCCGGCCGCCCGCCAGCACCGGCCCGTAATGGGCGGTGATGCCCTTGCGGCGCTTGGGCTTGGCATTCTCCCAGTAGGGCATGTCGACCGACCAGATCACGTCGCCGGTGGAGGCATCGAGCCGCACGAGCCGCGCCTCGTCGGAGACGAGGAAGAGCGAGCCGCCTGCCAGCGCCACGGGCGCAAGAGCGCCCTCGTTGGCCGACCAGAGGGTCTCGCCCGAGGTCGCCGACAGCGCCACCATGCGCCCGGCCGAGCTTCCGACATAGATGCTGTCACCCGACACGACCGGATCGCCGGTGATGTCGCGGAAGCCGGTATAGGCGCGGCCGAGCCGTTCGCCCGCGACCTGCGAGGACCAGATCTGCGAGCCGCCCTCGCGCAGGACGGCGATGATCTGCCCGCTGTTGAAGGGGAAGAGCACCGTGCCGCCCGCCATGGCCGGGGCCGAGCCGCCGATCATGCCGGTGCTGGAGGGGGCGCCGGGGATCTGCCAGCGCACGCGGCCGTTCGAGGCGTCGAGCGCCCAGGCCGAGCTGTCGCGGCCGGTGACATAGACGGTGTCGCCCTCGACCATGGGCGCGCCGGTGGCCGGAGCGCCGAGCTTCTGGCGCCAGAGAACGCCCCCCGAGGCGGGATCGAGCGCCACCAGTTCGCCATAGCCGGTCGTGGCGAAGAGCCTTCCTGCGCCGTAGGCCAGACCGCCGCCCGAGACATGGGTCGCGCTGTCGGCGGGCGGGGTGATGTCCACGCGCCAGAGCTGACCGCCGGCGGTCGAGGTCGCCTGCACGTCGCTCAACGCATCCATCGTGAAGATGCGGCCCTCGGCCACGACCGGGGCGGCCGAGATCCGGTTCTTCCGGCTGTTGCCGGAGCCGATGTCGGTGCTCCAGACCAGCTGCGGCGCGGCCGAGAGGCTCGCATGCGGCGCCAGATGGGCCGCGTTGCCGCCGCGCTGGGGCCAGCTGGCGTTGACCGTGGCCGCCGGAAGCGCCACTGGCCGGGCCTCGTTCGCCTGCCGCCCGGAAAGATCGGACGGGGCCGGGTTGCCCGCCGAGGGCAGGCTCGCCTCGAGCGGCGCGCGGACGTCGAACCGCTCGCCGGGAAGGATGAGTTCGCGCTCGCCGCAGGCGCCGAGCAGGCCAAGAAGCGCAAGTCCCGAGACCGCAGCCGTCCGCTTCACCGTGAAAACCCTCTTCAAGTCCCTGCCCGTCCCCTTGCTGCCGTCTCAGCCGGCCTGGGTGTCGCCGCCCAGAGCGGTGATCATCTGTTCGGCGCGCCGGCGCAGGCCCTGCGTCGCCTCCTGGTCCTGCACGAGGTTGCGCAGCGTCTGGATGGCCTCGGCGGGCTTGCCCGCTTCGACGTCCAGATAGGCCATCTGCTCCAGCGCGAGCGTGCGGTAGGGCCGGCCCGGCGCTGCAATCTCATCGAGCGCGGCACGGCGGTCGGCCACCGGCATCTCCGCCCCGGCAAGGATCACGCGGCGCAGCACCGCAAGGTCGCGGAACGCGGGATCGAGCGTGGCGTTCGCAGCCACGCCTTCGAGCGCGCGGAGCGAGGCCGCGCGATCGGCGGCCGGATCGGAGGCCACCATCAGATCCCGCAGCGCGGCACGCGCGCCCTCGGCCGGAATGGCGGCCACCGCCGCCCGACGGGCCGCCGCATCCGGCGCCTCGAGGGCCGCAAGGATCGCGTCGCCGAAGGCCTGCGACTCTGCGGCGTCTTGCGACTTCTGCCATTCGATGTAGGCGGCACCGCCCACGAGGGCGATCACGGCGACGAGCGCGATCCAGCCATAGCGCCGGAAATAGCCGAACAGCCGTTCGCGGCGGACCTCCTCGGTCACCTCGTCGATGAAACTCTCGGGGTTGCTCAAGGCCCTCTCCCTCGCTGGTGCCTTCGTCTTACACGCAAGCCCAAGGGCTTGCCAAGCCCCGCTCCCGCCGGTGCAGAGGCGGGCGCGGGGGGCGCCGCCTCAGGCCGCCGCCTCGTCCTCTTCCTCGGCCGATTGCCGCGCCCACATCGAGGCATAGCGCCCGCTGCGGGCGAGAAGCTGTTCGTGCCGCCCCTCCTCGACGATCCGCCCCTCTTCCAGCACCACGATCCGGTCGGCATCGGCGATGGTGGAAAGCCGGTGCGCGATGGTGATGACGGTTCGCCCCTCGCCCATCTCGCGCAGGGAATCCTGGATGTCGCGCTCGGTCTGGGTGTCGAGCGCCGAGGTCGCCTCGTCGAGAAGCAGGATCGGCGGGTTCTTGAGCAGGGTGCGCGCGATGCCCACCCGCTGCTTCTCGCCCCCCGAGAGCTTCAGGCCGCGTTCGCCCACCATCGTGCGGTAGCCCTCGGGCAGGCGCAGAATGAAGTCGTGGATCTTCGCGGCCCGCGCCGCGGCCTCGACCTGTTCGGGCGTGGCACCGGGGCGGCCGTAGGCGATGTTGTAGAAGATCGTGTCGTTGAAGAGCACCGTGTCCTGCGGCACCACGCCGATCTGCGCATGGAGCGAGTCCTGCGTGACCGCGCGCAGATCCTGCCCGTCGATGCGGATGGCGCCCTCGTTCACGTCGTAGAACCGGAAGAGGAGCCGGCCGATCGTGGACTTGCCCGACCCCGAGGGACCGACCAGCGCCACCGTCTCGCCCGCCTCGACCCGGAGCGAGATGCCCTTGAGGATCGTGCGGCCCGCGTCATAGCCGAAGCGGACATTCTCGAGCTCAACCGTGCCGCCCGCCACCGCGAGCGGCCGCGCCCCGGGCGCGTCGCTGACTTCGGCCGGCTGGGCGAGCAGACCGAACATCTGCCCCATGTCCACGAGCGCCTGCCGGATCTCGCGGTAGACGGTGCCGAGGAAGCCGAGCGGCAGGGTGATCTGGATCATGTAGGCATTGACCATCACGAAATCCCCGACCGTGAGCCGACCCGCCTGCACGCCGTAGGCCGCCATGACCATGACCGCCACGAGCCCCGCGGTGATGAGAAGGCTCTGCCCCGCGTTCAGGACGGCGAGCGACTGGCCGGTCTTGACCGCCGCCTTCTCGTAGCCCGCCATGGCCGCATCGTAGCGTTCGGCCTCGCGCAGCTCGGCGCCGAAATATTTCACCGTCTCGAAATTCAGGAGCGAGTCGATGGCCTTCTGGTTCGCGTCGGTGTCCTGCTCGTTCATCTGGCGGCGGATCTGCACCCGCCACTCGGTGACCTTGAAGGTGAAGGCCACATAGAGCGCGACGGTGGCCACCACCACGACCATATATTGCCAGCCGAACACAACCGCGAAGATGATCGCGACCAGCGTCAGCTCGATGAAGAGGGGCCCGATCGAGAAGAGCATGAAGCGCAGCAGGAAATCGACGCCCTTCACGCCGCGCTCGATGATGCGGCTGAGACCGCCGGTCTTGCGGCTGATGTGGTAGCGCAGCGAGAGCCGGTGGATGTGGGTGAAGGTCTCGAGCGCGAGCTGGCGCAGGGCACGCTGGCCCACGCGCACGAAGATCGCGTCGCGCAGTTCCCCGAAGGCCACGGCGCCGAGCCGCGCCAGCCCGTAGGCCACCGTCATCCCGACCGCGCCGAGGCCCAGCATGAAGGCGGGCGTGGGCGCATCGCCCGCGAGCGCATCCACCGCGGCCTTGTAGAAGAAGGGGGTCGAGACAGAGATCACCTTGGCCAGCACCAGCATCGCCATGGCGATGACGACGCGCCGCTTCACCCAGGTCTGGCCCTTCGGCCAAAGGTAGGGCGCCATGCGCTTCATGGTCGCCCAGCCGCTCATTTCCGGCGGATCAACGGGCGTCGGGCCCGGCCTCTGTCTCGCTTCGCTCATCGGGGATCTCCTCGGAGAGCCCTACCTAAGCCGCCCTCACCCGGATTGCCAGAGCCGAAGCCCGTCCCGCCCGGCTCGCCTGCGATCAGTCCGTCGGCGTCGGAAGGGTGAAGACCTGCCCCGGATAGATCAGGTCGGGGTCGCGGATCGCGGTGCGGTTCGCCTCGTAGACCTTCACATAGAGGATGCCCTCGCCGAAGGTCTCCTCGGCGATGCGCCACAGCGAGAAGCCCGGCTGCACGGTGACCGAGACCGGCGCGCCACTTGGAGGCTCGCCCTCGGCCGAGGCCGTGAGGCCCGCGCCCGGCCCGCCCGCGGGCGGCGCCCCTTCGGTGCCCGGCACGAGGGGCTGCGCTTCTACACCCGGCGCGCCGCCGGGCCGGCTCTGCGCCTCGAGCGCGGCGGCCACCGTCTCGTGGGTTTCGCGCGCGAAGGGCGTCTCGAACCGGGCCACCACCTCGCCTTCGGGATCGATCCTGTCGGCGCGAAGCGCGTAGCGGCCGGGCTCGATCCCCGTCAGGCTCACCCCCCACGTGCCGTCCGGCGCAATGCTCACGGTCGCGATCTCGCGGTTGTCGAGGTAGAGCCGGACGAAATCCCCCTCGCCGCCCCGACCCGACAGAAGCACCGAGCCATCCGGGCCATAGGAGATCGTGTCGACGGAGACGCCCGCGAGATCCTCGAGCGCCTCACCGGCGGGCTGGAGCACCTTCACATTGCCATCGCCCAGAAGCAGCGCCGCGGGCGCGCGCGGCAGCGGGGCCCGGGCAAGCTCCTGCGTCGCCGCGTCCGACCCCGCCTCGGCCGAGGCCACCTGAGCGGGAGGCGGCGTGAGGATCGGCGCGATCAGGACGCTGCCGGTTGAGACGTAATCGGTGCCGTCCGGCAGCACCATGCGCAGAGAGAGGCGCCGCGGCTGGTCATCGGCCGGAAGGGTGAACATGACGGCGAAGCGGTTCGCGGCATCCGCGGTGGTGGAGGCCGCCTCCTCGTCCTCGACCAGCACCGTGACCTCGGCCCCGCGCTGCGCCCGCCCGGCCACCAGTGCCGAGCCGTCGCTCTCGATGCGGACCACGTCGAAGGCAGGCTCGATCACCAGCGCCTGCTCCGCCTCGGGCTCGTCTGCCCCGGCGGCCGGATCCTCGGCCGGCGAAGGGACTGCCGCCGCATCCTCTGGCACGGTGGTGCCGGGGACCGTCGGGCTCGCGGCGTGCTCTGCCGCTTCTTTGGACGTCTCCGGAGCCACCGCCGCGCGTTGCGCCTCTGCGGGCTGCTGAACCGTGGCGGGCTCCGGCGGCACGGCCGCACGCTCGCTCCAGCCCCAGTAGCCGATCCCGCCGGCTGCCGCCGCTCCCCCGGCTGCAAGCGCCATCCAGGCGCCCGGTCCCATCCTGCCAAACAGGGGCATCGTCCATCCGCTCCCGGCGCGCTTCTCGGCGCCTGACTTGTCTCGGTTACAGGAACACGGATATCAAGACCGGACGCAAGCCCTTATCCACAGGTAGATCATGTCCCAGCTCCGTTCCGTCTGCGTCTTCTGCGGCTCCCGAGCGGGGCTCAACCCCGCCTTTGCCCGCGATGCGCGTGAAGTGGGGCAGACGCTCGCCCGTGAAGGGTGGCGGCTCGTCTATGGCGCGGGCGATGTGGGTCTGATGGGCGAGGTGGCGCGCGCGGCGCTCGCCGAGGGCGGGCGGACGATGGGCGTGATCCCCACCCATCTTCTCGCCCGCGAGCAGGGCCGGCGCGATCTGGGCCAGATGGTCGTCACCGAGAACATGCACGAGCGCAAGAAGGTCATGTTCATGAACTCCGACGCGATCGTGGTGCTGCCGGGCGGTGCGGGCTCGCTCGACGAATTCTTCGAGGTGCTGACCTGGCGCCAGATCGGTCTGCACGAGAAGCCGATCTTTCTTCTCGACACGGACGGCTACTGGAAGCCGCTCGTGGCGCTGATGGAGGCGGTGATTGCGCAGGGCTTCGCCGAAGGGGCCCTGCGCGATTATTACGTCGCCGCACCGGATGTGGCGACCCTCACGAGCCATCTGCGCGCCGCCCTCTGCTGAGGCAGCCGGCAAGGTTCCTGTCGGGGGAGATCGGGCACCCGCGCCGCCCGAGGAGCCGCGCGTGCCTTGGCCGGAGCCTGTGCCGCGTCTCGGGCGCTTGCGGTACTCCGGGCAGAGAAGCGGAGCGCCCGGAGGGCACTCCGCCAGCCATGTCAGAGGCGCGAGGCCACGTTTTCCCAGTTCACCAGCTTCTCGAGGAAGTTCGAGAGGTAGGCCGGGCGCTTGTTGCGGAAGTCGATGTAATAGCTGTGCTCCCAGACGTCGCAGCCCAGAAGTGCGGTCTGGCCGAAGCAGAGCGGGTTCACGCCGTTCTCGGTCTTGGTGACCTTGAGGCTGCCGTCCTGATCCTTCACGAGCCAGGCCCAGCCCGAGCCGAACTGGCCCGCGCCCGCCGCCGAGAAGTCTTCCTTGAACTTCTCGACCGAGCCGAAGCTGTCGACCAGCGCCTTTTCCAGCTCGCCCGGCATCTTCTTCTCGCCCGGTCCCATCATTTCCCAGAACTGCGTGTGGTTCCAGTGCTGGCTGGCGTTGTTGAAGATGCCGTTCTGCGCCACGGCGCCCGACTGGTAGGTGCCCTTGACGATCTCCTCGACCGACTTGCCCTCCCACTCGGTGCCGGCGATCAGCTTGTTGCCATTGTCGACATAGGCCTTGTGGTGGATGTCGTGGTGATATTCCATCGTTTCCTTCGACATGCCGAGCGCGGCCAGCGCGTCGTGGGCATAGGGAAGGTCAGGAAGGGTGAAGGCCATCGGTCTCTCCTTTGCTTTCGCAATCCGTGCGGTCGCGGTCAATAAGAGCGCAGGTTACGGCAAGGTCAAGGGGCCGCGGCGACCCGATGTCGCAGCGGGGGCCCTCGGAGCGCCCCGGGCGACGCGGCGGGGCAAGGGGCGGCAGGGGTTGAAAATCCTGCAGCCGCCCGACATCATAAGCGCCGCGGCGGTCCATTGCGCCATGCTTCCGGCTGAGCCGAGATTTTCAGAAACGTTCCTGCAGGACTTCATTTCATGCGCTACCGGCCCGATGTGGATGGCCTCCGCTCGCTCGCGATCCTTCCGATCCTGCTCTTCCACGCGGGTGTGACGCTCTTCTCGGGCGGATATATCGGGGTCGACATCTTCTTCGTGATCTCGGGCTTCCTGATCACGACGATCATTCGCGACGATCTCGCCGCGGGTCGTTTCTCGATCGTGACCTTCTACGAGCGGCGCGCCCGGCGCATCCTGCCCGCGCTCTTCTTCACGCTGGCGCTGACGACGCTGGCCGCGGTGATCCTGTTCCTGCCGGCCCAGCTCATCGATTACGCGAAATCCCTGTTCGGGACCGCGACGTTCACCGCAAACTTCTACTTCTGGAAGAATTCGGGCTATTTCGAGGCGAGCGCCCATCTGCGCCCTCTCCTGCACACCTGGTCGCTGGCGGTCGAGGAGCAGTTCTATCTGGTGGTGCCGGTGGCGATCTGGGCCGTCTGGCGCTTCGTGCGCCGGGCCGAGATGGCGGTGCTTCTGATCGCGCTGGTCGCCTCCTTCGCGCTGTCGGTCTACATGACCGAGCGGGGGCCGACCGCCAACTTCTTCCTGCTGCCCACCCGCGCGTGGGAGCTGCTGCTGGGCTCGCTGGTGGCGATCCTGCCCGCCCGCGTGGCACTGCGGGGCGTGGCGAACGAGGCGGCGGCGCTCGCGGGCCTCGGGCTCACGCTGGTACCGGTGGTGCTCTATACCGATTCGACCCCCTTCCCCGGCGTGGCCGCCCTGCCGCCCTGCCTCGGGACCGCGCTCATGATCTGGACCGGGCGGGCCTCGCCCACGCTCGTTGCGCGCTTCCTGTCGCTGCGGCCTCTGGTGGGGATCGGCAGGATCTCCTACTCGCTCTATCTCGTCCACTGGCCGATCTGCGTCTTCCTGCTCTACACCACGCTGCAGAAGCCCGGCCCCGCGCAGGTGGTGCTGATCGTGGCGCTGAGCTTCGCGCTCGCGCTCGTCTCCTACCGCTGGGTCGAGCAGCCGTTCCGCAACCGCGCCACCCTGTCCGGGCGGCCGGCGCTCTTCGGCGCCTCGCTCGCGGGCCTCGCAGCCTTCGCGTTCGCGGGCGTGGCGCTGGTTCAGAGCGGCGGCCTGCCCGCGCGGCATCCGGGCTGGATCGTCACGGCGCAGGCCGAGACTACCGAGGAGACGCGCAACTCGTGGCACAACGGCACCTGCTTTTTCGAGACGGACTGGCAGTTCGGCAACTGGGATGCCGAGGCCTGCGAGATCGTGAAGAACGAGGGCAAGCGCGTGCTTCTGTGGGGCGATTCCTATGCCGCCCATTACGCCCCCGGGCTGGAGGCGGAGGCCAAGGCCATCCCACACCGGATCTGGCAATATACCCAGGCGGGCTGTCCGCCGGTCCTGTCCTACTATTCCTTCGCCCGGCCGAGCTGTCAGGCGTTCAACGGCCATGCGATGGAGCTGATCGACCAGCTCGACATCGACACGGTGGTGCTTTCGGCGCGCTGGGTCGACCTGCGCTCGCGCGGGATCGGCACGCTCGCCGACACGGTGCGGGCGCTCGAGGACCGCGGCCTCGAGGTGCATGTCATCGGCCAGTCGCCGCTCTTCGTGATCGACGTGCCGATCATCTCCTACGCCAAGTCGGCCGGCGCGGACGAGGCGAGCTGGACGGTGGCGCTGGAGCCGCACCTGAACGAGGCGCTGGAAGCGGCGAGCCCGGGGGCGAGCTTCGTCGATCCGGTGGCCGCGCTCTGTGGCGAGGGGCCCTGTCCCTACCGGAGCGAGGGGAAGCTCCTGTTCTACGACGCGGGCCATTTCACCGACTTCGGCAGCCGCAGGGCCGTGGCCACCTATTTCCCTCTGGTCTCCGCGCGGCCGGTCATCGCGAAGTCGCTGTCGAACCGAGGCCTGCAAAGGAAAGGCCAGAGGCGATCGCGCCTCTGGCCATTGACTGGATAGCCGAGACGGGCGTCAGGCCGGGAAAAGCTCGCTTCCCGGCTGGGCCGAATGCGCCAGAAGCCCCATGACATAGGCCGCGACCGAGCGGAAGGCCACGAGGCGGAAGCCGCCCTCCTCGGCCCAGAAGGCCGCCGCGACCTGCGCCAAACGGGTGCGGCGCAGCTCGCCCGGCTCCAGCGCCGCCAGATCCGTCGGAGAGAGCTTCATCAGCACCTCCGCCGCCCGCTCGCCCTCGATGGCAAAGAGGCAGCGCGCGTCGGAGACATCCGTCACCAGCGCGTGCGCGGATCCGAGCGCCTTGGAGAGCGCCGCGACCCGCGCCGTCACCTCCGCATAGGGCAGAAGGATCAGAAGCTCGTCGGGCGACATCCAGCCCACGCGCACCTCACCCGCCGAGACGATGCGCCGCCGCTCGGGCAGGTCCGCCTTCAGCACCTTCTGCAGCGCCTTGGCCAGCACCGGCAGATCGTGCTTCGCCCGCAGCGTGATCATTCCCATGGGCCCCAGCTCGCGCACGGTCGCGAAGCCCTCGAAGCTGGCGTTCCCCAGCGCGCTGACCGCCTCAGACATCCTGCTTCTCTCCCGCCTTGTCGTAGAACACCGGATCGACGATCCGCGCCTGCACCACGCCACCCCAGATCTTCGGGAACTCGATCACCTCGCCCATCCGGTCCGTCCCGCGATGGACGAGGCCCATGGCGATGCCCTTCTTCAGCGTGGGCGACCAGTAGGTCGAGGTCACGCGGCCCTGAGTGTTGCGCTGCCCGTTCCCATTCGAGCCCGCCGCGGGCGCGATGGCGCCGTCGGGCAGGACCGAGCCGTCGAGCGTCTCGAGACCCACGAGCTTCCAGCGGTCGGGGCTCGACAGGAAGGTTCGCTCCATGCCGCGCTTGCCGATGAAATCCGCCTTCTTCTTCGAGATCGCCCAGCCGAGGTTCAGGTCCTGCGGCACCACCGTGCCGTCGGTCTCGTCGCCGATCATGATGAAGCCCTTCTCGGCCCGCATCACATGCAGCGCCTCGGTGCCGTAGGGCATGAGGCCGAATTCGGCGCCCGCCTCGAGGCAGGCCTGCCAGAAGGCCAGCCCCTGCCCCGCGGGCACCGCCACCTCGTAGGAGAGCTCGCCCGAGAAGCTGATGCGGAACACCCGCGCGGGAATGCCCGCGATGGTGCCTTCCGCCCAGTGCATGAAGGGCAGCGCCTCCTTCGAGACATCCATGCCGCCGAGCTTTTCCAGCAGCAGGCGCGCGTTGGGGCCGACGATGGCCACCTGCGCGAACTGCTCGGTGAGATTGGCGGTATAGACCTGCCAGTCCCACCATTCGCACTGGAGCCAGTCCTCCATATGGGCATGGATCCGGTCCGCCCCGCCCGAGGTCGTGTGGCAGAGCCAGCTGTCCTCGGAGAGACGGACCACCACGCCATCGTCCATCAGGAAGCCGTTCTCGTTGCACATGAGGCCGTAGCGGCAGCGCCCGACCGGCAGGCTCGACATGACGTTGGTGTAGAGCATGTCGAGGAAGCGGCCCGCATCGGGCCCCTTCACGAGGATCTTGCCCAGCGTCGAGGCGTCGAGGAGACCGAGCTTCGTGCGCGCGTTGGTGACCTCGCGGGCCACCGCATCGCCATGGCTCTCGCCCGGACGGCTGTAGCAGTAGGGCCGGCGCCAGAGGCCCACCGGCTCCCAGTAGGCGCCATGGGCCTCGTGCCAGTCGTGCATCGGCGTACGGCGCAGCGGCTGGAAGATCTCGCCCCGCGCCTCGCCCACCAGCGCGCCGAGGGTGACGGGCGTGTAGGGCGGGCGGAAGGTGGTGGTGCCCACCGCGGGGATCGGCGCATTGAGCGAGCCTGCGAGCACGGCCAGCCCGTTGATGTTGCTGAGCTTGCCCTGATCGGTGGCCATGCCGAGCGTCGTATAGCGCTTGGTGTGCTCGACCGACTCGTAGCCCTCGCGGGCGGCGAGCTGCACGTCCGACACTTTCACGTCGTTCTGATAGTCGAGCCACATCTTCGAGCGGAGCGCCGGCGGGGCGCCCTGCGGCATGATCCAGACCGGCTCGGTCGGCGCCTCCTCGGGGCTCTGCGCCCGGGGCGCCTCGCCCTCGCCGCCCGCGGCGCGGAGGGCATCGGCCAGCACATCGGCCGAGAGCAGCTCGCCATTGGCCGAGCCCGCAACCGCCACCATCGGCGAGCCGTCATGGGTGATCGGCGGGCGGGCCGGGTCGGGCCGGAAGGCCGCCTGCGCCTCGTCCCAGATCAGCTTGCCGCCGCAGTGGCTCCAGAGATGGACGACCGGCGACCAGCCGCCCGACATGGCGACCGCATCGCAGTCGAAATCGTCGAGCACCGCCCCCTCGCCCGCCTGCGCGCAGACGGTGACGCCGGTCACGCGCTTGCCGCCCTTGACCTTGGCCACCGCGCGATTGGTGAGGACCGGGATGCCGAGGCTGCGCACCTCTTCGGGCAGCGCGCCGTGGGCCTCGGCCCGCGCATCGAGCACGGCCGGCACGGTCAGCCCCGCGCGGTGAACGGCGATGGCGGTGCGGTAGGCGTCGTCGTTGTTCGTGACGATCACCACCCGGTCGCCGGGAGAGACGGCCCAGTTCACCAGATAGTCGCGCACCGCCGAGGCGAGCATGACGCCCGGAATATCGTTGCCGGCGAAGGGCAGCGGACGCTCGATGGCTCCCGTCGCCGTGAGGACCTTGCCCGCGCGGATGCGCCAGAGGCGCTTCTTCGGCCGTCCGTCGCCCGGCGTATGATCGGCCACGCGCTCCTCGGCCAGCACATAGCCGTGGTCGTAGACGCCGGCCGCCATGCAGCGGGTGCGGAGCGTGACATTGGGCGCGGCCTCGAGTGCCGCCACCGTGTCCGCCACCCAGTCCGCCGCCGGGCGCCCGTCGATCAGCACGTCATCGACAGGGGCGCGTCCGCCCCAGTGCGGCGTCTGCTCGAGGAGCATCACCTTCCGGCCCGAGGCCGAGGCGCTGACCGCTGCCTGAAGCCCCGCGATGCCTCCGCCCACCACAAGGAGGTCGCAGAAGGCATAGGCCTGCTCGTAGCGGTCCGCATCGGGTTCTTCCGGCGGCCGTCCGAGGCCCGCCGAGCGGCGGATGACCGGCTCGAACAGGTGTTTCCACGCGGCGCGCGGCTGCAGGAAGGTCTTGTAGTAGAAGCCTGCGGGCAGGAAGCGCGACGCTGCCGCATTGACCGCGCCCACGTCGAATTCGAGGCTCGGCCAGTGGTTCTGGCTGGCCGCCGTCAGCCCCGCGAAAAGCTCGGTCGTGGTGGTGCGCTGGTTCGGCTCCGACCGGCCGCCGGTGCCGAGCTGGACCAGCGCGTTCGGCTCTTCGGCGCCCGCCGCCACGATGCCGCGCGGACGGTGATACTTGAAGCTGCGCCCGACCAGCATCTGGTCGTTGGCGAGAAGCGCCGCGGCCAGCGTGTCGCCCGCGAAGCCGCGCATCCGCTTGCCGTTGAAGGTGAAGTCGATGGCGCGGCTGCGGTCGATCAGCCGTCCGCCCCGTGCGAGACGCGTGCTCATTTGTAGCCCTCCCATTCCGGACGCCGTGCCTTGATCTTGGCCACGATGTCGGGGGGCGGCTCGGAGGTCTGCGCCGGGTAGGTGCCGAACACCTCGAGCGTCGCGGTGCAGCGCGCGGCGAGGAACCACTTGCCGCAGCCATAGCTGTGGCGCCACCGCTCGAAATGGACCCCCTTGGGGTTCTTCCGGGCGAACATGTAGGATTCGAAATCCTCGTCCGAGGATCCGGGTCCGAAGCGCTTCAGATGCGCCTCATGACCCGGACTGAGTTCGGTTTCCTCGGCCTTCACGCCGCAGTAGGGACATTCGAGGATCAGCATGCGCTTGCGCTCCGGTCTGGCCGGGCGCAGGCGCCCGGGTCATTCGATGGGATAGACGACGCTGGGGCGGTTGCCGGCGTCCGAGGAGCCGCCGAAGTTGCCCGTGGAGAAGATGCCGGCGAGGGCCAGGGCCAGAAGGGCGCCCGAGGCGAAGCCGCCGAGGCGGTAGCGATATTTCCAGACAGTCTCGAAATCGCGCTGGCGCCGGGCCGCGACTTCCTCACGCGAGGGCATGCGCTTCCAGATCCAGGTCGCAGGATCGATCTTGAGTTCCTCGTCGTTGAGGAGCTCGCGCGATTTCTGCACCAGGCGGGAGTCGTTCCAGCGCTTTTCCCAGCCGTGTTTCCTGAGGTCGTCCCGAACCCGGGCCTTGATTTGCTCGAAGGACGGGATGTCGTCGATGAATGAGAACATGTCGGCGTCTCCAGAGAGTTGTGCACAGGAGATACCGCATGGAGCACAGGCGTCAAAGCGACACGGTAACGCGGCTGCATCAGTGCGCGACCCCCGCCGCGACCGATTCGTCGATGAAACGGCCCTCGCGGAAACGGTCCATGCCGAAATCCGCGGCAAGCGCGCCCGGTTCGCCCTTGGCCACCAGCTCCGCCATTGCCCAGCCGGAGCCGGGGATGGCCTTGAAGCCCCCCGTGCCCCAGCCGCAGTTGATGAAGCAGTTCCCCAGCGGCGTCTTCGAGAGGATCGGCGAGCGGTCGCCGGTCATGTCCACGATCCCGCCCCACTGCCGCAGCATCTTGAGGCGCGAGATGATCGGGAAGGTCTCCACCAGCGCGCGCAGCGTCTCCTCGATATGATGGAAGCTGCCGCGCTGGGTGAAGTTGTTGAAACTGTCGGTGCCGCCGCCGATCACCAGCTCGCCCTTGTCGGACTGGCTCATGTAGCCGTGCACCGTGTTGGCCATCACCACCACGTCGATGCAGGGTTTGACCGGCTCGGAGACCAGCGCCTGCAGCGCCACCGCCTCGACCGGCAGCCGGAAGCCCGCCATCTCGGCCACCTGCCCCGAATGTCCCGCCACCACGATGGCGAGCTTCTTCGTGCCGATGAAGCCCTTCGTCGTCTCGACCCCGGTGACGACGCCGCCTTCGGAGCGGACGCCCTTCACCTCGCACTGCTGGATGATGTCCATGCCCATCGCCGAACAGGCCCGCGCATAGCCCCAGGCCACCGCATCGTGGCGCGCCGTGCCGCCCCGCTTCTGGAGGAGCGCCCCCAGCACCGGATAGCGCGGCCCGTGGATGTTCATGATCGGGACCAGACGCTTGACCTGCTCGGGGCCGATCCATTCGGTCTCGACGCCCTGCAGAAGGTTGGCATGCACCGTGCGCATGTAGCCGCGCACCTCGTGATGGGTCTGCGCCAGCATGAGGAGCCCGCGCGGGCTGAACATCACGTTGTAGTTCAGATCCTGGCTCAGGGTCTCGTAGAGACTGCGCGCCTTCTCGTAGATGGCGGCCGACGGATCCTGCAGGTAGTTCGAGCGGATGATCGTCGTGTTCCGCCCGGTATTGCCGCCGCCGAGCCAGCCCTTCTCGATCACCGCAACATTGGTGATCCCGAAATTCTTCCCGAGGTAATAGGCCGTGGCGAGGCCGTGGCCGCCGGCGCCGATCACGATCACGTCATAGGACGCCTTGGGTTCGGGCGAGGCCCAGGCGCGCTCCCACCCCGTATGATGGCGCAGCGCCTCGCGGGCGATGGCGAAGACCGAATAGCGTTTCATGTGCCGACTCCCCGTCTCGGGCCTATAGAGCCTTCTGGAACGGGGACGAGTTATAGCCCCGCGTGCAAGCGGCACAATCCGCACAAATGCGACATCACCGAGTTGCGACATCCGCCTGCGTCCCGATGACGGGATATTGACCCTTTTGTGCGTCAGCCAGACCCCTTACATGGAGGCCGTCAGCACGGGGGACTGCATGGAAATGACGCTGTTCTGGATCCTCGCCGGCGTGATCGCGCTCGGCGTCGGCGTGATCCTCGTGCAGGCGCTGCTGCGCGGAGGGCGGGAGGCGGCTCCGGCCGCGGCCTACGACATGCAGGTCTATCGCGACCAGTTGCGCGAGATCGAGCGCGATGTCGCCCGCGGCACGATGCGCCCCGAGGAAGCCGACCGGCTGAAGGCCGAGGTTTCGCGCCGTCTGCTCGAGGCCGACCGCGCGCTGAAGGCGGCCGGCTCGGATGCGCGGGCCCCCGGCTCGGCCCGGATCGCGGCCGCGGGCGCGATGCTGGTCCTGCTCGGCGGGTCATTCGCGACCTACCTCGATCTCGGCGCGCCGGGTTATCAGGACATGCCGATGTCGGCCCGGCTGGCGCAGGCCGAAACGGCCTATCGCGACCGTCCGAGCCAGGCCGACGCCGAGGCGCGGATGGCCGGAGCGCCCCGCCCCGCCGCCCCCGCACCGGACGCCCAGTTTCTCGAGCTGATGGAGAAGCTGCGCGCCGCCGTCGCGAACAACCCCGACGACATCCGGGGGCAGGAGCTTCTCGCGCGCAACGAGGCCGCGCTCGGCAATTATGCGGCCGCGGCGCACGCGCAGGCGAAGGTGATCGATCTGTCGCAGCCGAAGGTCACGGCCGAGGATCAGGCAGCCCTCGGCGAACTCATGATCCTCGCCGCCGGCGGCATCGTCTCGCCCGAGGCCGAGGCCCGTCTGACCGAGGCGCTGCGCCTCGATCCGCAGAACGGCACCGCGCGCTATTATTCGGGGATGCTCCTCGCCCAGACCGGGCGGCCGGACATGGCCTTCCGCCTCTGGCGCTCGCTTCTCGAAAGCTCGCGCCCGAACGACCCCTGGGTCGCGCCGCTCCGGGCACAGATCGAGCAGCTGGCCTGGCTCGCCGGCGTGAAATACGAGCTGCCGCCGGCGGCGGCCCCCGAAGGCGACGTGCCGGCCGGCCCCTCCGAAGAGGCCGTGCGCGCGGCCGAGGCGATGACGCCCGAGGCCCGGCAGGAAATGATCCGCGGCATGGTCGAGGGCCTGAACCAGCGGCTCGCGACCGAAGGCGGCACCGCCGAGGAATGGGCGCGCCTGATCGGCGCCCTGGGCGTGCTGGGCGAGACCGACCGCGCCCGCGCCATCTACGGCGAGGCTCTGGACCGGTTCGACGGGCGCGACACCGAACTGGCCGCGATCCGCGCGGCGGGCGCGCAGGCGGGGGTGGCCGAGTGATCCACGACCGTATCGAGGATTTCCTCGCCAGCCTGCCGCGCACCGGCGCGCTCGCGGGTCTCGATCTCGGCACCAAGACCGTGGGCGTGGCGGTGTCGGACGGGCTCAGGCGGATCGCGACCCCGCTCCTGACCGTGCGGCGCACGAAGTTCACCGAGGATGCGGCCAAGCTCAAGGCCATCGCCGCCGAGCGCCGGCTGGTGGGGATCGTGCTCGGTCTGCCGCGCAACATGGACGGCAGCGAGGGGCCGCGCGCGCAATCGACCCGGGCCTTCGCGCGCAATCTGGTGCAGGTGCTGCCGCTGCCGGTGGGCTTCTGGGACGAGCGTCTGTCGACCGTGGCGGCCGAACGGGCGCTCCTCGAGGCGGATACGTCACGAAAGCGTCGCGCCGAGGTGATCGATCACGTCGCGGCGGGCTATATCCTGCAGGGAGTGCTGGACCGTCTGGACTGGCTCGGCCGCGAGGGGGGCGCATGAAGGACGACATCTGGAGGCGCGACGAGATCGAGAGCCCCTGCGTGAAGCTCTGCATGATCCATCCCGAGGAGCGGATCTGCGTGGGCTGCCATCGGACGCTCGAGGAAATCGCCGGCTGGTCGCGTCTCACGCCCGAGGCACGCCGTGCGGTGATGGCCGAGCTTCCCGCGCGGGCCCCGCGCCTCGCCCGCCGCCGCGGCGGCCACGCGGGCCGCACGTCCGGCTGAGGCCCGCGCAAGCGGCATTCCTCAAGCAGGCTTGCGGCGGCTCCGTCCAGAGCCGGGAGGAACGGGCCGCGGGGCACCGGTCCTCCCGGCTGGCCTTGCCCTGCGAAGATCGGCGGAGGACCGCTCCTGCCACTGCTCCGACGGGCGGAGCGGTCTTCCGCGGCAGCGCCGCCTGCGGGGGTTCGATGCCCCCGCGGGCGGCACCCCCGCTCCGGTCCCGTTGCCTCGGATCAGGCCGTGGCGGCAGCCGCCACATCCTCGGGCGTGCCGATGGCCCGGGTCGCCGCGCCCTTGGCGATCCGCTTGATCATGCCCGACAGCGCCTTGCCGGCACCGATTTCCCAGAACTCGTCCACGCCCGCATTTTCCATCCACATCACGCTCTCGCGCCAGCGGACGGCCCCCGTCACCTGTGCCACGAGGAGCGCACGGATCCGGTCCGGCTCCGACACCGCCTCGGCGCGCACGTTCACGACGACCGGGCAGACCGGCGCCTCGATCACCACCGCGGCGAGAGCTTCGGACATGACGCTCGCGGCATGCTGCATCAGTGCGCAATGGAAGGGGGCGCTCACCGGCAGCAGGATGGCCCGCTTGGCGCCGCGGCCCTTGGCGATCTCCACTGCCCTCTCGACGGCCGCCTTGTGGCCCGAGACCACCACCTGCGCCGGATCGTTGTCGTTGGCGGCCTGGCACACTTCGCCCTGCGCCGCCTCGTGCGCGACCTCGACCGCGGTGTCGTAATCGAGCCCGAGGAGCGCGGCCATCGCGCCCACGCCCACCGGCACCGCCTCCTGCATGGCCTGCCCGCGGATGCGCAGAAGCCGCGCCGTATCCGAGAGCTTCAGCGACTTCGCCGCGCACAGGGCGGAATATTCGCCGAGCGAGTGACCCGCCACGAAGGAGGCGGTGGCGATGCCCAGGCCTTCGACCTCGAGCGCCGCGAGGGCCGCCATCGAGGTCGCCATCAGCGCGGGCTGCGCGTTCTGCGTCAGCGTGAGCTCCTCGATGGATCCGTCCCAGATCAGCGCCGAGAGTTTCTCGCCGAGCGCCTCGTCCACCTCGTCGAATACCGCCCGCGCCGCAGGATAGGCTTCGGCGAGCGCGCGGCCCATGCCGATGGTCTGAGCGCCCTGCCCGGGGAACACGAATGCGCGGCTCATGGTCGGATCTCCTTCTCTTCCTTGGCAAAGGCACATACCCCGGCGCCGGGGGCCGTGCAATCGCAGGGTCCGGGCTGCGCGCTTCCGCCCCGCTTTCCGCGATGCGGGAGCAGCCGACCGCGCCCGGGCTGCCGCAGAAGGCCACTGCCCTCCGGGCCCGCAGGCACCGTGAGGCCAAGGCGGGGATGGGCAGGCAATGGCCGTGAACTGTGCGGATATGATGATCCTCTCAGGCCTCTCCGGTGCCTTCGAGATCGTTCATCACCAGCTGTCGCGCGCGGCTGACCCGGCTCTTCACCGTGCCGATGGCACAGTCGCAGATCCGGGCGGCCTCTTCATAGCTCTCGCCCAGCATGACGACGAGGATGAGGATCTCGCGGTAATGCGGCGGCAGCCGGTCGATGGCGGCCATCAGCTCGCGCCCCCGCACCGTCCATTCCTGCGAGGGCTGCACCGACATCTCGCCCGAGACGCAGTCGGCCGCCCCCGTCCGCTCGCGGGCCGAGACCCGGATGCGGGTGTAGAAGGTGTTGCGCAGGATGGTGAAGAGCCAGGCGCGGAGCCGCGTGCCCGGCTGGAACTTGTCGACATTGGCGATGGCCTTGAGAAGCGTCTCCTGCACGAGATCGTCTGCGTCGGACTGGTTGCGGCTGAGCGAGCGCGCATAGGCCCGCAGGGCCGGAATGAGATCGACCACATCCGGTATGATCGATCGCGGTGGGGTCTGATCCGTCACGGGCGGCTCTCCCTGGCTCTTCACGCCTTCGTTTTCCGAAATCAACGCCGCCTGACCGGGCGGGTTCCGCTTGGAGATTGCACTCCCGGCCGGCTCGTCGCAGAAAGGGCGACAAGGGGCAGGTGACATGATGATAAACGACCAGGATCACGACGGTGCGCCCGCCGCACGGGACGAACTCTGCGAACTGAGCGAGGAACTGCTGCGGGCCCTCGAGGCCGAGCCTGTGCCCGAGCCGATCCAGATCCTCGCACGGCGCCTGGCGATGGCCCTCAGGATGCAGGCATGCGCAGAGCCCGTCCTGCTTCCCGGTTCGGATGTCCGTGAGGAGCAGGACATCTGAATGCAGCCGCCACCGGCAGCGGGCCGCGCCCGTCAGCTGCGGCCTGACTGAGCCTGCTTCGCGGCGATACGCTTCAGGAGCGTGGCAAACCGGTCGTCGATCGGTTCATCGGCGGCCGATATGGCATAGGTTCGTCGAAGATTGTCCTCGACATGTCGGTTGACCAGGTCGTCGCCCTGGCCATCTTGCATGAAATGAAACATGGCCTCAGGTTCTTGTCTTGTGACTGTCGCATCACAAGCATCCTGGCCGCCATTGGTTCCCGCCTCGGCTGCGGCTGTGGCATTCCTGCCAGGGTCGGCTGACAAGGGCACAATCGGGGCTCTGAGGCGGTCCTCCGGCTGATGGCGATCCGTCTCGCCTGCGGCCGGAGACATGGACGGTCTCCGGGCGCCCCCCGGAACCCGTGCCACGCCCTGAAATCCGCTGTCGCGACTGTCCATTGCTTCTGCCCGAGCTGCCCCACATCGCAGGGGGAACACGCTCTCGGTTCCCGAGGTTCCTCCACCGCCGCATTATTTTCTTAGCAAATGATCGGGCAGCCACACCGGCGTGGCTGAACGGCGGTGGGTCCTGTCGCGGGCAGGGTCCGCGAGGCCCGGTCGCGGAGACCACTGGCGCTGCTCTGACATGCGTTGCGGGCCGGTTCATGGCGACCCACCTGCGCGCCCTGCCAAGGCCGTGACCCGGTCTATCCCCTGCCGAGCGCCCGCGGTCTCAGGAACTGTCCCCGCTCCGTCACGTTCCCCATGAGCCGTCAGGAGCCGCCGATGCCCGCCAACCCGCGACAGGATCTCGACCGCTACCGCGCCAAGCGCGACTTCGCGCGCACGCCCGAGCCGCAGGGCCGTTCCGAGGCGCCGCGCCCCGAGGCGGAGAGCCTGTCCTTCGTCGTGCAGAAACATGCAGCCTCCCGTCTGCACTGGGATTTCCGGCTGGAGTGGAACGGTGTCCTGCTGAGCTGGGCCGTGACGCGCGGCCCCTCGCCCGATCCGTCCGCCCGCAGGCTTGCGGTGCGAACCGAGGATCATCCGCTGGATTATGCCGAGTTCGAGGGCACGATCCCCAAGGGCGAATATGGCGGCGGCACGGTCATGCTCTGGGACCGGGGCACTTGGGAACCGCAGGGCGACTTTGCGGAGGGGCTGCGCACCGGTCAGCTCAAGATCCGCCTCGCGGGCGAGCGGATGCGCGGCCGCTGGACGCTGGTGCGCATGAAACCCAGGCCGCGCGAGAAGGCCGAGAACTGGCTCCTCATCAAGGAGCACGACACGCATGAAAGCGAGCAGACCGAGGAGCTGGTCGAGCGGCACATGACCTCGGTCGCAACGGGGCGGACCATGGAGCAGATCGCCGCCGGCAAGGCGCCACCGCGGCGCACGCGCCAGGCTGCCCTGCCCGCCTTCCGGCCGCTCCAGCTCGCGCGCCTCGTTTCGGCGGCGCCCGAGGGCGAGGACTGGATCCACGAGACCAAGTTCGACGGCTACCGCTGCCTCGCGGCCCTCGCCGGAGGTCGGGCCCGCCTCTACACCCGCTCCGGCCTCGACTGGACGGCCAAGTTCGGCGCCCTCGTCGAGGATGTCGAGGCGCTTGAGGCCCAGGAGGCGCTGATCGACGGCGAGGTGATCGCGCCGGGCCGGGAGGGCGGCTCGTTCTCCGAGCTGCAGGCACGGCTGAAATCGGGGGGCCAGCTCCTCTTCATGACCTTCGACCTGCTGCTCCTCGACGGCGAGGACCTGACCGGACAGCCGCTTCTCGCGCGGAAGGAGCGGCTCAAGACGCTGATCGGCAAGGGGCGCGGCGCGGTGCGCTTCTCGGGCCACATCCGCGGCCACGGCCCCGAGGTGCACGAGCGCATATGCGCAGCGGGCCTTGAAGGGATCGTCTCGAAGCGGGCCTCCGCGCCCTATGCGGGCAGCCGGAACGGCGACTGGCTGAAGGTGAAATGCGCGCACCGGCAGGAATTCGTGATCTGCGGCTGGAACGCCTCGGACAAGCCGGGCCGTCCCTTCGCCTCGCTGGTGATGGGCAGCTACGAAAAGAGCCGTCTGGTCTACCGCGGCAGTGTCGGCAGCGGCTTCGGCGCCCCCCTGTTCCGCGAGTTGAAGCCGCTTCTGGCCGAACGGGCGCAAAGCGCCTGCCCCTTCGACCGCACGCCGGCCGAGGCCAAGGGGGCGCACTGGCTGAAGCCCGAGCTGGTGGCCGAGGTGAGCTTCACCGAACTGACGGCGGAGGGGCACATCCGGCACGGGGTCTTCGCCGGCCTGCGGAGCGACAAGGACGCGCGGGAGGTGCGGCTCGAGGAGCCCGCGCCCGAAACGCCCGCGCCCCGGAAGTCGGGCGTGCGGAAGAAGGGGACGAAGACGGCCCGGCCAGACGCCCCCTCACCCGACGAGCCCGCCCCCGAGCCTGCCCGGAAACCCCGGACGGCGCGCGGGGAGAAGAAGGAGACGACGATGGCCCGACCCGACGACCTGCGCGTCGCAGGCATCCGCATCAGCCACCCCGACCGGCGGATCTACGACCGGCCCGCCGTCACGAAGCGCGAGGTGGCGGAGCATGCCGAGGCACTGGCGCCGCGGATGCTGCGCTTCCTGAAGGATCGTCCCGTCTCGCTCCTGCGTTGCCCGGAAGGGGCGGCGGCGGAGTGCTTCTTCCAGAAGCACCGCACCCGCGGCATGCCCGTCGCGATGAAGACGGTGCCCGTCGAGACGAAATCGGGGCCCGAGGATTTCATCACCCTGCCCGATGTCGCGGCTCTGGTCGGGGCCACGCAGATGGGGACACTCGAATTCCACATCTGGGGCTCGCGCAACCGCAGCCTTCAGCGACCGGACCGGCTGGTGTTCGATCTCGACCCCGACGAGGGTCTCGACTTCGCCCATGTGCGGACCGCGGCGGCCGAGCTGCGCGGTCTGCTCACGGACCTCGGCCTGCCCTCGGTGCCGATGCTCTCCGGCGGCAAGGGGGTGCATGTGATCGTGCCGCTGAAGCCCAAGGCCGAATGGGAGAGCGTGAAGCTCTTCTCGCGGGCGCTCGCCACCCATCTGGCTCAGGAGGCGCCCGACCGCTACACGGCCACGATGGCCAAGGCCGGGCGCAAGGGCCGGATCTTCATCGACTGGCTGCGGAACGACCGCGGCTCGACGGCGATCGCTCCCTACAGCCTGCGCGCCCGCCCGGGCGCGCCGGTGGCGACGCCGGTCGACTGGGACGAACTCGCCTCGGCCCGGTCGGGCGGCGACTGGACGATCCGCTCCATCCGCGACCGGCTCGACCGGCCCTGCCCGCTGGCCGAGGCCTCCGCCCGGCCCGCGACACTGGGTCGGACCGTGATCGGGCGGCTCGAGCGACTTGTGGCAGGAGGGAAACCATGACGGAACTGACTTCGGACACGATCGAGGGGCGGCTGATCGCGCAGCGCAAGGTGCTGGCGCGCCTGGTGGCGCTGGCAGGCAGCGACGCGCTGCGCGACTGGCTCGACGAGCGCAGCACCATGCAGGACCATCAGGAGGACCCCGGCGCCGTGCCCGCACCGGGCATCGGCATCGAAGTGGCGCTTGCCGAGGAGATCCGCTGCATCCGCGACGAGGCCGACCGCCTGCGCGACGGGATTGCGCCGGGCTGATCCGGGCCACGGCGTCCGGATCCGCCTCCGCGGCCCCCCGGGCTTGACCCGCCTGCGGCGGGGAGGATGTCAGGCGCGATCCGCCTGAAGGGCCGCGAGCCGTGCGGCACGAGCGCCAGAGCACTTTCCCCCGCCGACAGCGGCACCCGGTGGATCGCGCATCCCGCCAGGCCCTCGGGCCTTTGGCTCACGATGCGTCGCCGGTCCGGTCCAACAGGGTGCGCCCGGCTGGATCGCCGACGGGCATCAGATCGAAGGCCAGCACGTCCGGCTCTTCGGTGAGCGCCCGGGCGAGCCGGTCGAGCGTGGCCTCCTGCCGGACATGGACGGCAGTGCTGAGCCGCATCCGCTCGGAAGGCCGGCTCAGGCTGCGGCTGATGGCGCCGATCTCCACCCCGTTGCTGTTCAGGAGCGCCGTCAGCCGCTCGGCGTCGAAGCTGGACCCGAGCCGCAGCGTCACGCGCAGCCGGATCTCCGTACGCACCGGAAGCCGCGCATGGATGAGCCGCACCGCCACGAGGAGGATGAGCGTGACAACGGTTCCGGCAAGGGCCAGCCAATACATGCCGATCCCATAGACGATCCCCAGGGCAGAGGTGATCCAGAGCGAGGCCGCCGTGGTCAGCCCATGGACCGACGCCCCCTCCCGGAAGATCACGCCCGCGCCGAGAAAGCCGATGCCCGTCAGGATCCCATGCGCCATGCGCGCGGGGTCGGCGACGATCTGCGTGTCGGGAAGAAGGACGACCGTCCACTGCCCCTGCCGGGCCGCCGCGAGGGTCAGAATCGTCGCTGCGAAACAGACGAGCGCATGGGTCCGCAGGCCCGCAGGCTTGCCGCGGATCTCGCGGTCGAGCCCGATCAGGAACCCCGTCACGAGGCTGCTGATCATGGGCAGGGCGATGTCTTGCCTGAGAAAGTCCTGAAGCAATTCCGCCATGTCATTCCATGCATCAAGCGTGAGCGTCTGACCGGAAACTCCGCCGCCGCCTCTCGGGCAAACGTACCGCGGACCCGAACCGTTCCCCCGCGGGCGCGCTTCAGTCCCGCAGGCAGGGATGCGATTTGCGAGGAGTACGAACGACGGCAGTCCGCGCGACCGAGGCAGCCTCGGCGCGCCCGCGCATCAGGCTCCGGAGAAGGGAGACTCCTGCTGAATCCCGGCCGCGCAAAAGCGCCGAAAGCGGGGCCGAGACGGGAACCATGTCGCCTTACGGACCCTTGTGGGCAAAGCGACGGAGATTTTCGCCATGACCCAGACCGCCTCGGGCGCGAAAACCGGACTGCCCCGCATCCTCGTGGCCGAGAACGATCTGATCCTCGCCATGACGATGGTGGACGAGCTGACGGCATCGGGGTTCGAAACGGTCGGCCCGGCGCGGACCGAAGCCGAGGCGCTGCGCCTGATCGCCCATCAGACCGTGGATGCGGCCCTTCTGGATCTGCGGCTCGACGATGGCACCTGTTTCGCGCTCGCCCGCACGCTCGGGACGCGCGGGATCCCCTTCGCCTTCGTGACCGGCGAAAGTGCGGATGCCATCCCGGAGCAGTTCCAGCAGATCGACGTCCTCCAGAAGCCCGTCACGGCGGTGCTTCTTGCAACGCTGCTCGACAAGCTGCTGCAAGGCTGACGTCTTCCGCCCGCGTCGCGCCTACCGCATCAGGCACGCGCCACGCCGGTGGATTTTTTCAGGTGAGGGACAAGGCCAAGGTTCCATCCGCATGCCAAGCAGACGAAATCCTTTTCGGAGCCTCGCAGCGAGCCTCCCTGACTAGGCCGTGGCCTCGGTGCCGGAGGTCTCGCAACAAGCCTCCCGAGCGGCCGTCGGCTTCAACGCCGAAGGCCCCGCGATGGTCGCAGGGCCCGGTCACTCGCTACTCAAACACTGACAATAGAACACTCGTCTCCGGCAGTTTGGCGCCGGTCACTGGCACGGATAGGGCGGTTCCCCTGCCTCAGCGCAGGCCGAGGAAAGAGAGGATCGCAATGACGATGACCACGAGGCCCACGATATAAATGATGCTGTTCACTGGTAGCTCCTTGGTAGGTTGACGAGAGGATCGATTAAACGGGAAGGGTCGGCGGGACGCCGGGACCGCCCGGAAGATCCGGCTCGGTCGGCGGCAGGTCGGGGCTTTCGCCCGGGACGGGCAGCGGGCCGGGCGTTACATCCGGACCCGGGCCCGGGGGAGGCTCGGGCATCTGGCCCGGCGGCGGCCGGGATACTGACGAGGTCATGGGAAGTCCTCTGCGACTTTTTCGGAAAGAGCCGATGCCGGCTCCTGCTCTCTGGCCGTCAATGCAGAGCCTCCGCCGATGGTTCCCTTCAGCCTTCACCGAAGAGTGACCGGATGCGAGCCGCCGCTTGCATGGGAAGAGGCCGCCGCTCCCTCCCCCGTCCCGGCACTCCGGCCGTTCCTCCTTGCAACGCGGGGCGCTGTGGCTGCTCGACATACTCGCACATGCGAGGTTGCAGACCGTGCCTGCGGTTGACGGCAGTCGCTGTCCCGGGCCCGGAGCCGCCCCCGCCGCGCGGCCCGCGAGGGAACATTCGCTTCGACCGTCCGTTTCCCGAGCCGTTTCAACACGCGGAGACCGTGCCGTCTCTCCCGCGCAACTCGGAGGAGGATCAGACATGGCACAATCGAGATTTGACGCCCGGAACCGGAACTGGGACGAGGATGCCGACATGCAGCGCTATGGTGGCGACCGGTCACGGGGCAACCGCGAAGACGACCCGCGCATGCGCGGCGGCCCCGAGGATCGCAATCGCGATCGCTTCGATGCCCGGTATCAGGACCGGGGTCAGGACGAGGCGCGCGGGGCAGAGCGCGACCGCTCTTCCGGCGGCGGAATGGATGCCGCGAGCGGCTACGGCTTCGGCGCCGCCGGGTTCGATCCGCGCGACCGCGACGACCGGCGCGGCGGCAGCGACCGCTCGGATCGCGACTACGGATCGGAGCGCCGGTCGCAGGACGAGCGCTCCTGGGGCTACGGCCCGCAGATCGGCCGGGAATGGGACCGCCGCGGCCAGAGCTATGACGAGCGCCACGGACGGGGCGGCCCCCGCTTCTACGATTCCGCCGGCGAACGCGGCTTCATGGATCGTGCGGCGGACGAGGTCATGTCCTGGATGGGCGACGACGAGGCGGGCCGTCGCCGCGAGGAGGATCACCGCGGCAAGGGTCCGCGCGGTTACCAGCGGTCGGACACGCGCATCCACGACGATGTGAACGACCGGCTCAGCGACGATCCGCGCCTCGACGCCTCCGACATCGACGTCTCGGTGGCGGGCGGCGAAGTCACGCTCAACGGTCACGTTTCGACGAAGTTTGACAAGCGCCGTGCAGAAGATTGCGCGGATACGGTCTCGGGCGTGCGCCATGTGCAGAACAACCTGCGCGTCCGCGAGAGCGGCACGGGCGGCTCAGGAACGGCCCCGCTCGGCGGAAGCTCGTCCGGTCAGTCGGGCAGCGGGCTCTCGGGCTCCGGCGGCACCGACGCCGGTCTCGGCGACCAGAGCGGCAAGCGCGGCACGCAGGCCTGACCCGCTCGGTTCCGGGCGGGGCGGCATGGCCCGGCCCGGAGCCGACAGAGAATGATGGCCCGGAGGGCCGCTTTGCCCGGACGACACCCCGTCGGGCTCACCCCAGACAGAGAGGATGAGACATGATCCTGTTCCGACCCCTGACCCTCGCCGGCGCCGCTGCGCTTCTTGCCAGCGCCGCCACGGCCCAGACCACGACGGCGCAAGGCACGACGATGGGGCGCGACTGGGACGCGCCGATCGTCGACACGTTCTTCAACCCGGGCGGGACCATGACCCTGCGCACCGACGGCGAGGTGCGGTCGAGCTGGGAGTCGCTGTCGGAAGATCAGAAGCAGCAGGTGCGCGACGATTGCGCAGCCTTCGGCACCGAGGGCGCGACCGCCGGTTCGGCCCCGGATGCGGCCGCCGGCTCGGGCGCCGCGACCTCCGGCGGCGAGGGCGGCACCTCTGACACGACACCCACAGGGGCCGAGGGCGGCCTCTCGGATCAGGAGGCAGAGGCCGGCGCGGCCCCGAGCGGCGGCGCGGCTAGCCCCGTCGGCCAGCCCACGGGCGACCGCGCGGCCCAGTCCGGCAGCAGCACCGTCACCGATGCCGATGCGGGCGGCAATGTCGTCGAAAGCGAGACCGGCACCACCGCGGGCCCCGGCACCTCGGATGAACGCGTGACGGTCGCCGACCAGGCCGCCAGCGGAACCCCCGCCGAGCAGGGCACCGGAGGCAGCACCAACCCGGCCGCCGACACCGCCACCACAAGCACCGGCGAAGGCAGCCTCGCCGCATCCAATGACACGGGCACGGCGGCAGGCAGCGAGGCCGGCACCGATGCGACGCCTGGCACGCGGGAATTCGACCAGGCGTCGGTCTCGCTCACCTCCTGGACGCAGATCTGCCAGATGGTCGAGTCCTTCTGATCCTCGCACATTGCGCAGGGCTTGAGCGGCGCGCCTCCGGGCGCGCCGCTTTTTTCATCCTTCGCCGTCTGTGCCGCAGAAAGTTCCCGTCAGAACGACGGCACGCATTGAGAGCCCTCGGCAAGCCGGTAGGAGAAGGACCGTGGGGACGCCGCTGCCGAGCGCTCCGCAACGGGCAAGGGCCCGGTGGTTCCCACGCGATCCCGATACAGGCTGCCGCCTTGCCCCGAAGGCGGCATATCGGCGTCTTTTCGCCGATCTCACGGGCGACTTTCGGCGGGTTTCCGCCCCACCCTCCCTTACCCGGATTCGTCGCTTTGAGAGGGGAAACCAACCTCGCCGGGACCCGTTGGACATGCAGCAGGCCCAAACGGCTCTGTCCAATTAGTCTCCCAAGGCGAAAGGATCGCTACAATGAAAAAAGTTATTGCCCTCTCGGCACTTCTGGCTTCCACCACCGCTTACGCCGCCCTGGCTCAGGATGCGACGACCACCCCTGACGCGACCACTCCGCCCGCGGCGACGACCGAAACCACCCCGCCGGCCACCGGCATGGATGCGACCGGCACCGACACGATGGCTCCGGCTGCGGGCGACACTGCGCCGGCCGCGACCGACGGCGCCACCGGCACGGGCATGACCGGCACGGACACCGGCATGGCTGAAGGCATGCAGATCCCGGAAGGCTACACGGCCTATGCCGGCGAGCCGATGACGGCCGAAGACCTGCAGGACGCCGATGTCTACTCGATGAACGATGAATCCGTGAGCGACATCTCGGACTTCGTTCTGGCCGAGGACGGCAAGGTCGAACAGGTGATCTTCGATGTCGGCGGCTTCCTCGGCATCGGCGCGCGCAACGTCGCCGTGCCCTTCGAGGATCTGAAGATCTACACCAACGAGGACCAGAGCGACGTCCGGGTCTATGTGCCCATGTCGCGCGAGGAACTCGAGGCCCTGCCGGAATATACGGCGGCCGAGTGATCCCTTCCCTAGGGTGACGGATGGCGCGCGGGAAACCGCGCGCCATTTCCTTTTGGGGAAGACGGTGTGGCCGGGAGAGCAGGGCACTCTCTGCAAGGCGCATCTCGTTCTTCTCTCGGATCAGCCGGAAGAAGCTCCGTAGCGGAACCCAGTCGCCCCGAGGCCCGTTGCAGAGGCGACGCCGCCAGATGAGGAGCCCACCTTGACCGCTACCCTGACCGCCATCGTCCTTGCCCTCGCCGGGCTGGGCCTCCTCATCCCGGGCGCCTGGCTGGCCGTTCTGGGCGGGAGCTGGTTCTACCTCGTGGCCGGAGCCCTCATGCTGCTGACGGCATGGCAGGTGTTCCGCCGCTCCTCCTCCGCCGAATGGATCTATGGCGGCCTCATCCTCGGCGCGCTCGTCTGGTCCGTCTGGGAAGTGGGCTTCGACTGGTGGGAACTCATTCCCCGCGGCGGCATCATCGCGCTTCTGGGCATCTGGCTCTACCTGCCCTTCATGCGGCGGCAGCTGCTGACCGAGGACGGCCGCCCCGCGCCCGGCCTGCCCTTGGCCCTGCCCCTTCTGGCGGCCATCGGGGCCGCCATCTGGTCATGGACCGGAGACGAAGCGGGACATGCAGGCTCGCTGCCGACGGAAGTGGTCAGCGCCGAGCCCGATCTCGGCCCCTCCGCGCCTCCCGGCGAGTGGCACCAGTACGGCCGCACGCAGTACGGGCAGCGCTACAGCCCGCTCGAACAGATCAACATCCAGAATGTCGCCGAGCTCGAGCAGGTCTGGCAGTATCAGACCGGCGATGTGAAGCTGCCGCAGGACGTGACCGAGACCACCTATCAGGTCACGCCGCTGAAGGTCGCCGACCGTCTCTACATCTGCACCCCGCACGATCTGGCCATCGCGCTCGATGCGGCGACCGGCAAGGAAGCCTGGCGCTTCGACGCGCGCTCCGGGCTCGAGTCCGACCGGCAGCACCAGACCTGCCGCGGCGTGACCTACTGGCGGGATCCGGCACGCGCCGAGGGAGAGCTCTGCGCCGAGCGGGTCTATCTGCCGACGGCCGATGCGCGGCTGATCGCGCTCGACGCAAAGTCCGGCGCGGTCTGCACCTTCTTCGCCGACGAGGGTACGCTCCATCTCGAGAACGGGATGCCCTACACCCCGGCAGGCTTCTACTATTCCACCTCCCCGCCCGTGGCGGTCGGAGGCCGGATCATCATCGGCGGCGCGGTCAACGACAATTTCTCGGTCTATTCGCAGTCGGGCGTGATCCGGGCCTTCGATGCCAACACCGGGGCGCTCCTGTGGAACTGGGACAGCGCCAACCCCGACAAGACCGCCCCCATCGACTGGATGAACGGCGAGACCTATACCGCAAATTCGCCCAACTCCTGGTCGGTCTTCTCGGTCGATGAGGAACGCGGCCTCGTCTACATCCCGCTCGGCAACCAGGTCCCCGACCAGCTGGGCTTCAACCGCTCGCCCGCCGTCGAGGAACATTCCTCCTCGGTCGTGGCGCTCGACGTGGCGACGGGTCAGAAGGCCTGGGTGTTCCAGACCGTGCACCATGACCTGTGGGACATGGACGTGCCCGCCCAGCCCGTTCTGATCGATCTCGACATCGACGGTCAGACGGTGCCCGCGCTCGTGCAGCCGACGAAGCAGGGCGACATCTATGTGCTCAACCGCGAGACGGGCGAGCCGATCCTGCCCGTCACCGAAGAGCCCGCCCCGCAGGAGGGCGCTCTGCGCGAAGAGACCCCTGCCCCGACGCAGCCCACCTCGGCGCTGAGCTTCAAACCCGAGGCGCTGCGCGAGAAGGACATGTGGGGCGTCACGCTCTACGACCAGCTCGCCTGCCGGATCCAGTATCACCGGTTGAACTACGAGGGCCGCTACACGCCCCCGTCGCTGAACGGCACCATCGTCTATCCGGGCAATTTCGGCACCTTCAACTGGGGCTCCGTCGCCGTCGATCCCGAGCGGCAGGTGATGTTCGGCATGCCCACCTACCTGCCCTTCACGAGCCAGCTGGTTCCGGCCGAGGACATCCCGCCGCCCGGCGCAGATCAGAAGGCCAGCGAACAGGGCCTGAACCGCAACGAGGGCGCGCCCTACGGCGTCATCATGGGGCCCTTCCTCGGGCCGCTCGGCGTGCCCTGCTCGGCGCCGCCGTGGGGCTTCGTCGCGGGGGCGGACCTCCGCACCGGAGAGATCGCCTACATGCACCGCAACGGCACCGTGCGCGACATGACGCCCCTGCCGCTGCCCTTCAAGGTGGGCGTGCCGGGGATCGGCGGGCCGATCGTCACGCGCGGCGGCGTGGCCTTCCTCGGAGCGGCGGTCGACGACTACCTGCGCGCCTACGATGTGACCACGGGCGATCAGCTCTGGCAGGCGCGGCTGCCCGCGGGCGGCCAGTCGACGCCGATGACCTACGAGCAGGACGGCCGGCAGTTCGTGGTGATCGTGGCGGGCGGGCACGGCTCGGTCGGCACGAAACCGGGCGACTATGTGATCGCCTACGCCCTGCCCGACGGCTCGGAGGGTTGATCCCGGAGCTTGGCGGAACCTCGTCTCCATCATGGCGAAGGCCGGCAGAGGATCTGCCGGCCTTTCGCTTGTCGTCCTGCAGCGTCGCCTGCCGTCAGAGGGCCACGACGAGGATCACCACCACGACCATGATCGCGCCGAAGATCAGGATCGGGCGCATGCCGCGGCGCTCCTGATTGCCCGCGAGCTCGCCCACCGTGCGCGGCCGGGCCGCGGCATTGGCCGACCGGTCCGCGGGCCGCGCTTCCATCTCGCGGGCACGGGCAATCTGCTCGGCGCTCGGCGGCGTGCCGGCCGCTTCGTCGTCGGTGCCCAAAGGCGCCGCGGCAGGGTCCATGAACGGCACCTTGTCGGCCGCCCCGCCCCGGTCGATGTCGTGGCGGAGCCGGTCGCTGGTGTAGCCGGCGGGCGGGACGCGGTCCTCTGTCGGACGCTCGGGCGGGGTCTGGGCCATGGGATGCTCCTGCTGATCGGTGGCAGTGGCAACCGGCGGAGAGGCTCCTTGTTCCCCGCGCGCGGGCCTCCCCGGCGACGATGGCGCAAGGCCCGGAACCATTGGCTGCCGCGCCGGTTAAGATCGGAACGCCGGCCTGCGCCGGCCCAGCCCCGAGGAGGAGCGAATGTCGGCATCCGACAATGACATCGAGAAGCAGAAGCGTCGCCACCGGGGTCCGTTGATCGGCATCGCCGTCGTCGTCATCTTCGCGCTGGGATACATGGTCTGGTGGTTCGGCCATGAGGTGTCAGAGGGCAACGCCCCGGAAGGAAGTGCCGTCCAGATCGACGGACGCACGGGCGAGGTCGAGACCGATGCGCAGCAGGGCAGCATCGGCGGAGGCGATCCGGCCTCGGCCGACAATGCTCCGGCGCCTCCGGTGACCGCCCCCGCCAACTGACCGGACGGATCTTCCCGCTCCGCAGACGGCCGCCCTGTGGGGCGGCCGTTCCCGTTCGTGCCCCTGCACCGGGATGCAGCCACCTCTCCGCGCGGGCCGAGACCCCCTGCGATCACGGCCCGCGGCACGAGGGGACCGCCGCCTCTCCGCCCCGGCCGCGCCCCCCTTGCGATGTGCAACGCTCTGACGCGCGAGCCAAGGCACAGGAGGCCCACTGGCTCCCCTTCCCGACAGGAGAAGCGCCGGTCGGGCATCTCTTCGATAAAAGGCTATCGCCGCGGACCCTTGGCCTGTCCGGGGTGAACTAACGCTCAGCCGGCCCGGGCCGCGCAGGCACCCTCGGCGCTTCCCGCCCGCCCAAGAGCGCGACGCGCGGCGGCGCATGTTCGTTTTTTCTCCATTTCGCACATTTTCGAAAAACCGGATTGACAAAACGCCGCACCGAGGGCTTCCTTCCGTCATGACAGCGGGAGGCGAGCGCGTGACTGAGCGGGGGACCGGAAGCGATCCGGTCGATCTCTTCATCATCGGCGGCGGGATCAACGGCTGCGGGATCGCCCGCGATGCCGCCGGCCGCGGGCTGAGCGTGACGCTCGCCGAGATGGGCGATCTCGCGCAGGCCACCTCCTCGGCCTCGACCAAGCTCTTCCACGGCGGGCTGCGCTATCTCGAATATTTCGAGTTTCGCCTCGTGCGCGAGGCGCTGGAAGAGCGCGAGACGCTGCTCGTCGCCATGCCGCACATCTCCTGGCCGATGCGCTTCGTTCTGCCCTGGCAGCCGGAGATGCGCTTTGCGGGCGACACGCCCACCGCGCGGCTCCTCGGCCGGCTGATGCCCTGGGCCCGCGGCCGCCGCCCGGCCTGGCTCATCCGGCTCGCGCTCGAGACCTACGACCGGCTGGGCGGGCGCAAGATCCTGCCGCCGGCGCGCTCCGTCGATCTGACCCGCGATCCGGCGGGCCGTGCGTTGCAGCCGCGCTTCACCAAGGGCTGGGAATATTCCGATTGCTGGGTTGAGGATTCGCGCCTCGTGGTGCTGAACGCCCGCGACGCCGAGATCCGCGGCGCCACGATCCTGACCCGGACGAAGGTGGTCGGGGCCGAGCGGCGGGGCGATCTGTGGCATGTGACGACCGAGGGCGCGCGCGGACGGCAGGTGCATCGCGCCCGCGCCCTCGTCAATGCGGGCGGGCCATGGGTCGCGCGGATCATCCGCGAGACGCTGGCCCTGCCCACGACCGAGGGCGTGCGCCTCGTGCGCGGCAGCCATATCGTGACGAAGCGTCTCTTCGACCATGACCGCTGCTATTTCTTCCAGGGGACGGACGGGCGGATCATCTTCGCCATCCCCTACGAGACCGATTTCACCCTGATCGGCACCACCGATCAGGACCATCGCGGCGCCCCGGACGAGGCGCGCTGCACGCCGGAAGAGCAGGACTATCTCTGCACCTTCGCCTCGGACTATTTCCGCAAGCCCGTCACGCGCGAGGACATCGTCTGGACCTATTCCGGGGTCCGGCCGCTTCATGACGACGGGGCACGCTCGGCCACGGCGGCGACGCGGGATTATGTGCTCTCGCTCGACAGCCGGGGCGCGCCGCTTCTGAACGTGTTCGGGGGCAAGATCACCACCTATCGGCGGCTGGCCGAAAGCGCGATGGCCAAGCTCGCGGGGCATTTCCCGCAGGCGCGGGGCGCCTGGACGGCCCGGGTGCCGCTGCCCGGAGGAGACTTCCCCTGGGACGGGGCGCCTGCGCTGGCCGAGGGGCTGCGGCGGGACTATCCGTTCCTCACCGAACGCTGGGCGATGCGGCTGGTGCGGGCCTACGGGACGGACGCGCGAAATCTGCTCGGCCCGGCGCGCAGCGCGCTTGATCTGGGACGGGACTTCGGTGCTACCCTCACCGAGGCCGAAGTGCGTTGGCTGATGGATCGCGAATATGCCGAGCGGGCCGAGGATGTGGTCTGGCGGCGCAGCAAGCTGGGCCTGCGGCTCACGCCCGAAGAAATCGCGGCGCTCGATGGCTGGATGAAGGATGCGGGCGGGGCGATGGAAGCCCGCGCCGACACGGGCTGAGGCCCGGAGGAAGCGAACAAAGGCCGGGCGCACAGCCCGGCAGGGAAACCGGACGGGCGGCTCGAGGAGGGGCGGTCCGGGCGGGTGAAGAAGATCCGGCCACAGCCGGACGCGATGTCAGGGGGGAGAATGACGCTGGAACTCCAGGGGGTTTCGCGCATGGTCGGCGGCCGGGTGCATATCCACCCCACCGACCTCGCGCTTCAGGGCGGCACGATGAACGTGCTCCTTGGCCCCACGCTTGCGGGCAAGACGAGCCTCATGCGGCTGATGGCGGGGCTGGATGCGCCCTCCTCGGGCCGTCTCCTCTGGAACGGTCAGGACGTCACGGGCCAGAGGGTGCAGGACCGCCGCGTGGCGATGGTCTACCAGCAGTTCATCAACTACCCCTCGATGAGCGTTTACGAGAACATCGCCTCGCCGCTGCGGCTGCAAGGCCGGAGCCGCACCGATATCGAGCGGGCGGTGGGCGAGGTGGCCGAGATGCTGAAGCTCACGCCGATGCTGCGGCGCAAGCCTCTGGAGCTGTCGGGCGGCCAGCAGCAGCGCTGCGCTCTGGCCCGGGCGCTGGTGAAGGGCGCAGGTCTCGTGCTTCTCGACGAGCCGCTGGCGAACCTCGACTACAAGCTCCGCGAGGAGCTGCGGCTCGAGATCCCGAAGATCTTCGAGGCCTCGGGCGCGATCTTCGTCTATGCCACCACCGAGCCCGAGGAGGCGCTCCTCCTCGGCGGCCATACGGCCACGCTCTGGGAGGGCCGCGTGACGCAGTTCGGCCCGACGCCGCAGGTCTACCGGCAGCCGGTCGATGCCACGACCGCGCGCGTCTTCAGCGATCCGCCGATGAACTTCCTGCCCGTCACCAAGACCGGCGCGCGGCTGACCTTCGGCCATCTCGCCCATGCCCCGGCCGAGGGCGCCCTCGCGGGTCTCGCCGACGGGCGCTATCTGGCGGGCTTCCGGGCGAACCATCTGGCGCTGAACCGCCATTCCGGGCGGGCGGTGGAATTCTCCTGCCGGCTGACGGCCACCGAGATCACCGGCTCCGAGACCTTCCTGCATCTGGCGCATGGCTCGGACCTCTGGGTGGGCCTCGTGCCGGGGATCCACGATCTGCCGCCGGGCAGCGAGGTGTCGGTCTGGCTCGATCCGGCGCATGTCTATCTTTTCGATGCCGAGGGCGCGCTGGCCGCCCCCGCGGCCTATGCGCTCGCGGCCTGAGGAGGCACCGATGTCCCGGATCACCCTCTCGAACCTCGCCCACAGCTACCTGCCGAAGCCGAAGGCTCCGGCCGACTATGCGCTGAAGGAGATGGATCATGTCTGGCAGGACGGCGGCGCCTATGCGCTGCTCGGCGCCTCGGGCTGCGGCAAGACCACGCTTCTGAACATCATCTCAGGCCTTCTGCGCCCGAGCCAGGGCCGCGTGCTCTTCGGCGAGACCGACGTGACGGATGCTCCCACCGCCGCGCGCAACATCGCGCAGGTATTCCAGTTTCCCGTGGTCTACGACACGATGACCGTGCGCGAGAACCTGGCCTTCCCGCTCCGCAACCGCGGACGGGACGCGGCCTATATCGCGGCGCGCGTCGAGCAGATCGCGGCGATGATCGGCATGGAGGCGATGCTCTCCTCGAAGGCGCGGGGCCTCACGGCGGATGCCAAGCAGAAGATCAGCCTCGGGCGCGGCATGGTGCGCGAGGATGTGAACGCGATCCTCTTCGATGAGCCGCTGACGGTGATCGACCCGCACATGAAGTGGGAGTTGCGGACCCAGCTGAAGCAGCTCCACCGCGAGTTCGGTCACACGATGATCTATGTGACCCACGACCAGACCGAGGCGCTGACCTTCGCCGACAAGGTGGTCGTCATGCACGAGGGCCGCGTCGTGCAGACCGGCACCCCGGAGGAACTGTTCGAGACGCCCGAGCACACGTTCGTGGGTTATTTCATCGGCTCGCCGGGCATGAACCTGTTCGAGGCCGAGGTCGAGGGCCCCATGGCGCGCGTGATGGGCCATCCGGTGCCGCTCTCGGAAAGCTACCCGGCGACGCGCGGCCGGGTGCAGATCGGGATCCGGCCCGAGTTCGTGCAGCTCGCCGACGAGGGCCTGCCCGTGGTCATCACCCGGGTCGAGGATGTGGGCCGCCACCGCATCCTGCGCGGCGAGGCCTTCGGCCAGCCCGTGAACCTGCTTCTGCCCGAGGAGATCCCCGCCGCCACGGGGCCCGCCTTCCTGCGGCTCGCGCCCGAGAAGATCAATGTCTATGCCGACGACTGGCGCGTGCTGCCGGTCGGCGCCCGGAGGGCCGCCTGATGGAGAAGAGCTGGAACAACCGCGCGTGGTTCCTCGTGCTGCCGGTGCTGGCGCTCGTGGCCTTCTCGGCCGTCGTGCCGCTGATGACAGTTGTCAACTATTCGGTGCAGGACACGTTCGGGAATAACGAGTTCTTCTGGGCCGGCCTCGAATGGTTCGAGGAGACCGTCACCTCCGAGCGCATCCATGCCGCCCTCGGGCGTCAGGTGCTCTTCACCGCGATCATCCTTGCCATCGAGGTGCCGCTCGGGATCTTCGTGGCGCTCCACATGCCGAAGAAGGGCTTCTGGGCCAGCCTCTGCCTGATCCTGATGGCGATGCCGCTTCTGATCCCCTTCAACGTGGTGGGCACGATCTGGCAGATCTTCGGCCGGGTGGACATCGGCCTTCTGGGCCGCACGCTGACTGCGCTCGGGGTCGACTACAATTACACGAACGACTGGCTCGATGCCTGGGTCACGGTCATCGTGATGGATGTCTGGCACTGGACCTCGCTGGTGGCGCTCCTCTGCTACGCCGGGCTGCAATCCATCCCCGAGGCCTATTATCAGGCGGCCAAGATCGATCAGGCCAGCCGCTGGGCCGTGTTCCGCTACATCGAGCTGCCGAAGATGCGGGGCGTGCTGCTGATCGCGGTGCTGCTGCGCTTCATGGACAGTTTCATGATCTATACCGAGCCCTTCGTGGTGACGGGCGGCGGCCCCGGCAACTCGACCACCTTCCTCTCGATCGATCTCGTGAAGATGGCCATCGGCCAGTTCGACCTCGGCCCCGCCGCCGCCTTCTCGATCATCTACTTCCTCGTCATCCTGCTGATCTCGTGGGTGTTCTACACCGTGATGACCAACCTCGACCGGGAGGACCGCCCGTGACCGCCCTGCCCGTCTGCCCGCCCGAGGAGGACCGCGCATGAAACGCCCCGGCTCTGCGATCGTGATGGTGCTGTATCTGCTGTTCCTGCTGATCCCGATCTACTGGCTCGTGAACATGAGCTTCAAGACCAATGCCGAGATCACGCGCAGCTTCACGCTCTTTCCGCACGACCTGACGTTCCAGAACTACCGGACGATCCTTACCGACCCGTCCTGGTACATGGGCTATGTGAATTCGCTGACCTATGTGGTGCTGAACACGGCGATCTCGATCACCGTGGCGCTGCCCGCGGCCTATGCCTTCTCGCGCTACCGGTTTCTCGGCGACAAGCATCTGTTCTTCTGGCTGCTCACGAACCGGATGGCGCCGCCGGCGGTCTTCGCGCTGCCCTTCTTCCAGCTCTATTCCTCGGTCGGGCTCTTCGACACCCATATCGCCGTGGCGCTGGCCCATTGCCTCTTCAACGTGCCGCTCGCGGTCTGGATCCTCGAGGGCTTCATGTCGGGCGTGCCGAAGGAGATCGACGAGACCGCCTATATCGACGGCTATTCCTTCCCCCGCTTCTTCGTGAAGATCTTCATGCCGCTGATCGCAAGCGGCATCGGGGTCGCGGCCTTCTTCTGCTTCATGTTCTCCTGGGTCGAGCTTCTGCTCTCGCGCACGCTGACCTCGGTGAACGCCAAGCCCATCGCGGCCACCATGACGCGGACCGTCTCGGCCTCGGGGCTCGACTGGGGCGTGCTGGCGGCGGCCGGGGTGCTGACGCTGATCCCGGGCGGGCTCGTGATCTGGTTCGTGCGCAACTACATCGCGAAGGGCTTCGCCCTGGGGAGGGTGTGAGATGGAGTGGATGGCCTGGACCTGGCCCACGGCGGCCTTCTTCTGCGCAATCGCGGCGCTTCTCGTGCTGATGACCGCGCTTGCGATCCTGCGGCCCGAGGTTCCGCGTGTGGGGATCCTCCGGATCGAGACGACACGGGGGGACCGGCTGTTCATCTCGCTTCTGGGCTCGGCCTTCCTGTGCCTTGGCTGGCTGGCGGTGATGGGGCCGCCGCTCTGGGGCGCGCTCGCGCTCTGCCTGATCTACGCCGCGGCGGTGTTCCGCTGGGTGTGACCGACCCGTGCCGGGGGGAGGAGCCCGGCCAACTGTTCAATGTCTTTGGGAGGAGACCTGCATGAGATACCGTACGACAGCCACCGCGACGGCCCTGTGCCTGATGGCCGTGGCCGCGCCCGCCTGGGCCGACATGGAGGCCGCGAAGAAGTTCCTCGATGCCGAGATCGGGGATCTCTCCTCGCTGTCGCGCGCCGAGCAGGAAGCCGAGATGCAATGGTTCATCGACGCGGCCCAGCCCTTCGCCGGGATGGAGATCAAGGTCGTCTCCGAGACCATCACCACCCACGAATATGAGAGCAAGGTCCTCGCCCCCGCCTTCTCCGCCATCACCGGGATCAAGATCAGCCACGACCTGATCGGCGAGGGCGACGTGGTCGAGAAGCTGCAGACCCAGATGCAGTCGGGCGAGAACATCTACGACGCCTATATCAACGACAGCGACCTGATCGGCACCCACTGGCGCTACAAGCAGGCGCGCAGCCTCACCGACTGGATGGCCAATGCGGGCAAGGACGTCACCAACCCCGGCCTCGACCTGCAGGATTACATCGGGCTGAAATTCACCACCGCCCCCGACGGCGAGCTCTACCAGCTGCCCGACCAGCAGTTCGCCAACCTCTACTGGTTCCGCGCCGACTGGTTCGACGATGCCGACACCAAGGCCGCGTTCAAGGAGAAGTACGGCTACGATCTGGGCGTGCCGCTGAACTGGTCGGCCTATGAGGACATCGCCGAATTCTTCACCGGGCGCGACATGAGCGCGCTCGGCGGGCCGAAGAGCGCCTATGGCAGCATGGATTACGGCAAGAAGGACCCGAGCCTCGGCTGGCGCTACACCGACGCCTGGATGTCGATGGCGGGCATGGGCGACAAGGGCGATCCGAACGGGCTGCCGGTCGACGAATGGGGCATCCGGGTGGACGAGAACTCGCGCCCCGTGGGCTCCTGCGTGGCGCGCGGCGGGGCCACCAACGATGCGGCCGCGGTCTATGCGATCACCAAATCGATCGAATGGCTGCAGAAATACGCCCCGCCGCAGGCGGCCGGCATGACCTTCTCGGAATCGGGCCCGGTGCCGGCGCAGGGCGAGGTGGCCCAGCAGATATTCTGGTACACCGCTTTCACCGCCGACATGGTCAAGGAGGGTCTGCCGGTGATGAACGAGGACGGCACGCCCAAGTGGCGCATGGCCCCCTCGCCGCACGGCGCCTACTGGTCGGAGGGCACCAAGGTCGGCTACCAGGACGTGGGTTCCTGGACGCTGCTGAAATCCACTCCCGACGAGCGGGCCAAGGCCGCCTGGCTCTATGCGCAGTTCGTCTCCTCGAAGACGGTCGACGTGAAGAAGAGCCATGTGGGCCTGACCTTCGTGCGCGAATCCACCATCCAGCACCAGAGCTTCACCGACCGTGCGCCGAAGCTCGGCGGACTCGTGGAATTCTACCGCTCGCCCGCCCGGGTGCAGTGGTCGCCCACGGGCACCAACGTGCCGGACTATCCCAAGCTCGCCCAGCTCTGGTGGCAGAACATCGGCGACGCCATGTCGGGCGCCAAGTCGCCGCAGGAGGCGCTCGACGCGCTCTGCGCCGAGCAGGAGAAGGTGCTGGCCCGGCTCGAGCGCGCGGGCGTGCAGGGCGATCTCGGCCCGAAGCTGAACGAGGAGAAGGACCCGCAGGAATGGCTCGACGCCCCCGGAGCCCCGGTGGCCAAGCTCGAGAACGAGAAGCCGCAGGGCGAGACCATCTCCTATGACGAGCTCATCAAGTCCTGGCAGAAGGGCTGACACGAAAGGGGGGCGGCTCCGCCCGCCCCCACCCGCCCGCGGCGACGGCAGAAGAGCTGTCCGCAAGGAAAGAACTTCTCCACCTGCCCGGCCGTGCCGGCCAGGCGCAGCGCGGCGAAGTTACGGCTGCAAGGTGGGCCTTCGCACAGCAGGCCCACCCCTCGAGCCGGGGAGAGCGCCCCGTCTTCCGGAGGCCCGACCCCTCGACGGGCCGTCACGATCCAAGGTCCGCCCGGTCGGGTCATGGCTGCACAGGGTGGGCATTCGTGCCCAAGACCCGTCGCATCGAGGCGGGACGAAGACCCCCGTCTTCCGGGAGCCCTTCCGGCCGTGCATCATGCGCGGCGCGGCCGGGAGGATTCGCGCAAGACGCATCGGGAAGAGACACATGAACCACATCCTCGCCATCGATCAGGGCACCACCTCGTCGCGCGCGATGGTCTTCGACGAGGCCCTCACGCTGAAGTCGGTCGCGCAGGAGGAATTCCCGCAGATCTACCCGCGCCCGGGCTGGGTCGAGCACGACCCCTCGGACCTCTGGTCGAGCGTCGCCGCCACCGCGCGGGCGGCGGTCGAGCGGGCCGAGATCGACGGCAGCCTCGCGGCGATCGGGATCACCAACCAGCGCGAAACCGTCGTCGTCTGGGAGCGTGCCTCGGGGCATCCGATCCACAATGCCATCGTCTGGCAGGACCGGCGCACGGCCGATCTCTGCCATGCCCTGGCCGAGGCAGGGCACGAGCCCACGATCACCGAGCGGACGGGCCTGCTGCTCGATCCCTATTTCTCGGCCACCAAGCTCAAATGGCTGCTCGATCATGTGGAGGGCGCCCGCGCCCGCGCGCGGCGGGGCGAGCTGCTGTTCGGAACGGTGGACAGCTACCTGATCTGGAAGCTCACCGGCGGGCGCGCGCATGTGACCGACGCCACCAATGCCGCGCGCACCATGCTCTTCGACATCGGCCGCGGCATCTGGGACCCGGAGATTTGCGGCCTTCTCGACATTCCGATGGAGATGCTGCCCGAGGTCCGGGATTGCGCGGCCCCCTTCGGCATGACGCGCGCGGATCTCTTCGGGCGCGAGATCCCGATCCTCGGCGTGGCGGGCGACCAGCAGGCCGCCACCTGCGGCCAGGCCTGCTTCCGGCCCGGCATGATGAAATCGACCTACGGCACCGGCTGCTTCGCGCTGCTGAACACCGGCGAGGAGCGGGTGACGAGCCGCGCGCGGCTGCTGACCACCATCGCCTATCAGCTCGGCGGCAAGCGCACCTACGCGCTGGAGGGCTCGATCTTCATAGCGGGCGCCGTGGTGCAATGGCTGCGCGACGGGCTGAAGATCATCCGTGAGGCGGGCGAGACGCAGGGCCTCGCCCTCTCCTCGGACGCGGCGCAGGATCTGGTGATCGTGCCCGCCTTCACCGGCCTCGGCGCGCCCTGGTGGAAGCCCGAGAGCCGCGGCGCGGTCTTCGGACTCACCCGCAACTCGGGCCCTGCGGAATTCGCCCGCGCCGCGCTCGAAAGCGTGGGCTACCAGACGCGCGACCTGCTCGAGGCGATGCGGGCGGACTGGGCGGCGGGGGCCGAGGGCGTGCTGCGGGTCGATGGCGGGATGGCGGCCTCGGACTGGTCGTTGCAGTTTCTGGCCGACATCATCGGCGCGCCGGTCGACCGGCCGGTGGTGCGCGAGACGACGGCGCTCGGTGTCGCGTGGCTCGCGGGGATGCAGGCGGGGCTCTGCCCGGGGCCGGAGGAGTTCGCGGCCGACTGGGCGCTGGAGCGACGGTTCGAGCCGCAAATGGAGGCGTCGGTGCGCGAGGCGAAATACGACCGTTGGGGTCGGGCCGTGCGCGCGGTGATGGCGGTATGACCCCCTTCGGCATCGCGGCGCCGGGGCGCATCCTCTTCGGCCGGGGCGAGGCGCGGCAGGCGGCGGGGCTCATCGCGGGGCTCGGGCGGCGCGTGCTTCTGGTGCATGGGCGCGACCCGGGCCGGGCCGCATGGCTCTGCAAAGCGCTCGAGGCGGAGGGGGCAGAGGTGCTGACCGTGGGCGGTCCCTCCGAGCCCGATCTCGCGATGCTCGAGGCGGGGCTGGCGGGCGCACGCCCCTTCGCGCCGCAGGTGGTGGCGGGTCTGGGCGGCGGGGCAGCGCTCGATCTGGCGAAGGCGCTGGCGGCCCTGGTGCCCGCGCCCGAGGGGCCGATGGCGCATCTGGAGGTGGTCGGCCACGGCCTGCCGCTGACCGCGCCGCCCCTGCCCTTCGTGGCCCTGCCCACCACCGCGGGCACCGGAGCCGAGGCCACCCGAAACGCGGTGATCGGCGTGCCCGAGCACGGGCGCAAGGTGAGCCTGCGCGACGCGCGGATGCTCGCGCGGATCGCCCTTGTCGACCCGGCGCTGACCGACGGCTGTCCGCGGGGCGTGACCCTGGCCTCGGGCCTCGATGCTGTGACGCAGGTGATCGAGCCCTATGTCTCGGCCCGCGCCACTCCCTTCACCGATGCGATCGCCCGGCCCGCCATCTCGGAGGGGCTTGCGGCGCTGAGGCGGCTCATGCGGGGCGAGGACGGGGCGGCGCGGGACAAGATCGCGTGGGTCAGCCTTTCGGGCGGGCTTGCGCTGGCGAATGGCGGGCTCGGCGCGGTGCATGGGCTTGCCGGCGTGATCGGCGGGCTGTCGGGCGCGCCGCACGGGGCGATCTGCGGGGCGCTGCTCGCGCCGATCCTGCGGGCGAACCTGACAGCCTCGGCGCCGGGCAGCACGGCGCGGGCGCGGCTAACCGAGGTCTGCGGGCTGATCGGCGGTGTGCTGGGCGCCCCCCCGGCCGAGGCGCCCGAGGCGCTCGCGGACTGGGTGCGGCAGGCGGGCCTGCCCCGGCTTGCGGACATGGGGCTCGATCCCGCGGACCATGCGGCGGTGGCCGAAGCCTCGCTCGCCTCGTCGTCGATGAAGGGTAACCCGGTGGGCCTTGCGCCTTCCGCGCTGGTGGCGGCGATGCGCGCGGCCTGAGGGCCTCAGTCCGCGGTCTCGCCCAGCGTGTCGGCCACCACGGCGCCGCGCCGGCCCATCGGCTTTTCGGGACCGACAGTGGTGTCCCGCGCGGTCTGATGCTCCATCTCGGAATTCACCTCGGCGCCGACGATCAGGATCATCACCGCGATCCAGACCCAGAGCAACAGGCCCACCAGCGCGCCGAGCGAGCCGTAGGTGGCGGAATAGTTGGCGAAATTCTCGAGATAGATGGTGAAGGCAATCGAGGCGATCAGCCAGACCAGCGTGGCGATGCCGCTGCCCCATGTCACCCAGCGCCATTCGGGCGCATTTCGCGAGGGCGCCCAGCGGTAGAGGCCCGCCATGGCCGTGGCCACGAGAAGGAGGAGGAGCGGCCAGCGCACCAGCCAGACCACGGCCGTGGCCACCGATCCCAGATCGAAGACGGCGAGCACCGCAGGCACCACCGCCACGGCCACGATCATCGTCACCGCCAGCACCATCGCGCCCAGCGTCAGGGCGAAGGAGAGCAGCGTCAGCTTCACGAACGACCGTTTCTCGCGCTCTTCATGGGCGATGTTCATGGCCTCGATCAGCGCCTTCATCCCGGAATTGGCGCTCCAGAAGGCGATGAGGAACGACAGCACGAAGCTGAAGGTGAGTGAGGAGCTTTCGCCGCTCGCGAGTGTGCGCAGCTGTTCGGTGAGCAGGTCGAGCCCCTCGGCGGGGATCACGCCGCGGAGCGATTCCGCCTGTTCCGCGATGACGGCGGGATCGGCGAAGAGGCCATAGAGCGAGACGAAGGCCGCGAGCGCCGGAAAGAGCGCCAGCAGCAGGTAGAAGGTGACCCCGGCAGCCACCAGCATCACCCGGTCTTCGTCGATGGACCGCCAGACCCGCAGGGCGATGTCCTTCCATCCCTTGACGGGGATATCGAGCGGCGTCCGGGCGTCGCGGCCGCGGCCGGGATCGTCGGGGGTGGCATCCTGCATGGCTCTCTCCTTCCCCGACCAAATTCCCCGGCCGCAGAAGATGTTCCCGAAAAGCCTCTGTCGTGGGCGCAGAGGTCTCCTTCCCGTCCGAAGGGCGAGACCTGGTCTCCGCCCGCGGGCCCGAGGTCCGCGCCGCGCGGACCTCGTCTCCACAGGGGCGCCGTGCGTGTCAGCCGCAGAGCCGCGCGTGTTCCTGCAGGGCGAAGCGGTCGGTCATGCCCGCGACATAGTCGGCCACGATGCGGGCAAGCGTGGTTTCGTCGGCGGCGGCCTCCACGTCGCGCCGCCATTCCTGCGGCAGAAGCTCGGGACGTGCCATGAAGAGCGGGAAGAGATCGTTCACCACCGCCGTGACCTTGGCCCGCTCCTTCATCACCGAGGGCGCGCGATACATCCGGTGAAAGAGGAAACTGCGGATCACCTTCAGCTCCTGATAGAGCGGCTTCGAGAAGCGGATGACCGTGGCGCCCATCTGGCGGATCTCCTCGACCGACTTCGGCTGTGCCGCCTCGAGCCGGCCCTGCGCCACCGCGATCACATCCTCGACCATCCGGCCGAAGACGCGGCGCAGCGCCTCGTGCCGCCGCCGCATCGGCTCCAGCCCCGGATAGAGCGCGTCCACCTCCTCGAAGGCGGGGGCGGTGACGGGCAGCTCCATCAGATCCGCCTCGGTGAAGAGGCCCGAGCGGAGCCCGTCGTGCAGATCGTGGTGCGAATAGGCCACGTCGTCGGCGATGGCCGCCACCTGCGCCTCGGCCGAGGCATAGGTATGGAGTTCCAGATCCCACTGGGCATTGGCCTCGGCCAGCGCATAGGGCAAGGGCCCCTCGACCGGGCCGTTGTGCTTGGCGATGCCCTCGAGAGACTCCCAGGTGAGGTTCAGCCCGTCGAACTCGGCGTAATGGCGCTCCAGCCGGGTCACGATCCGCATGGCCTGCGCATTGTGGTCGAACCCGCCGAAGGGCTCCATGAGCCGCGCCAGCGCATCCTCGCCGGTATGGCCGAAGGGCGTGTGGCCGAGATCGTGGGCGAGCGCGATACATTCGGCCAGATCGGTGTTCAGCCCGAGCACGCCCGAGATGGTGCGCGCGACCTGCGCCACTTCGATGGAATGGGTGAGCCGCGTGCGGTAATAGTCGCCCTCATGCTCGACGAAGACCTGGGTCTTGTGCTTCAGCCTGCGGAAGGCGGAGGAGTGGATGATCCGGTCGCGGTCCCGCTGGAAGGGAGAGCGGAACGTGGACATGCTCTCGGGCTTTTGCCGGCCGCGGCTCTCGCCGGGCTGGCAGGCGAAGGGAGCCAACATCAGTTTGCCTGTTCTTGTGACCTGTTTTGCCCCATCCTATATGGGTGCATGACTGATTTGACACGGGGTTTCTGATGAACCTTCCGCCGCGGGTTACCGACCGGGCCTTTGCCCGCCTTGCCGAGATCGCCGAAGCTTCGGGCGAGACGCGCGCGCTGCGCGTCGCGGTCGAGGGCGGCGGCTGCTCGGGCTTTCAATATGAGATCAAGCTCGACGATCCGGGATCGGACGATCTCGTGCTCGAGAAGGACGGGCAGAAGGTGCTGATCGATCAGGTCTCGCTGCCGTTCCTCGCCAATGCCGAGATCGATTATACCGACGAGCTGATCGGCTCGCGCTTCGTGATCCACAATCCGAACGCGTCGAGTTCCTGCGGCTGCGGCACCTCCTTCTCGATCTGATCCCCATGGCGCCGCGGCGCCCTGTCCCACGGCCCGCGCCCCGGAGCCGATGCTTTGCGCCGAGGAGCCTCTGCCCATGAAGATCGCTACCTTCAACATCAACGGCGTCAAGGCGCGCCTCGAGGCGCTGCTGGCCTGGCTGGAGGCGGCGGAGCCTGACGTGGTGCTGCTGCAGGAGATCAAGTCGGTCGACGAGGGCTTCCCCCGTGCCGCCTTCGAGGACAAGGGCTGGCATCTCGAGACGCACGGGCAGAAGGGCTTCAACGGCGTGGCGATCCTGTCGCGCCTGCCGCTCGAGGATGTGGTGCGCGGCCTGCCGGGCGACCCGGAGGATGTGCAGGCGCGCTGGATCGAGGCCACCGTTGTGGGCGAGCGCGCGGTGCGGGTCTGCGGGCTCTACCTGCCCAACGGCAACCCTGCGCCGGGACCGAAATACGATTACAAGCTCGGCTGGATGGAGCGGATGAAGGCGCGCGCGGCCGAGCTTCTCGCCACCGAGGAGCCCGTGGTGCTGGCCGGCGACTACAACGTGATTCCGCAGGCCGAGGATGCGGCGCGGCCCGAGGTCTGGGTGACGGATGCGCTGTTCCTGCCCGAGAGCCGGGCCGCCTTCCGCCGGATCGTGAACCTCGGCTATACCGAGGCCTTCCGCGCCCGCACCTTCGGGCCGGGCCATTACAGCTTCTGGGACTATCAGGCCGGTGCCTGGGAGAAGAACAACGGCATCCGCATCGACCATCTGCTGCTCTCGCCGCAGGCGGCGGACCTGATGACCGATGTCCGCATCGACCGCGAGGTCCGCTCGGGCGAGAAACCCTCGGACCATGTGCCGGTCTGGGTCGAGCTGGCGGCCTGACCCCGAACGAACGGCCGTGACGCAACGTCCGGTCGCGCCCGCGTTGACGCAGGGGCGGCCTGCCTTCTAGCCTTCCGGCATGGACAGGCCCCCTTCCCCCGCTCTTGACCGCGTTCGCACAAGTTTCGGCCGGCAGGCGGCGATGGCGCTGATCCGGGCGACGCTGCCGGTGGTGGAGCCCGGCCGGACCGAGATCCACCTGCCGCACTGGGACGGGATCGAGCAGCAGCACGGATTCATCCACGGCGGCGTGGTCGGCATGATCGCGGATTCGGCGGCGGGCTATGCCGCGATGACGCTGGTGCCGGCCGAGGCCTCGGTGCTGACGGTGGAATACAAGATGAATCTGATGGCCCCGGCCGAGGGCGAGCGGCTGATCGCGCGGGGCGAGGTGGTGCGGGCGGGCCGCACGCTCATCGTGACCCGCGCCGAGGTGCTGGCCCTGCGCGACGGGGCGGAACGGCTCTGCGCGCTCATGCAGCAGACCATCATGGTGATGCATGCGCGCCCCGAGAAGCTGGACGCGCCGCCGGCCGCCTAGCTCGCCGCCGTCACGTCGTAGCCATAGAGCCAGTCGAAGCGCCGCAGCGTCGGCCCCGGCAGCAGGCGCGAGCCGAGGCGCAGGCCCAGATGGGCGATCTCGCGGATCGGGCTGCGCAGGTGATAGGCCCAGGCGTTGTTGTTGGCGGCCTGCACCACGCGGCAGCAGCGCGGCACGCGCCGGGCCTGATAGTCGGCGAGCCCGCCCTTGATGTTGGAGTGCCGCGCGAGACATTCGGCCAGCACCCAGGCATCCTCGAGCGCCATGTTGGCACCCTGCGCGAGGAAGGGCAGCGTCGGATGGGCGGCGTCGCCGAGGATGGCCGCATGGCCGCGATACCAGGTGTGGGCGACCGGATGGCGGAAGAGGCCCCAGAGCCACACGTCGGGCACCTGCTCGAGCCAATGGCGCACCCGGCCGTTGAAGCCTGCGAAGGCGAGGCGCAGATCCACCGGATCGTCGCGCAGGTTCCAGCCCTCCTGCACCCAGCGTTTCCGCTCTTCGACGGCCACGATATTGCGCACGGTGCCGCCGCGCATGGGGTAGCTCACGAGATGGCGGCCCTCGCCCATATGCACCTCGGCCACCACCGGCTCGCCCGGTGTGGCGGGGATCACCGTGCGCCACGCCACCTGATTGGTGAAGAAGGGCTGCGCCGGCCCGTTCAGCTCGGCCCGCACCAGCGAATGCAGCCCGTCCGCGCCGATGAGCAGGTTCGGCGCATATTCCGCACCCTGCGCCGTAACCAATCGCGGGCGCGGCCCGCCCAGATCCACCGCCTCGATCTTCTGGAGCAGCCGGATCTGCACGCCCGCCTCGCGCGCGCCTTGGGCCAGAAGGTCGATCAGGTCGGCGCGGTGCATGAGATGGTAGCCCTGCCCGGGCCGGAGCCGCGCGAGATCGAGCTTCAGCACCAGATCGCCGCCGACGCCGTTGCGCAGCTCCACCGCCTGCGCGCGCATCGAGGCCGCCTCGAGCGCGTCGCCGAGGCCCAGGGCGCGCAGCACGGCCGCACCGTTCGGCGAGATCTGCAGGCCCGCGCCCACTTCGCGGATCGCCTCGGCCTGCTCGAGCACTGTGACCTCGGCCCCGCGGAGCGCGAGCGCCCGAGCCACCGCCAGACCGGCAACGCCGGCCCCGAGGACGGTGACCTCGGAATCCTTCAGGCTCATCGGGTTCCTCCACATGCGAACGCCGGACCGAACGGGTCCGGCGTCAGTTTTTGCGCCCGGGCGGCCGGAGGGCAAGCCGGGAGGCGCAGATGCGCTTACTCGTCGCGGTGCACGCGCTCGCGGCGCTCGTGGCGTTCCTGCGCCTCGAGCGTCATGGTCGCGATCGGCCGCGCATCCAGGCGCTTGAGCGAGATGGGCTCGCCCGTGACTTCGCAATAGCCGTATTCGCCGGCCTCGATCCGCCGCAGCGCGGCGTCGATCTTGGCCACCAGCTTGCGCTGCCGGTCGCGGGTGCGCAGTTCGAGCGCCCGGTCCGTCTCTTCGCTGGCACGGTCGGCGATGTCGGGGACGTTGCGGCCGGATTCCTGAAGCCCCTCGATGGTCTCGGCGCTCTGATCCAGCAGTTCCTGTTTCCAGTTGAGGAGTTTGCGGCGGAAATACTCCAGCTGCCGCTCATTCATGAAAGGTTCGTTTTCGGCGGGGCGATAATCTTCAGGCAGAAAGATCTCTGCTTTCATGGCTGCTGCTCTCTGTTGCAGGCCGGCAGGCTCCGAAATGTGGTTCACAGTCATCCGGCGCTCCCTTCAATGCGGCTCATCTATCGCAAGCGGGACCCTTTGTCACTAGCTGCGTCGCGGAGCTTGCGACGGAGTCAACCTGTGCTATTCTGCCTCAGCAATTTCCCCCAACCTGACGCAGCGTAAATGAAATTTTCCTCCACCTCGACCTATGTCGCCACCGAGGACCTGACGGTGGCGGTGAATGCGGCCGTGACGCTCCAGCGGCCGCTTCTGGTCAAGGGAGAGCCGGGCACCGGAAAGACGGAGCTCGCGCGTCAGGTGGCGCAATCGCTGGGCCTGCCGCTCATCGAATGGCATGTGAAGAGCACCACAAAGGCGCAGCAGGGCCTTTACGAATATGATGCCGTCAGCCGTCTGCGCGACAGCCAGCTGGGCGAAGAGCGTGTGCACGACGTGCGCAACTACATCCGCAAGGGCAAGCTGTGGCAGGCGTTCGAGGCGCCGGGCCGGGTCGTCCTGCTCATCGACGAGATCGACAAGGCCGACATCGAGTTTCCCAACGATCTGCTGCAGGAACTCGACCGGATGGAGTTCCACGTCTACGAGACCGGCGAGACCGTGCGGGCGCAGCATCGCCCGGTGGTCATCATCACCTCGAACAACGAGAAGGAGCTGCCGGATGCCTTCCTGCGCCGCTGCTTCTTCCATTACATCCGCTTCCCCGATCTCGAGACGATGCGGGCCATCGTGGGCGTGCATTTCCCCGACCTGAAGGAGCAGCTCCTCACTGCGGCGCTGACCCAGTTCTACGAGCTGCGCGAGGTGCCGGGGCTGAAGAAGAAGCCCTCGACCTCCGAGGTGCTCGACTGGCTCAAGCTGCTGCTGGCCGAGGATCTTGCGGCCGAGGATCTCCGACGCGACGGACGCAGCCTGCTGCCGCGGCTGCACGGGGCGCTGCTGAAGAACGAGCAGGACGTGCATCTGTTCGAGCGTCTGGCCTTCATGGCGCGGCGGCCGGGCTGAGGCCCGCGCCCCTCGCCTTTCTCCAATCCGGGATTTCCATGTCCGAAGACCTCGTCCTGCGCCCCATCACCCCCGAGGACGAGGCCGCCTGGCGCCCCGTCTGGCAGGCCTACCTGCGGTTTTACGAGACCGAGCTGCCCGAAGAGGTGCTGGCCTCGACCTTCGCGCGCCTGACCTCGGGTGCGCCGTCCGAGCCGCGCGGCCTCCTCGCCTGGCGCGGCGGCGCGGCGGTGGGGCTCGTCCATTACCTCTTCCACCGGCATTGCTGGAGGATCGAGAACATCTGCTACCTGCAGGACCTGTTCACCCTGCCCGAAGCGCGCGGCCGCGGCGTGGCGACCGCGCTGATCTCTGCCGTCTACCGGGCCGCCGATGCCGAAGGCGCGCCCGCCGTCTACTGGCACACGGCCGAGAACAATGCCCGCGCCCGCGCCGTCTACGACCGGATCGCCCGCAAGTCGCCCTTCATCCGCTACAACCGGGTGCTGTGATGCGGCACTGGCTGTTCGCGGCGGGCCTGTTCCTGTCGGCCTGTGGCGGGATGCCCGAGGCCGAAGTCGCAATGGAGCGGCCACACTGGCTGGTGATCGACCCTCTGCCGCAGATGAAAGTGTTTTCCGACAGCGCGGCGACGCGGCCGCAGCGTCCGAATGCCGAGATCGCGCGCGACTTCCTCGAACTCACCTTCCAGATGGAGAGCGGCCGCAGACTCGAGCGGTTCTCGCGCTTCGAGGGGCCGATCACCGTCTCGATGACGGGTCCCGTTCCCGCCACCGCCGAGGCCGATCTGGCGCGCCTGCTGACGCGCCTGCGCCACGAGGCCCGGATCGACATCCACGAGACCGAGGGCCCCGCGGCCGTCTCCATCGAATTCGTCGAGCGGCGGCGGATGCAGGCGCTGGTGCCCACCGCCGCCTGTTTCGTTGTGCCGCGCGTGACCTCGTTCGAGACCTACCGCCGCGTCCGCCGTGAGGCGCAGGTCGACTGGGCCACGCTGCAAGAGCGCGAGCAGGTGGCCATCTTCATCCCGGCCGACACGAGCCCGCAGGAGGTGCGCGACTGCCTGCACGAGGAGCTGGCCCAGGCCATCGGCCCGCTCAACGACCTCTACCGGCTGTCCGACAGCGTGTTCAACGACGACAATTTCCACACGGTCTTGACCGGCTTCGACATGCTGATCCTGCGCGCGACTTACGCGCCCGAGCTGCGCTCGGGCATGACACGCGCCGAGGTCGCGGCCGTTCTGCCGAAGCTGCTCGCGCGGATCAATCCGAAGGGGGGCCGCGCCACGGCCCCGGCGCCCGAGGATCCGACGCCGCGCCCCTGGATCGAGGCCATCGAAGAGGCGCTCGGCCCCACCGGCAGCGACCGGCGCCGTCACGCGGCCGCGGTGCGCGCCCTCGGGATCGCCCGGGCCGAAGGGTGGCAGGATGCGCGGATGGGCTTCAGCCTCTTCGGCTTCGGCCGCCTCGGGGTCGCCGACGAGATGGATCTCTCCGTTGCGGCCTTCATCGAGGCGGTTCGGATCTACCTGACCCTGCCCGGCGGCGAGATCCACACCGCCCATATCGACATGCAGATGGCCGCGCTGGCGCTCTCCTCGGGTCAGGCGCCCGAGGCGATCCTGCTCTGCAACCGCGCCATTCCCGTGGCCTCGCGTGCCGAGAATGCCGCGCTGCTCGCCACGCTCCTCATGATCCGCTCCGAGGCGCTGCGCCTCTCGGGTCATGCGGCCGAAGCGCGGGCGTCGCGCCTCGACAGCCTCGCCTGGGCGCGCTATGGCTTCGGCGACGAGGCCGAGGTGCGCAGCCGGATGAGCGAGATCGCCGCTCTCACTCCGAGCCGGCCATCGCTCGCCCTGGCCGTGACCGACAACGGAGACAGCGGATGATCGTTCTGGCCGGCGCCCTTCTCGGAGCCATCCTCGGCGTGGCCACCGCGCGCCGCCATGGCGGGCAGCGCCTCGACATGGCCCAGTATGGCGCGGCCTTCGCCATCGCCTTCGCGCTGGGGGGCCTGTTCCTGACCATCCTGATCGAGCGGCTGGCCTGATGGTCCGGCGCGGGAGCTGCTGATGTTCCTGCCCTTCTTCGACACGCTCCGCCGGACCGGGGTGCCGGTCTCGCTCCGGGAATATCTGAGCTTTCTCGAAGGGATGGCCGCAGGCCTCGTGACCTGGGACGTCGAGGGCTTCTACCATCTCGCGCGCACGGCCATGGTCAAGGACGAGCGGCATCTCGACCGGTTCGATCGCGCCTTCGCCGAGAGCTTCCGCGGGCTCGAGACGATCACGGCCGACGAGGTGCTGGCCGCGGTGGATCTGCCGCGCGAGTGGCTCGAGAAGCTGGCCGAGAAACATCTGAGCCCCGAGGAGCGGGCGGAGATCGCGGCCCTCGGCGGGTTCGACAAGCTGATGGAGACGCTGAAGGAGCGCTTGGCCGAGCAGAAGGGCCGCCATCAGGGCGGTAGCAAGTGGATCGGCACGGCCGGCACCTCACCCTTCGGCGCCTATGGCTACAACCCGGAAGGCGTGCGCATCGGGCAGGACGAAAGCCGCCACCGCCGCGCGGTCAAGGTCTGGGACAGGCGCGAGTTCCGCAATCTCGACGATCAGGTCGAGCTCGGCACCCGCAACCTCAAAGTGGCGCTGCGCCGCCTGCGCCGCTGGGCGCGCGAGGGGGCGGCGCAGGAATTCGACCTCGACGGCACGATCCGCGCCACGGCCGAGCACGGCTATCTGGACGTCAAGACCCGGCCCGAGCGGCACAATGCGGTCAAGGTGCTGCTCTTTCTCGATATCGGCGGCTCGATGGACGATCATGTGAAGGTGGTCGAGGAGCTTTTCTCGGCCGCCCGCGCCGAGTTCAAGCATTTCGAGCATTTCTACTTCCACAACTGCCTCTACGAGGGCGTGTGGCGCGACAACCGCCGCCGCTGGGACGAACGGACCCCGACCGATCAGGTCATCCGCACCTACGGGCCGGATTACAAATGCATCTTTGTGGGCGATGCCTCGATGAGCCCCTACGAGATCCTGCATCCGGGCGGCGCCAACGAGCACTGGAACGCCGAGGCGGGCGAAGTCTGGCTCCGCCGCGCCCGCGCGCAGTGGCCCTCGACGCTCTGGATCAATCCGGTGCCCGAGAAGCACTGGGGCTATACCCAGTCGATCCGCCTGATCCGCGAGATCTTCGAGGGTCGCATGGTGCCGATGACGCTGGAGGGGATCACGGCCGGGGTGAAGACCCTCTCGCGCTGATCGCTGCGCCCTGCCGGCGACGGACCCTTTCCCTGCCCGCCCGCGGCCTCCATATTGGGCCCATGCTCAAGCTGACGCCGCTGCTTCTCGCCATCGCCTACGGGTTTCTCATGTACCAGTTCTCCGTCTGGAGAACGAAGCGGATGCTTGACGCCCAGTCGCGCCCGCTCGACGAGCCCGAGATCCTGGCCTTGGCCCGGCGGATGGCCGCGGCCCTCGACCTGCCCACCGTGAAGGTCTCGGTCTTCGAGGTGGATCCGGTGAATGGCCTTGCCGCCCCCGACGGGCGCATCTTCCTCACCCGCGGGTTTCTGAAGAAGTATCGCGCGGGTGAGGTGACGGCGGAAGAACTGGCCTCGGTCATCGCGCATGAGCTGGGCCATGTGGCGCTCGGCCATTCGCGGCGGCGGATGATCGATTTCACCGGCCAGAATGCGGTGCTGATGATGCTCGGGGCGGTGCTGAACCGCTTCGTGCCCTTCGCGGGCATCTGGATCGCGCGGCTGCTGACCTCGGCGCTGTCGGCCCGCCTGTCGCGGCGCGACGAGCACGAGGCGGACGCCTATGCCTCGGCGCTCTTGGTCAAGGCGGGGATCGGGACGGAGCCGCAGAAATCGCTGTTCCGCAAGCTCCACCGCTGGTCGGGCATGAACAGCTCGGCCGTGCCCGCCTGGCTCATGAGCCATCCCGTCACCGATGAGCGCATCCGCCGCATCGAGGAACGCGAGGCGCGCTGGATCGAGGGGTGAGCCCTGTCTTTCACGAAGCGCGAAGGACAGGCGGCCAAGCTGTGGAAATGTCAGGCCTGCAGGGCCTTGGCGAGCTTCGGCAGCCGCACGCGCTTCAGAAGCCCCTTCAGCGCAACCGGCGCGCCCGAGATCGCCTCGGCGCGGGCGCGCACCTCTTCCACCGCCGCGGCCACCGCCTCGGGGTGGAAGGACCAGAGCTCCCACAGGAAGCCGTCTGGATCGCGCCGGGCCAGCCCTTCGGCGCTGAGCGTGCCGCGCGGAAAGTCGGCCGCGTTGAAGGTCAGGATCGCATCGGCATGGCCGGCGATGGCCACCGCCAGCACATGGATGTCGGCCTCGTCGGGCAGATGCAGCCGCGCCTCGAGCCCCGGTTGGGGCGGGATCATGGCCGAGGGGAAGGCCGCGCGGATCGTGGCACCGTCGCCCCGGGCCTGCACCTCGGCCAGCGGCCCGAGGCGGCGGGTGGCGCGCGCCCACTCCTCGAGGATCCGCTCGGACCAGAGCGGCACGAAGAGCCCTCGCGCCGCGCAACCCAGAAGGATCTCGCGCAGCACGGTCGGGAACAGCACACAGGCGTCGAGGACGACCCTCACCCGTCGAGCCGGAAGAAGAGCGACTTGAGATAGCCGGATTCCGCCAGCTGCGGCAGGATCGGATGGTCCGGCCCGGCAAAGCCCGTGTGGATCAGCTGGCCGCGCCGCCCGCCCCGCCCGATGCCGCGCGCCGAGGCATTGCGGAAGGCGGAGAGATCGGCCGCATGCGAGCAGGAGCAGAGGACGAGATACCCGCCCGGCGCCACCAGCGGCGCCGCCAGCCGCGCGAGCCGTTCGTAGGCCCGCAGCCCCGCTTCGAGCGCGGGCTTCGCGGGGGCGAAGGCGGGAGGGTCGCAGATCACGAGATCGAAGCGGGCCCCCTCGGCTCCCAGCGCCTCGAGCGCCTGGAAGGCATCGGCCTGCCGGGTCTCGAACCGATCGCCGAGACCCGCGAGCTTCGCCCCCGCCTCGGCCAGCGCCAGCGCCGGGCCCGAGGCATCGACCGCGAGCGCCCGCTCGGCGCCGCCTGCGAGGGCCGCGAGAGCGAAGCCCCCGACATGGGTGAAGACATCGAGCACCGAGCCGCCGCGGCCGAGGCGCGCGGCGAAGGCATGGTTCGGCCGCTGGTCGTAGAAGAGCCCCGTCTTCTGCCCGCCGGTGAGATCCGCCATGTAGGTCGCGCCGTTCATCGGAACCGGCACCGGCGCACTGAGGCCGCCGCGCAGCACCACCGTCTCCTCGGCCAGCCCCTCCAGGCCCCGCGCCCGGCCGGTGCCGTTCTTGACCACCGTCGTCACACCGGTCACCCGCACGAGCGCGGCCTCCAGTTCGGACAGATGCGTCTCGGCCCAGGCGGCATTGGGCTGAATCACCGCCGCCTCTCCGAACCGGTCGATCACGACGCCGGGCAGCCCGTCGGCCTCGGCATGGACCAGCCGGTAGAAGGGCTGGTCGAACAGCCGCTCGCGGAGCGCCAACGCCCGCGTCAGCCGTTCGGCGAACCAGCCTTCGTCGATGACGGCCTCGGGATCGCGGTCGAGCATCCGCGCGATGATCTTCGAGCTCACATTGACGGTCACGAGGCCCAGTGCGCGCCGCTCGGCATCCTCGAGCACGGCGAGCGTGCCGGGCGCGAGTGCCTGCGTGCGCCGGTCGGTCACGAGTTCGTCGGCATAGACCCAGGGAAAGCCGTGCCGAAGGGCGCGGGCCTCGGCCTTGGGACGCAGGCGGACGGTGGGTCTGGTCATCGGGAGCTTCCGCTGTTGGGGTCGGCCCCTCCTCTAGCCGCTTCTGCGCGCCGGGAAAAGGCTCGGGTCCCGAAGGTGGCCCCAAAGAAAAAGGGCTCCGACGCGGCGGAGCCCTTTCCATGCTGCGACAATGACTGCCTCAGCCGACTATCCTCGTGCGCTCATGCCCCGAAGGGCCTGCCTCAGTGGGCGCGCGCCGTGCCGCGTCCGAAGCCTGCGAAGCGACGGGCGAGGATCGTGCGCAGGGCGGCAAAGCCCTCGCGGATCGCTTCGTTGCGCAGGCGGCGGGCTTCGGCTTCGATCGCCATATGGTCGATCACATAGTCTTGCATGTCTTGTCCATTCGTCCGGGTCATGGAGCCACTCCTTCGGTCCAGCCCTCCCCTGCGGCAACACCTAGCCCCTTGCTGCGCCAAGCACATCCTCCCATTGAGAAGATCCGCCATGCGCCAGACGCAGATCGGGACAGCTGTGCTGACCTATTCACCCGGCGGCTGCCCATTCCTGCGCCGAACCGTGAAGGCGGCCCTTTCCCTTGCGCCCGCTTTGCGCTAGTTAGCGCTAACAAACCCGATCCCGGAAAGCCGTCCAGGCCGGCCGCGGTTCATGCCGCGCCGTCCTCTCCAGCCATCGAGGCCGCCGCATGACCCTGAACGCCACTGTCGCCCGCGTCACCGACCGTATCCGCGCCCGCTCGGAAGCGAGCCGCGGCGCCTATCTCGAGCGCACGGGACGCGCGGCCGAGGCGGGTCCGGTCCGCGCGCATCTGACCTGCGGCAACCAGGCCCATGCCTATGCGGCGATGGGCGAGGACAAGGAGGCGCTGGCCGCGGGGCGGGCGCCGAACCTCGGGATCGTGACCGCCTACAACGACATGCTGTCGGCCCATCAGCCCTACGAGGATTATCCCAGGCTGATCCGGGCCGCCGCGCGCCGGGCGGGCGCCACGGCACAGGTGGCGGGCGGGGTGCCGGCCATGTGCGACGGGGTCACGCAGGGCCAGCCGGGGATGGAGCTGTCGCTCTTCTCGCGCGACGTGATCGCGCTGGCGGCGGGCGTGTCGCTCTCGCACAACTGCTACGATGCGGCGCTCTTTCTCGGGATCTGCGACAAGATCGTTCCGGGCCTCGTGATGGCGGCGGCGACCTTCGGCCATGTGCCGGCGGTCTTCGTGCCGGGCGGCCCCATGACCTCGGGCCTGCCCAACGACGAGAAGTCGCGCGTGCGCAACCAGTTCGCAACCGGCGAGGTGGGCCGCGAGGCGCTGATGGCGGCCGAGATGGCCTCCTACCACGGCCCCGGCACCTGCACCTTCTACGGCACGGCCAACACCAACCAGATGCTGATGGAATTCATGGGGCTCCACCTGCCGGGGGCGAGTTTCGTCAACCCGAACACCCCCCTGCGCGAGGCGCTGACGGTGGCCGCGGTCGAGCGCGCCGCGGCCATCACCGCGCTCGGCAACGATTATCGCCCGGTGGGGCAGATCCTCGACGAACGCGCCTTCGTGAACGGGCTCGTGGGGCTGATGGCGACGGGGGGGGTCGACCAACCTCGTGCTGCACCTGCCCGCCATGGCGCGGGCCGCGGGCGTGCTGCTCGATCTGGAGGATTTCGCCGACATTTCCGAGGTCGTGCCGCTGATGGCCAAGGTCTATCCGAACGGCATGGCGGACGTGAACCACTTCCATGCGGCGGGCGGTCTGCCCTACATGATCGGCCAGCTCCTCGATGCGGGCCTCCTGCACGAAGAGGTGCAGACGGTCGCGGGCGACGGTCTGAGCCTCTACCGCCGCGAGCCCGTGCTGACCGAGGACGGCCTCGTCTGGCGCGACGGGCCGGACGCCTCGCAGAACGACCGTATCCTGCGCCCGGCGACCGAGCCGTTCCAGCCCTCGGGCGGGCTGCGCCAGCTGTCGGGCAACCTCGGGCGCGGCGTGATGAAGGTCTCGGCCGTGGCGCCCGACCGCCATGTGATCGAGGCACGGGCCCGGATCTTCCACGATCAGGAGGCGGTCAAGGCCGCCTTCCGGGCGGGAGAGTTCACCACGGACACGGTGGTGGTGGTGCGCTTTCAGGGCCCGCGCGCCAACGGGATGCCCGAGCTGCATTCGCTGACGCCGGTGCTCTCGGTGCTGCAGGATCGCGGCCTGCGCGTGGCGCTGGTCACCGATGGGCGCATGTCGGGGGCCTCGGGCAAGGTGCCCTCGGCGATCCATGTCGCACCCGAGGCGGCGATGGGCGGCCCGCTTGCCCGGCTACGGGACGGCGATCTCCTGCGGGTGGATGCGACGACGGGCCGGCTCGATGTCCTGGCCGAGGGTTTCGAGGACCGGATCCCGGTCGAGGCCGACCTCTCCGCCTCCGCCCACGGCATCGGCCGCGACCTCTTCGCGGCCTTCCGAGCCACCGTGAGTTCCGCAACCGAAGGCGCGGCCGTGGTCGTCTGACCCCTGCGCCCCGATCCTCTGTCGGAGCCTCCGGCGGGGATATTTTAACCAGAATGAAAGCAGATGGGATCAATCTGGCGGAGCGGTACAGGCGGGGACGCCGATGACCGCCCAGAGTGAAAGCGCCCCGCTTCCCCGGCTCCATGCCGCCCGAGGCGGGGCGCCCCTCTCCCCCTCTCCTTGCCCTTTCATTCTGGCTCAAATATCCCCGCCGGAGGCTCCTCCGCCTGCTCCCAGAGCCTCCGCCGAAAGGAAGTGACATGACCCCTGCCGACCAAAGCCGCCAAGCCCTCGAGATCTGCCGCCGCGCTGCGGTGGTGCCCGTGCTGGTGATCGAGGATCTCGCTCATGCCCGGCCGCTGGCCGAGGCGCTGGTGGCGGGCGGCCTGCCCGCGCTCGAGGTGACGCTGCGCACGCCCGTGGCGCTCGACGCGATCCGCATCATGGCGGAGGTCGAAGGCGGGATCGTCGGCGCGGGCACGCTGCTCACGCCCGCCGATGTGGCGGCGGCCCGGGCCGCGGGCGCGCGCTTCGGCGTCTCGCCGGGCGCCTCGGACCGTCTGCTCGATGCCTGCGAAGCCGAGGGCCTGCCGCTCCTGCCCGGCGCGGCCACCGCGACCGAGGTGATGGCGCTTCTCGAGCGGGGCTACACGATGCAGAAGTTCTTCCCTGCCGAGACCTCGGGCGGCGCCCCGGCCGTGAAGGCGCTGGGCGGGCCGCTGCCCCAGGTGACTTTCTGCCCCACGGGCGGCATCGGGCTCGGCAATGCGGCGACCTATCTCGGGCTTGCCAATGTCGTCTGCGTCGGCGGCAGCTGGGTTGCGCCGAAAGCCATGATGGAGGCGGGCGACTGGGCGGGCATCACGCGGCTGGCTCAGGAAGCGGCCGCCCTGCGCTGAAGGAGGAGCGCGGCGGCACGGCGCGCTCTTCTGCGCGCCTGCCGGTCGACCGGCACGCTTCAGCGCAGCCGATCCTGCGATGTACCGGGGCAACATCCGGGGCAACATCCGGTGCGACGGACGCGGCGCCGGCGCGCCTGCTCTGGCTTGGGCGCTAGGCGGCCCGGAGCCGTTTCGGCACGTTCGGTCTGCCAGCCGCGGCAGCCTCAGGCTTCCGTCACCCGAGCGGCGCGGCCGCCGCGGCGGCGGGGGCTGGGCGCCGCCGCGAGGCCGCCGGCCAGCACCTCGCTCATCGGATGCTCCGGCCTGGCCGCGGCATAGGCCTCGAGCAGCGTCCGCAGCGCCTCGGCCACCCGGTCCGAGGGCAGGCTCAGCGCCCAGTCGACGAAGATCGAGCGGCACTCGCCCGCGCTGATCCCCTCGATCGCATAGCTCTCGCGCACGAGGCCCTTCGGATCCGCTTCATCCAGCTGCACGGTCGCCCTCTCCTTCTTCAGTTCCCGTCTCCGGCCCCAGCCGCGCATCGATGCGCGCCGCTGCCGCCGTCACGCGCTCCTGCAGCCGCGCGAGCAGCGCCTCGGCATCGGGCGCCTCCACCTCGCGCAGGAGGAACGCACGCCCCCCCTCGCCCAGGTTCTCGAAATCGAGCGTCCCCTCGGAAAGAAGCCGCGAGCCCGCCTGCAGCCGCCAGCAGAGCCGGTAGGCCGCCAGCAGATCCGCCTCGCAGGCCGCCGTCAGAAAACCGCTCCGGACACCCGCGCGCAGTTGCTGCTCGACGCGCCGCGCGGGATCGCCTGCGAGCAGCGCCGCCGTCTCGGCCAGAAGCTCCACATCCATCAGCCGCCCTGCGCCGTTCTTGGCCTCCCACGGCCCGCCCGGCGGCTTGGCTTCGGCGAGCCTCCGGCGCATGTCGGCCACATCCGGCAGCACGCGTGCCGCCACCGCCTTCTCGGAGAGGATCTCGCGCCGCAGCGCCTCGATTTCACCGGCGAGGTCCGGGTTGCCCGCGAGCGGGCGGGCGCGGGTCAGCGCCAGATGCTCCCAGGTCCAGGCCTCCTCGCGCTGATAGCTGCGGAAGGAGGCGAGCGCGGTGGCCACCGGCCCCTGCCGCCCCGAGGGACGGAGCCGCATGTCGACCTCATAGAGCCGGCCCTCGGCCATGGGGGCGGTGAGCGCGGTCACCATCGCCTGGGTGAGGCGCGCAAAATAGGGCCGCGCCCCAAGCGGCCGCGGGCCCTCGCTCTCTTCCTGCCCCTGCGCATCGTGGATGACGATCAGGTCGAGGTCCGAGCCCGCATTGAGCCGGCCCGCGCCCAGACTGCCCATGCCGAGGACGACCGCCCCGCGACCGGGCTGCGGGCCGTGCTTCCGCGCGAACTCCTCGCAGACCACCGGCCAGAGCGCCACGACCACCGCCTCGGCCAGATCGGCATATTCCTTGGCCGCCTCGAACGCATCGATCAGGCCGCGCAGATGATGCACGCCCACGCGGAAGTGCCATTCCTTCATCCAGCGCCGGGCCGCGTCGAGCTTGCGCTCGTAATCGGGAAGCTCGGCCAGACGGTCGGTCAGCTCGCGCACAAGGGCGGGCGTGCCCGGCCAGTGGGTGAAGAAGCCGCCCCCGATCACCGCGTCGAGCACCGAAGCATTGCGCGAGAGATACCGCGCGAGCTTGGGCGAGGTCGCGCAGATGTCGGCGATTAGGTCGACGAGCGGCGGGTTCGCATCGAAGAGGGCGAAGATCTGCACGCCCGCGGGCAGCCCGCCCAGAAAGCCGTCGAAAGCGGCCAGCGCCTCGTCGGGATTGGCGGCGCGTGCGAGGCTCTTCAGGATCTGCGGGCGCAGCCGCCGGAAGATCTCGACCGCGCGCTGCGAGCGGAACGCGGGGTAGCTCGCCCAGCCCTCGACGATGTCGCGCGCGCGGGCCGACAGCTCCGGCCCCTTCTCGGCCGCGCCGGGGGCGAAGAACCCTTCCGTCAGCCGGTCCACCCGTTCGAGCCGGTCCCGCAGGAGCGTGCGGAAGGCTTCGGGCGTGCGGCCGCAGAAGGCCGCGATCCGGTCGACCCCCTCGGCGCTCGTCGGCATCGTATGTGTCTGCGCGTCCTGCACCATCTGGAGCCGGTGCTCGACCTCGCGGTGGGCGCGGTAATGGTCGATCAGCTCCTCGGTCACGTCGGCGGGGATCCAGCCCGCAGCCGAGAGCGCGCGGAGCCCTCCCACCGTCGTGCGGTCGCGCAGGCCGGGGTCGCGTCCGCCGGCGATGAGCTGGCGGGTCTGGGTGAAGAACTCGATCTCGCGGATGCCGCCCACGCCGAGCTTCATGTCATGGCCCTCGATCACCACCGGCCCGTGCAGGCCGCGGTGGTCGCGGATGCGCAGCCGCATGTCGTGCGCATCCTGGATCGCCACGAAATCGAGATGCTTGCGCCAGACGAAGGGCACCAGCGCCTTCAGGAACCGCTCGCCCGCGGCCAGATCGCCGCCGCAGGGACGGGCCTTGATATAGGCCGCCCGTTCCCAGGTGCGGCCGACGCTTTCGTAATAGCTCTCGGCCGCGGCCATCGAGAGACAGACCGGCGTCACCGCCGCATCGGGGCGCAGCCGCAGGTCGGTGCGGAAGACGTAGCCCTCGGCGGTGAGGTCGGACAGAAGGGCGGTCATCCTGCGCGTCACGCGGATGAAGGCGGCGCGGGCCTCCTGCTGCTGCCCCGGATAGCGCGTCTCGTCGAAGAGGCAGACGAGGTCGATGTCGGAGGAATAGTTGAGCTCTCCCGCCCCCATCTTGCCCATGGCGAGCGCGACCATGCCGCCCGCCGTCTCGGCATCCTCGGTCGTGGCGCCGGGCAGCTTGCCGCGCCGGATCTCGTCGGCCACGAGCCGCTTCAGCGCAAGGTCGGTCGCCCGGTCGGCGAGCCGCGTCAATGCGGAGGTCACCGTCTCGAGCGGCCAGACGCCGCCCAGATCGGCCAGAGCGGTCAGAAGCGCCGTGCGCCGCTTGGCGATGCGCAGCCCGTCGCCCAGCGCGGCGAGCGGCAGATCTCCCAGCGGGTCGAGGATCCCGTCGAGCGCGGCTTCGGGGGCCTGCGACAGCGCCTCGCGCAGCCAGGCTCCCTCGCGGACCATGAGGCCGCGCAGGTAGGGGCTGCAACCGGCGGTGGCGCCCAGAAGGCCCGCAAGGGCCGGATCCAGATCGGCGAAGCTCGCGGCGACGTCGACCGCGGCGTCGGGCTCGTAGGGCAAGGGCTGGCGGGTGAGGCGCGAGGCGAAGGTTGTCATGGCGGCGAGCATGGCCGCAGCCCCGCGCCGGGTCAACGGCTGCCCCGGCTTGAAAGGTCGCAGGCGCCGGGCGATAGAGGGGGCGGGAGCCCCGGATGCAGGCGCAGGGCGGCGGATGCCGCCTCTGCGGGAACGGCAGGCGGGGCGGGCCCGCCGGAGACAGGAGAGAGAGACAACATGAGCAAGAGCCTCGCGCGGGTCCGGTCCGCGCTGGAGGCGGCGGGCGTTGCGGCCGAGATCCGCGAGATGCCGGCCGAGACCCGCACCGCCGAACAGGCCGCCGCCGCCGCGGGCTGTGCGCTCGACCAGATCGTGAAGTCGATCCTGTTTCTCGGCGCCGAGAGCGGGCAGCTGCATCTCTTCCTCACCGCCGGGGGCAATCAGGTCTCGGTCGAGAAGGCGGGCGCGCTTGCGGGTGAGGCGCTCGGGCGGGCAGATGCGGCCACGGTGCGCGCGCAGTCGGGCTTCGCCATCGGCGGCGTGGCGCCCGTGGGTCATCTCGTGCCGCTGCCGGTCTGGCTCGACCCGCGGCTGATGGAGTTTCGCGAAGTCTGGGCCGCGGGCGGCACGCCGCGCCACATCTTCGCCGTGGCTCCCGACATCCTGCAGCGCCTGACCGGCGCGCAGATCGGGCAGTTCACCGTCTGAAGGTTTCGGGGAGGGCGAACGGGTTGGCCGCCAGCTCCGCCAGCCTCCCGACACATCGGCTGCGTCCTCCGCATCGGCGCCCCTTTGGGTCACCGCGCAATGTCCCGGACAGGACCCACGCGGGCCGGGGAGGACGCCCCTGCTCCGGAAAAAAGCCCCATTCCGACGGCGCCGCTGCGGGGTGCGCCCGGAACGGCGCCGCGAGGCTCTCGCGCGGTTCGGCCCGCAAGGGTCGTCTCTGCCGCCGGTGGGGCAGCCATTCAGCTCCTACGCGGCAAGGTCCGCCCACTGTCTGCCGGTTCCGCTCGGGCAGAATATCGCCCTCCGCCCTCCGAAGATGTGAATTACCTTAACATCGCCTCTTGCGCAGGGGCGGAAACTTCCCATCTGAAGGAATGTGAAAGAGCTTCACATCCACCTTTCAGACGGAGATCGCCCATGATACCCGCCACTGCCCGCGCCGGCTTCGCCTCCTGGCCCGGCCGCGCCGAAGCCTGGCTCGACGAGCGCGGCCGTCCGGCCTGGATCGCCGCGATGGTTGCAGGCTTCATCGCCTTCTGGCCCGTTGGCCTCGCCCTTCTCGCCTACATGATCTGGAGCAAGCGCATGTTCAACCGTTCCTGCAGCCCCCGTCGCACCGCGTCCCGGTCCATGGCCTGGAACAGCAGCGGCAACGCCGCCTTCGACGCCTACAAGGCCGACACGCTGCGCCGGCTCGAGGAAGAGCAGATCGCCTTCGAATCCTTCCTCCAGCGCCTGCGCGAGGCCAAGGACAAGCAGGAGTTCGACGCCTTCATGCAGGATCGTGCCCGCAAGGCCGGAACGCCCGCCGAGGATGTCGAGGCCTGAGGCAACCGTTGCGGGGGCGGCATCGCCCCCACTCCCCGCCGACGCGGCCCCTGACATGCCCGCCCGGGGACGGGAAGGCCCGAGACTGACGCTGCCCGGGGATCGTGCCCCCCGGGAAGCACCCGGATCCTGCGGCGGGGCCACGGCGCTCCGACTTGCCCGCCCGAGGATAGGGCGGCCCGAGGCAGGCGATGCGCGAGGATCGTGGCCCACCCCACTCCCGCGACGCACCGGGCCTTGCGCCGGGGCCAAGGCACTCCGACATAGAGGCGGCCCCCGGGGCCGCTTCCCGCCACAGAGGAACCTGCGATGAGCCACACCTGGATAGACCCCCTGCCCGATCCCGACCGTCACGCGGAATTCTATGCCGACGTGCCGCTGAAGCGCGGGCTTGCCTGGGTGATCGACATGGTGCTGATCTCGCTCCTGACCGCGCTGATCGTGCCCTTCACGGCCTTCACCGCGCTCTTCTACCTGCCGCTTCTCTTTCTCTGCGTGGGCTTCGCCTACCGGACCGTCTCGCTCGCCCGCAGTTCGGCCACGCCCGGGATGCGGCTGATGGCGATCCGGTTGCGCACGCACGAGGGGCGCCCCTTCGGCCTGCCCGACGCCTTCCTGCACACGCTGGGCTACACGGTCTCGATCGGCATGGTCCTGCCGCAGATCGTCTCGGTGGTGCTGATGCTGACGACCGCGCGGGCGCAGGGCCTGACGGACCTCGTCTTGGGCAGCGTGGCCATCAACCGGGCGGCCGGCGAGTGAGGGCGGGCAAGCTGTCGCGCATTTGACCGGCCCGGGCGGCAACAGGGACCTTGGCGCCGCCCGGAGGCCTTGCTAACGTATCCGGCAATCCAGCAAAGAGCCGTCCATGCGCCACACGCTTCCCATCGCGCCCCAGTTCTATGTGACGGCCCCGCAGTCCTGCCCCTATCTCGAGGGGCGGCTGGAGCGGAAGCTGTTCACCGCACTTCAGGGCGAACATGCCCAGAAGCTGAACGACACCCTGTCGAAGCAGGGCTTCCGGCGGTCGCAGAACGTGCTCTACCGGCCGTCCTGCGCCGAATGTTCGGCCTGCCTCTCGGCGCGCATCCGCGTGGCGGATTTCGAGCCCACGCGCACCCAGCGCCGGGTGATGAAGCGCAATGCCGACCTCAGGCGCAATGCCACCAGCCCCTGGGCCACCGAGGACCAGTATGCGCTGTTCCGGCGCTACCTCGACGACCGGCACGCCGATGGCGGCATGGCCGACATGGATATCTTCGAATTCGCGGCGATGATCGAGGAGACGCCGATCCGCTCGCGCGTCATCGAATATTCGCGCCCGGGCGACACGCCCTCCAACCGCCCGCTCTCGGCCGTCTGCCTGACGGACATCTTCGACGACGGGCTGAGCATGGTCTATTCCTTCTACGATCCGGACCTCGCGGGCCGGTCGCTGGGGGCCTATGTGATCCTCGACCATATCGAGATCGCGCGCGAGGCGGGCCTGCCCTATGTCTATCTCGGCTACTGGGTGCCCGGCAGCCGCAAGATGGGCTACAAGGCCACCTATTCGGCGCTCGAGATCTACAAGGGCGGCCGCTGGCAGGCCATCGGCCAACCCTCCGACCATCGCGCCGAGCTGCATCCGCTGAGCGTCGATCCGATCGCCGAACAGGTGGCGCGGATCAGCCTGCCCGAGGCGCGCTCGGGCGACCGCAGCCGCGACTGACGGCGCGCAGGGGCCGCTGGCAGCGAACGCCTCCCCGGCTCTCCTGCACAGCGCAACCCGACGCTCGCGGCAAGCGTCTCCCCAGCCTCTTGCAGGGCGGAAGGATCGCTCGCGGCAATCGCCTCCCGGAGTCCCCTGCAGAGCGCAGGATCCGCTTGCAGCAACCGCCTCCCGAGCCTCATGCAGGGCGCGGAGCCGCTCGCGGCACGCGCTCTCCCGCTTCCGGTGCCGGACCGGACAGCGATGCCGCCCCTGACGTTCCCGACGCCTTCTGCGCGGCGGATCGGTCGGCCCGATGCGGACGCGGCACCCGGCCCTGACCCCACGGTGACACAGCGGCAAGTTCCGCGGGATCTGTCCGGTCGTGACCGGACATGGCCTTCCCTCCCTTCCCGCCGAACGCGGCGTCACCGAAAAACATTCGTCGCGGATTCCTCTTGCAATGTCCGCGGCTCTGCCCACTTCGGCCCGGAAGCAGAGGAGTGCATCTTGGTCTACATCCTGTTTGTCGCGGGCCTTCTAGGCCTTTTCTTCGGAGGCGAATTTCTGGTGCGGGGTGCGGCCAATGTCGCGCGGTCCTACCGGATCAGCCCCATGGTCATCGGCCTGACCATCGTGGGCTTCGGAACCTCGACGCCCGAGCTTCTGGTCTCGCTCAACGCGGCGCTCGACGGCGCCTCCTCCATCGCGGTCGGAAACGTTCTCGGCTCGAACATTGCCAACATCCTCCTGATCCTCGGCCTCACCGCGCTGATCTATCCGGTGGCCGTCGATGGACGGCGGGTCTGGAAGGATCTGGCCTTCATGGTGGGCGCGACCGTCCTTCTGTGGATCATGCTGCTGGGCGACGGGCTGTCGCGGATCGAGGCGGGCGTGCTGGTGGCGGCGCTCATAGGCTTTCTCGTCTCGTCCTTCCTCTCCGGGCGCACCGAGGAGGAGGAGACCGACCCCGAGGCGCTGACGCCGGTCTGGAAGTCGGCGCTCATCACGCTCGGCGGGCTCGTGGTGCTGATGGTGGGCGCGCGGCTTCTCGTGGACAGCTCGACCCAGATCGCCCGCTCCTTCGGCATCTCCGAGGCGGTGATCGGCCTGACCATCGTCGCGGTCGGCACGTCGCTACCCGAACTGGCCACTTCGGCCATCGCGGCCTGGCGCAAGCATTCCGAGATCGCCGTCGGCAACGTGATCGGATCGAACATCTTCAACGTGCTGGGGATCCTCGGAATCACCGGGCTCGTCCTGCCGATCCAGGGGCTCGACCCGCGCTTCCTGCGCGAGGACATGCCCTGGGTTCTGGGCTGCTCGCTCCTTCTCGTGCTCCTGGCCTTTGCGCTCAAGGGCGTGCCCCGCTGGGCCGGGGCGCTGCTGCTGGCGGCCTACGGGGGCTATGTGGCGCTGATGCTCTGACGCGGGTGCCCCGGATTTCCGTTTGTTTCGGCCCGCGGGGAAATAGAGAAACAAATGTGCGGCCATCCGACCCTCTGCGACACTTTCTTCGCCGATTTGCCATTGACGGTGGGTCGGGCACCGCCTAGTGTCCGGCCCGACCGCAACGGAGGCCCGGAAATGTCTGGTGTCGTACTTCTTGTAGGAATGCTGCGCATGGGCCGGTGACGGTTGACCATAATCGGTTCCCATGCGCCCCCGAGTGAACCCCGGGGGCTTTTTGTTGCGCGGATCGCGCCGCCCGAGGCGGCAAGGATGGAGAGAGAGATGACCGAGGTGATGAGCGGCGCGCGGATGGTGGTCCAGGCCCTGAAGGATCAGGGGGTGGACACGGTGTTCGGCTATCCGGGCGGTGCCGTGCTGCCGATCTACGACGAGATCTTCCAGCAGAACGACATCCGGCACATCCTCGTGCGGCACGAACAGGGCGCGGTCCATATGGCCGAGGGCTATGCGCGCTCGACGGGCAAGCCGGGCGTCGTCCTCGTCACCTCCGGCCCCGGCGCCACGAATGCCGTCACCGGCCTCGTCGATGCGCTGATGGATTCGATCCCGCTCGTCGTCCTCTCGGGTCAGGTCCCCACCTTCATGATCGGCACCGACGGCTTCCAGGAGGCCGATACGGTGGGCATCACCCGCCCCTGCACCAAGCACAACTGGCTGGTGAAGGACACGGCCAGGCTCGCCGAGACGATCCATCAGGCCTTCCATGTGGCGACCCACGGCCGGCCGGGGCCGGTGCTGGTCGACATCCCGAAGGATGTTCAGTTCGCGACCGCGACCTACCAGCCGCCGCAGAAGGCGCGGGTCGATCATTACCAGCCGAAGGTGAAGGGCGACATCGAGGCCATCACGCGCATGGTCGAGCTGATCGAGACCGCCGAGCGGCCGGTCTTCTACACCGGCGGCGGCGTCATCAACTCGGGCAGCGCGGCCAGCCAGCTCTTGCGCGAGTTCGTCGATGCGACGGGCTTCCCGATCACCTCGACCCTGATGGGGCTCGGGGCCTATCCGGCCAGCGGCAAGGGCTGGCTGGGGATGCTCGGGATGCACGGCCTCTACGAGGCCAACCTCGCGATGCACGGCTGTGACCTGATGATCAATGTGGGCGCGCGCTTCGACGACCGGATCACCGGCCGGGTGAAGGATTTCTCGCCCTTCTCGCAGAAGGTCCATATCGACATCGATCCCTCCTCGATCAACAAGGTGATCCGGGCGGACGTGCCGATCATCGGCGACGTGGGCCATGTGCTCGAGGATGCGCTGCGCCTGTGGAAGTCGCGCGGGCGCAAGGTGAACCGCGAGGCCTTGGCCGAGTGGTGGAAGCAGATCGCCGAATGGAAGGCGGTGAACTGCCTCGACTACGCGCCCTCCTCGAAGCTCATCAAGCCGCAGCATGCGCTGCAGCGGCTCGAGGCGCTGACGAAGGGGATGGACCGCTACATCACCACCGAAGTGGGCCAGCATCAGATGTGGGCGGCGCAGTTCCTGGGCTTCGAGGGCCCGAACCGCTGGATGACCTCGGGCGGGCTCGGAACCATGGGCTACGGCCTGCCCGCCTCGATCGGCGTGCAGGTGGCCCATCCCGAGGCGCTGGTCATCAATATCGCGGGCGACGCCTCGTTCCTGATGAACATGCAGGAGATCGGCACGGCGATGCAGTTCCGCCTGCCGGTGAAGCAGTTCATCCTGAACAACGAGCGGCTCGGCATGGTGCGGCAGTGGCAGCAGCTTCTGCACGGCCAGCGCTATTCGCAATCCTGGAGCGAGAGCCTGCCCGACTTCGTGAAGCTCGCCGAGGCCTTCGGGGCCAAGGGCATCCAGTGCGCGGATCCGGCCGATCTCGACGATGCGATCCGCGAGATGATCGCCTATGACGGGCCGGTGGTGTTCGACTGCCTCGTCGAGAAGCACGAGAACTGCTTCCCGATGATCCCCTCGGGGCGGCCGCACAACGAGATGCTGCTGGGCGATGCCGAGACCGAGGGCGCCATCGGCGCCAAGGGGGCGGTGCTTGTCTGAACCGGCGGAGACGGGGGCTGCCTGCCCCCGCACCCCCGGGGATATTTCCG